>NZ_JAXOJI010000008.1:0-235824 GCF_036663635.1 Parasphingomonas puruogangriensis | reverse complement strand
CAGCGATGAATGAGCTCGGTAACGCTGAGAAGCAGGAGGTCGGGCGCTGGGCCAACAACCGGGTGGAGAACAGCCACCTATCGTTTCGACGACGAGAGCGAGCGATGCTCAGGTTCAGGCGAATGAAGACGCTACAGAAGTTCGCCAGCGTGCATGCCAACGTTCACAACCACTTCAATCTCGAACGCCACCTCATCGACCGCCAGACCTACAAGGAACGCCGCTCAGCCGCGCTGGCTGAGTGGGGCCAAGTCGCGAGCTAGGCCGTCCTGCTCAAAGACCGACATGCATCTTGTGGAGAGCGGTTCGCATTAGACTGACAGCACCCACCGAGCTGTTCGGCAAAACCGTCATAGTCCTCTTTGGTCGCCATGACGGTCATACGTCGGCGCCGGCCGCCTTCCGGTCGCTCGATGAGGACCTCCTGCCGGTTCTTGGACATATCGATCGCTACCAGCACAGCGCCGGCGGGTGTAGAACAGAGCTTGGTCATGGTCGGTCGGCCTCCAAAGTGTTGTCTCGACAACTTCACTTTAGACACCTGCTGGCCGGCCATGGCTTGCCCTGATGAAGCCTGCGGCCGCTACGCGGCCTTGTCTTCATCAGGGCCGTCGTGGCTCCCGAACCGGCGCTTCCCAATGTGCTACGGCACCGAACTGACCAGTCATGCCGTTCTCGCCTGGTGCCAGGACACCGGGGTCGAGTGGCATTACATCGCGCCGGGCAAGCCGCAGCAGAACGGTTTTGTGGAATCGTTTAATGGTCGCTTGCGCGACGAGTGTTTGAACGAGCACTTGTTTCCATCGCTGGCGACGGCGAGACGGATCATCGAGGCTTGGCGGACGGACTACAATACCGTGCGTCCGCACAGCAGTCTTGGCGGGCTGGCACCCGCCGAGTTTACGAACCGCCCCCGCCAAGGGCATATGGACACCGAAGCTAAGTTATCAGCGGCCTGAAAACGGGGAGCAGGTCAAGCCCACTAACATGACCGTTAATCTTAACGTTATAGGGGGCATCCTGAAATACCATGGTGGCCAGCGCCCCGGCCATCAGGGTGACATAGCTCGACGACTCAAGCGACGATCCCACAAGCAGCCGATGCTCACCCATTTGCCATAGATCACCCAGCCGGCTCACCGGTGCCATCGGTGGCTCAGGAATATCGCTATCGATTGCGTCGATCGGACCGTCCGCATTCGCGTCCTCAGGCGGATCCAGCATCACGTCGATCTCCGGGAAGGTCCAGCCAATCGTCTCAATACTAAAATCGAGATCGATCGTTGTTAGCTCGCCGAGTTCGATGATCAGCATCTCCTCGTCCCAGCCCGCAAGCTCGGCCAACCGGTTGTCCGCCAGCCGATAGGCACGGATCTTGTCAGGCGTTAGATGGCGGACGCGAAGGACTGGCACGTGCTCGAGCCCAAGCTGCTTTGCCGCTTCCCAACGACCATGACCCGCGATGATCGTGCCGTCTTCTTCAGCTATGATTGGGTTAGTGAACCCGAATGCCTCGAACGACTGTGCGATCAGCGCGACTTGGCGCTCGCTATGGGTGCGCGCGTTGTGCGCATACGATTTAAGGAGAGCAGTCGGGACCGTTTCGATCGGACCAAGTTTGGGGAAGCTGATTGTTTTACCAGCTTCAGTCGTCCGGGGCATCGTCATCATCATTCACCTTATCGAGACCCCTCACGGGGTCAGTTAAGATGAGACCAGACCAAGCACGAACAACGTCGATCGTACCTTGCACGGATCTCACCGTACCAAGCCCTCTCGACAATTCAGGCGTACGATTTTCTGGCCTAATAGCAAGCGCCGTGTGAAGTTTTTCCGGCAGTGTAGACGCGATCGAACCTCGCGATTTCGGGACCAAACGCGTCCCGCGGGAGTGGTTTTGCCGTCTGAAATCCCCGTTTCTGAAACACGGGAATATCAACAATAAATGGCCTTGTTTCAGCTACTTCCCTTGCGCTAAAACGCCCATATCAGGCCATTCCGCGCAAATTCCCGTTTTATTGCCCTGAAAACGGGAAATTGGCCCCCCCTTAAACGGGAAAGTGATTTCATGGTCCTTGCGCGATCCAAGGTGCCCAGACGACGGTTTGCAGGCCACGTTGGCTCAGCTGCGATGATGATTAAATTACCGAAATATTGCCGATTTCAGGCTGGTCACCGAAACGGTACTGCGCCCGTTACGCCCAGAAAAAATCATCCGGTTTTACGCAAAGGAGCCTGAGAGCGGCTCTCCCCGGTACGCTAACGGGAGCTAAAAGCGGCGAAACCGCGCCGTTTTCAGCGAGTTTCTCCGCTGACATCGGATTGCAAAGACTAGTTGGCGGTGCTGTCAGTCTAATGCGAACCGCTCTCCACACGATGCATTCGGCTTTTTGAGCGCGACAGTCTAGCTCGCGATCTGACCCCACTCAGCCAGCGCGGTTGAGCGGCGTTCCTTGTAGGTCTGGCGGTCGACGAGATGGCGTTCGAGGTTGAAGTGATTGTAGAGGTTGGCATGGACGCTGGCGAACTTTTGCAGCGTTTTCATACGCCTGAACCTGAGCATCGCTCGCTCTCGTCGTCGGAACGGCAGATGGCTGTTCTCGACCCGGTTGTTGGCAGCCGGATCACCTCCGGCGACGAGTTGAAATAGCGGAACGGGCTGGCGGGTTTGCGGGGGCGGGACATGCCGACCGCCCTACGTGGTCCCGCCTAACGATAGGTGCATTTGGACTGACAGAACCCGCACACATGATGCTGGTACAGACGCTGCGCGTGCACATGACGGACTGTCTCGGTCAAGGTACCGGATGGCTGTATGCTCTCACCGAGAAACGGCTGGGTCATGCCATTGCCGCCATGCACGCCGACCCGCTATTCGATGCATACACACCTGAGGATGTCTTGTACTACATTGACGTCGAATAGACGCAGTGGTGCAGGATACTATGGGCACAGGTACGCCGACATAAGCCCGGAGAAATACGGCATGAAGAAGAACCCGATAGTGTTGATCGTGCTTGGGCTGCTCCTGCTGGCCGTCGGCGGCTTCATGCAGTTCACCGGCGGCGCCCCGCGCGCAGATGGGGCGCTCGTCCAGCGTTGCCAGGAGGAGATGAAGTCGCGCGGTGCCGGCGCGGATATGGTTGCACAGTGCAGTGAAACCGCCTTTGCCACCGCCGTGACGGCGACCGACGCGGATACCGCCGCCCGCTCGATCGCCGCGGCGAACACCAGCGAGGTCGGCAGCAACGCACTCGCGATGTTCCTGATCGGGCTCGGTCTGGTGCTGACGCTCGGTGGCGTAGCGTTAAAGCGCAAACTGCCCGGCTGATTGCGGATCGGGGCAGGCCTCAGTCGATCGCCATCACCCGCAGATAATGCTCCAGTTGCACTGCCCGATCGCGGACGATGGCGATTTCGTCGGCCGCTTGCATCGGCACGAACATCGTTCCCTGCCGCGTCTCGTACAGCGCACCGCGAGCCGCAGCCTCGGCATCACGGAACGCCAGCCACGCCCGTTGCGACACCCGCAAACGCGCCCCCGCTGCGGCCGGCAGCTTCCGCAGCAGCGCCGCATAGGCAACGTTCATCCGGCGATCATAGGATTCTGCCGCCGTGCTCTCGCAATCGGTCTGCCCGCCGGTCGAGGCATGCGCCGGATCGTCGAGGCACTTGCTGAGCGTCACCGCGTCGGCATCGGGCGCCTTCGCCTGTGCGCCCGTCGCAACGAGCGCCAGCAGCATTACCGCTTTCATAGATACTGCACGATCATGTTCCCCGTCCAATTGCACAGCATAGCCGTCATCGTGAACCCCGCAGCGAAGGAGAAGAGCCATGCCGTCTCCGCCTCCAGCAATTGCTTTTCGCGCGCATCCAGCAGTCCGGCATCCCGACGCCGCATCTGGCGGCACGTCAGCAGCATCGCCAGCCCGGACAGCAACACCATCGGCAGATAGACGAACAGCAGCGAACCAAGGCTGCCCGCCGAGGCAGGCCCCATACTGTGGCGCACGATAAAGCGCGCGATCGCCAGCTGATCGGCATAGGACGCGAAGACATACAGCAATGTCGCGATACCAACCACGTACATGAAGGCGTGACGCAGCCGCAACGTCCACGGCCATTCGATCCGCGGCGGCGGCGGTGTAGGTTCCGTTCCAAACTCCGGTTCGCGCTCACCAGGTCGCAAGGCGCCCGATGCACGTTTGCGGGCGGTATGTAGGAACCAGCGATACATCGCGCCGTGCATGACCAGCAGGAATATCGTCGCCAGGAAGATCACCAGCACGAGGTTCAGTGCCACCGCGCCCGCGTCACGATTGGTCGAGCCGCGCAGGATCGCCGTCCCGATCCAGGCCGCAAACAGCAGGATCGTGCCCGCCAGCCAGGCCATAAACAGCAACAGGCCCCGGCCCCATCTGTCGGCCCATATGCGCCGCATCAAACCCGGGCGCTCACCCGGTGACAAGATGCAGCGTCTGCGCGGCGGGGCCCAGTTTCACGCCACGCCCCCAATCGAAGGCGAGGAAATCCTGTTCGATGCCATCGGCGAAGATCACCCCGCCATCGTTCATCCGCGATGTCACGTCTAGCGGCGCCTGTGCCAGCTTGCCGGCGCGCAACGACGTGCCGGTCGCGACGCTCGGGAAGGGCTCGCGCACGAAAAATGCCACGGCGCGTTCCTGCGGATCCAGCGACAGGACTTCGTGCGTCGCCTCCATGATCGACCGTGCCCAGCCGGATGCGCCGGTGCCGGACGCGACGATCAGCCCGCTGGACGAATGATCTTCCGCCAGATCAGGCGTCGCGATGTGATACCGCGCCGACTGGTGGCTGTGATGCCCGACGAACACTTCGTTCAGCGCCAACAGCCGCTCGCCGGTATCAAGCCGCGCCTCCACCATCGTGCGGTGTTCGACCGGCGCTGCACCAGCCACGCTCGCCGGCAACAGCGCCGCCAGCCGGGCCAGCGGCACGCGCACCAGCACGCCGTCATACAGATCGGGCGCGGGGTTCAGCCCAAGCACCGGTTGGCCGCTCAGATATTTGGCGACATTCGCGACCAGCCCGTCCTGCCCGACCGCAACGATCACGTCCTCCGGCCCGAACAGGAAGCGATCGAGATCGGCGCGGGTCAGTGCCGCCTGTCGCCAGTCGTGCGGTACTGCAGCGCGCCCCGCCTGCAGCGTGGCGTGCAGCTGGCGATGGCGATCTTCCAGCAGATCGATGTCCTGCCCGCGTGTTTCCAGGAAAAACTTCGCCTGCCCGCGCGTGGCATGGCGCGCGAGCAGCAGTTCGTAATCCGTCTCACGCGTGACAAACACCGCGCGCGGGCTGTTGGTAGCCATCGGCGCGTCAGCGCGGCGGCAGCGGCAGGGAGTCTCGGCGGAACTCACCCATGATCGCGGCGAGCAGATCGGGCGTCACGTTCAAATGCTCAATCGTATCCAGCTTCCCCGCCAGTTCGCGCGCCGCAAGCCCCAGCATCACCGCTGGCGGCAGATCGCGATAGATCGTCATGCGCGCCTGCTCGGCCTCCGCCTTGGCGCTTTCCACGGTGCGGATACGCTCGGCCTCCGCCGCTGCTTCCACCTGTTGCGCCTCGGCATGGCCGGTCGCGCGGTTGCGGGCGTTCTCTGCCTCCTGCGTGATCAGCAACATCTCGCGTCGCGCGAGCTCGGTCTTGTTGGCGAGCTCGTTCTCGGCGATCGCGCGCTCCTTCTCCACCGCCAGCGCGCGGCGTTCGAACGTCGCCTGATCGGCCTTTTGCTGCAACGCTTCGAACGTCGGGGTCTGCAACGCCCGCTCCAGTTCGCTGGATGGTGCCAGGTTGGTCAGTCGCACCGCCGTCACCGCGATGCCGATCTCCCCGAGCGCCGGATCGGTGGCGAGCGCTGCATCCAATTGGTGGCGCAACGGTTCCGGCCCGGCATCCAGCAGCAGCCGCACCGGGGATTGCGCGAGATATTGCAGCGCGGCCTGGTTCACCAGGCCCGCCAGCCGCGTTTCGATCCGCTGGATCGGCTCGCTCAGATGCGCACCCGTCACCAGCGCGAGGCTGAAATCTACGCGCGACGCGAGCAGTTCGGGATCGACGACATGCCAGGTCAGCGTTCCCTGGATTGCGACCGACTGGAAATCCTGGCTGCGGCCCTTCACGAAGATCGCCATCTCGCGGTCGTCCATCGGCAGTTCGGCGATACTCGCCGTCTCCGGCCGGAACCAGAATACCAACCCGCGCCCGCTCTGCCGCACCTTGCCGCTGCGATACCGGATCACGTGATTGCTCGCGTCGCTGCGCAACTGCGCTAGAAAACCCAGATTCTTGATCGATGCCATGATCGTCCCCTTCCGTTGATCCGTGTCGATCGCCCTGCCCGATCGTCGTGCAAGGATTGCCCGCATCGCGCAACGTCCGATCGCCGCGATCGGCGCAAACTAATCTCGATCAGCCTCGACCGCACGGCGCTGGTGCGGCATGTGTCGTTTTCGTGTCGGCAAAGGCGCGAGAGGGGGATGGGCACCGATGATCGTTTGGGCAGGCATTTTCGGCGCCTTGATCGGCTGGAGCATCGCCGAATTCGAAACCTACGGCTTCATAATCGGCGGCCTGTTCGGCCTTCTGTTCGGCTGGTTCATGCGCCGCAGTGTCCGGGCGGAGGTCCGCCAGGTGACGCAGGCGCTGCAGGACCAGATCGATAGCCTCACCGCGAATGCTCGCGTCGCGCCCCGCCCGGACGCCGTGGCGAGCCCGGCCCCGATCGTCGCCCCGCCAACCGAACGCCCCGCCGCCGTCATCGTGCGGAGCTCGCCTCAGCCGCAAACCGCTCCGGCATCGGCAAGCAACATCCACCTGACGGTTCCGCACGAGGCCCAGCCCCCAACGCCTGATGCCCCCAATATGGTCGAGGAAGCGATCGCCGCCGGCGTCGCAGCGGCCAAGGGCTGGCTGTTCGGTGGCAACACTATCGTCCGCGTCGGGCTGATCATCCTGTTCGTCGGGCTGTCGTTCCTGACCAGCTATGCCGCATCCGCCGGCCTGTTCCCGATCGAGCTGCGGCTGGCGCTGGTGGTAGCGTTCGGCATCGCGTTGCTGGCAGTCGGCTTCCGTACACGCACCGCGCGTCCCGGTTTCGGGCTGGCGCTGCAGGGCGCCGGCATCGCGACGATCTACCTAACGCTGTTCGCCGCGGCCAAGCTGTACGACACTTTTCCCATCACCGCGGCCTTTGCGCTGATGGTGGTGGTGTGCGCGCTCGGCTGCGCGCTGGCGCTGCTACAGCGATCGCAGGCGCTCGCCGCCACCGCATTCGCCGGTGGTTTCGCCGTACCGCTGCTGCTCGCGGGCGGCGGTGGCAGCATCGTCATCGTGATCGCCTATTACACCATCCTCAATCTGGCGATCCTGTTCATCGCGCAGCGTCAGGCGTGGCGCGCGCTGAACTTGATCGGCTTCTTCGCGACGTTCGGCGTTGCGACATTGTGGGGCACGATCGCCTACCAGCCGATCGACTATGTCGCCGCGCAAGGCTTCCTGATCGTATCGGTCCTGATCTACGTGATCACTGCCGTGCTGTATGCCCGAGCGACGCCGGGCCGGCTCGGCAATATCGTCGATACCACGTTGCTGTTCGGGCCGGCGATCGCCGGGTTCGGGCTGCAAGTCGGGCTGGTCCATGATCGCCCGTTCGGCAGTGCCTTCGCCGCACTCTGCTTCGCGGCGCTGTATCTGGGCATTGCCGGCTGGACGATGCGTTACCGGCGCGAGAGCTTCCGCACCCTGAACGAGACGATGCTGGCGATCGGCATCGGCTTCGTCACGATGGCGATACCGCTGGCGCTCGGCGCACGTTGGACCTCGGCGGCGTGGGCGCTGGAAGGCGTAGGCGCGTTTTGGGTCGGCATGCGGCAGGCGCGCTGGATGCCGCGCCTGTTCGGCCTACTGCTGCAATTGCTCGCGGCGTTGATCTTCATCGGCAAATGGAGCGATCTGTCCGCGCTGCCGATCGTCAATCCGTCGTTCGTCGGCGCGATGCTGATCGCGCTTGCGGCGCTCGCCACGGCGTGGTGGCTGCGCGAACCCCTGAAGCATAGCGGCTCGCGACTGGCACAATCCTATGCAGGTGTCGAAGCCGCTTTAGCTGCCCCCGCATTCCTGTTCGGCTTTGCCTTCTGGTGCGCCGCCTGGGCCGGCGAAGTGACACGCAGCATCCCGCCGCTGCATGCCGGCACGCCGTTCGTGCCGGTATTCGATCCAGGCCTGCAGCCGTTGCTGCTGCTGCTCGCGTTCATGCTCAGCGCCGCGGCGGCGCAGTGGATCGCCCGGCGACACCGCTGGCGCATCGCGCAATGGCCGAGCTACGTCACATTGCCCGCGCTGGCGCTGGCCTTCCTGACGGTAACTGCGCTTGGTCGCTACGTCCTCGATACGCCGGACTGGGCGCTGTGGATCGCCGCAATCGCGCTCCACCTGCGCCTGCTCTACCGCAACGACGAGCAGGACGGTTTGAGCGAATGGCGGCCGATACTGGCCGGCATCCATATCGGCGGCGTCTGGCTCGGCGCAGCGATGCTGGCTGATTGCCTGTGGCAGGGCATCGATCGTGCGGGGCTGTGGGACACGTCCTGGGCGCAAGTGACGTTCCTCGCCGCGACACTGGCCGTGCTGGCCTTGCTGGCACTCGCCGGGCGATCGATAACTACGCGCACGCCAGCAAAGCGCTGGCCGCTCGATCGCCATGCCACCGCTTACGCCTGGTATGCCGCAATTCCGATCGCCGCGCTCACCTATGCCGGCGCGCTGCTCACGGCTTTGGTGTCGTCAGGCGGCGCCGAACCGCTGCCGTACATACCGTTGCTCAACCCGGTCGATCTGACGCTCGGCCTGTCGCTGGCAGCGCTGGAGATGTGGCGGCGAACGATCCTTGCCGCAGAACCCGCTCCGCTCGGCGCAACTACACTCGGCGGCACCGGCGCGTTTGCGGCGATGGCGGCGCTGGCGTTCGTAATGGTCAACACGGTTTGGCTGCGGATCGCGCATCATTTGCTGGGAGTGCCGTGGGATAGCGACGCGCTGCTCGCCAGCGTCGTCGTCCAGACCGGCCTCGCGATCCTGTGGACCTCGCTCGCGCTGGCGCTGATGGTGCTGGCTTATCGTCGCGGCCAGCGGACGTTGTGGCTGGTCGGGGCCGGGCTGCTGGCGCTGACCGTAGCGAAGCTGCTGCTGATCGATCTCAACAATGCCGGTGGCGGCGCGCGCATCATCGCGTTCATCGTCGTCGGGCTGCTGATGCTGGTGGTCGGCTATCTCGCCCCCCTGCCCCCCAAGGCGGCTTCGCTCGCAGACGAGGGGGTGAAGGCATGAACAACATCCGCAGGTTCGGCGGGTTGGCGCTAACGCTATGCGCACTGGCGGCCGCCGCCCCGGCCGGATCGGGCGATACGCCGGAATCGTATCAACTGCGCCTGCCGATCACGACGCCGCCGGGATCCACGATCCAGCGTCTGGCAATACCGGCGGCGGTGCTTGCCGCGTCACGGTCTGCCGATCTCGCCGATCTGCGCGTGTTCGATGCAACGAAACGGGCGATGCCGATCGCCCGCATCGCACCCGCCGCCGGCCCGGGACGGCTGTATGATCTGCCCGCACTCCCGATCCTCGGCGCTGCCGACGCACTGAACGTCACCGGCGTATCGCTGCGCCTGGACGGCGACGGTGCATCCCGCGTCGCGCAGGTCGTCGGCACGCTGCCGGGTGGCCCGGCGACCGCAACAATCCTCGGCGTCCTGCTCGATGCCCGCGCCGTAAAAGGCGACCCGACCAGCCTGACACTGGACGCCGACACCCCGCAAGCGCAGCCGGTAACGTTCACCGTCGAGGCAAGCGCCGATCTCAAGAACTGGCGGACGCTAGGCGACAAGGTGGTCTATCGCAGCGCCGCCGGGGAACCGACGAAGATCGACCTCGCGGATGCCACCTTGGCCGACGACTATCTCCGCATCACCTGGCGCGCTGCATCGAGGTTGCTGGCGCCAGTGACGGTGCGGAAAGCGGTGTTGGCGACCGGTGCCCCGTCCGCCGCGACGGTCTCGATCGCAGCCGCGCTGCCGCCGATCGCCGACCCGCACGCCATCGATATCGCGTTGCCGTTCGCCAGCCCGATCGAAACGCTCCAGATCGTGCCGACCGGTACCGACATGATCGTCCCCGTGCGAATCTTCGGTCGCGAGGACCGCGAGCAACCCTGGGCGCTATTGGGCCAGGGCACCGCCGCCCGCCCGCCCGGCCCCGCGGATAGCCCCCGCGCGATCACGCTCGATGGCCAACCTCATCGCCTGTTGCGGATCGAAGCGGACCAGCGCTCGCCCGGCTTCACCTCTCCCCCCACGCTGGGGCTGGATTTCGCTCCACGCGCGATCGTCTTCCTCGCTGCTGGCCGGCCGCCCTTCACGCTGGCAAGCGGCCGGGTCAACGCGTCCGATAAATACCTGCCGCTCGATTCCGTCGTCACGCAACCCGGCACAACCATCCCCGTCGCGACGGCAACAGCACCGGAAACGGTGCTGCAACTGGTGCCGGCAATGGATGCCGGGATTTCCGGGCAAAAGACGTTGCTATGGATGGTATTGCTCGCCGCCACTGCCTTGCTGGCAGCGATGGCCTGGGTACTCTGGAAGCGCCATCCGACGGCAAAGTAGTAGAGCCATCGCCTGCGCCAGACGCTCAGATGTTTGACACAAATGTCACTGGCTGCAATTGTGGCAAAATGTTGTTCGGCGATTCCAACGACCGAGCATCATCTGCCTGCGTGATTTCTATTACTGTCGAGCGGTACTGTCAGACTAACCAGAATTTGGTTCGTTTGAGCGGTGACCGGCCGTAATCTCGATTCCGAGCCGGTCCGACACTGAGAACATAGGCGGTCCTTTGGCGGAACAAATTAACACCAAGGCTGATCAACTTGCGGCTCTAACCAAATAGGAAATCAGCGGTGCATTTGGTTTGACAGTGCCGTTTGCCGGAAGCATCCTGTTGCTCGCCAACTGGCCCTTCACGCTTTTCATCATCATGCCCGTCAACAAGCGCTTGATGGCAATGGACGTAAGCGAGGCTGGCGCGGAAAGCCGTGCCATGCTGATCCGATGGGGGAAGCTGCACAACGTCGGGAGTGCGCTGGGTGCTGTCACAACGCTGCTCTTTGCGTGGGCGCTTGCGGGCGCTGGCTAACGGTCGCTCCCCCAATCTGTTGCCTCTTGTGGTCGTCGCGCCGGTATTCCCATTCTCAACAAAATCATGCTTCGAACCAGCAAGCATCGTCCGCTGCCCACTTCCGCACGAAATCGACGAAGACGCGGGCGGCAGGGCTGCGCTCCCGGCCCGCCGGCATGACCAGGCTGACGTCAACGGCCGGCACGCTCCACTCCGGAAGGATGCGCACGAGGTTGCCGCGTTCGATCTCCGGCAGGGCCAGGTACTTCGCCGGGGCTGCGATGCCCGCACCGTTGAGCACCATCGCATGGATCGCGTGCGGATCGTTCGCCGTCAGCCGTGCGGCCGCATCGAACTGGTGCTCTACGCCGTCCCTGTCGCTCAGGCACCAACGTCGTGGGAGGCCGTCTCCGCGGGGAATAGCGAGCAGATCGTGCGTGCGCAGATCGTCCAGCGACTTCGGCCAGCCACGCCGCTCGAGATAGGCCGGCGCCGCGCACAGCGTGCATCCAATCGCACCTAGTCGACTCGCCACAAGGGTGGAGTCGATCATCGGGCCCATCCTGAAGGCCACGTCAACCTGCTCGGCGACAAGGTCGACAGACCGGCTCGTCAGGTCGAGGAAGATGTCGATCTCCGGAAACGCCATTGAGAACTGGGGGAGGAGCTCGGTCAGAACCTCGATTCCGAAACCGATACCGGCCGTTACCTTCAAACGACCGCGCGGATGCGAGGCCAGACTGGCCGCGAGGTCGACCAAGTCGTCAACGCGGTCCACGATGTCGCTGAAGCGGCCGAGCAGGGTTCGTCCTGCGTCGGTCAATGCGACCTCACGGGTCGTGCGTTCGAAAAGGCGGACGCCGAGTAGGGCCTCCAGGCGCTGTATGGAGCGGCTGATGGCTGACTTGCGCACTGAAAGTACCCGTCCCGCTGCCGAAAAGCTCAACAGACTGGCAACCGTCTGGAACGCCCTGATGTCATCGACGTCGATCATGCGCCCGCCTTCATTGTCCCCGTATGAGGACACTGTATCCCAAAGTTGATGTCGATACATCTCGAAGAGAGGCCGTTAGGCAGTGGTCGAGGAGCGCATTGCTCCTCGAAAGGAGACCATCGGATGACCGTCACGCACCACGACGAGCACCTTGCGGACCGGGCTGCGATGGTCGCGATGCGTGGCTTCATGGCACTCTCCGCTGCGCCTTCGGTCGCGCCGGAGGGTCGCCCGGGATACGACGAGCTGATGGCGCAAACGCCGGCTCCGGAAGGCGTGGAATGGACTGCCGGTCAGCTCGATGGCGTGCCGGGCTGGTGGTGTGTCCCGTCGGAAGCAGTGCCGGGGAAGGCTATCCTCTACCTGCACGGCGGCTGCTACGTGATCGGCTCGGCCGCCGCTTATCGTGGCTTCGCCAGCCAGATCGCAGCCAGGGCCAAAGCGGCGACGTTCGTCGCCGACTATCGATTGGCGCCTGAGCACCCGTTCCCCACCGCCTTCGAGGATGCACGCCGGGCGCTGGACGGGATGCAGGCGGCGGGCTTCGACACCGTGGCGCTGGTCGGTGACTCGGCAGGCGGTGGGCTGGGATTAGCGGTGCTGGCCTCGAGTGCGGCGGCGACGCGAGCGGTCGCGGCAGCCGTCTTCTCGCCATGGATCGATCTGTCGCTTTCCGGCGCGACGATGGAGAGCCGAGCTGCGGTGGACCCGATCCTGTCGCGAGCCGCGCTGCAGCAGGCGGTCAATCAGTATCTGGTGAGCGGTGACCCGCATGATCCACGCGTCAACACCATGTCAGGTGAGCTGGCGAACCTGCCTCCGGTTCGCATCGACGTAGGAGACGACGAGGTTCTGCTCGACGACACGCTCCGCTTCCATGCGCTCGCCGACGCAGCGCAACGACCGCCGTGCGATGTGCATGTTTGGAAAGGCATGATCCACGTCTTCCCGGCCAATGTCGGAATGTTGAAGGCTGCACCGGAGGCTTTGGACGGCGTGGGAGCCTTCCTCCGCGATGCGCTCGGCATCGAGAAGAAGGTCTGAGATGAACCTCTTTCGGGGGGCCGGCAGCTACGCGAAACGACGAGCATCCGTGATGCAATCGCGGACTTTCTAATCTCCGCTGCCCGTTCTCCATCCTGCTCCACCATTAACACCCTTGATATACGGAACATTGTTCCGTATATGTGAAACGGACGGTCGTTCCGTTTAACGGATGCCGACAGACTTGACCAGTGATGAAAGGATTACAGCATGGCATATGATCGCGTTGCACTCGTGACCGGGGCTAATCAGGGCATCGGCCTTCAGGTCGCCAAGGACCTCGCCGCTAAGGGATTGACCGTGCTGGTCGGCGCACGCGACCTCACCAAGGGCGAAGCTGCCGCCCAGGAAATTGGCGAGCGCGCTCACGCAGTTCAGATCGATGTGACGGATCAGGCGTCGATCGATGCAGCGGCAGCGCGCATCCGCAGCGAGTTCGGCCGCCTGGACGTGCTGATGAACAATGCCGGCGTCTCGCGAGCCAAGCCGAACCAATCGTTCGGTGAGGCGGTCAACACGAACTTGCTGATCGACGCACCGATCGAGGATGTTCGGACAGTGTTCGAGACCAACGTGTTCGGCGTCATCGCCGTCACACAGGCGATGTTGCCGTTGCTGCGGGAGGCACCCGCCGGCCGGATCGTAATCACTGGCAGTTCGGGCGCGTCGCTGACGCTGAACTCGGACCCGTCGAACCCGCATCGGCGCATGTTCGGGAACTATTCCGTGTCCAAGACCGCAGCCCACGCCGTCATGCTGGCTTTGGCGCTCGCGCTCGAAGACACCAACATTAAGGTTAACGCCGCCTGTCCGGGATTCACGTCCACCAGCCTCAACAACTTCAACGGCACCCGCACCGTAGAGGAGGGCGCGCGTGAGCTGGTCCGTCTTGCGCTGATCGGCGAGGACGGCCCGACCGGCACCTTCTCCGACGAGAATGGCCCGGTTCCCTGGTGATCGGCTTCCGCCACGACTTTCAGCCATGGACGCATTGTGCGCCCACGGCTCCCCTTATCAGAGATGGAGCGCAGCGTGCGTATTTTCCTGACCGGCGCGACCGGCTTTGTCGGCTCCGCAATCGTTTCAGACCTTGTTGCCGCAGGTCACCAGGTGGTGGGTCTTGCCCGCTCGGAAGAGGCGGTAAGAACGCTGGCGAAGGCCGGGGCCGAGGCATATCGCGGCGACCTGGACGACCCTGCCAGCCTGCGGGCCGGGACCGCTGCGGCCGATGCGGTCATCCATGCTGCGTTCGATCACGACTTCGCCAGACTTGCGGAGAGTAGCGAGATGGACCGCCTCGCGATCGAGGCGATCGGTGATGCTCTGGTAGGGTCGGACAAGCGCTTCATCGTCACGTCGGGGCTACCGCCGGTGTTCGGGCGGGTCGCGACGGAAGACGATTTGCCGCCTGCCGATGGGCATGGGATGCCCCGGAGGTCCGAGCAGGCGGCACGAGCGCTGGTGGAGCGCGGCGTGCAGGCGATGGTTATCAGGATGCCTCAGGTCCACGACCGCGTAAAGCAGGGCTTCGCTACCTACCTTCTCGCACACGCGCGGGAGAAGGGCGTGTCGGCGTATGTCGGCGATGGTGCCAACCGCTGGCCGGCGGTCCACAGGCTGGATGCCGCAAGGCTCTACGGTCTCGTGCTGGAACACGGTGTTGCCGGTCGATCCTACCACGCGGTTGCCGAGCAGGGCGTGCGCGTGCGGGCGATCGCCGAAGCGATCGGCGATAGGTTGAAGGTGCCCGTCATGGCCTTGTCCGAGGCCGATGCTGCCGGTCATTTCGGCTGGCTCGAACGGATCGCCCGAATGGACGTACCGGCATCGAGCCTCGCTACGCAGGAGGCGCTGGGATGGCAGTCGGCAGAGCCGCACGACATGCTGGACGATATCAGGAATAGCGCGTGATGCGCTCGGCATCAGGAAAGGGGCCTGAGATGAAGCTCTTCTGGGGGGCCGGCAGCTGCGCGATCGGCATTCATATCCTGCTGGAGGAGGCCGGTTTGACCTACGAGACCCAGCAGCTCGATGTCGCTGGCGGCGAGGCTCGTGAGGCAGCCTTCCAGGCGATCAATCCCAAGGGCAAGGTCCCAACGCTAGTGCGCGATGACGGCTCAGTCCTGACAGAGTTCAGCGCGATCGCGACCTGGATCGCTCGACAGGCTCCGCATGTCGGCCTGATCCCTGAAGATGCCACGCAGGAGGCGAGGGCTGTCGAGGTGATGGCCTATGTCGAAGGCACCATCCACGGACAGGGCTTTGCCAGGATCTTCGCGCCCCAGGTTTTCGAGCCGCAGGACGCTGTGCACGGGAAGCTGGGCGTAGGCGCGGACAGTGTGAGGCGGCAAGGTCGGGATATAGTCGAAAGAGGTTTCGCGATCCTCGATCCGGTGCTCGCTTCGCACGACTTCGCCGCGGGCGACCGGTTCACGATAGCCGACGCCGCATTGTTCTATGTCGAGCGGTGGACGCCACGGCAGAAGATCGTGCTGCCAGACAACGTCCAGCGGCATTACGACAGGATGCTTGCGCGGCCTGCAATACAGAAGGTTCGGCAAGCCTGGGGTGAGGCTTGAGCATCACGGGACAGGCTCCGGTCCGCGTTCCAGGCCCCGGAGCCGCTATTTCGCTAAATAGGCTGCGAGCTCGTCAGGCGTTCCCTTGGGAAAGGCCTCCCTTAAATATTCCAGGAAGGCCGACACGCGCGCGCTCAGGAGCCTGCGTGTTGGATATAGCGTCCACAGCGCGATCTCCGGCCCTTCCACGTCCCCCCAGTGAACGAGCGTGCCATCGGCGAGATCATGGCTCACGAGTGAGATGGGAAGCCGCCCCGCACCGACGCCCATCCCGACCGCGTCGCGGACCATGACGAGCGATGACAGGCTCAGCACTGGTGTGACTGCGATCTTCGATGTGCCAGCGGCCGTCGTCACGGTCCAGACCTCGGCCTGCTTGGCTGGCCCGCGCACGACCGCCGGAACCGCCGATCCGTCGGTCGGCTGTGGCAGGTTCGGGCTTGCCACGACGACCAGCCGATCGTGGAGGAACACCCGCCCGACGAGACTTTCGTCCGGCTCCGGGTTCACCCGAATTACCAGGTCGTATGCTTCCTCCACCATGTCGACAGCGCGGTCCTCTGTCGTGACCTCAAGCCGGACGTCAGGGTGCTTGAGGGCAAAACCAGCGGCCAGTTTACCCATCGCAGTCTGGGAGAACAGCAGGGGTGAACTGATCCGCAGTCTGCCCCGTGGGTTGTGTCCTCCGGAAGCAATCGCGGCGGCGGTCTCGTCAAGTTCGGTCAGCAATTGGCCGGTCCGTTCGAACAGCGCGCGACCCTCCTCAGTTAGCTTCAAGACGCGCGCGCCACGTTCGAACAGACGCAGGTCGAGACTAGCCTCCAGCTCCGCGACACGCCGTGACAGCGTCGCCTTGGGCCGCCCCGCAGCGCGCGAGGCTTTTCCGAAGCCGCCGTGACGGGCGACGAGGTTGAAATCAGAGAGAGCGAGAAGATCCATATGTTCCACCTGCAAGACGGTCTGTCTAGATATAGCGTCTACCGGCTTGAATGTGGATCGCTCATTTTAGTGACAGCCAAACGGTTCAATTCAGGAGTGACCCACATGACCATCCTCGTAACTGGCGCTACCGGCAATGTCGGCCGCAACGTCGTCGAACAGCTCGTCAACCGCGGCGCCGATGTGCGCGCTCTCGTCCGCGACCCCTCCAAAGCCAGTTTCCCGACTGGCGTTGAGGTCGCCCAGGGCGATCTGCTCGACGTGGACTCGCTGCGTAGTGCCTTCTCCGGCGTGTCTACGCTGTTCCTGCTGAACGGTGTTGTTGCCGACGAATACACCCAGGCGCTAGTCGCCCTGGCGGTGGCCCGCGAAGTCGGGATCGAGCGGATCGTCTACCTATCGGTGATCCACAGTGACATCTACGTGAACGTGCCACACTTCGCGGGCAAGTTCGGTGTCGAGCGGATGATCGAGCAGATGGACCTCAACGCCACCATCCTGCGCCCAGCCTATTACATGGACAACGAAATCACGATTAAGCACGTGATCACCGGCTACGGCATCTACCCGATGCCGATCGGCGACAAGGGCCTTGCCATGATCGACGCGCGCGATGTTGGCGAGATCGCCGCGATCGAGCTGATCCGCCGCGAGCAGTCGCCCGAGCCGCTGCCGCTCAACCGCATCAACGTCGTCGGCCCGGACACGCTCACCGGCGCCGATGCTGCGGCAATCTGGTCGGACGTGCTCGGCCGGCAGATCGCCTATCCCGGCGACGACACGGCCGGGTTCGAGCAGAACCTGCGCCAGTTCATGCCGAGCTGGATGGCGCTCGACATGCGCCTGATGGCCGAGCGCTTCGTCACCGACGGCATGATCCCGGACGCTGGCGACGTCGACCGGCTGACCGCGCTGCTCGGTCGTCCGCTGCGCTCCTACCGCGACTACGCAGCGCAGATCGCAGGCTGAGCAGCCTGCCACGCCCCTCATCCAAGGACACATGCCATGATCTACTCGACCGCGACCGTTCCAGTGAACCCCGATGGCGAAACCAAACTTACCCGCGAGCAGGCCTGGAAGGGCCTCGAGCTTAAGGCACGCGACGCACGGCTGTTCCTGCCGCCCGGCCTCTGCACGCGCTGCGACGTGGTCGAGGAAAGCGCGACCCACTTCGTGCGCGAAGCCACCATCGCTGGCGCCGACCTGCGTGAGATCATCACGCTCGAGCCGCTGAGCAAGGTCACCTTCTTCCAGGCGACAGGGCCGCGCGAAGGCGCGATCGTCAACGAACTGTTCGAGGACGAAGCCGGCGAACTGCAGCTAAAATTCTACTGCTACACCGGCTTGCGCGGCAAGGTGCCGAACGGTCCCGAAGAGCAGGCCGAACAGGCTCAGTTCGACAGCGCCGACAAGGGCTACCGCGCCGCCCTGCTGTCCACGCTGAAACGCACCCGCGAAATGCTCGCGGACGGCAAACTCTAAGCCTCTCCCTCGATCAACGGCGCTGGCGCCGAGCGCCATTCGCGCCAGCGCCACACTCACAAGGACCACTCCAATGAAAACGACCGGAAACACGATCCTGATCACCGGTGGCGGCACCGGGATCGGCGAGGCGCTCGCCCACCGTTTCCACGACCTCGGCAATACCGTCGTCATCGCGGGCCGACGCCTGGCGACGCTGGAGAAGGCGATCGGCGATCGGCCAAACATCCATGCTTTGACGCTCGACCAAGATGATCCCGCCAGCGTCGCGGCTTTTGCGGAACGGCTCGTCACCGACTTCCCGGACGTCAACGTGCTGTTCAACAGCGCCGGCATCATGCGCATGGAGACGTCGCTCGACAAGTTCCGCGACCTGAGTGATGCGGAGGCATCCGTCACCAGCAACCTGCTCGGGCCCATCCGGTTGACCAATGCGCTGGTTGAGCATCTTGCCCGGCAGCCCGATGCGGTGATCGTCAACGTCAGTTCGGGGTTGGCGTTCGTGCCGCTGGTCATCGCCCCTACCTATTCGGCGATCAAGGCCGCGATCCACAGCTACACAGAATCGCTTCGTGCGGTCTTGAAAGGCAGGGTTGAGGTCATCGAAGTGGTGCCGCCCGCCGTCCAAACGGACCTGACGCCCGGCCAAAAGACCAACCAGCGCATGATGCCGCTCAACACGTTCGCCGATCAGGTCATCGCGCTCTTCCAGATGACACCCACGCCGCGGGAGATCCTGGTGGAGGGCGTCGACTTCATGCGCAACGCGGAAGCCGAAGGCCGCTTCGACGATACGCTGGCGTCGATCAATCCGTTCCTGAAGTAGGGCGAGGCTAATCCGACCATCCAACAAACCGACGAAAAGCAGGGTACGCGTGATCACTTTGGTTTCCGTGAGCACACGAATAAAAGCGATCTTGCCCTAAGTGGAAATGCTAGCCGTCAATTGATTTGGCCGGATGGCGACTCAGCGCGGATCGCGCCAGCAACAATATCGAAGATATGGTCAGATCGGGCCGCCAGTCCCGGCTGATCGGCGACCCAGGACAGCGCGCCGACGAACGCGAAGAGATCGGCTCCGTCCATGTCGCGGCGCGCCTGACTCGCCTGCTGCGCCCGATCGAGCAATCGAGTGCCTGCGGCTTTCATGCTGACGCAGGACGCATGAAGCGCCGATTCCTCATCCTCGATCGCCGCGACCATCGACTTGATCGCGCCGCTATAGTCGTGGGCCATCGCGACCGTCTCACGCAGCCAATTTATCAGCGCTGCCCCAGTCTCGTCGGACGATTCCAATTCGACCGCGCGCGTGGTCAGCCGATCGAAACTCTCACGCAGCAGTGCTTCCAACAGCACTTCGCGGGTCGGGAAATGGCGTTGCAGCGTCCCAAGCCCCACTCCTGCCGTGCGTGCGACCTCACGCAAGGAGACGTTGGCACCTTCGCGTCCCACGAGGTCGCGTGCGACCAAAAGGATCTGGTCGTAATTCTTTCTAGCGTCGGCTCGCATGGCATCCTTGACAATCGGGTCACTGACCCGGATATACGGGTCAGTGACCCTTTTTAGCAGGTCATAAAGCCTGAAGGAAGAACCAATGATGATGACTATGATGAAGGCAGTGCGGCTATACGAATTCGGCGGCCCGGAAGTGCTGCGTTACGAGGATGCGCCTCTGCCGGAGATCGGATCGGGAGAGGTTCTCGTTCGTGTCCACGCGGCCAGTCTCAACCCGCCAGACCTGATGCTGCGTGACGGTTACCGGGCGTTGCCGCCGGAGTGGCAGCCCAATCCGGTGTTCCCGCTCACCATCGGCACGGACGTGTCGGGCGTGGTCGAAGTCGTCGCGGACGACGTGACAGGCTTCACCGTCGGGGAAGAGGTCTTCTCGATGGTCCGTTTCCCCGAAGATCTGATGAAGGGCAGCGACGCCTACGCCGAGTACGTCAAGGTCGCCGCGTCGGAGCTGGCGCACAAGCCCGCCGGCATCGACCACGTTCACGCGGCCGGCGCTCCGATGTCGCTGCTAACCGCGTGGCAGTTCCTGATCGAGTTGGGACATGATGCACCCAATCCCTTCCAGAGCTTCCAGCATCAACCGGTGTCGCTCGCCGGCAAAACGGTGGTGATCAACGGCGCCGGAGGCGGCGTCGGGCACCTGCTCGTCCAGCTCGCGAAGTGGCAAGGCGCGCGCGTCATCGCAGTGGCTTCGGGCAAGAACGAGACGCTGATGCGTGAGCTGGGTGTGGATGGCTTCATCGACTACACGAAGGAGGCCGCCGACGAGGTGATCCGCGATGCCGACCTCGTGATCGACGCCGTCGGTGGCGCGAACATCGAGCGCTTCCTTCGCGTATTGAAACATGGCGGTGCCCTGTTCCTAGTCAATCCGATGGGCTTTGCCGCCCATGACGAGGCACAAAAGCTGGGGATCACAGTGTCCTCAACCCAGGTTCGCTCCAACGGTTCCCAGCTCGAGGAAGCCGGTCGGCTGCTCGCCGACGGCACGGTGCGCGTGCATCTGGACAGCAGCTTTCCCTTGGCTGACGCAGCAGGCGCCCATGCACGCGCAATGCGAGGCAGTATCCAGGGCAAGATCGTCCTGACGGTTGCCTAACCACGATAGCCGATCCCGTCGCCGGCAATACCGGCGGCGGCCGGCTTCAACTATAAAGGTTTGTCCTCTATGCTGATCGTGACCGGCACCATGTCCGTCCCACCCACCGATCTCGCCGACTTCGTCGCCGCCCTCCGAGACCTCGCGGTCGCGACACGGCGGCGAGACGGTAACTTGTCCTACGACGCTGCCATCCTCGACGCCTCAGCCGGGCAATTACTGGTGGTCGAGCGCTGGCGCGACCAAGCGGCGCTTTCTGCTCACCTGACGGCCGAGGACACGACGGAGTTCGTCCGCCGGTGGCAGGACCGTATGTCCGGCGACATCCGCAAATACGACGCCACCAACGAACGCCCTCTAAGCGACGAATAGGCCCGTACCATGACGATCGATATCCCTACGCTCGGCACGCCCCGCTTCCTCGAGGTAGCGGGCGGCAGAATCGCCTATGACGACACCGACGGCGACGGCCCCTTGCTCCTCGCTATCCCCGGCATGGGCGACCTGAGGGCAGAGTATCGCCACCTGCGCCCTTTCCTTGTCGCAGCAGGTTACCGTGTCGTGACGATGGACGTGCGCGGCTTCGGCGAAACCACGGCCGGATGGGACGACTATTCGGCACGCGCAGTCGGCCAGGACGCGGTCGCGTTGATCGAGGCCCTTGGCATGTCTGACACCGTGATCCTCGGCAACTCCTTTGCCGCGGGCTCGGCGCTCTGGGCGGCGCGCGAGTCACCGTCGCGCGTAAGAGGTGTCGTCTTGCTGGGACCGATCGTGCGTGACCTCGAGATCGCCCCGACGGTGATGCTGGCCCTTCAGGTTGGCTTCGGTGGCCCGTGGCGGCATGAATTCTGGACCGCGTATTGGGACGCGCTCTTCGTTGCCCACCGGCCGGCGGACCATGCCGATTACCGGGCGCTGCTGCTGGCGAACATCAGGGAGGAAGGGCGGATGGACGCGCTGATGGCCATGCTCACCTTGTCCAAGGCCGAAACGACCTCGATCGTCGGCGAAAGTAACGTCCCCGCGCTGATCGTGATGGGCAGCCGCGATCCCGATTTCGACGATCCGGTCGCGGAAGCGGAGCGATTGGCTACGACGCTCAACGCTCGCAACTTGATCGTCGAAAGTGTCGGCCACTACCCGCACGTCGAGGCGCCTGAGCGCGTCGCCGCTGCGATCGCCTCGTTCGTCGGGTCATTGCCGGTCGTGGCTGCGCGATAACTGCCGTTGCCGCCATTTTGCGGCACCCTGCTTTTTTCAACCATGGTCTTGAGCAGCGAAGATCACATCAGTGCAAGGCAGATGAACAATGATGCTTCAGTGCGGTGCTCACCGACCGCCTGCACGACGTCGGCGACAACGTCATCGTCGGGTAGCTACGGCTAGACGCTTTCGCAATGCGGTCGGCAATCGGCCGAACGTTCCTGCTCTGACATTGAACCGGGAGAGCCCGCCTGTGCGGCGACGTGTGGCGAGCGGCTAGTCATTGATTTAGCGAGTGAAACGATGCGTTTGCCGAGCAATCGAATGCGGCGATCATCAACATCGGCCGGACCAATTGTCGAGGATGCGTCTCTTAGACGAGACGGACTGTCCAGAATAGGCACCTTTTGCCCGGTACGCTGGCGGCTTACCTCAAGATCACATGATCGAGGGAAAGACATCATCGCAAACAATTCGGAATGACGGATAGACACTCGCGCCGGGGATCACCCGATACCTTGAGGTTGAGGGAGGCCGCATCGCCTACGACGACGCCGGAGGCGATAGCGGGCTTATCGCGGGCGGTTTTGCCGCATGCCTGAGATGCGGGCGGACGGTGATCCGCTGCCTTTTGGCGATTAGCTGAACTCGGCTCGCATCCAATTGTAGATCGCACGACCCGCCCAGGGACGCGGGCTCTTCACCCAAGCAACGAACCTCCAACGACAGGAAAAGAACATGCGAACCGGATACATGATAACCGCCTTAGCTAGCGCATTCGCCCTTGGCATGGTGCCTGCTGCATCGGCACAGCAAGTCGCGAAGGGCGTCAACACCGCGACCGCCGACCGGCTCTATACGATCGACTGCGGACTGACCCAGTTCGAGGATGCAGCTTATTTCGCCGACACCGGTGAATATGATGGCAAGTCTCTTGCTTTGCCAACGCCATGCTATCTTGTCCGTCATGGCAAAGACTGGCTGCTCTGGGATACCGGCAACGGCGACAAGCTTGCCGCGCTGCCCGGCGGCAAGACTAAGTTCGGTGGTCGCTTCACCGTCAAGCGCACCTTGGTCGGCCAGCTCGCGCAACTCGGCCTAAAGCCGGACGACATCCGCTTCGTAGCGCTGTCGCATCTCCACCAGGATCACACGGGCAACATCCCGCTGTTCCCCAAGGCGACCTTCCTGATTGCGACGAGCGAACTGGCTTGGGCGCAGAGCAACCCGACACCATTCGGCGTCGACGCCAAAGCGATCGGACCGCTCACGCAGGACCATGTCGATGCGTCAGATGACGATCGCGACGTCTTCGGTGATGGCAGCGTGAGAATATTGAAGGCACCCGGCCACACACCGGGATCTCGGATGATGCTGGTCAGGCTCCCGAACACCGGACCAGTGCTGATCTCCGGCGACCTGTTCCACACACGCCAGAACTACGAGAAGAACCTGGTTCCGAGCGTCAACCTCAGTCGTGCTGACACCGTCGCGTCGGAGCAGCGCTTTGCTGGCTTGGCTGCGAACACGCACGCACGCGTGGTGATACAGCATGCGCCCGAGGACTTCGCGGCAATGCCTGCGTTTCCAAAATATCTGAACTGAAGAACAGATCCCAATCGTCGTGCGCGACGCCAAGTTCTGAGCCATCCCCTTGATCAACGGCCGCTGGCGCGAGCGTCCCTCACGTTACTGCCAAACTGAAAAGGATTATCCTCATGAAAACGACCGGAAACACCATTCCCGTCACGCGTCCCGTCGAAACGCTAGGACACGGGATCGCAAAGCCCTTTACGATTGCAGTACCCGACGAGCGGCTCGCCGTCATCAACGCCAAAGTCGCATCGTTCGACTGGGAAGCGCTGCCGGACGCGGGAAGCTGGCAGTCGGGCGTCGGCCTCGCGGACCTCAAGCGGCTAGTGGACTATTGGCGCACGCGGTTCGACTGGCGCGCACAGGAACGTCGGCTGAATGCTCTGCCTCACTTCATCACCGAGGTGCTGGGCCAAAAGCTTCATTTCATTCATGCGCGGGGCGATGGTTCACGCTCACCGCTGCTCCTGCTGCACGGCTGGCCGGGCTCGTTCCTAGAATTCGAAGCGCTGATCGCTCCATTAGTCGCCGACGGCCATGACGTCGTCGTGCCCTCGCTTCCGGGCTTCGCCTTCTCCGGGCGCCCCGCCGCGCCGATTGGACCGCGCCGAACTGCCGAACTGATGCACGGCCTGATGGCCGAACTCTTCTCCGGTGCTCGCTATCTAGTGCAAGGGGGCGACTGGGGCGCGGTGATCGGGAGCTGGATGGCGCACGATTATCCTGGAGCCGTTGCGGCGCTGCACCTCAACATGGTCCAGATCCAGGCTGCACACGTGTCGCCGGAGACGCCCGACGAACTTGCCTGGGCAGCACGACTTGCGAAGCTGGCTAAGGAAGAGACCGGCTACTCGCAGGAGCAAAGCACACGTCCGCAGACGCTCGGCATCGCCATGGCAGACAGCCCGGTCGGTGTCGCCGCCTGGATCCTGGAGAAGTTCGGCGCGTGGGCGGACGTTCCGCGCGACGAACAGGGCCGGCCCGATCTTTGGCAGGCCTTCGACGAGGATATGCTTCTTACCAACATCATGCTGTACCTCGTCGAGGGTTCCTTCATTACGTCGACGTGGATGTATCGCGGCCGCATGTTGGAGGGGTCAGAGAAATTTCCGGCCGGTAGCCGCATCAAAGTGCCGACCGGCGTCGCGGCCTTCCCCGATCCATTGTTACCGCCGCCCCCGCGCTCGCAAGCTTGCAAGACCTACAACATCGTCCACTGGAGCGAGATGGAGGCGGGCGGCCATTTCGCGGCACTTGAGCAGCCTAGGCTTCTCCTCGCCGACATGCGACGCTTTTTTGCAGCCCGTGCATCAACAAACTTGTCTTTCTAAGCTGCCCGTCTCCGAAATCTGCTCCCGTCGGCTTTCCCCCAAACTGGACGCCGGTGACGGAAGAACGGGAGACGGACGGTCGCGTCGCACACGTCCTGAGTTTTGGAGGTCGCGTATGTCGCCGCTTTTGCGACAAGACCAATCTTCGGAGCCAGCGGTAATCGGAGGTAGGCTTACGCCGCCAAGCCGCTCAAATTATAGGACTGCGTTACTTGGGCCCTCGCGGCCTCTGCCAGGACGGAGGCTAAAGCGTCGCGTGCAAAAACAACCGTGAGCCGGAATGCTCAGTGGTACGGTGCTGTGTTCGCTGCGGTCGCCGCATACGTGCCGCCTGCGAGCGAAACCGTGACTCGCTGGCATGTACCGGTTCGATCGGATGGCGCTTTGCTAAAAGAAGGTTAGGACATGGTGGTACTTACCATGCCGCACGCAGGTCCACGGGTTCCAAACGCGAGCGGGTGCTCAAGGACCCCGCTGGTTTAGCGAAGGACATGCCGAATGGCTCAGCCGCTTCGTAAAGCAGGCAATCGCGCCATCAGCGGCGCAGAAAGATGCGCTCGGATATGAAGCGGAGCTGGCCGCAGCGACGATGCCGGTGGCACTGGGAAGTTGGGAGGGCTGAAACTCAGGCGCGAAGCCATCTTCCGCCAGGTCAGTGAGGAGGAGCGACGCAAGATGGAGGCTGACCCGCGTTACTATCCGCCCATGAATGCGCGAAGCTTCAAGTTCGGGCCGAACGATCTGATGGGAGACGCAAGCGATCGGAGCTTCACCAGAGCACGCTACGAAGCCGCATGGCGGACCTTTCGTGATCTTGAGGCTGCTCACGGCAAGGCGGCTGTACAAAGATGGGTGACGAACGTGACATCTCAGGCGGGAAGTATCCCCGCCACCAGGATAAAGGACGAGGCCCAATCGGAGATGGGCGAAGATCTCTCGGCCCGGCTCAAGTAGCTGCTGACGGCTCACTTTGCTCGGGCCCGATCAACGGGGCCGGGTCTGGCTTGCGGCGCGACATGGCCGCGGTCGCTCTGACTTTAGCAACTTGTTCGGTGCTCTGCTCGCGCTCACTGATCCGCGAAAAAACCACCGAGTAACCGGGCGACAGCCTCGGGCTGTTCCTCGGGTATGAAGTGGCCGCTGGACGACACGGTCTCGCCGCGCAGATCGTCTGCGAACGGCCTGAGCGGACCGGCCATGTCGGGGATAGAGCCTTGGTCGGCGCTGATGGCGAGCACTGGCATGGTAAGTTTTCCATCGCGAACCAGCGCGCGGTTCTGTTCCGCCGAAACGCTTACTGCACGGTAGAAGGCGAGGCCTGCGCGCAACGCGCCAGGCATGGTGAAAATGCGAACATATTCGTCGAGGTCAGCATCACTGAAACTCAGCGGACTGGCGGTCTTGCGCCGCAAGAACCAGTCCAGATACACGCGCTCGCGCCCGGCGATCAGCGCCTCCGGCAGATCGGGCACGGTGTGGAACGCGAAATGCCAGGTCCGCCACGCGCGGTCGGGTGCGGTTGGCAACATATCGGGCAGCGTGACGCCGGGAATGCCGGCATCGAGGAGAGCGAGCCGGCTGACTTCGTTTGAGTACATCAGCGCATAGGGGAGCCCGACCCACGCGCCAATGTCGTGTGCAGCGAGATTGTAATGGGTCAGACCGAGGCGCGCGACAAGATCGTGGACGCGGCGTGCAACCGTCCCGGTGTCATAGCCGTCGAGCGGCTTGTCGGAGTCGCCTTGCCCCGGAAGATCGATGGCGATGACGCGGTAGCGATCGGCCAGCAGAGGCATTACCTTGCGCCAGGCGAACCAGCTTTCCGGATAGCCGGCAAGAAGGACCAGCGGCTCGGCGTTTTTCGGGCCGGACGTCACATAGTGAAGTCGCAATCCGTTGATCGTCTCGAAAGCGTGCTCGAACGGCGTGGTGTCGGGGTACTCTGTCATAACGGGTCCTGTGCTCAGTCGAGCGTTTTGAGGGTCATGGCGATCAAGGCGTCATGGTCACCCGGATCGTGAAGCTTGCCCAAGGCGCGAAAGCCCTGGAGCAGGCTGATAAGAAGGTCTGCGCATGGCTCAATCGGCAGGTCGGCGCGGATGGATCCGTCCTGTCGCACGGTCAGCGAACAGGTTCTTACAGCGCTGTTGATTGTACCGCGAAAAGTTGCCAGCCCACAGCCTCTCGAACCCAGATTGCGAGCGCGGTTGAGTGTACTTCTTGGACCTTCCCGAGGTGAAGTACGGATATGTTCAACCTGTTAACCACGATCGCAGTCCCACCTCGGATTGAAATGTTTTGCTCGGATCGGCGCACGTCGCGGTAGGTCCACGTTCCGTTCTCGAGTTCGGCTAGGTAGTGCGCGCGGTCTTGGACGGCACCGCTAGAATGAACGTACCGCAGATCTTGGTGAAGCAAAGGCGCGAGCGCTTTAGCATCACCAGCCATGACAGCAGCGAAGCGCTCATCCTCCCGGCGTTCGATTTCCTCTATCATTGTGGATTGGCTCCCAGGCTGGAATGTGGAAGCGGCCACGTTTGCCGCCCCACGTTATAACGCCGCACTTGCGTGGCGGAGCTTACCATAATCGCAACATGACCTTGCACGCGCCGTGGCTGACTCTTCTTCGCGCTGTCGGTGGGAAAAGGATCAACCCGTCGGCGGGCCCATTTCGTGAAAGCGACCGTTTGTACGACATCTTAGGCCCGCCGTATGGTGAGACAGCCTGTCGCTCATAGCAGGAACGACAGGCTGCGACCTTACTTGCAGTCGACTTGGCCGATCTGACTCACGTCGTTCTTCAACGCCTTGCAAACGTTCAACCATGCAGGGTCCCCAGGATACAGCGTAGAACGCAGATAGGCCCACAGCATGCGCTGGACGACCGCGAGGCGGTCCGGATCCTCATCGTCGGTTTCCTTCGCGTCGTACCCGGCAACGCCTCCCAGTCCGTGCTTAGCTCCGAACAGGGTCAGCAGGCAGTCCGCTCCCGGACCGTGATGATACGGGTCGGCATGCCACTGAGCGTCGCGCTCCGTGAGGTGTGGACTGACATCATGATCGCCGAACACCACTAGAGTCCTCGTAGTCATTGTCGAAAAATCCAGGCCGAGCGCCGGATAGCGCAAACCCATGGGTCCGTTGAGGTCTTGGCTGCGACCAAGGCTGGCGAGCAGTACGCCTACCTTGATCCGCGGCTCCCGCAAATCGCTGCCAGATTCTGCATCTTCGGGCGCGGCCACCGTTGCGCCAAGCAGGACGCTGATGGTGTGGCTCCCCAGCGAGTGGCCAATCGCAGCTATTCTGCCATGGTCGAGCCGACCGGAAATCGCTGGTACGATGGCCTCGATCGTCTCTATCTGGTCGAGGATGCGCGTCATGTCTTCGACGCGTTCGCGCCAGAAAAGCGGACCACCCGGCGCATCAGGAGCGAGACCGCCCACCTTGGAGTTGGGGTGAGTGGGTTGGATGACGACAAAACCATGTTCCGCCAGAAAGTTCGCGAGCGGGCCGTACCCATCCTTGGACGGGATGTAGAGCGAAGGGCCGTGCCCGTGCGACAGCAGGACCACCGGCAAGGCGCTGCCGTTCATCGGTGCGGTGATCCGTAGCTCCAGCGGCACACCGCGGCCGGGTGCTGGAAGGATGACGGGACTGATCGAGATCGTGGTGACGGCGTCATTGACCGGCAGGTGCCGAGCTTTGTCTATGAGGTTGTTCACTGGTAATGCCTCGCTCCTATTGGCGAGCCGCGACGGTTCGCCTACATCTGGCATACGGAACATTGTTCCGCATGCAGGTAGCTATATACGGAACATTGTTCCGTTATCAAGCGGGTTGTGACGGGAAACGCATTTGACGGACAATGTAGAAGCAAGTGGTGACAGCGGAACGGCGCCGAAGCGGCGTGTTCGCGCCGATGCACTACGTAATGAGGATGCTGTGTTGGAAGCGGCGAAGGCTGTTTTCACGGAGTCAGGCGTCGATGCCACTGTCAGGGAGATCGCTGCCCGGGCCGGCGTCGGTGTGGGCACGCTGTATCGCCGTTTCCCCAAGCGTTCGGACCTGATCGCAGCGGTTTTTCGCCGTGAGGTCGATGCCTGTGCTGCGGAAGCCGCAACCTTGGCGGCCAACCATCGCGCGGGTGAAGCCCTGGCGCGTTGGCTCAAACGCTATTCCCTGTTTTTGAGTACCAAGAAGGGGCTGGCAACCGCCCTGCACTCCGGCGACGCAGCGTTCGATGCGTTGCCGGCGTATTTCCGGGCTCGCTTCGAACCCGCCCTCGGCGCCCTGCTCGAGACGGCCGCCGCAGCGAAAGAGGGGCGCGGCGACATCGAGCCTTATGACCTACTGCGCGCGATCGGAAACCTGTCGGTCGCGAGCGGCGATGAGGGGGCTGCGCACATCGCGCGGATGCTGGACCTGCTGATCGATGGATTACGCTACGGCTCGGAAAGGCCGGTCGATGCGGCTGGGCCGCGATAGCACCGGGGAACAAGCCCCTCGTGTTTCCTCCAGAAGGTCGTCCTCGCGGGATTGCGGAAGCTGCATTAATTCGCTCTGCTTTGCGCGTTGCTCGAGCCTGAAGGGAGCCCACGTCATTGCGGTGGCTTCGGGCAAGCATGAACAGCTGCTGCGCGAGCTCGGCGCTGACGAATTCATCGATTATACCAAGAGCCCACCAGAAGACGTGGTGCACGACGTCGATCTTGTCGTCGATGCACTGGGCGGCCCAAGCGCAAGCCGGTTCCTGCGGACGCTGAAGCCAGGTGGCGCCTTGTTCCTGGTGTTCCCGCTTGGCTTCGCCGGCGGCGAGGATGCCGAGAAGCTGCGCATCACCGTGTCGAGCACCCAGGTCCGGTCGAGCGGGGCACAATTGGCGGAGGTCGGCCGCCTTTTGGAGGATGGTGCCATTCGGGTGGTCCTCGACAGCATCTATCCGCTCGCCGCTGCTCGGTCGGCGCACGAACGGGCGGCGCAAGGGCATATCCAAGGCAAGATCGTGCTCGGGGTAAAATGATGGCCATCTCGAAACTGCAGCCTGGAACCACAGCCTGGCACTGTCAGACTAACCAGAATCTGGTTCGTTTAGCCTGCGATCAGCGGGAAACTCGGTTCCGATTCGGAGCTTCGGCGAGAACATAGGCAGCCCTTTCGCTGAACAAAGTGACAGCGAGGACGCTCAACTGACCGCCCCAACCAAATAGGAAATCAGCGGCGCATTAGGTGTGACAGTGCCATTGTGGACGTTGGCGTGCACACTGGCGAACTTTTGAAGCGTCTTCATTCGTCGAAATCTGAGCATCGCTCGCTCTCGTCGTCGGAACGGCAAATGGCTGTTCTCGACCCGATTGTTGGCCCAGCGTCCGACCTCGTGCTTCTCCATGTTACCAAGCTCTTTCATAGCCGCACAATAGGAGCGTAGACCGTCAGTCGTGATCGCCTCCGGGCTGCCGTGCCGCTTCAGCGCCTTCTTCATGAAGGTGAGAGCAGCATCCTTGTTCCGGGTCTTCGTAATGTAGCTCTCGAGGATCTCGCCCTCGTGATCGACTGCCCGCCAGAGGTAGACCATTTCGCCGCTCAGCTTCACGTACATCTCGTCGAGATGCCAGCGCCAGTGACGAAACCCGCGCATGCGCGACACGCGCTGCCGCCGAATGTCGCCTGCGAACATCGGCCCAAACCGGTTCCACCACATGCGCACCGTCTCATGGCAGATGTCGATACCGCGCTCGAACAGCAGGTCCTCCACGTTCCGCAACGAAAGTGGGAAACGGACGTACATCATCACTACCAGTCGGATCACCTCGGGTGAGGAGTTGAAATAGCGGAACGGGCTGGTGGGCTTGCGAAGGCGGGGCATGCTGAGGCCTTACGTCACACCGCCTAACGACCGGTGCATTTGGTCTGACAGAGCCGCCGCAAGCCATGTCTCCGGATTGGCTCAATAATTCAATTCAAATCCGATAAGCTGACCCATCCAGGCCACCCACACGATACCGATCAACGCGGCGGCAACGATCACGCTACGGGTCGCCACGGCCCATCCCCGATAATGTGTAAAAGCAAGGAAGGCATTGTAGATACCGATCACGGCGCCCACGATCGGCACGATGCTGGCGATCTGCAGCGTGCGGACCAGCCCGTCCATGCCGGCATTGTATTCGTAATATCGCATCTGCAGCACCGGCGCGAGCACCGTGTACCAGCCGATGAGATATAGTACGTCGGCCAAGGCGGCACCGCGCGTAAGCCGCTGGACGAGCGCCGCGCGGCCGGTGACGAGCGCCGGCGCCTTGTACTTGCGCCGCAGCCACCACGCGATCGGCCAGCCGATGACCGTCAGCAACAGCACGACGAACGACAGTCCGGCGACCAGCGTGTTGATCTTGGAGCTGCGCGCAGCCGGTACCGCCTGCAGAATGGATATCGGGTTCGCGCTGTCGATGATCGACAGGCGACCAGCGACCGGGCCGACCCTCAGCCGCCGCGTGCCGTCGACTTCCTGCCACAGGCCGGGGGCGATTTCGCGGAAACTCTTGGCTGGGATCGAGGCGAGGCTGATCGTACCGTCCGGATTGGCGGCAACACCGTCCTGCTGCAGCAGGTAGAAGATGCCGATAAAGCCGTTTTCCACCCGCCGTGAGCCCTCATACCCGCCGGCGATCGCGGCGGCATGGTCGGCCGCGCCGGCGATCGCGGGCGGCGTCGGCGCCGCCCGGCCGGGAAAATAGCGGTCGAGGAACAGGTTCTTTAAACGCTCCCGCGCGCCGTAAGCCGCGTCGTTCTCGCCCCGGCTGTTGAAGCTGACGAAGATACCGACGCCCTCCTCCGGCAACAGCGTCAGGTCGGTGTGGAACACGATGGTGTCGCCGCCGTGGCCGATGATCAGCCGTCCGTTCTGCCGCCCCTGAAAGAATCCATGCGCCATCGTGTCGAACCCGGGTTCGGGCTGCACGGCCGGGCGGTGCATCAACTGGGCGGTCTCCGGCCGCAGGATCTGCTGGTCGCCGAAGCGGCCGTTCTGGAGGTGCGCGATCATGAAATGCGCCATGTCGGCACCCGTCGCGCTCACGCTGCCTGCGGGCGACGTCGTCGCGAACTCGAACGGTCCCGGTGGCTGGTCGCTTCGCATATAGCCCTGTGACAGCGAGCCACGCAGCGCGGGCGGCACCGGCTGGCGGAACGTCGCCCGCCCCATCCTCAGCGGCGCGAAGATGTGGCGTTCGATATAGGCGTCGAACGGCTCGCCCGACACGCGCTGGACGATATAGCCGGCAAGCGCGGTGCCGTAGTTTGAATAGGCCGGCACCTCGCCCGCCGCGAACATCATCGGCCGGACGTTCTCCTTCAGATACTGCTCGTTGCTCTTGAACCGCGCGGGGTCGATCGCGATCAGGTCCTTCAGCCCTTCCTCGAATCCGCCACGGTGCCGCATCAGGTCATTCATGGTGATCGCACGCCCGGCCTTGGGCGTGATCTTGATGTCGAGATACTTGTTGATGTCGGCGTTGAGGTCGATCTTGCCCGCCTCCACCAGCTGCATCACCGCGGTCCAGGTGAACAGCTTGGAGGTCGATCCGATCCGCATCAGCGTGCGGTCGACATCCATCGGCCGCTTGGCCGCGACGTCCGCATAGCCATAGCCCTTCTTGAACAGCAATTGGCCGTCCTTCACAACCACGACCTGCGCACCGGCGATCTTGCCCGCCTCCAGCGCCGATGGCATGAAGCCGTCGAGCCAGGCGCCGACGTCCGATGCGGTAAGCGGCACCGCGCCTGGCGTGGGCGCGCTCGCGGACCGTTCGGTCGCCACGCGCCGCTCCGCCGGCACGGCCGGGACCACGGACGCCGGGGCGACCGGCGGCGCCTTCTGCGACAGCGCCGGCACCGCGAGCATGACGCACGCCAGCACCACGGCGAAGCTCTTCCTGCCGATCATGGATAGACCCTTTCATGGATCGTGCGTCGGTGGCTCACGAACCAGCCCGTTCGGGTTCGAATGCCAGGTCACGATAGTCGAAACTGAAATCGGCGATCGGCGACACCGGCTTGGCGGTGATCCGCGCGACCTTGCCGTCGGCGTCGAGCGCGAAGGTCAGGTACGCCGCCTCAATTCCCGGATCATCGAACCGGATGATAAACGTATCGTAGCGGTGATGCTCCAGCCGTCCGCTCATCCTCGGCGTCGGCGTGAAGTTGACCTTGAGCCCCTTGGCATCCCGCGCGATCGCGATCGGGCCGTACCATGGATCGACATAGCGCCCGGCATAGCCGGCCAAGGGCAAGGACGGACGGGTCTTGGCCGGCGCCGCCGTCGCTTGCGTGATCGCGGCTCGCGCATCGGCGATGCGCGTCTTGCGATAGGCGCCGAATTTCGCCGGCCAGTCCCGCGGCGGCACGCCGAGATAATGGTCGAGCAATTCGTACATCAGGCCGTGGCGCGGCTCGCTCTCCTCGCTGTTCAGCTCGATGGAAAAGCCGACCTTCTTGTCCGGGATCAGCACGACGACCGAGGTCGATCCGTACACCCCGCCGGCATGCCACACGATCTTCGTGCCGCGATAATCGCGCACTTCCCAGCCGAGCGCATAGGATTGGTAAGATGGCTGCGTCTCGGTGATCGGCGCCGGGAGGTCGGCGATCGGGATCGGGGTGACCGGCGTCCACATCTCGCGCGCCTGCGCCGCGCTGAACAGCGGCGTGCCACCGGGCACCACGCCCTGGCCAAGCTGGATCTGCAGCCACCGCGCCATGTCCTTGGCGCTCGCCGCGATCAGCCCCGCTGGTGCCGACGCCTGCGGCAGGTGTTCCCGCTCGTCCAGCACGCGCTGCGGCCCCGTCCCGCGCACTGGACCGCCATAGCGCGCATGCGGCTGCGCGCGATTGGCATTGGTGAACATCCGCGCATAGTCACTGGTCGCACTCGCCATGCCGGCGGGCGCGAACACCCGCTCGCGCATATAGTCTTCCCACGTCTGGCCGCTGACCGCCTCGACCACCCGGCCGGCGACGATGTACAGGACGTTGTCATAGGCATAGCCGCTGCGGAAGCTCGTTGCCGGCTTGATGTAGCGCAGTCGCCGGACGATCTCGTCGCGCGAATAGCTGCCGCGCGGAATGTACAGAAGGTCGCCCGCACCTAGGCCCAATCCGCTGCGGTGGACCAGCAGGTCGCGCACCGTCATCTCGCGCGTCACCCAGGGATCATACATCTGGAACCCGGGTAGCCGATCAACGACCTTGTCGTCCCAGCCAAGCTTGCCCGCGTCGACCAGCGTCGCGAGCGCCACCGCGGTCATCGCCTTGGCGGTCGACCCGATCGTGAAGATCGTGTCCGCGTCCACCGCCTCCGGCGCGCCCAGCCGTCGCACGCCATATCCCTTGGCGAGCACGACCTTGCCGTCTTCGACGATGGCGATCGCCATGCCGGGTGTGCCCGATACAGCGCGGACCGCCTCTACGCGCGCGTCGAAACCCGCAGGTGGGTCCGCCCGCGCCGGCGCGGCGAAGGCGAGAAACGACACAGCCAGAATGCGAAGGTTCATGTCGTTTGCCCTGTTCAAATGACGATCCGGTCGGTGCAAGACCGGCCGAAGTTGGTTTAGAAGCGCGCGCCGAGCGACAGGCCGATGGTCCGCGGCCGGATCATGCCCGTCGCCACCGTCGCCCGCCCGCCCGGCCCCGCCGGGTAGGAATTGAGCGCCGACACGGACAGCTTGCCGTCCGCATCGCCCACGTTCTTGGCGTAGACCTCCGCAGTGAACCGGCCGAAGTCGACCCCCGCGCGCAGGTCCACCACTTCATAGGACGGGATGGTGCTGCGCTGCCCAACCGTCGCGATATATTGCGCATCGAACGGGCCGCGCTGCTTGGACAGCGACCGGATCGATCCGCCGACATAGGCCTCCACACCGTTGCCGACCTCGAAGGCATAATCGCCGTTCACGCTGGCCGAATAGCGTGGAGAGAAGGGCAGCCTATCGCCGTTGAAACCGCTTGCCGCTGGTGCGTCTTGCGTCAGGCGCGCATTGGTGATCGCGCCGATCAGCGAAAATAGCAGCCCTTGAGTTGGACGCGCCGTCGCCGTCAGTTCAACGCCTTCGCTGCGTGCCTTGCCGCCATTGCCGTTGAAATTAAACGGCGTGCCGTTCTGGTCGATGGTCGTGGTCAGCAGCTGGATGTCGTCCCAATCGATGCGGAACGCGGCCAGTTCGATACCGAACGTCCGGTCCACCGTCTCCGCCTTCACGCCCAGCTCGTAGTTGATCGTGCTGTCCGATCGATAGGATCGCGTGCTGTCCGGCGCCCCGGGCGCCTGCGCGTTGGGCCCGCCGGGACGGAAGCCCTTGGCGACGCGGGCATAGATCGACGCATTGTTGCCGAACTTGATCTTGGGCGCGACCGAATAGGTGAACACGTTTTCCGAGGACCGCTGGCTGAACACATTGGTCGCGCCGCCGACCAGCGCGCCGCCCAGCGACTGCGTCACGCGCTGGTTGTTGTGGCTGTACCGACCCCCAAAATCGAGGTCGAAGCGATCGCCCAGATGCAACGTGACGTTCGCGAAGCCGGCATATTCCTCATAGGTGGATGGCAGCTGCGCCAAAGCGAGCAGCGGCAGCGTGGTGATCGGCGTGCCGCCGGTCAGGAGGTTGACGGTGCCGGCCGGCAGCGTGGTGATCGGCGTCAGCGTACCGGGCGTGACGGCGATAAATTCCTGCCGGATGAGCCCTTTTTCATGCGTGTAATAGCCGCCCACTGTCCAGTCGAACATCGATTCGCCGGACGAGCCCAAGCGAACTTCCTGGGTGTATTTCTCCAGGTTGGTGTTCTGCGCCTGATACAGTTCATTGGCCAGGAAGCGCGCAGGGGTCGCGCCCGCTGCCGGTACCTGGAAAACGAAGCCGACCGTGCCGGCAAGGTTGACGGTCAGATCTTCGCGGCGGAACTGCTTTTGCGTACTGTAGCTGCTCGACGACACCAGCTCAGCAAAGCCGAAATCATAGTCGATCGTGCCGTTGTACACCCTGTATGCCACAGTGCGCGACGGCTGTACGAAGATCGACGCGGTGGGGCTGCCATAGCGCGTCTTCAGCGTTACGGCGTCGCTCTCCTCCACCGACGGCGAATCGCTGTCGATGTTCTGTATCAGCGCGTTCAGGCGAATCGACAGGCTGTCGTCCGGCTTGAACAGCAGCGACGCCCGGCCGCCGTAAACGCGCGACCCGTTGATGTCCTTCCGCACGCGCGACCCGCCGGTGCCGATAGAGTCGATCCACCCGCCGATGTCGCGGTAGACGCCCGACGCGCGGAAGGCGAGCGTGTCACCCAGCGGAATGTTGATCATTGCATTGCCGACATAAGACATCTCGCCGCCGCGGGTGGTCTCGATCCCCGCGCGCCCGCGCGCCTCGATCTTCTCCGTGCTCGGCGCGTTGGTCACGAACTTCAACACGCCACCAAGCGAGCTGGCCCCGTACAGAGTCCCCTGCGGCCCGCGCAGCACCTCAATGCGAGCCACGTCGAACGTGTCGAAATCGCCAGCGAGCACGGCGCCGTTGGCCAGACCGCTGCTCGATCCGAACGGCGTCTCGTCCTGGTAGACCGCGACCGTGGAGGAGACGCCGCCGGTGTTCAGGCCGCGCACGATCAGTCGGCCCTCGCCGGGCGTCGACTGGGTCAGCTGCAGCCCCGGCACCAGCTTCAGGTAATCGCTGAAGGTGTTTGCCTGTTGGCGCTCCAACGTGTCTTGCGTGATGACCGACACCGATTGCGGCACGTCGATCAGCGTCTGCTCACGACGCTGTGCGGTAACGATGATATCCTCGGATTGGGCGGTGCGCTCAGGCGATGTGTCGCTCGCGTTCGTCACCTGAGCCCAGGCGGGTGCGGCGGCGAACGCAATCGCCATCATGCTAGACACAGATGCTGCTATCGCTGCCTTGGTCATCTTATTCCCCTTTTTATCGACTGTGAGATTATTAGCCTGTTTAGAGAATAGTCAATCCAGTTTGTCCAAAGCGTGTCGTGCGGCAATCCTTCGTTCCGACGGATCGATCGCGCGCAACATCAGCGCGGCCACGCCGCCGATGCCGGCGAGCAGGAAGAAATAGCTCATATGGTCCATCCGGCTCCACAAGGTGCCGACGAAGCCAGCCGCAAGGCTTCCGGCGAAGGTCGCCAGGAACCATGCGGCCACGGTCGTCGCGCCAAGCCCCTTGGGCGCAAGGCGTGCGAACAGCCCGAGGCCGGTCGGCAGGATGTACAATTCACCAAACGTCAGGATCACGAAGAACGCCACCAGCCATAGCCAGTGCGCCGGCCCGCCGGCGAGTTCGAGCAGGCCGAGCAGCACGTAGGCGCCAGCCACGGCCAGGGCACCAAGCGCCATTTTGCGCGCCGGCCGTTCCAGCTTGCCGGTCGCGGCGCGGCGCCGCCACATTACCAGCAACGGCGGAGTCATGACCATCACCAGTAACGGATTGAGCGCCTGAAACCAGGTCACCGGGATCGCCCCGGCCGTAGTTCTGCGATCGACGCCGACATCCGCCCACAACGCGACAGTGTTGCCCACCTGTTCGTAAGCGCCGCGGAACACCGTGACGGACAGCGCGATCGCGCCGAGCAGCAGGACGATCTCGCGCGGGAAGCGTGCGCGCGGCGCCGCGCCGCGTTCCACCGCCGGATGCCGCGTCTGCGGCGGCAGGTAACGCTGCCCCCACAAATAGATGCCGAGGCCTAGCAGCATGCCGACACCCGCCGCGCCGAAGCCGTAATGCCAGCCGTACAATTCGCCGAGCGTCCCGCAGATCAGCGGCGCCAGAAACCCGCCGATGTTCACGCCGACATAATAGACGTTGTAAGCCCAGCCGACGCGCGGGTCGCCGGGTGCGTACAGATCGTCGATCTGGCTCGGCAGGCTCGGCAGGAACAGGCCATTGCCGATCGCGATGACGGCAAGCGCCGGGTAGAAGAGCGGCTCGAACGCCATCATGAAATGGCCCGTCGCCATGATCGATCCGCCGATCACGATCGCCCGTCGCTTACCGAGCCATCGGTCGGCGATCACGCCGCCGATGATCGGCGTGAAATAGGCGCAGGCGGTATAGGTGCCGTAGACGAGCGAGGCGGTTCCCTGCGCCATCATCAGCTGCTTGGTCATGTAATAGACTAACAGCGCGCGCATGCCGTAATAGGAGAACTGCTCCCACATGTTGGTCAGAAACAGAATGGTCAGCCCGCGCGGCTGACCGAACCAAGTGCGCTCGTCGGTCGACACTGTCGTCATCGCGAGACAGGGTCGCCGGCGCCCCATACCTCGGGCCCCGCGTACAACGTGCCGTCGGTGTAGGTGACGCTTGGTTGACTATCCTCTGCAAGGAAGGTCGGCCCATCAAGATCGACCAGGTCGGCGACTTGGCCGAGCACGAAGCCCGGCGCGGTGGCGAGACTCGTACCGATCATCGTGCCGACCATGACGCCCAGCCCCAGCCGCCGCGCCTCGGCCGCCATCAGCAGCCCTTCGGTAAGCCCGCCGCATTTATCAAGCTTGATGTTGACGACGTCGAACCGCCCGACCGCGCCGGGGACGTCGGCAAGCGTCAGCAGGCTTTCGTCACCCGCCAGCGGGATCGAGGAGTGGAAATCCTCCAGCTGGGCCTCGTCCCCGCGCGCCAGCGGTTGCTCGAGCAAGGCAATATCATACTCGGCAAGGCCCGCGACCAGCGCCTTGAGATCGCCACGCGCGAAGCCTTGATTGCCGTCGACTCCCAGCCACACGTCGGGCCGCGCCAGGCGGATCGCCGCGACCCGCGCCAGATCCAGCTCGAGTTCGCCGGTCAGCTTCACCTTGATCGATTTCGCCCCGACATAGCCGGTCGCGCGCGCTGCCATCGCTTGCGGGGTATCGGCGCTGACGGTGAAGGTGGTGACGATCGGCCGCGGCGCCTCGGCCAGGCCGGCGAGTTGCCACACCGGCCGGCCGGCGCGCGCCGCCTCCAGATCCCACAATGCCGCATCGACCGCGTTGCGCGCGCCACCCGCCGGCATGATGCCGCGCAATTCCTCACGTGTCGGGCCGGCCTCGATCGCCGCGCGCGCGGCGTCGACCTGCGACCGCATGTTGGCTAGGTCGTCGCCCAGATAATAGGCGCCCGCCCCCTCGCCCTGCCCGCGATGCTCGCCATCACCCAGCGTGACGACGAGCACCTCCGCGGTTTCAAACACATAGCCGGAGATGCGGAACGGCTGCGCCAACCGCAGGACGGCGGTGGTCACGTCGAGCGTAAGGCGAGCCATCAATAATTCCCCGTCATGGCGATCAGGCTGTATGCCCAGGCGACGAGCAGCACGACGAGCGTCGCCAGCAGCACCAGCGCGCTCCACACCCTGCGCGTCCAGCGGCGTCCATCGCGCCACGTTTCGCGCACATTCCAGGCCGCGATGCCGACCGCGCCGGCAAAGACGATCGCGCCGCCGATCTGCAGCAGCCACAAGAGCGCGCTCAGCCCCCCTGGCGACAGGCGGTCGGCGAACAGAAAGGTAAACGCCAGAACCCAGCCGCCAAGCACCAGCAGGACCAGCCCGGCCATGATCCGCGTCGCACGATAGGCCTTGAGCGCCGTGCCCGACACCGCGATCGGCGCGGCGAAGCGGCGGCGGACGAACCAGGCGACCGGCCAGTACAGCAAGGTCAGCAACAGCACCGCGAGACTCGCGTACAACGCGGGCATCAGCCAGCCGGCGGAACGCCAGCCGGGCACGCGGTCGAACGCCATGAACGGCGCGACCAGGTCGAAGCTCCAACGCACGGGCTTGCCATCCACCACCTGCGCGGCAACCCGATCGGTGCCGCCGCGTTCGCGCCAGACGAACGGCGCGATCTCGTCCCAATGCTTCACCGCCCCGCCCGGACCCTTCAACGACGCGATCGACAGGCCGCCCTTATCGTCGAGGCCGACCTCGACCTGCCCGACGAGGTTTAGCACGTTGACGAAGTTTGAAACCGACCGCCGGCTGACCTCCCAATGCCCTACCATCATCCGCGCATGTTCGGCCGCAACCGCAGGATCGATCCGTCCGTCGCGCGGGGCAATGTTCGGGTAGTAGCGGCTGGTGAAATCCTGAAACAACTGAGTGCGCAGCACGCCCACCGCGCCGTCGCGCCCGCGGCTGTTGAACGACACGTAGAAGCCGACGCGTTCCTTTTGGAACAAGTGCAATGAGGTGTGGAATTCGTTCGTATCGCCCAGATGGGCGATGATCTCACGGCCGTTATAGTTGGTCTCGAAGAAACCAAGTTCCATTCGGTTAAGCGGCGGAATCAGCGATTTAGGATCGACACGCGCAAACGGGCTGTTGTGCATCATCGCCGCGGTTTCCGGGCGCAGGATACCGCGACCATTGTCGAGATGCGCGATCATGAACCGCGCCATGTCAATCCCGGACGCGGACAGCGAGCCTGCCGGTGCCGGACCGACGATTTCGAAACCCTTGGCTGGCGCAGACGCCTGCGGATAGCCCGTCGCCATATCGGAACGCAGGTTTGCGGGCAGCGGCTGCCGGAAGGTTGCCGTCCGCATGCCCAACGGCGCAAAGATCCGGCGCTCGACATAGTCGTCGAATGGCATGCCCGAGGTCCGCTGGACGATGTACCCGGCCAGCGCCGTCGCCCAGTTCGAATAGGCCGCGGTCGTGCCCGCATCGAAGATCCGTGTCGGCGTCCACCGTTTGAGATACGCCTCCAGCGATATGTTGTGGTTCGCATCGTAGAAGATGATGTCTTTCGATGCCTCTTCGAAGCCCGTGGTGTGCGTCATGATCTGGCGCATCGTGATCGACTTGCCGCCGCGCGCCGGAATTTTGAAATCGATGTACCGATTGACGTCCACATCGAGATCTATCTTGCCGGCTTCGACCTGCTGCATCACCGCCGTCCAAGTCACCAGTTTCGAAACCGATCCCGGCCGGAACAGCGTGCGTGCCGGATCGACCGGGCGGCGCTTGGCGATGTCGGCATAGCCGTAACCGCGCGCGGCGATAACCTGCCCGTCCTTGACGACCGTGACGACCGCACCGGCAATGTCGCCGCTGTGCAGCGCATACGGCATGTAGCCGTCGAGCCACGCATCGACATCGGCGGCGGTCAGCGGATGCTGTCCAGCCGGTGCTGGCGCGGTGGACGACGACACTGCCGGCGTTGATGCCGTCGGAGCGGAGCGGAGCGAGGGTCCCTGCGCGGACGCGATGCTTCCGATCATCACGGCCATCATGGCCAGTCGTTTGGCGATGCGCATGACCTTCTCCTTCTTACCCGTTGCTGCATCCCACCGACCGCGATAAGATTGGCTTACGTGTCCATTCAGGACAACCTGATCCTGATCGGAGAGATCGTCAATGGCCAGCGAGAGGATTTCTGTGTCGACACCTCCACCTACACTGGGAGCCCTGCTCCGCGGGATGCGCTCCCGTAAAGGCTGGACGCTGAAGGAGATGAGTTCGAAGACCGGCATCCCGGTCTCGACGCTGTCCAAGATCGAGCATGACCGGCTGACGCTGACCTATGACAAGCTGCAGTCGCTCGGACAGCGGCTAGGCCTCCGCATGTCCGAGCTGTTCGCCGAATCCGAGGGGGAAGCCGCACAGTCGGTTACCGCGCGGCGCAGCCTGGGCGATATCGCGCAATCGGTGCGGATCGAGACGCCGAATTATGACTATTACTACTTATGCACCGAGCTTCGCCGCAAGCGGATGATCCCCGCTATTACGAAAATCCGCGCGCGGTCGGCCGAGGAGTTCGGCGAACTGGTGCATCATAGCGGTGAGGAATTCTTGTATGTCCTCAGCGGCAAGGTCGTGGTGCAGACCGAGTTTTACGATCCGGTGACGTTGGGGCCGGGGCAAGCGCTGTATATCGATTCGAGCATGGGCCACGCCTACCTGGCCGCCGAGGATTGCGAGGAGGCCGAGGTGCTCGCGGTCATGTCCAGCGACGAAGAGGAACTCATGGAATCATTGTTGACCCTACACGAGGAGCGGCGACAGAACGCGGTCGCGGTGAACGAGAACGAGGCGCCGCCCGCCGACGCGCGGCCCACGCGGAAACGTCGATGAGGCGGCCGTCGCGGTGGCTGATCGCCACGTTCCTGGCCATGGCAGCCTCGTCCCCGCTGGCGGCGCAGGATTATGCCGGCCGGGTCGCGCGCGTGCTGCGTGCGACGCCGTTGATCGATGGTCATAACGACTGGCCCGAGGCCCTGCGCGAGCGAGAGGGCGAAGCGCGCTGGACGACCGATCTGAACGACCTGTCGCGCCGCCCCGTGCGCTACAACACCGATATTGCGCGCCTGCGCAAGGGCATGGTCGGTGGGCAATTCTGGTCGGTGTGGGTGTCGTCGGCGTTGCCTGGCAAGGAGCAGGTCGAACAGACGCTGGAGCAGATCGATCTCGTCCGCTCGATCGCGGCGCGTTATCCGCAGACGTTCATGCTGGCACGAACCGCAGCCGACGTGCGCCGCGCGCATGCGTCGGGGCGGATCGCAAGCCTGATTGGGGTCGAGGGCGGCGGACAGATCGGCGACAATCTGTCGGTGTTGCGCAGCTATGCGGCGCTGGGCGCGGGATATCTCACGCTGACGCATTCGCGGACGATCGCCTGGGCGGATTCCGCCACCGACAACCCGGTGCATGGCGGCCTGACCGATTTCGGTCGCAAGGTCGTGCTGGAGCTAAACCGGCTCGGCATGCTCGTCGACCTCAGCCATGTCAGCGAAGCGACGATGCGCGACGCCTTGGCCGTGACGAAGGCGCCGGCGATCTTCTCCCATTCCAGCGCACGCGCGATCGACGATCATCCGCGCAACGTGTCGGATGCCGTGCTGAAGCTGGTGCATGCGAATGGCGGCGTGGTGATGGTCAATTACGCACCGGCCTATGTCTCCAACGCCTATCGGCGCTGGTCGGCCGATTCCGCGGCACAGAAGACCCGGCTGAATTCACCACCGTTCGACGGGCTGGACATCGGCCAGCCGGAAAAGGCGGCGGCCGATTATGCCGGATGGCTGAGGGCCAACCCCGCCCCGACAGTGACGCTGTCGCAAGTCGCCGACCATATCGAGCACATCGCGCGCGTCGCCGGCGTCGACAATGTCGGGCTGGGGTCAGATTTTGACGGCGTTGGTGAAGCGCTGCCGAGCGGCCTCACCGACGTTGCGACGTACCCGGCTCTTCTCGCCGAACTGATGCGACGCGGCTGGAGCGACGCCGACATCGCCAAGCTGGCGGGCGGCAACGTACTGCGCGTAATGGAGGCCACGGAACGCGTCGCCGCAAATCTCCATTCAGGAACAAGGAAGGCGAAGCGTCCCGAATAGGTTTGTAATTTTCAGCTGAGCTAAGCACCCTCGCCGCTATCATCGGTGGCAGGGGATGGCACATGAAGAGCTACTGGATCGGCGCCGCCGCGCTCGTGCTGACCGGCGTGGCGGCAGCACAGGATCGACCGGCATATGACATCGTGATCCATGGCGGGCGGGTCCTGGATGGCGCCGGCAGTCCGTGGGTACGCGCCGACATTGCGGTGCAGGACGCCCGGATCGTCCTGGTCGGCACAGTCGAAGGCCGCGGCCGTGAAGAGATCGACGCGACCGGCCGCTACATAGCGCCCGGCTTCATCGACATGCTCGATCATTCGCAGAACACGCTGCTGAAGGACGGGTCTGCGGCAAGCAAGTTGTGCTTGGGCGTGACCACGCTGATGGCCGGCGAAGCGGGCACCGCGGTTCCGGCGGGTGAGCTCGCCGGCTACTTCACGACATTGTCGACCAGCGGCATCGCAGTCAATTTCGGCACCACGTACGGAGCTGTGCAAGCGCGGGTGAAGCGCAGCTGCAGGCGATGGAGGCCGAGGTTCGCACTGCGATGCAGGCCGGCGCGTTCGGCGTGTTGAGCGCGCTGATCTATTCGCCCGCCACGTTCCAGTCGACCGCCGACCTTACCCGGCTGGCTACGACCGCGGGCAAGTGCGGCGGGCTCTATGCGATGCACATGCGCGACGAGAGCGACAAGTTGCTGACCGCGATCGACGAGGCCGTCGCGATCGGTGAGAAGAGCGGCGCGGGTCGACATCTTCCACGTCAAGGCCGCCTATGCGCCGCTGTGGGGCAAGCTGATGCCGCAGGCGCTCGCCAGGATCGAGGCGGCGCGTGCGCGCGGCGTGGACGTCGCGGCCAACATCTATCCCTATACCGCCGGTGGGACCGGCCTGGACGCCACGGTGCCGACGCATGTCTTCGCGCAAGGGCGCGATGCGGCGCATGCCGCGCTCCGCGACCCGGCGGTCCGCGCGCAGCTCAAGAAGGAACTCAAGGCCGAGCCGCAGGCCAACTGGTCGAACCTCGTCAATGCATCGGGCGGATGGAAGAACGTGGTGCTATCGAGCGCCCACAACCCCGAATACAAGAAGTTCGAGGGCAAGAATTTCGTCGAGATCGGCGCGGCGCTGACGCGCGATCCCGCCGACGCCGCGTGGGACATCTGGCTGGCCGCGTTGCCCAAGCGCGCGGGTGCGCTCTATTTCATGACGAACGCGACGTGTCGCTGGCGATGAAGAAGCCTTGGGTCAGCGTCGGCACCGATGCCTCGGTGTCGGACAGCACCGTGCCGCCCGAGGCACTCGGCAGGGGGCATCCGCGCGCCTACGGAACGTTTCCGCGGATCATCGCTGATATATCAATGCGCGCGGCGTGCTGACGCTGGAAGACGCGGTGCGCAAGATGACGTCGCTGCCCGCCGGGCGCCTGGGCCTGACCTATCGCGGCGTGCTGCGCGAGGGACTGCGCGCCGACATCGTGGTATTCGATGCCGCCCGGATCCGCGACCGGTCGACCTATGACGCGCCGACCGCGGCGCCCGAGGGCATCGGCGAGGTGATCGTCAACGGCGTGGTGGCACTGCGCAGCGGCCAGCCGACGGGGTCACGCAGCGGGATGGTGTTGCGCCACCGCTGCACGATGTGAACCGGCGCGCTCCCCGGCAGGCGGGAGCGTAAAGCCACCCGGCCCTTCGCTCTCCAGCGCTGGGCTCCCGCCTGCGCGGGAGTACCGCTAAGCTTACCCGCCGACCTCGGTGTAGAGGTACTCGTGCTGGCTATCGCGGATCGACAGGGTGCGCTTGCCGTCGGCGGTGCCGACCAGCGCGTCGACGCCGATCGATCCCGGCGCGACCGTGACCAGAGATACCGTGCCGTCCGCATTCTTGCGCGTCGCGGCCGGCCCTTCGATGAAGCCGGCGTTTACCCACTTCACGCCGGCGCGGTCGCTGATCTTGATGTTCAGCCCATCCGGCGAACGATAGGCCGAGGCGAGGCTCGACAGCACCGCCGGATCGCCCGGCACGGTCAGCTTGGCACGTCGCGCCGTGACACTGGCCTTCAGGCGCGCCGCCGCGGGGGCGATCGCCTGCACCGCCTCGGGCTTGCCGTCATAGACCACTTCCAGCAAGCGGCGCAGGAACGGCGTGAACATCGCCGGGCCGGTGTCCGAATTGGTCAGGATGACCGCGCCGATGCCCGATTCGGGCAGCGCGTAGAAGGTGCTGTGATAGCCCTGCAGCGTGCCGCCGTGCGTGACGACGTTCACGCCGTAATCTGTGCGATCCATCAGCCCCATGCCATACCACGCATCCTCACCCAGCGGCACATTGTGCTTGCGGCGTTCGAGGATGTTGGCCTCGCTGACTATCCGCTTGCCCTCGAAATCGACGCCCTTCGAGAGTTCGAGCTGCACGTACTGCGTCATGTCCGCCGCGCTCGACCAGGCGCCGCCGGCCGGGCGGTGCGGCGTGATCAGGTGGTTGAAGCTGTTCGACATCAGCGTCATCTGCCCGCCGAGGTTGTAGCTGTGCGGTTTCGCCCAATCGCCGCTCTCGCCGACCTTCAGGTCGAACGTCGTGTCGCGCATGGAAAGGGGCGTGAAGATGCGGGACTGCATGGCACGATCGAATGCCGCGCCCAATTCCATGTTCGGATAGGCGAGATGACCGCCGACATAGCCGGCCGCAGATGCCATCAGATTGTTGTACTGGAACAATTCGCCAAACTTGCTGGTCGGCTGGGTCACCGCCAGTTGCTTGAACGTGTCGGATGCCGGCGCGCCGCCATCGGCCAGAATGAACGCGAAGTCCTTGCGCGGCAGCCCGGTGCAGGCGCAGACCAGATGCCGCACCTCCACCGACCGCGTGACCTCGTCGCTGCCCAGGCGGAAATCGGGATAAAGCTCGGTGACCTTCTGGTCCCAGCGCAATTTGCCCTCGTCGGCGAGCACCGACAGCAGCAACGTGGCCATGCCCTTTGTGTTCGAGGCGATCATGAATTTGGTGTGCGCCGTCACCGGCTCGGGCGAGCCGAGCGCGCGCACGCCGATGCCGCCCTGCCACACGACCTTGCCGCCATCGATCAGCGCCAGACCAACGCCGGGGACCTCCAGCGTCTTTGCCGATGCCGTGACGAAATCGCGCAGCAACTGGATACGGTCGGGGGTCAGGCGGTGCGCGGTCTTGCCGGCGAAGCTTTCGCGCTGATACCCCGCCGGGCGCAGGCCGCTGACGATCGCGCCGGTCGCCGCCGAGCGCTTGTTGGCGACCGCTTCCGATCCGTCGACGATGGCCACCGTCCAGGCGGTGCCCTTGCGCAGCGCCAGCACCGATACCGACGCCCGTTCATTGGGCGACGTATCATAGGCAATGCTCACGCGCTCGTCCCAGCCATCGTCGGGGGCGGCAGGGGTCACCAGGCGCACGGTGCGATTGGCTTGCGGGGCGAATGCAGTCCAACCCGCGGCGGCGGCGGCGGCGGCGTCGGCCGCGGTCCCGACCTCGACGACGGCGATCTTCAGCGTGCTTTCGGGTGCCGTGAAGATCGTCGCATTGCCCACGACCGTCCGCGTCCAGTCACGGGGCTGAACATAGGCGATGCCACTGGCGGTCTTGCCCGGCGTGTCCGACGTGGCGGCGGTCTGCGCCATGGCGGGCAGCGGAAGGGCCATAAGGGCGAGTGCGAAAGCGAGCTTCATGATGGCGTCTCCGTGGATAATTATTGTGCCGCGCTCACCGGGGTGAACAGCAGATCCTGATAGTCCCAGCTGAAATCGGCAACCGGCGATACGGGGCGCATGGTGACGCGGTCGATCTTGCCCGCGGGATCGAGCGCGAACGTGACGTAAGCGGGCTCGAAGCTCTTGTCGTCCCACCGCGTGCGGAAGCTGTCATACTGCCAGTGTTCGAGCGTGCCGGTAAGGCCGGGCGACTGCTTGAAGTCGATGAGCAGCCGCTCCCCGTCCGCGCGGATCGAGATCGGGCCGTACCACGGGTCGGCATAGTCGCCGGCATAGCGCGCAAGTGGCAGCGAGGGGCCGACCGCCGTAGGCTTTGCTTCGGCACCCGACACGGCGGCCTGCGCGCGCTGTTGCCGCGCGCGCTTGAACGCACGCCAATCGCTCACCCAATCCTGCGTGGGCTGCCCAAGATAATGGTCGAGCAATTCGTACATCAGCCCGCGGACGAGCTCGCCATCTTCCGAATTGATCAACATGGTAAAGCCGATGTTCTTTTCAGGGATCAGTACCACCGTCGCCTGGAAGCCGAACACCGCGCCGTCATGCCAGACGATCTTCGCGCCCTTATAGTCGCGCACCGACCAGCCGAGCGCATAGGCGCTGAACATCGGCTGCGCGGAAGTGAGCGACGGCGGCATCGGCCCGGACGGCGTCAGCACGACCGGCGTCCACATCTCTGCGGCCTGACGCTCGCTGAACAGCTGGCGGCCCTCGGGTAGCTTGCCGTGCGCTAGCTGGATTGTCATCCAGCGCGCCATGTCACGCGCGCTGACCGCCATTCCGCCGGCGGGCGCGGCGGTGCGCCCCAGTTCCTTGCGCTCGTCGAGCATCTCTTGCTCGCCGACGCCGCGGAACGGTCCGCTGATGCGCGCGTGCGGAAAGGCACGATCGCGTGTGGCAAAGCGTTTTTCATCGGACGTTGCGGTCTTCATGCCACCGGCGCGCAGCACGTGCTGCTCGACGAACGTTTCCCAGGTCTGGCCGGACACTTCCTCGATTAGCTGGCCGGCGACCATGTAGAGGACGTTGTCGTAGGCATAGCCGCTGCGAAAACTCGTCGCCGGCTTGATGAAGCGTAGCCGCCGCACCGCTTCGCGCCGGGTTAGGTTGGTGCTCGGCACGAACAGCAGGTCGCCCGCCCCCAGACCCAGCCCGCTGCGATGCACCAGCAGGTCGCGGATCGTCATCTCGCGCGTGACATAGGGATCGTACATCTGGAATCCCGGAAGACGATCGATCACCTTGTCGTCCCAGCCGATCTTGCCCTGGTCGACCAGCACCGCCAGCGCGGCGGAGGTGAACGCCTTGCCGGTCGATCCATTGGGGAAGATCGTGTCGGGGGTCACCGCATCGCGCCCCCCGATGCGCCGCATGCCATAGCCCTTGGCGAGCGTCGTGCGGCCATTCTCGACGATCGCGATCGCCATGCCGGGTATGCCGACCGACTTGCGCAGTTCCTCGACCCGCGCATCGAAGCCGGCGGGCGGATCAGCAAGCGCCACACCAGGCGCCAGCACGAGCAGCAGGGCGAGGATCGCGCCGCCGAAACTCCGAGGGCGGGGACGCAGACTGGAGCTCAGGCCGATCGGCATCGCGCGTCCTTCAGGGTTTGACAAAGTGATAGGTGACGTGCGGCTGCGATGAGAAGGACAGGCGCGGATCACGATCGTCGCCGTAGAAGCGCAACTGCTCATAGGGTCCGCCGGCACGGGCGCCGGTGACCTGCTCGTACGTGTCGGCGCCGATCCGCTGCCAATAGGAGGTGCGCCCGCTAAGCTCGAGCTTCAGTGCGCCCGTACCCGCGACCGACACCTTCAGGTCGCGCTCGGGACTGGGGGGCTTGTCATAGTCGCGACGATTGGTGCGATAGCTGCCGATGCGCGGAGACGGCCCTGCCACGCGCACCGCCGGCTGGCGTGGGAACATCCGGCCGATGATCGCCTCGGTCAGTTCGGTCCGCGCGCCGTAGCTGCCCTCGCCGCCGGTCATCGAGATGAAGAAGCCGAACCCCCGGTCGGGTGCGAGCACCAGATCGGAGTGGAAGTCGCGCGTGTTGCCGCCGTGGCCGACGAGCCGCGGTGCCAGGCCACGCACCATGAATCCGTGCGCCATGCCTTCCATTCCGGGCACGTTGGCGAAGCTGTCCGACATCAGCATCCGCACCGACGCCGGCTTGAGGATGCGCGCGCCACCCAACTGCCCGCCGCCGAGCATCGCCATCATGAAGCGCGACATGTCGGCGCCCGGCGCCGATACCGATCCGGCCGGGGCGATATTGCCGACATATTCGATGCCGTTGGCAACGAAGCGGCCGTTCTCTAGCTTGTAGCCGAGTGCCGAGCGCAGCCGCATCGGCGCGTCGAAGGTCTCGAGGAACGTAGTCGAACTCATGCCCAGCGGGCGGAAGATATGACGCTCGGTATAGGTCGCGAACGGCTCGCCGGACACGCGCTCGACGATATAGCCGGCCAGCGCCGCCCCCCAGTTCGAATAGGACGTCTCAGTACCCGGTGCCCACACCCGGCGGGGGATGTGGGTCGCGATCCACTTGCCAAACGGCTCAACCTTTGCCGGATCGGGGATGATGATGCCGCCGACGTCGCTCATGCCCTCGGTGTGCTGGAACAGGTCGCGGACGGTGATCGGTTTCCCCTCGAACGCCGGCACTTTGAAATCGATGTACTGGTTGACGTCGGCATCCATACTGACGTTGCCGCGCTCGATCTGCTGCATCAGCGCGACCCAGGTGAACAGCTTCGACACCGATCCGGGCCGGAACAAGGTGGTGGCGGGATCGACCGGGATGGCGCGATCGACATCGGCATAGCCGTAGCCGCGCGACATGATCACGCGCCCATTCTGCACGACAGTGACGACTGCGCCGGCGACTTCACGCGTGGCGATCTGCTGCGCCATCACGCCATCAATGAACGCGGGCAAGGTGGTGATCGCCGCCAGCGCGGCGGTGCTTGCCCGGGCGCTGGTCTGCGCCGTGACCGGCATGGCACTCGATGCCAGCAGGGCGAGCGACAACGGCATGGCGATGCCGCGCCTGCGGAGCAGGATCATTCGACGATCCCCAAGGGATGCGCAGGCTTCGGAATGGGGCTGAGGCCACGGATCAGCCGCGGCAGGCCGATCACGATCAGCGGGACGACGTAGACCGCAAGGATGACGTAGGCGAGGAAGCGGTATCCGCTGCCGATCAGCGCAACCAGGCCGAAGCGTCCGGCGACGAAGATGCAGCCGACGAGCAACGTCGCGGCAAGCATCGCCCGCTGCGGGTGGCTCAATCCAGTACCCCGCCGGACGCGCAACACGGTATCGACGCGCTCGTTGATTGCGTGCACCGCGCCGCAGCCGCTTTCCAGCAGTGCGGCAAAGATCATCAGCTGGAACAGGTAGTGGAAGGCGGGGATCTGCAATTGCCGCAGAAGGAAATCGGAGGGCAACGTCTCGGCGGCGATGCCGGGATAAAAGGCGATCATCGCGACGAAGAACAGCAGTGCCGGGATCATCGCCAGCGGGCCGGCGATCAGGCCGGCGGTCACCGCCTCGCGCTGGCTGGTAAGGTGGCGGATCACCGGCAGGATGACGACCGCCCCAACGATGTTGTAGCTCGCATAGGTCAGCCCGCCGAGCGCCCAGCCGCCGCTCGGCGCAGGTACGGCGAAATTGGCTGCGATCCGATCACCGAAGCCCGACAGTGCGAGCACGATGAATAGCGCGTAGACGCCGTAGAGCAGGAACGAGACCCATTTGAACAGTCGCTCGACCGAGCTGTTGCCGAACGTCGCGAAGCCGGCAATCGCGACCGCCAGCGCCAGCGTGCCGACGATCGGCGGCGCCCCCAGCGTCGCCGCGGCGATCGCGCCGGCGGCGGCACCGAACACCGACAGGATCAGGATGACGAACGCCATATAGGCGATCTCGAACACGAGCCAGAATGGGCCGAGCAGCGCCTTGAAGAAGCTGCGATAATCGTAAGCTTGCACCACGCGGGCAAAGGCGAAGGTCAGCGCGCACACCCCGCTCCAGATCAATGTCGCCAGGATCATGCCGGCCAGGCCGCCCCACGGCCCGCTCGGCAGAAAGAATTCGGCGAGCTCGCGGCCCGTCGCATACCCGCCGCCGATCACCACCGCCTTGAAGGCGAAGCCGGGCAACAAGTAGCGCTGGAACCAGCTCGACGTCGCGGCGACGGGCGGGGCGGCGGCGATCATGCGAGGCAGCTCGCGACCAGCTGGTCGAACGCAGGACCGCCACGGATCGGATCGGCGACCGGCAGCCCCAGGCGCTGTGCATCGGCGGCCATCGCCCGGTCCGCCTCATCCGGATCGTGCTGCGACGTGTTGTAGGCGATACCGGCGCAGCGGATCGCGGGATTGGTGCGCCGCCCGAGCAGCAGCGTCGCCTCGATCACCTCTTCGACCGCCGGCAGGTGATAACCCGGCGCGCCCAGCACGGCGACACGGCCGGGTTCGTGGCAGACGACGAACACGTCGGGCTGGCTCCCGTGCAGCAACCCAAGCGATACGCCGGCATAGGCCGGGTGAAACAGCGAGCCCTGCCCCTCGATCACGTCCCAATGCGCAGGGTCGGCGTCGGGCGACAGCGTCTCCGCAGCGCCCGCCTCGAAGTCCGCGATCACCGCATCCATCGGGATGCCGCCTCCGGCGATCATGATTCCGGTCTGGCCGGTGGCGCGGAAATCGGCATTGATGCCTCGATCAACGAACGCGCGGGCGAGTGCCAGCGCGGTGTATTTCTTGCCTAGCGCGCAATCCGTGCCGACCGTCAGCAACCTTTTACCCGCCCGCTTGCGCCCGGTGGCGATCGGCAGGGTCGCTGGCGGTACGCGCACGTCGATCAGCTGCCGCCCCAGTCGCGCCGCTTCGGCCGCGACGCCGGGAATGTCCCCAAGTCGCGCGTGCATACCGCTGATCAGGTCGAGCCCCGCGTTTAACGCCTCGATCAGAGATGCGCGCCAGTTCGGCGGGATCACGCCACCTTGGTTGGCGACGCCGATCAGCATGGAGCGCGCGCCCCGCGCCGCTGCCTGCGCCGGCGTCAACCGGACGAGCCCGGTTGTCACCGTAGCGCCGGGCAGGACATGTTCGCCGACGCACTGTTCAACCGCCCAGTCGCGCAGGCCGAAGGCGGTCTTGGCGAACCCGGGCTCGGTCACGTCGCCCAGAAACAACAAGTAGGGTTGAGGAAGGATCAAAGCGGCGGCGGTGGGGGGGGGGATCTGCGCATTCATCGTTCAGCCGCCCCAGGTCGCGGTGAGCAGGCGTTGAAAGTTGCCTCCCAACACCGCTTTGATGTTCGCATCCGAATAGCGTCGGCGGATCAGTTCCTCGGTCAGGTCGTACATCTTGCGTGGATGATCGAACCCGTCGACGTCGATCTTCTCGCGAAAGGCGTAGCTGTCCTTATAGGCGCCGCGCAGCTGCTTGTTCATCTCGGGTGTCGTATCGTCATAGCCGTTGAGATCCGAATCCGTCCCGATGCCGACGTGATCGATCCCGGCGATCTTCACGACATGGTCGATATGGTCGACGATGTTGGCGATTGTCGTAGGATCGGTCTTGCTGACGAAATTGCGCACACCCGTAATGCCCATCACTCCGCCCTTCTTGCCCAGCGCGGCGATCGCCGCGTCGGTCTTGACGCGTGGATGTTCAATCAGCGCGCGGCAATTGCTGTGCGTGATGGCGATCGGCTTGGGTGACAGCTCGATCGCGTCCAGCGTGGTGCGGTCGCCGCTGTGCGACACGTCGATCAGCATGCCGACCTTGTTCATCTCCTCGATGATCGACACGCCGAAGTCGCTGATCCCGCCATCAACACGGTCGGTCGAGCCTGAGCCGATGCGGTTCTGCGAATTATAGGTCAGCTGCGAGACGCGTTGCCCGATCTCGTAGAAATACTTGACGTCGGCCGGGCTCAGAAAATGATCGGCATTCTGCAGGCCCATGATGATCGCGCATTTGCCGTCGCGCTTGGCGCGAAGCAGGTCAACCGCCTTGTCGACCGCGCAGAACAGGTGCGCGTGACGAGCGACGTAATTGCCCCAGATGGCAAAAAAGGCGAGCGCGCTTTCCTTTGCATCGGGGCCGCCGAGCCCGATCGCGTGATGAAAACCGGTAACGCCGCTGGCGCGGAAATCCGCCTCGTCCTGCGCGCTCATCCGCACCGCGTAGAAGCTGGGATCGAAGTTGATCTTGATCGGCGCGAGCATGTCGATGATCAGGCCTTCGCGTACCAGATCGACCGCGCGGCGCGAGTAGCGCGTCGGCACCGCGGCAGTCAGTTGATACGCATGCACGTTGATCATCGGGACGGCCGCCGCACATCCGATACCGATCACGCCCCTCCGCGTCAGACCACCCATGCCCACTCCCTACATGTTTCTGATTAGGATGTTATCGACCTTATTAGAAACCGTCAATCGGTCGTATTGGACCATATTTTCGCAACGATTGGCGCTGCACAAACCATTCGACTTGCGCTGCAACCAGAGCAATCGTCGACCTACTGAGTCGCGGCCCGGATGAGGCCGCCCGCCCCGCCGATGCAGATCCGCGGGGCTGATGATGGTGGGAGCAGCAACGGCGCTGCTTGCCTGAACAAGGACCACCACCCATGACCAAACTGACCGACCTCGACGGCATCCTGCTGTCCAACGCAGCGCAACGCGACACCGGCAGCGTGTTTCCGGCGCCCGACAATCTGAGCGGCACCCCCGCCCGGCTGACCAAGGCGGTCGCCAGCCTGCTCAAGCGCGGTTTTGCCGAGGAGCGTGAAACGACCGATACGTTCGCCGTGCAGACGCTCAAGAGTGCCGCTGCCAAAGGATCGGTTAAGGCCGCGCAGATCCTGTTGGATTCCTATGTCACGGTTATTCGCAGAGTCGCTGACCAGGAGCCCGGTCCCGAGGTTGATACGTGGGAGCAGGAAGCTATCGACCAGCTGCTGGCCGAGTTGGATCTGCCTAAAAGGCCCGTCATCCGTCAGACCAATCGAAAGGACTCGAAGTGAAGATGCTTCCTGACCTTTCGCCCCTGGCCCGTCATGCATTTGCCGACGAGGTCATGCGGCGCTCGCTTGGACACTTTCATGCCGAGGCGTTTCGTATCCTGCATGGCGGAGAAGAGATTACCCCAGGCGATCATATCGATGCGATGGTGCATTGCCTTGCGCAGCTTGCGTCCGGCGAGATCAGGAAGCTGATCATCACACTGCCGCCGCGGCATGGCAAATCCGAGCTTGTCTCAGGTTCGTTTCCGGCATGGGTGCTCGGCAACAACCCAAGCTCGAAGCTTACCATCGTTAGTTATGGCTCAGAGCGGCACTGTCAGACTAACCAGAATCTGGTTCGTTTAGCCTGCGATCAGCGGGAAACTCGGTTCCGATCCGGAGCTACGGCGAGAACATAGGCAGCCCTTTCGCTGAACAAAGTGACAGCGAGGACGCTCAACTGACCGCCCCAACCAAATAGGAAATCAGCGGTGCATTAGGTCTGACAGTGCCCTCCCGAGAGATCGGCAAGGACTGAGTCCATCATCTCTTCCTTCCCACCGAGGAAGAAGCCGCAGAGCCTGCCTTTTCCGCAGCCAGTCGCTTTCTGCAGCATCGCCAGGCTCGCGCCCTCATCTGTGTTTGCGGAGCGCTCCCGCCGGTGCAGGTAGGTCACCAGCGCGATAGGTCAGGACGCGTTTTTTGCTTAGAGGTCGAGATCGCTGAGTGACGGATGATCGTCCGGGCGACGGCCGAGAGGCCAGTGAAACTTGCGCTCGCTTCCCGTGATCGGGAGATCATTGATAGAAGCGATACGCCTTGCCATCAGACCGGCGTGGTCGAACTCCCAGTTCTCATTGCCGTAGGACCGGAACCAGCTGCCGCGCTCGTCGCGCCATTCGTAGGCAAAGCGCACCGCAATCCTGTTGCAGTCATGCGCCCACAATTCCTTGATAAGACGGTAATCCAACTCCTTCGCCCACTTGCGCGTTAGAAACGCCACTATGGCGTCTCGGCCTGTCAGGAACTCACTCCGGTTTCGCCAGATGCTATCAGGCGTGTAGGCAATCGACACCCTTTCCGGGTCACGACTGTTCCAGGCGTCCTCGGCCATCCGCGCCTTCTGCGCAGCTGTTTCAAGGGTGAATGGAGGCAAGGGAGGTCGGGACATGGGCAACTACCTATAAGGTTGTCTGTCAGGCATTCGAGAGGCGAGGTCTTCTGGATGCGCAACGCGTCGGGAGAGCACGCCACCGCTCACGTCGCGTCTGGTCCAGCGAGATGGATGTCCAGCACCGCAGCCGGAACCTCGTCCGCGGACGCCTCAGCCATGTCGGTCGGCATGATGCCGCCCCTGCACCAGGTTGACCGAGCTGTTGAGCATCAGTCGCGCGCGGGTATCTTCAATCCACGTTGCACGGCAGGTCGGGCCATTCCCCGCTCGAGCCATGCCTTCACATTATGGAAATCGTCGAACCCGACCAGTTCGCCCGCACCGTAGAACCCGGTGAGGCTGTTGATCCAGCCGAGCATGGAGATGTCGGCGATCGTGTAGGTATCGCCCATGAACCAGGTCTTACCCTCAAGCACCCGGTCCATCACACCAAGCAGTCGCTTCGCCTCGGTGACGTAGCGGTCGCGCGGACGCTTGTCCTCGAAGTCCCCGCCGGCGAACTTCACAAAGAAGCCAACCTGCCCAAACATCGGCCCGACGCCGCCCATCTGGAACATCACCCACTGGATGGTCTGCCAGCGCGCCACCGGTTCCGTCGGCAGGAACTGACCGGTCTTCTCGGCAAGATACAGCAGGATCGCGCCGGATTCGAACAAGGCAAGCGGGTGGCCGCCCGGTCCGTTTGGATCGATGATTGCAGGGATCTTGCCGTTCGGGTTGAGTGATTCGAACTCGGCGCTCTTCTGATCGTCCTTGGTGAAATCGATCAGATGAGGCTCATATGGCAGGCCAAGCTCCTCGAGCAAGATCGAGACCTTCACGCCGTTGGGCGTCGGTATCGAGTAGAGCTGCAGCCGATCTGGATGTTCGGCGGGCCAGCGCCGGGTGATCGCAAAGGTCGACAGGTCGTTCACAGTCGCAACTCCTCAGGAGACATCGGTGGTATCGCGGAAGCTCGGTTCGGCTAGCGGTTGGCGCGGATGGTGCCGAGGAAGTCGCGCTTGGCGAGGTCTACGCCTTGCGCTCGCAATATCGCATAAGCTGTCGTCGCGTGAAAATAGAAGTTGGGCTGCGAGAAGGAGAGCAGGAAGTTCGCGCTGTTGAACGGTAGCTTGCGCTCGCCGGCCAAGATGTTCATGTCGGTCCCGGTCAGACCGTCGACCCTGTCTCGATCAAGTGCGTGAAGGGCTGCGCCGGCGCGTTGAAGGACGTCGCGAAGCCCGTCGAAGTCGGTGGGCCAGGCACTCCAGTCCGGCGAGAAGCTCCCGGCTTGCGCGCCCTCGACTGCACCGATCGAGTGCACGGCGCAGGACTTCACCTGATAGCCGAGCGGTTGCATATCCGGTGCGAGCCGTGCGTCGATCATCTCCGCTTCGGGCGAACCGCGCTCGACGCAGAACGACTTGGCCTTCTGCAGAACCTGATCGAGCGCCTCCAATATCTGGATATTGGAGGGAACCACCGCGTCATAAAGAGAGAAAGGCATGTTGCTGCTCCGTTTGCTCCACCGGTATTCCACTGCCCGATGTTCGAAATGAACCGTCGTTTTTTCGGGAGAGGGCGCTGGTCGCCAAAGGCAATTGCCCTCCCCCGACGAGAGGTTGCTCAGGAAAGCACACCACCACTCACGTCGATGACCGACCCGGTGATGTAGCCAGCGTCCGGCCCGGCGAGGTAGATGACCGACGTGGCGACCTCCTCGAGAGTGGCGATGCGGCGAATCGGATGCATGTCCAGCACCGCATCCGGGATCTGGTCCGCAGACGCCGCAGCCATGTCGGTGGGCATGATGCCGGCCTGCACCACGTTGACCGTGATGTTGCGTGGTCCGAGGTCGCGGGCGGCGCCCTTCGAGTACCCGACGATCGCCGCTTTGCTGGCGGCGTAGTCGGCCGTTCCCGGGAATAGGGCCCGGCTGCCCAGCCCCGAGCCGATAGAGATGATGCGGCCCCCGTCCGGAAGAACCTTGGCGGCCGCGCGGATGTTGGCCACGACGCCGAGCGTGTTGATCGTCCACTGTCTATCCAGCGCAGCGTTGTCGACGTCGCCGTCGTCGATGCGCTTGCCCTGGACGGCGATCCCTGCGTTGTTGACGAGGATGTCGAGCCTGTCGAGTTGCGCCACCACCTCGCGAATGAGGCCATCGGCAGCCGACGGATCGCCTTGGTCGCACTGTATGGCGACTGCGCGCACGCCCTTGGCCTTGACCAGCTCGACGACCGCCGCGGCCTTCTCCGCTGACGCGACGTAGGTGATCGCGACGTCGGATCCCTGGTCGGCAAACGCCAGGGCCGTCGCCGCCCCGAGGCCGCGCGAGCCACCGGTGATGAGCGTCACCTTGCCTTCAAGTTTCTTGGTCATGATACTTCTTGATAAGTTGGATGATGACGGGCAACGATCCGGTGAGCCGTACGCCGGCGTCGCCGACTAGAACGTGAGCACGCTCTTGCCCCGGACGTGGCGTCCAAGAATTGCTTCGTAGGCCGCGCGGGCATCTTTAAAGTCGTGGGTGGCGCTGATTTCCCACCTGAGCGCGCTGCTCGCGATCCCGGTCGCGACACGTTCGACGAGCGTCGGATCACGCCGTCGCATGATCGGAATCACCCGTGGCGACGTTGGTCGCGTTGCCGTGATCGACCCAATGACGCCATCAGGCTTCACGCGGGCAAGCGAGGCCTCCGTCGCCTCCTGCGAGCCCGCCATGTCGATCGAGGCGTCGAACAGGCCCGCGTGCGCCTGCCCCAATCTCTCGACCAGCCCAGGTCCGTACACGACGGGAATCGCGCCCAAGGAGCGAAGGTAGCTCTGGTTCGCGTCCGACCCCGTCGCCACGACGGCGAACCCCTGCTCCCGCGCGAGCTGGATGGTGATAGAGCCGACGCCGCCAGCGCCGCCATGGACAAGAAGCGATGAGACGGGCCCGAGCTCATCGAGGATCGTCAGCGCAGTCTGGGCGGCGCCGGCGAGCGATCCAGCCACTTCCCACGACAGCGACGGCGGCCGCCGCACCAGATTGGCGATAGGAACGTCGATGATGGTGGCGTGGGTAAAGTCGCCACCGGCACCGAGGACCTCGTCGCCGACCGTCCATTCACCATCGTCGGCATTCAACGCGACGATCGTGCCGGCGTATTCGGTGCCGAAGAGCAGCGGCAACTCCCCGAACCGTAGCTCACCTGTCATTCGACGGGCATCGACCGGGTTGATGCCCGCCGCCTTCACCTCGATCCGGGCCGTGTCGCGGGCAAGGTCTGGCATGTCGAACGTGACGTATTCGAGCACGTCGGGTCGACCGTAACGGCGTGCTGTCAGGGCTGTCGTCTTCATCAGACCAACTCGGCCAGCGAGGAGACATCGAAGCCCTTGAGCGGCTCGCTGTCCTGACCCTGGGTCTTCAGCACCCAATTGGGATCGCTCAGCAGCGCCCGCCCGACAGCGATCAGGTCGAACTCGTCCCGCTCCATGCGCTCGATCAGGGGATCGAGGCTTACGCTGGTCGAACCCTCGCCCCGGAAGGCGCTGGCCGAGTCCTGCGACAGGCCGACCGAACCGACGGCGATCGTCGCAGCGCCGGTCAGCTTCTTCGCCCAGCCCGCGAAATTGAGGCCGTTCTCGCCGTCCACCTCGGGGAACTCCGCCTGCCAATAGCGGCGCTGCGAGCAGTGCAGGATGTCCACGCCGGCGTCGACGAGCGGCTGAAGCCACTCGGCCATCAGTTCAGGGGTCTCCGCCAGGCGAACGGTGTAGTCCTGCTGCTTCCACTGGCTGACCCGCAGGATGAGCGGATAGTCGGCGCCGACCGCTGCACGGATCGCGGCGACGATCTCGCCGGCGAACCGCACCCGCTCCTTCAGGGAGGCGCCGCCGTAGCGATCGGTGCGGAGGTTCGTCCCCGACCAGAAGAACTGGTCGACCAGGTAGCCGTGCGCACCATGGACCTCGACAGCGTCGAAACCCAGCTGTCTGGCGTCGGCAGCCGCCCTGGCGAACGCCGACACCGTATCGGCGATCGCCTCCTCGCTCATCGCCTCGCCGCGGGGCTGGCCGGGCGCCAGCAAGCCTGACGGGCTCTCCACCGGGGACGCGGGCTCCCAATCCTGAAACTGGGTCGATCCGGTGTGCCAGAGCTGCGGCGCCATCCGACCGCCAGCGTCATGGACGGCGTCGATCACGCCCTGCCAACCGGCGAGCGCGTCGTTGCCGTAGAAGGACGGGACGTCGGGATGGTTGCGGGACGCCGGACGGTCGATGACCGTCCCCTCGGACAGGATCAGGCCGACCTGACCCTCGGCACGGCGGCGGTAGTAGGCGGCGTTCGGCTCACGCGGGATGCCGCCGGGCGCCATGCCGCGCGTCATCGGCGCCATGACGATGCGGTTCTTGAGATCTAGCGTCTTCAGGCTGAACGGCCGGAACAGCGCACTGGTATCGGTAGAGGACATCGGGAATGCTCCGTTCGGAAGGACCAGCGGAAGCCGCTGGCAGCCAGCTCTACGAGGTAAGGACAAATTCTGAAGTTCAGAACATCGGAACAATTGATCTGTCTGTCAAGGCCACCTATGTAATTTGGCATGAGGCCGCTCTTTCACCCTGCCGTCGAGGACATCCGACCCGAGATGATCCTGCATGCGCTCGCCGATCCGGAGCGAGCAGCGATCTGCGCGCGCATCGGTGGTGAGGGTTCCGGCGGGACGTGTTCTGCAAATGCCCACGCCCGGGACCGCGTGATCCCGAAGTCCTCGCTCTCCGCGCATATAAAGGTGCTGCGGGAGGCGGGCCTGATCAGGTGCGAGCGGCAGGGCGTGGAGATGCGCAACCATCCCCGCTGCGATGAGCTGGACCAGCACCTCCTCGAGCTCGTGAAGTCGATCTTCGCGGCCTATGGATGGTACTACGGCGACAAGAAGGATGTTTTGCCACCTTCTCAGGCTCGCGCCCAGCTTGAAGGCCCACTCTCCGTCCTAGAAATATAGCCGACGACCGAGCGAACCTTCTGCGAAGACGATCTGGCCTGCGCCGATAATTGGTGGATGTAGATAAAGCCGCGCCAGGGGGCTCGATCAGCGCTCCCCGCTTTCATGGATCAGCCGCGATTTTGCGGACGGTGACAAAGGAAACTCCGCCTTCAGGCTCGCAGGTCTGCGCGCGCCGTCAATGCATCACGAAGCGCGCCTACCTCCCTGTTCAATCGGACCATGTCCGCGACAGGAAGTCCCGAACGATCCAGAAGCGTCTCGGTGAGACATTTCGATTTTTGCCGGAGAGCCTTGCCCTTAACGGTCAGAGCGACGTTCACCTGTCGCTCGTCATCGGGATTGCGATTACGTCCAAGGAAGCCGGCTGTCTCTAGCCGTTTGACTAGTGGCGTGATGGTGCTCGATTCGAGCGCCAGCCGCTCGGCGATCTCGCCGATCGTGCGGCCATCTGTCTCCCAAAGCGCGCTCAGCACCAGATACTGCGGGTAGGTGATACCCAGCTCGTCGAGCACCGGCCGATACAGACGATTGATCGCGATGTTCGCCGAGTACATGGCGAAGCAGAGATGATCGTCGAGCGGCAGGGTATCAGGCGGGGTGTTCACGTCGCGTCTCCACGGTGGTTCAGCGGAACCATATCGTCGAACTAGATATCGCGATAAATAAAAGCCTTTACAAGCCCGTCTGCCTCTCCCATTTATCAGTTATCACGATAACGAATATCGCGGCATACGATTCTAAGCTCGATGGAGAACGACATGAACATTCTTTACAGCGCCAATGCCACCGCCACAGGCGGCCGCACCGGGACAGCCAAGACAGGCGATGGACGGCTCGCGGTGGTCCTCGACACCGTGAAGGAACTCGGCGGCAGCGGCGGCGAAGGCACCAATCCCGAGCAGCTCTTTGCGGCGGGCTATGCCGCCTGCTTCCTCGGTGCGCTCAAGCACGTCGCTGCCCAGAAAAAGGTAAAGGTCTCCGACCAGACGACGGTCACCGCTACGGTCGGCATCGGACCGCGCGATGACGGTGAGGGCTTCGCGCTAGACGTGGCGCTTTCGGTCACCCTGCCCGGCGTTGAACCTGACGTGGCCGAGGCGCTGATCGCCCAGGCCCACATCGTCTGCCCGTACTCCCACCTGGCACGCCACGGCACCGCCGTCCGCCTGGATCGGCAATCGTAAGCGAGAAGAAGACGCTCACCGTTTCAAGGAGATGAAAATGATTAAATTGTTGAAGCTGCTGGGTTCGGCGGCATCCCTGACGCTGCTCGCGTCGCCTGTTCTGGCGGCCCCCAGAAGCGCCGCCAACACGTCGGTGGTTCTGGTCCATGGCGGCTTTGTCGACGGCTCCGGCTGGGACAGCGTCTACAAGCTGCTGAAGAAGGATGGCTACAACGTCATCGTGGTTCAGAATCCCACGAGCACCCTGGACGACGACGTTGCCGTTACCAAGCGGGCCATCGCGTCGGCCAAGGGCGACGTGATTCTCGTCGGGCACTCCTATGGCGGCTTCGTCGTGTCCGAGGCAGGCAACGATCCTAAGGTAAAAGGTCTGGTCTACATCACGGCCTTCGCACCCGACGTGGGCGAGTCGGTCGCCAGCCTGATCGCCAACCCACCCGCTGGTGCGCCCGTACCTCCGATCCTGCCGCCGGTGGACGGCTACCTTCTCCTCGATCGGGCGAAGTTCGCCAGTTCCTTCGCGGCTGACGTGCAGCCTGACGTCGCAGCCTTCATGGCGGACTCGCAGGTGCCCTGGGGAGTCGCCGCGCTTCAGGGAACAGTCAGCGTGCCGGCCTGGAAGTCCAAGCCCAGCTGGTATCTCGTCGCTACGGAGGACAAGATGATCCCGCCGCCGGCGCAGCGCAGCATGGCCGGCCGCGCCCATGCCACGGTGGTGGAATCGCCCGGCAGTCACGCCGTCTACTTGTCGCACCCGGACGCGGTGACGAAACTGATCGAACAGGCAGCGCAAGGCTCATCGGCCAAGTAAGTCCTACGTGGGCGTCGTGCCCGGCTGCTTCGATCCGCAGCCGGGTCCGTCTGCCACACATCCAACACGCGAAGTCAGGAACGAGGGTTCTCCCTGTCCCTCCCCGAAGCGTGATGCCAGGGGTCTGATGCCTTGGGCTGGCAGGCTGTGCGCAGGACAGCGGCTCGCGTTGCCTCAGCCGAAGCTCCATTGGAAACCGCGGTCCGAGCGTGAAATCCGGCCTGCCGACGAATTGGGGAAGTGGCTGGAGAACACCATGCTGCCGGTCGAAGCCGCATGGTTGAGGAGCCGGCGGCGCGATCGACGGGAGGCGTCCGGGAACTCGCAGAATACCGAAACGAGATCGGGGTCGTATACCTCGACCGGATGATGGAACACGTCACCGCTGAATAGAGCAGTCTCATCGCCACTGACCAACTCGATCGACGCATGATCGATACTGTGCCCAGGCGTAGGCAGGAAGCGGATGCCCGGCAGCACTTCGGAGCCGTCAACCGGAACGCGCCGCACCGGGATCTGACCGGCCAGCGGCATGATGCTGTCGGCAAAGGTGCCCGACACGGGCAAACGGACCGGCTCGCCCATTCCGGCCCGGGCCCGAGCGGCGCTGATCCCCGCTCCGTCCTTACTGGTAAGGGCCAGGCCATAGTCATATTCCAGGTCCGAGACGATGACCTGTGCTTTGGGAAAGGTCGGCACCCAACCGTCCTTCTCCAATCTTGTGGTCCAGCCGACATGGTCCGAATGGATGTGCGTAAGGAGGATGAAGTCGACCTCCTCCGGTTCGACACCCGCCTTGTGCAACTGCGCGAGGAACTCGGTCGAGAGCCTGTCCAGCACCTTCTGCTGGGGACGCTTCTTATCGTTGCCTGCACCGGCATCGATGAGGATCACGCGGCCCTCGTGGCGAACTAGCCAGGCATGCAGGCTCATGAAGGCATGACCTTCGCCGTCGAACGTTCCGGCCAGAAACCAGTCGGGATGAGCGCGGCGAGCATCAGCATCCAACCCCGGCAGCAATTGCGCGAAGGTCATGCCGTTCAGGTCGGTCTCCCAGATCCTCTGAACGGTCGCGTTGCCGATATGGTAAATCATGCGGGTAGCTCCCCGTCATGCGGGTGATGGTCTGATTGCATCCAGAGGAGATAACCGGCACATCCTGAGGCTCAAGTACCTACCCGGAGGTTAGCATGGAGGGAACCCGTCCGCCGTTCCGCGATCTGCCATGCGACGTGTTCCTGCCGGACTGCCCGGCCCGGTCCGTGCTGACGCTTCTGGCGGAGAAATGGTCGATGCTGATCCTGCACGCCCTGAGCGAGGGCACACAGAGGACGGGCGCGCTGCGGCGACGGATCGGGGGCATCTCTGAGAAGATGCTGATCCAGACGCTCAAGCGCCTGGAATCGGCATCTCTCGTCACCCGGACCAGCTACGCCGAGGTTCCGCCCCGGGTGGAATACGAGCTGACCGACCTCGGCTGGTCACTGAGCCCATTGGTCAAGGCTCTTGATCACTGGGTCGAACAGCACGCCGAGACAATCATCGCCCGTCTCCCGAACGCATCGTGAGGGGGAGACGCCCGGAACAGGAACCAGACCTGGTTCCGCATGGTGATCCGCGGCTGTAAAACATAGGGTCGATCAGTCTGGGCCGCGTAGCGAAGCCTCAAGATGATCCACGATCGCCCGGACCTTTGCGGATGGCTTTGGACCTGCGGGAAAGACGGCGTAGACCTCGGCGGGTTCAAGCCGGTGCCGGTCCAGAATCTGTGCGAGCTGACCGGTGCGCAGTTCCTCCCCCGCCATAATCCGGGTTGCCAGCGCGACGCCCAGTCCCGCGACCGTGGCCGCGAGCACCCCCGACGCCGAGTTGATCCAGAGCTTCGCGTGCACATTGACCGAGGTAACGGTCTGATTGTGGGTGAAGCGCCAGCTCTCCCTACCGAACAGCCCATGCTGGATGATGCAGTCGTGCTGGGCGAGCTCCGCCGGATTGGCAGGGACGCCGTTCGTCGAGAGGTAGGCCGGGGCCGCGACCACTAGTCGCTCGACCAGACCAAGCCTGCGGGCACCGAAGGTGGAGTCATTCAGCGGCCCGACGCCGAGGCGAATCGCAACATCGATGCCGTCCATGATGAGGTTCTGGCGCGCGTCGCTCATGATCATCTCGACCCGAAGATCCGGATGCCGGGCCAGGAAGGGCGCCATCGCCGGGATCACCGCACGCGATCCGTAGAGTACCGGCATCGCGAGGCGGATCACTCCGTGGAGCGAGTCCACGCCGCGGGTCGCCTGTTCCGCCTCCTCCATCTCCGCAACCAGATTTCTCGCACGCTCCAGGTACAAAGCGCCGGCTTCCGTCAGTGAGATGCTGCGGGTGGTGCGCAACAGGAGCGTCGTGCCCAGCCGCGCCTCCAGCGTGCCGACGATACGCGAGACCGAGGGTTGGGACAGCTTCAGTTCGCGCGCCGCGCGCGAAAGACTACCGCTCTCCGCAACGCGGACAAACACGGTCATCTCCTGCCAACGATCACTCATTCAATATCCGGATATATGTTGTCCACATCGAGTAGATACACCGTCGCTCTGGGATAACCTAGATCTCCGTCCGCGGCGGCTCTGCCGCAATACGGAGAATGGCGATGACGCTGCAGGACAAGCTCGACGCGATGCGCGAGGATTTCGAGAACGGACGTTTTCCGCTCGTACCAAACCGCGAACAGCTAGACACAATGAACCGGGCCACGCAGGCGCTCCTAGACAGCGGGCAGGCCGATCACGCATTGAAGGCCGGCGACACGACGCCCGAATTCACGCTTCAGGACGCGGACGGTATCACCGTGAGCTCGCGGGAGCTGCTCACGCGCGGGCCGCTGGTAGCCACCTTCTATCGCGGCATCTGGTGCCCCTATTGCAACTACGATCTTCAGGCGCTGGAAGAAGTCCGGCCGGAGATCGAGGCACGCGGCGCAAGCCTCGTCGCGATTTCGCCCCAGACACAGGCGAACAGCCGCAAGTCGCAGCGCGACAACAAGCTCGACTTTCCGATCCTGAGCGATCCGGGTGCCGCCGTCGCCGCCGAGTTCGGCCTGCGCTTCGCGCTGCCCGCTGATCTTATCGAGGTGTACCGACAGTTTGGCGCCGACCTGGCGACGGTCAACGACGATCCGTCAGGCGTGCTGCCAATGCCGGCGCGCTACGTCATCGGGACGGACCGCGTGATCGCCTATGCCGAGGTCAACCCCGACTACACCCGGCGCCCCGATCCGTCCGAGCTGTTGCCGGTGCTCGATCGGCTGCGTGCCGGCATCCCGGCCTGATTTTCGAAGTTACCTAACAAGAAGGAGTATTTTCCAATGGCCATCAAGATCTACGGCGATCCCGGTTCGGGCAGCCTGCGTCGCGTGACGTCGGCAGCAGCCGTCATGGGCATCGACATCGAGCGCGTGCGCCTCGACCTCTTCAAGGGCGAGAGCCACACGCCCGATTTCCTGAAGCTGAACCCGCACGGCCTGTCGCCGGTGATGGTCGACGGCGACGTCGTCCTCTACGAATCCTCGGCGATCAACATCTACCTCGCGGAGAAGGTCGGCAGCGACCTGCTCGGCGCCACGCCGCGGGAGCGGTACGAAGTGCTGCAGTGGATGTTCTGGTCGGGTGAGCAGTGGAGGATCTTCTCCGTGCTCACGTTCGATGAGCGGATCGGCAAGCGCTTCATGGGCCAGCCCGAGGACAAGAGCGTCACCGACCTGACGTTCGCCAAGATCCGCGCCGCCGGCGCCGTCCTCGATGCGCACCTCGCGAAGCGGAACTTCATCGTGGGCGATCATCTGACGCTGGCGGACATCGACATCGCGGCCCCCTTCTCGCAGAACGAGCGCACGAAGGTGCCGTTCAACGAGTTCCCCAACCTCGTCGCCTGGCAGCAGCGCCTGCTGGATACGGTGCCCGCATGGGCTGCAACGAAGTGCGAAGTCGATGATCGCATCGACAGCGCTCTGGCCGGCGCAGGTATCACGCTCTGAAGCTATGGCGCCGGCACCCTTGGGGGTGACCGGCGCCAAACCATAAAGGCAGTTCCATGAACATCGACTTGAGCGGCCGCACGGCCATCGTAACAGGTTCCACCGCCGGCATCGGCCGAGGAGTTGCGGAAGGGCTGGCGCGGGCGGGCGCTTCGGTGATCATCAATGGCCGCACCCAGACGCGGGTTGATGAAGCGCTGCAACAGATGCGCGCTGCGTTTCCGCAAGCTACAATTTCCGGCATCGCCGCCGATCTGGCGACCGCGGAAGGCGCAAACGCCTTCATCGCGCAAGCGCCGGACTCCGACATCCTCGTGAACAACGTCGGCACCGCGTTCCTGCGGGACTATAATGGTATCGACGACATCGCAGCCATCCCCGACGAGGACTGGCTTGGGCTGTTCCAGCTCAACGTGATGAGCGGCGTGCGCCTGTCGCGCCACTATCTGCCTCGCATGGTCGGCAAAGGCTGGGGACGCGTCGTCTTCGTAAGCAGCGAGTCCGGGGTCAACATTCCCAAGGAGATGCTGGATTACGGCATGACCAAGACCGCGCAGCTCGCCATCTCGCGCGGCTTGGCCGAAGCGGTCACGGGCACGGGTGTCACGGTCAACGCGGTGCTTCCGGGGCCGACCCGATCCGAGATCATGGGTAACTATATGGTCCAGCAGGCAGCGGACAACGGCATGACAGTCGAGCAGGCCGAGCAGGGCTTCCTGCAAGCGTTCCGCCCGACGAGCCTTATCCAGCGTTTCGCCACCGTCGAGGAAGTCGGCAACATGATCGTCTACGCCTGTTCCGAACAGGCCTCCGCGACCAGCGGCGCCGCCCTGCGCGTCGATGGCGGAGTGGTGCGGTTCGTCGCCTGAACTCCAGCATCGAGAACGATCTGCGCCTGACATTCGCGTAGCAACTCCAGGATTCGAAGGTGGTCGAAATGACATTGGTGATTGCTCAATACGGACAGGGTGGCCCGGAAGTGATGCGTGCGGAGGAGCGCGACGTTGCAGCGCCAACCGCCACGCAGGTCGAAATCGAGCAGAAGGCGATCGGCTTCAACTATTTCGATGTCCTGCAGCGCCGCGGCTTGATCTCCGAGGACGAGCCGGGCCGCGTGATGGGGATCGAAGGCGCCGGGGTGGTGACGGCGATCGGCGCGGATGTCACCGACTTTGCGGTCGGCGATCGCGTCGGATATCTCCGATCGCAGGGAGCCTATGCGGGCAAGCGCTTGATGGAAGCGGATCTGCTGTTCCCGTTGCCGGAAGGTATCAGCTTCGAGACCGCTGCCGCGCTGACCGTGAAGGGCTTCACGGCTTGGCTCTGCGCGGTGCGGCTCTTTGAGGTTCAGCCCGGCCAGACTGTGCTTGTCACCACCGCTGCCGGCGGGGTCGGGTCGTTGACGGCACGGCTCGCTGCTTATCGCGGCGGGCGCGTGATCGGCGCGGTGGGTAGCGAGGCGAAGCGCGGTCTTGCGCACGAGAGCGGCGCAGGCGACGTCGCCGTCGGGCTGGACGAGGCGATCGAACTGGTCGCGCGGCTCACCGACGGAAACGGGGTCGATGTCGTGTTCGACGGGATCGGCGCGGATACCGCCAACCGCCTCCTCGACGCCGGGACCGTGCGTTCCGGCGGGATGATCATCTCGTCCGGAGCGTCCGGGGGCTGGCCCAGGGCCGACGCCGGCGCAATCGCGCGGCGCGGCGCCACCGTCGTTGTACCGCAGGTCCCGAACTACATCAAAACGCCGACAGAGCTTCGCGCCGGCATGTCGGATGTGTTCGCCCTCTATCTTAGCGGCGCCTTCGGCGAGATCTCCCCCGCACGATACTCGCTGCGCGAGGCGGTGACGCTTCATGCCCAGGTCGAGAGCCGCGCCGCATCGGGCATCTCGGTGCTGGTGCCGTGAACGGTTTCTAGGCGGCGGCGACCCTCGACAGGAGCCTTTGAGGCGCCTCCAATCTCCAAACGCAACAGGACAGGACGAACCATGAAGATCGGAATCGTGGGAAGTGGCCAGATCGGTGGTCAGATCGGGAAGCTCTGGTCGCAGGCGGGCCACGAGGTGCTGTTCTCGTCGCGACATCCGGAGAGTTTGGCCGAGCTGGTCGAGCAAGCGGGCGGCGCTGCCCGGGCGGGCACGCCGGAAGAGGCGATCGCCTTCGGCGACGTCGTCCTGCTGTCGATCCCGTTCGTTGCGCTGCCGGACTTCGGGCGCAGCATGACCGAAGCGCTTGGTCGCAAGGTCGTCCTTGAAACTGCGAACCCTTATCCGGATCGGGACGGGGCGATGGCGGAGGAGGTGCGGCAATCGGGCCGCGGAACCGGGCCTTATCTGCGCGAGTGGTTTCCGGGCGTGCGGATCGTGCGCGCCTTCAACAGCGTGTGGGATTGCACGCTGGAGACGGAGGCGCATCGGGGCCCGCCCCGCGTCGGCATCCCGCTCGCGTCGGATGACGGCGAAGCGCTGGGCGTTGCCGCCACGCTCGTGACGGACGCGGGCTTCGATCCGGTGATCGTCGGGTCGCTCGATCGCTCGCGCGAGTTCGATTTCGGTGCGCCCGTCTACGACACCGGCATGTCCGGGCCCGATGTGCGCAAGGCGCTTGGTCTGCCCGCAGCGTGAGCCCGCTGCAGAACCGCCGTGCCTGATGCCCCGAACGCCGCGACTTCCCTGACGAGAGGATTTTCGATGACCGACCGCAAGATACTGATCCCGAACGCAAGTCACCCGATCGAGATCGAGGACTGTTCGTCGACGGTCATCGTCAGCAAGGGCCAGCTTGAGATCGCCCGGACGAGCAGCGCGCTGACGCTTTCAGAAGCGGCCTACCTACCGGTCCGGTATATTCCGCGCGGTGACGTCGATATGTTGCAGCTGGAGCGCTCCACACACACGACCTATTGCCCGTACAAGGGCGACGCGAACTATTACAGCATTACGGCGCTCGGCGAGGCAGGCATGAACAGCGTGTGGACCTATGAGGCGCCGTTTGAAGCGGTGGGCGAGATCGCGAACCACCTCGCTTTCTATCCAGACCGGGTGTCGATCGAGCTTGCCGATTAGGAACGGCGTGTCTTCGTCGGGCCGGTTGACACTGCGAGAAGCTGGATGGCGCGCAGGTCAAAGGTCGGTGTCGTCCGAACATCCTGCGCCGGTTCACGCCGTATCGATGGTGGTCGCGGCGCATGTGGTTGCGTACGGCGGTCATCAACGCTTTCCTCGCCGGAATCGTGATGATGAGCCATTCCACACTCGGGCAAGGCGCTGACAGCGCGCTGCTGCGTCAAGCTGCCTAGATCGCCTTGATGCATGCAATGGGCACGATCGCCTGCGCGGCCTTCATGAACATGGGCGCTTCTTCCGCAGCGCGGGTGCCGCTGTTGTTTGTGCTCGGCACGGTCTTCTACAGTGTCCCGATCTATCTCTCCTGGCCACCGGGCGAGAGCCTCGACATCGTCCGTTCCGTCGGAGCCGTCTGCCTGGCACTTGGCTGGGTGACCCTGCTCCTGTCGACAGTGCAAGTCGATCGCGGCGCTCCTGGCCCGACGGTTCCGAACCAAGGAACAGCGCAATGAGCAAGCCCGATATCCTGCTGTACACGGCGCCCATGCCGAACGGGTGGAAGGTATCCGTGATGCTGGAGGAACTCGGCGTTTCCTACGAGGTGGCGCCGATGAACCTTGTCGGCAAGGAGCAGAAGCAAGAGGCCTACCTCGCGATCAACCCCAACGGACGCATCCCGGCGATCGTGGACCGGTCGAACGGGGACTTCGCGGTGTTCGAAAGCGGCGCCATACTGATCTATCTCGCGCGCAAGTACGGCAGGTTTCTCCCGTCGGACCCGAACGGGGAGTCGCGTGTTCTCCAGTGGTTAATGTTCCAGATGTCGGGCGTGGGGCCTATGATGGGACAGGCCAATGTGTTCTACCGGTACATGCCCTAGAAAATCCCCGTGGCGATCCAACGCTACCAGAGCGAATGCCGCCGTCTTTTCGAGGTCCTCGACCGGCAATTGCAGGGGCGGGACTTCCTCTGCGACGAATTTAGCATCGCGGATATTGCTCACTGGTGCTGGATCCGCATCCATGAGTGGGGCGGCATCGACGTGAGCGGCCTCGACAAACTCCGGGCCTGGGAAGAGCGTATGGCGGCTCGTCCGGGGTGTATGCGCGGCGTCGACGTGCCCGAACCATCGGATTTTCTCGCTTCGGCCGACAAGCATGTCAAGGACGCGAGAGGACTGTTGCAGCGGTAAGCCTGACTGCCCGCAACAGCTGATCCGGTGAGGTTTTGATTGATGCGCGTCTCCGATGCAAAGCGGCCAAGATGGCATGACGGCCGCTTGCATACGGGAGGCGAGCGGTAGCCGAGGCGGCCAGGCCTCCGCCGATGTGGGTCAATCAGTGACCGTCACGACGATCTTTCCGAACTGCTGCGCAGACTCAAGGTAACAGTGTGCCTCGACCATTTGGTCAAAGCCGAAGACTGAGTCGATGACCGGCCGTAAATTACCCGCCTCAAAGGCTTGTCCAATGTAGGTGGTCGCGGCGTTCATCCGGTCGGGATCGGCCAGCAGGTCGGCGACAATCCATCCCCGTATTGTCGCCATCTGCCCGAGATGCTCCAGCACGGGAATCGTCATGGTGTCCCCGCCGAGCGCCCCATACAGGTAGATGGTGCCCTTCCACGGCATTACCTTGAGAAGCCTGGGCAGGAGAGAACCCCCGACCGGATCAAAGGCAACACTCGCACCACGCCCGTCGGTGATCCGCATCACCTCCGCCACCATATCGTCTTCGTCGTAGGCGACGACGTGAACTGCACCCGCCTCAAGGAGCTTCTGCCGCTTGGTGTTGGTGCGCGTCAGCGCGATCGGGATCGCCCCGACGAGATTGGCGAGTTGGATGGCCGCGAGGCCGGTGCTGCTGGACGCGGCAGAGATCAGCACGTGCTCGCCGGCCTGGATCTTCGCCTCTTCAATCAGAGGACCATAGGCGGTGAGGAACATGGTCCAAACGGATGCCGCCTCTTCGAAGGACAAGGTGGGCAGCTTGGCGATCACCGCGCGCGCCGGCGCGATGGCAATTTCACCGTAGATTCCGTAGTCTCCGAGTGGGAAGCCGGGCACGATGTTGACGCTATCCCCCGCAGAGACATGCGTGACGTTCTGGCCAACGGCAATGACGGTTCCCGCCGCCTCGCTTCCGAGCGCTGCAGGGAGGGTCGGCGCGAAGATGTACTCGTTGCGACGAAACATGGCTTCGGCCCGGTTCAGGCCGATCGCGCGAATGCGGATCAGCACTTCGTCGGGGCCTGGCTTTCCTGCTTCCGCCTCTACGAACGTCAGCACCTCGGGATCACCGAACTCGGAAAATTCTATATGACGGGGCAAAATCTCGTCTCCTTTCGGTAAGCTCTGAGCAGCGCCGCAGACCGTCTCAATACGGCCATTCGAACGCGAGGCTTTCGCCGCGTGCGGGCGATGGTCGCTGATGGTCACTGAACGACGATCAGGGCCTGTTTAGCGCCCTTCGGTTCTGATCCGATCGACAGCGGTTGCGCTGCCGATCGGACGACAGGCGGTGATCAGCCCGCGATCAGCGCTGGCGGCGTGGCTCGGCTCGGCATCTCCATGCCTTGCTCGTGAAGATAGATGGCAAGGTCGAGCGACTGGTCGGCGACGGTGAAATACGTCACCAGTCCGTCCTTTAACTGGAGAATGAAGCTCTCGATCGATGTGCCGCTCTGACCAGTCGGCTCGAGGCCGAAGAACGGACCCCGGTCATGCTTCCAATGCAGGTTGATCGTCACCAGCCCCCGATCGCCTACCAGATAGTGATCGATCAGGTCGACACGAAGATCGAACGCTTCGTGAAAGGCCTTGATCCAGTTCTGGAGTGCCTCGCGGCCGGCAATGTCGCGGCCGGCCGGACTGTTGGTCATGACGTCGGGATGAACGATGGCGTTCCAACGCTCGGTCTGGTTGAGCTTGAACCCCTCGTAGATTTCCATCGTCAGGCCGGCTTGAACTTCTGGCGTCGTCATGATGCTTATCCTTCTTGCGTTAAGATGAGAATTGTCCGGCCGCGGTCAGGCCTAGGCCACCTTGCGGAGAGGTTTTGCCGCCGAGATCAGGATCGCGCCGAGAAGCGCGGCAACACCTGCCACGGCGAAAGTGGTGACCGGGCCGAGGCGGTCGACTAGAATGCCGCCAAAGATCGCTCCCAGAGAGACGGCAATCATGAAGACGCTGAGGTGGACGGCTCCGGCGCTCTCCGCATCGTCAGGCGCGGCCTGCGTCAGGTACGTCTGGATGCTGACCGGATAGGCACCGAATGAGAGCCCCCAGAGGACGACAGCTGCCGAGGCGACGAGATGCGACGTGCCTGCAACGACCGCGGCCGCCATCGCGCCGGCAATGCCGATCGCCGCAGCGGCGATGGCGACGCGAGCTGTCCGCTGTGAGACGACGCCGCCCAAGATGTTGCCGAAGAAGCCGGCAATACCGAACCCCAACAGGAGCAGGGATAGAGATGGCGCGTCGAGCCCCGAAATGTCCTCAAGGAAGGGTCGAATGTAGGTGAAGGCTGCATAGTGGCCGCTGGCGATACAGAAGGTCGCGAAGAGCGAGATCCTGATCGCGGGCCGCCGTGGCGCAGCACCGAGCGTGGCCAGGCTTGTCATGCCCATCGAGGGCAGCGACGGCACCGTTGCCATCTGAACGACAAGCGCCACTACGCCCACAATTGCAGTCAGGTGGAAGGCAAGGCGCCACCCGAGCGTCGAACTGATCCAGGCTCCGAGCGGAGCCGCGCAGACGGTCGCCACGGACACGCCAGTCATGATGACCGCCATGGCGCGCGCCTCCGATCCGGGAGGAGACAGTCGGATGACGAGCGCCACGGACATCGCCCAGAAGCCGCCGAGCCCGACGCCGAGTAAAACGCGCGACACGATGAGCGCGGTAAGATCGGAAGCCAATCCGGCCAGCACGCTCGACACGATCAGGCACAGCGTCAGCGCAAGGAGGGTCGTCCGTCGGTCGAAGCGGCTCGTGCCGATGACGACGGTCGGACCTGCGATCGCCGCTACGAAGGCAGTCGCCGTGACCGACTGCCCGGCCATGCCGACGCTGGTTCCCAGGTCCCGCGCCATCGGCGTGAGCAGACTGGCCGGCAGGAACTCGGAGGTCACGAACCCAAAGACGCCCAGCGACAACGACATGATCGCAGGCCAGGCGATCGCGGTGCGCGTCGCTGTCGGTGTGCCGGTGTCACTATATGCTAGGCTCATGAATATCGCTCCAAAGCGACATTCAAATACGGTCTCAGGGTATTTCCTGTAGCCGTCTACCTAGCTATTCAGTGTTGCCATGACATCAACACCGATGATCGCGGATCTGACGCTCCTCCAGCTTCGATGCTTCTCGGCGATCGTTGATCGAGGGTCCTTCGCGGCAGCCGGTCGTCAGCTCGGCATATCGACCTCGGCGGTGTCCAAGACGATCTCCCGGCTGGAGAAGGTTGGATCGATCCGCCTGCTGAACCGGTCTACGCACGCGCTGTCGCTGACACCGGAGGGCGAGCGTCTGCTGCCTTCGGTGCGTGAAGCGCTTGACCGGATCGACAGCGTCGAAGCGGCGATGCAGGATGTCGCGACAAGAGGGGCCGGCGGCAAGGTTCGCATCAGCGCGCCGATCGCGTTCCTGAGCGCCTGCCTCATCCCGCTCGCATTCCGCTTCCGTGCCGAGCATCCCGACATCGTGCTCGAGTTCCGCGCCAGCGACGCGATGGATGACTTGGCGGACGAGGGGATCGACCTCGCGCTGCGTGCCGGGCCGATCAGCGGGATCCCCGGTCATCTACGCCAGAGCTGGTTTACGTTCCCTTGGGTGACATGCGCATCGCCCGACTATCTGGCGGCGCGGGGGATGCCGATGACGTTGGACGATCTGACCCATCACGATCTCATCGCCTTCCGCAATCAGGGCACCGGCCTGATCGAAGCGTGGCGCTACCGCATGCGGACCGCCTCCGGCGAGACGGCGATCCGAAGGGATCCGACGCCGATGCTGATCGTCAACGAGGGCAACGCGATCCGTGCAGCCGGCGTCGCGGGCATGGGCATTATCTGGACGCCAAAATGGAACGCCATCGAGGCCATTGAGGCTGGCCGCCTCCAGCCCATCCTTACGGATCTGACCGCTCACACGATGGACATCACCGTCCTCCGACGGGCACAGGAACACACTCCCCAGCGGATCGCCCTGGTGATCGCCTTCCTGCAGAGAAACGCTCGGCTTTTCAGCTGAGCGCAGCCCAAACGTTGACCCGTCTTCAGAGAAGAACTCAAGCCGGACTGGAAGACCGACTGCGACACGCACGACGACCTGCCAGCAGGCATCACGGTTCACGACGGGGACCGTACCCGCACAAACCATTCGACTTGTGCTGCCAGCAGAGCAATCGTCGGCGCACTGAATCGCGGCCCCGATAGGTCGCCCCGCCCCGCCGACGCAGGTCCGTGGGGCTGATGATGGTGGGAGCAGCAACGGTGCTGCTCACCTCGAACAAGGACCATCATCATGACCAAACTGACCGACCTCGATACCATCCTCTTGTCCGCGGCTGCCCAACGCGACACGGGCAGCCTGCTGCCTGTCCCTGAAAATGTGAGCGGGGCCGGCGCACGCCTGACCAAGTCGATCAGCGCGCTGCTGAAGCACGGTCTCGCCGAGGAACGTGAGACCCACGACAAGGCCACAACACATCGCACCGAGGATGACATGGCATACGGCGTGTACATCACCGACGCCGGCAACGCCGCAATCGGCATCGCCGGTGGCGATGATGACAGTGAGGGGGTGGCGCCCCCCTCCCCCGCCCAGCCGGATACGCCGCGGGTAACCAAGGCCAGCGCCGTGATGGCGCTGCTCCGGCGCGAAGAGGGCGCAACGCTTGGCGACATGATCGCAGCGACAGGCTGGCTGCCGCACACGACGCGGGCTGCGCTGACAGGCTTGCGCAAAAAGGGGCACCAGATCGAGAAGTACAAGCGCGCCGACCAGACCTGCTACCGCATCGCGGCGGTGGCCGAATAATGGCGCGCTTAGAGGATAAGATGCTGGCGCTGACGACGATGTCGTCAGCGCAATTGCGCGATCAGTGGCGCGCGCTGAAGGCTTCGCCTGCGCCGTTGATCAGCCCGAGCATGTTGCGGCTTGCGCTAGGGTATGAGCTGCAGGCGCAGGCTTTGGGTGGCCTGTCGCGTGCCAGTCAGCAACGGCTTGCCCAGCTTGGCGCGGCCAAGACCGTAACCCAGGCGGCCCGCCCCGGCACCCGGCTGATCCGCGAGTGGCAGGGGACAGCGCACATCGTCACTATCGGCGAGGACAATGTGATTCGCTGGAATGATCGTGACTGGAACTCGCTGTCCGAGGTCGCCCGCGCGATCACGGGCACGCGATGGTCAGGCCCGGCCTTCTTCGGGCTGAAGCGCAAGGTTGCGGCATGAACCGGGTGCGCTGTGCGATCTATACCCGCAAGTCGAGCGAGGAGGGTCTGGAGCAGGCGTTCAACTCGCTCGACGCGCAGCGTGAGGCCTGTGCCGCCTATGTGCTGTCCCAAGCCAGCGAGGGCTGGAATGCGCTCCCCGATCTCTACGACGATGGCGGCCTGTCCGGCGGATCGCTTGAGCGCCCTGCCCTGCAGCGCCTGCTCGGCGATATTGCGGCGGGTAAGGTGGATATTATCGTCGTCTACAAGGTGGACCGGCTGACCCGCTCGCTGCTCGACTTTGCCAAGCTGGTCGAGGTGTTCGACAAGGCCGGGGTCTCGTTCGTCTCGATCACCCAGTCGTTCAACACCACTACCAGCATGGGACGGCTGACCCTCAACATGCTGCTGAGCTTCGCGCAGTTCGAGCGCGAGGTGACCGCCGAGCGCATCCGCGACAAGATCGCGGCCTCCAAGGCCAAGGGCATGTGGATGGGCGGTCTCCCGCCGCTTGGCTATCGGCCAGACGGTCGCACGCTGGCGATCGTCGAGGCGCATGCTGACATCGTGCGCGATATCTACCGGCGCTACCTCGATATCGGCAACGTTCGCCTGTTGGTGAACCAGCTAAATGCCGAGCGGATCCGCACGCCGGTACGACAGATGGCCAATGGTCGCTCCTTTGGCGGCGCCACGTTCAGCCGGGGGCAGGTCTACGCCATTCTCAAGAACCCGATCTATATCGGCGAGATCCCGCACCGGGATAAGCGCCACAAGGGACTTCACGCGCCCATCATGGACGGCCCTGTCTGGGAGGCGACCCAGACCCTGCTCGCCGGACATGTCCCGGGCCTGCGGCGCAAGTCCAACACTGCCAGCGGCAGTCTTCTCGCTGGCCTTATCGTCGATGAGACGGGCGAAAAGCTGATTGCCGTGCATGCCTGTAAGCCAGGTTCAGGCGGGGCTGAAGGCAAAAGACGCTATCGCTATTACGTCAGCCAATCCGCTCACCATGGTACCGGTGACGGCAAGGCCATGCGCATCCCGGCGCGTGAGATCGAAACAGCCACCGTCGAAGCGCTGGCGTTGATGTTCCATGATCCGATGTCGCTCATGGCGCGCTTAGGGATCCCATTCGCAACGGCGGACGTCGGAAGCATCTTCAGTACTGCGAGCGTCGCGGCGTCGGCGATACAGCGAAGGGAGACGCAGATGCTGCGCGCGCACGTCAGGCAGATCATCGTGCACCCTGCTGCTCTGCAGATCGACCTCGCCACCGCAGCAGTAGCTGAGACCCTATCGGTCGAGATGGCGGCCGAGGCTGACGCCGTGATTACGCTCACCTGCCCGGTTAGGATGACCCGCACTGGCAACCGGCTCCGGCTCGTACAGAACGATGGGCGCAGCTTTGCCGCCACTCCCCCGGATGCGTCGATGATCAAGCTGCTGGTCAAAGCACATAGCTGGTGGAGGCAGCTGCAGCGTGGCGAGATCACCATCAAAGAACTGGCCGAAGCCGAGGGGGTCGTGGACTCCTACGTCACGCGCGTGGTGCGGCTGGCTTTTTTGGCACCCTCGATCGTCGATGACGTCCTGGCCGGGCGGCAGGTCGCGACGGTTGATGCCAAGCGGCTATCGTTGACGGCTGGCTTGCCCGCCTGCTGGACTGAGCAGCGGCGGCACTTTGAATTCGGCCTTTAGATTTCGCGGACTCACCCCTCAATAGTTGAGCACCCAATCCCGCGGGTTTCAGAGAACGCTTGGGTAAGCTTCTTAAACGCGGACATATTTCGATTAGGGCGCGTTTTCCGGCCCATGGGAGAGGTTATGTTTGAAGTGACGATCGATGGCCGCCGCAAGCTTTTGCACATTGTGATGCAGGGTTTCTGGAACGACGACACAATGGCCCGGTATTCGGAAATCGTTGTTCAAAAATCGTCGGAACTTCGTCGAGCAGAAGGATGCAAACGCATCCTGATAAATATGAGCGACTTTCCCATTCAGTCGAAAAAGATTGCGGAGGGACATGCCGCATTCCTTCGAACCGTAAGGGACCGCGGCGAGGCCCGCGTGGCTCTGGTCATGCAGAGCGCGTTATCAAAGCTACAGGCCGCGAGAGTTGCCTCCGACACGGGTCATTCTACCTTTGCGGACGAGGCGGAAGCACTGGCATGGCTTATGGAAGACGAGTTACCGGTTATCATTAATCGCCCGAGCGCATAGCAAAAGGCCGGTCGCGCTTGTCAGTACGTCCGCTCCTCGCCAGTTTGTCACCTCGTGAATATCGAATTCAAGCTGGCTAACCGGCAGCGGCGGCTACGGGAGGGCGCTACAGATGCTAATATCCTGGCAGACGGATGGCACTGCAGAGGCAGGCGTTTCCACCCGACAGAAGCGTCGGCATGTCGTTAACGCCGACCGGTTCGGCGGTCTCGTCAATGCGCAGAACTGACGTGTACCAACGGAAGTCTCTGCGACGGTAAGACCCGAATGTCGCCACTCAGTGCACTTGCCCGCACCCCTAAACCCGCCATTCGTTCATAATTGGACTCGGCTCGGACTGGCCGATAGCCTACGCGACCGTTAAGTTTCGGCGAGGAAGTGGATAACCTCGTGTCCACGAAACCGGCAGCAGCTCATTCCCGGATCTAGAATTCGGCTTCGTTCACTTCTGCCCACCCTAATCCCACGGCTTCGGCGTTGGTCCTGATCGAGCCAAGTAAAGCGTCTGCGATCGCGGTGTCCCGGCTCCACAGGCCGACGACGTCGCCGTCCACCCCCGCCCGGCAGACAGCAGTAATACCGGTCGACGCCAAACCGGCTGACGCCGTGGTCCAGCTGTCACCCATCAGCGCGTCCCAATCCTCAGATCGCATGGCTGTCGGCAGTACGTCCTGCGCAGACAACAACGCCGCCTGCGCGCCGAGCCACCACGGGTATTCCGGATCGTCGAATAATGAAGCCGCAGTCGCGGCAGACCGTGTTGACACCTGGATTCGACGCCGTCCGCGCAAGGTATCCAGCAGGCCGACAGACAATTCCGTTATCAGGTCCGCGCCTGTCTGGGACGGCGCAACTGAAAGGTCCCGACGTGAGGTCCTGAATGTCACCTGCGCAGCGTCGGTAAAGGTGCGAGCGAGCAGTTCAGCGACGCACGGAGGCACCCCGGCATCCTCCGGTGCGGGCTCGATCCGCCAGCCGATCATGTCGAGCACGCCATCGTTTACTGGACTACCACCGAGCCCCCAACGACTATCCGCAGGTCCTCGACACGTTGCAAGAATGCCGTGGGTCACTGACGTACCTCCGGAAGCGGCGTGAACATGGTCTGCTCCGCCCAGTCATAAACCTCGCGGCCTGCTGCCGAGCCGACGGCGTAGCCGCCCAGACCGCCGATAATGCAGCCACCGACTCCACCAACGGCACTCCCCAATGGAGATGCGGCAAGACCGAGTGCAGCACCACCGGCGCCGACGACCTTGCATCCCGCCCACGCACCCGCCCAGCCCGCCACGACTTCGGTCGCTCGCTTCAGCGGCTTGCTCGCCTGCACGATTGAAATAGCGTCCACGGCCACACCGGCCACGATCAGTACCCGCCCCCCATATCGGAAATACTTGGCCGCCTTGTATGCGATTGAACCTGCGCGTCCCACCGGGGTGTGGTCAGTGATGCCGAAATTGGCTGCTACGCCTTTCTGGTTCCAGTGATAGTCGATGGTCTTCGTCTTGACGTTGTAGCCATAATCAAGTCGGAGGTGGCGCTTGCCCGTCTTGTCCTGGAAAAACAGAGTTGAGGTCGAGCCTCCCTTAGGGACGTGCCCCCTGGGCCGCAGTTCGATCGCGAGCGAGCCCTGACCTGGCACCGGGATCCGGACAACGCTGGCCTGTCCAATTGCATAGGGAATGCTTCCATTCTGCGGTGGCGACGGTTGGGTCTGAGCTCCCGGCACGGCCTGCTCCTTCAACGGACAATCGTTACCGATCAGATTAATGCGGGATTGGTGACAATAACAATCCGTATCCCGATGTCCTCCGGCAGTTTCGGAGTGGTGGAAGATTTACCTGCTTCGCCTCGACTGGATCACACAGCACGGACCTCCGTCGAGTGCCGTTGGTTGTATCTGGCCTAGGTACGAGCGAGTGCTCGTCTGTGACTGGAGACCGTGTTGGGAAAGAAGGCAAAGCGTGACAGCGGTGCGTTGGCGTTTGACGAGGCCGCTAACGCAATCAGGACTGAGAACATCCGCCCCGGTGAGGAATTCGAACTGAAGCTGGAGGTCGATCCGACGAACTTTGCCGCCCTGCTTGCCGCCTGGCCGCTGGGTAGTGATGAGGCAGTCGATCGTCAGCAGGACTCGGTCTACTTCGATACGCCGGAGCAATCGCTTCACAAGGCGGGGTTCTCGCTGCGCGTCCGCACGATTGGCGATAAGCGGATCCAGACCATAAAGGCGGAAAGCACGGCCGCAGCCGGGCTGTTTGTCCGGCCCGAATGGGAGCGCGAGATCGACAGCGCGGAACCGATGTTCGACGGCGATGGCTCGCCGTTTCGAGGCTTGATTCCGGACTCAGAGCTTGATCGGCTAGACCCGATCTTCCACGTCAAGGTTGTCCGGACTGTCGCTTTGGTGACGCGGGAAGATGCGATCGTCGAGGCTGTGCTTGACCGCGGCGAGATCCTCGCCGGAGATCGCTCGGATCAGGTCCACGAGGTCGAACTGGAACTGAAGCGTGGTGCTCCCGCGGTACTGTTCGCGCTGGCGAGAGAACTCGATCAGTCCGCACCCATGCGTCTGGGCGTGCTTACCAAGTCGGAGCGTGGGTACAGGCTGGGATCTGCAGCTCCGGACAAACCGGTCAAGACCAGTCCGCTTGAATTGCAGATGGCGATATCGGCCGCGACGGCCTTCCAGGCGATTGTTGGCGCATGCCTGCGCCAGTTTCGTCTGAACGAGGCCATTCTGGTTCGTACCGGGAACGCTGGCGCGCTCCATCAGGCGCGCGTGGCGCTGCGACGGCTGCGCTCCGCCCTGTCGACGTTCAAGGGCGTCGTGCAGGATGATCGGTACGATCATATTCGGGCAGAGCTGCGCTGGATCGCCGCGGAACTTGGCCACGCCCGCAACCTTGATGTCTTGCTGGAGCGGGTTTCGGGCAAGGAAGTGACCAAGCCACTTCGGGCCGCACGCAAAAAGGCCTATGCTGCCGTACAGGCGGCCCTTGCATCAGATCGGTTGCGCGCGTTGATGCTGGATCTGTCCGAATGGACGGCGATTGGCCCGTGGTCCTCCAGCGCTGCTGGTACTGAGGCACGGGCGCAACCGATCAAGCAGTTCGCCGCGGATGCTCTTGAAAAGCACCGGCGCCGGCTGAAACGGCTTGGCCGCAAGCTCGACGAGGTGGGGGATGAGGAACGGCATGAGGCCCGGATCGAGGCGAAAAAGCTGCGTTACGCCACCGAGTTTTTCGCTAGCCTGTTCCAGGGAAAGAAAGCAGCTCGGCGTTACCGAGGGTTTTATGATGCAATGGAAAAGCTGCAGGCGCATCTTGGCGATCTGAACGACCTGGCAACAGCGCCAATTGTTCTGTCTGAACTGAACCTCGTCGGCACACCCACTGCAGATGCCCTTCAGCCGGATCTCTCGCTGCGCGTTCCACTTCTGAAACAGGCGAATAATGCCTATGCTACGTTGATGGACAGCAAGCGCTTCTGGCCCCACTAAACGATTATTGAAGTACTGCGCGTGACAGAGAGCCGCCTGGTGCGGAAGCTGCAGGGCACGCCTGCCGCTGGATTCTTGATGCGGTCCACTGTGCCTGGCACGTCACTGGCTGAGGCGACTGTGGTTAGAGCGGTCCTGCAATTCGTTCGAATCGGGTCGAGCGCGCGGCTGGCCCGGCCGAACTCCATCTCACATCTTCACGCCCCTCCTTTCAGACGCGGAGCAAAACAGGCCAGACGGAACTCACTGTCTTCCGCACTATGTCCGGCAACCGGCCGTTCGTCCGACCGGTGATCAGCACCTCCGCTGCTGGGCGAGACGGAGCAGCTGGCCGCTATCCGGCGGCTCGATGAGCAGGGGCGCCGGCTTGAGGCGAGCGCCACCGGTCGTCCCTGGACGGACGATCGTCGACGTGGGATCGATGAGCGAAGGCACGACCGACCAGCTGTTCCTCGCTTTGAGGCTGGCGGTGATGGAGCAGTCCGTCGTTGCCGGTGTCCGACTGCCGTTTCTTGCCGACGACCTCTTCGTCAACTTCGATGACGAGCGGGCAGAGGCGGGGTTCAGGGTCCTCGCGGAGCTAGCGGAATCGACGCAGGTGCTCTTCTTTACTCACCATCCGCATTTTGCCGCCATCGCCGCGCGCGGTCGGTGTGGAGATGCACTCGGAATGCGCGTTGAATAACGATTCCTGCTTGGGTAAGGCAACCCCAGTTCCCCCCAATTAAAGCCACGTTGCAGACCGTCGTTCCGTAGACCGCTTTGTCTGAAAGGATCGGTGGGTTCAACGGGTGGTCACAACGCATCATTCTCATAATGAGAAGGAGTGGTGCGATGAACCAGCGTCGTTAGATACCACCGTGCCGGTCGCTGGGCGCGGACTGCGGGGCCACACTTCGATCAGCCCTGATCGGTTCGCTGGGAAAGCAGCCGAGCTTGTGCAATCGATAGATGCTGACCAAGCGAGGCACATCCGTCTATCGCCTGATCAAGCCCCCTGCACTATCGCCTGTTCGGCGTCGCCTGGCGCATCTTCCCTGGCCCGCTCCGGCACAATCCGATCAAGCAGCCGAGACAAGCCGACAACAAACGGCAACGCGATTAACGCACCGGCGACGTTGAAGAGCACATGCGCATTGGCAATGCGCTGTCCGGTGTCGGTGGCCGTCGCCGCGCCGAACTTGGCAAGCTGATCGATCAGCAGCACGCCGAGCGCGACAGAGACCACGTTGAAGCCGAGATGAAAGATCCCTGCTTTGACGGCAGACCGAGAACGTCCGACCGTCGCAATCAGCGTGTCGGCGCAGGTGCCAATCTCGGCGCCCAGCATGATCGCCACGCCCGCGGGCAGCGTGATCAATCCGCCCCCCGCCAAGGTGATGACGATGCCCATCATTGCGGACGACGACTGGATGGCAATCGTCAGAAGCGCACCAGCAGCAACACCGAGCAGAGGATTCTCCAACTGCTTCAGGTGCGCGATGATCTCGGGATGTTCCTGAAGAGGCTCGGCCGCGGCGCCAATGATGTTGAGCCCGAACAGCACCAGCCCCAGCCCCAGCAGGATGTCGGCCCGCTGCTTTGCCTTGTCCGACTTACCCAGAACCTTCCACAGCAGACCGGCCGCAATGGCGACAGGCGCATAAGTGTCGATGTTCCAGGCAAAGACCTGGCTCGAGAACGTCGTGCCTATATTGGCACCGAGAATCGCTGGCAGCGCATTGCCGAATGGAATCAGGCCTGCATCGATGATCGTGATGAGGAGGATAATCACCACCGATGAGGAATCGAGCACCACTGTGGCGGCAGTGCCGCTCGCCAAGGCCGCGAAGCGGTTCGAGGAGCATCGTTTCAGCAGGGCCTGAAAGCGTCCGCCCTGGGCCTGCTTCAGGCTCTCAGCAAGGATGCCGACACCGTACATGAACAGCGCGAGCCCACCGATCGCGCCCATGGCCAATGCAACCCAGTCGATCGATGTGGACGCTTGATGCTGCTGCGCGCTCGCGTCGGGCACCCCCAGTAGCATCGCCGCCATGATAGCGGTGGAAAACACAGCCGCGCGAGACGAAATGAAGTCATAAGCCTTGCTCATGAGCGCTAGATCGCATCGTGATATGACCCGCTAATGACAAGGAAATACCGCAAACTTATGTCACGCGGACCAGACCAACCGCCGCTTGGGCGTTTTGAGAGGGTAGCGTTACCTGTGTCGTTCTCGCGCGGTCGTGCGCTCCCGTGCCACTGCAACGGAGAAGGGCAATGGATTGCGGCCAGTGCACCAAAGGGTATTGTCAGACTAACCAGAATCTGGTTCGTTTGGACGACGACCGGCCGTAACCTTGCCCCGAAGCCTGCGCCACAGTGAGAACATAGCCGGGCCTTTAGCAGATCAAATCGACCACGAGGCGGACCAACTTGCCGCTCTAACCAAATAGGAAATCAGCGGTGCATTTGGTCTGACAATGCCCGGGGGATCGTTACTGCCGGGCCGTCCGGCTTGCCCAACGCGCTGCAACTGCTAGTCGTGGCGAAGCTGGAGCTTAAGCGCGGCAACTTCGCCACAAGCAAGATCGCCCTGAACGAGGCGGTCGCGATCTTCGACAAACTTGGCCCGTCCGCCGCGATTTATGCGAAAGCGATCGCGCCTATACAAGCGCAGCTGGTGACGCGGAACCGCTAATAAAATGGGCAGGTTGCTTTATCTGCTTATCTTACCGTCGCGCGCGACCAGACGGTTAAATAAGCCGCCGGGCTGAGGATGCTGGCGATCGGAGCGACTCACGCAACAGCGACAAGGACCCAATAGTGGACGCTCAGGGACATGGACTCGCTTCCTAAAAGCGGACGCCCATTCATGTATGACGGTTTCTAAGGATCTACGAACCTACGAATTCTCAGCGCTGACGGCCGGGCGACATGCCAGTGACATGTAACCGGCTCGCGGCGTTCCCTAACCGGCCACGCGCTGCAACTTGGCAGAAGCGGTACCAACTTCGACCTCCAGCGTTTGCGCGCGCGAGTCCAGCGCGATCGCGGGGATGTCGAAAGGCTCCACGTCACTCGGATGATAAGTGAACCGGAAGCTGTTCGCAGTCCGTGGATCGAAGTCGAACGTCGCCAACACTGTTCGGTCAGCAAGACGCACGATCGAGACCTTTCTACGCGGCACCTTCTCGGCAGCCCGATTAGCATGGCGGCCATCGCTCATTGCGTATAGCCCCGACGCGTCCGGCCACGTGACGCCCAACCCCTCTGCCGGCGTGCCGTCGGCATTAGTCGCGGTTACCGAGATAGCGACCGTGGGATCAAGCGTCGGAGAACCGCCAGAGTCCAACCGGGCGGGGCTGGGCCGGTTGTGAATGTGTATGACATCGCCCTCGACAGTCCAGAAGCCTTCCGCCTTGATGAAGTCGCTATCGGCGGGGCCGGTCGTAATCCGATACAGCGCAGTGTGATCGGCGTTCAGGTGCACGTCGATCTTGAAGTTGTCGCTTTTCTCTTCGTAATGGTAGCGGCCAACTAGCACCCGCTGATCGGTAATAAATACCGGCAAGCTGGTTGACGGCAGTTGGGCGATCGCAGGAGTACACAACGTAAGCAACGCCGCAACGCCGCCCCTGACCATACACTCGAACTTACGCTGCATGACTTCCCCTCACACTACCGGAGAGACGGCCGAAAGACGGGGTAAGTTCCCGATGGGCGACATATCCGATCGCTGGTGCTGCCGCGGCGACTAAGCGCGCGACATCCCTAGCAGGGCGTCGAGCGCAATATGACCCAAAAGCCGACATTAGGCTACCCTTCCCGCTTCCACAAACCAGCCGCTTGTTCATGTCACACAGCGCGGTTTGAGGAAGCCCATTCTCGCAGTTTACCGACAGCTCTGCTCCACGACCATCCGGCCCGAAGCAATCGACCCGAGCACGACCAAAGCTATAACAAACAATCTAAAGCCGGAATCATATGGCTAGCGCGTCCCACGATTTGTTCAGATTCCACGCCATGCCGATTCTAAGTAGAAGCCACGCCCTCGATCCAGCTCGATCGCACGTGGCCGTCCTCCGTCAACACCACCAAATCAGCTCTGAAGCCGGCAGCTATCCAACCGATCTGGCGATCCAACCCAAGAAAGCGGGCCGGATTGCGGCACGCCATCGTCAAGGCTGTCGCTTGCGTGACCCCCATCATGGACTGCGCGTTGCGTACGGCGGCGGCCATATCGAGGTCGGAGCCGGCGAGCGTGCCATCGTCGTTGATGCACACGCCATCGATCACCTGCACGTAATGGCCCTGCAGCATGAAGCTCTTGTCGACCTGCCCGACGCTGGGCATCGCATCGGTGACCAGCATCAGGCGATCGGGATTGGCCATCGCGGCGATCCGCAAGGTCGCCGGATGGACGTGCCGGCCGTCGACGATCAGTCCGCACCACGCCCTGGCATCGAGCGCCGCGCCGACCGCGCCGGGCTCGCGCGAGGTCAGCGGCGACATCGCGTTGAACAGGTGCGTGAAGCCGCTCATTCCTGCTGCCAACGCCGCGCCGATCTCGTCATAGCTGCCGTCGGTATGGCCGGCCGCGACGATCACGCCGGACTGCGTCAGCCGCGCGACCATCGCAGGCGTGGTGCGCTCCGGCGCCAGCGTCACTAACGTCACGCCGTGCCTGAGCCCGGTGATCGCCGCGAATCCCACATCGTCCAGCGTGATGATCTTGTCGGGATCGTGGATGCCCTTGCGATCGACGTTGAGGAACGGCCCCTCGATATGGATGCCGAGCACCCCGGGCACGCCGGCGGCGATCGCCGCGTCGACCGCCGCGACGCCGGCGCGGACGGTGGCGAGATCGTCGCTGATCAGCGTCGGCAAGAAGCCGGTGGTGCCGTAGCGCCGGTGCGCCGCACCGATCGTCGCGATCGTCTCGACCGTCGGTGCATCGTTGAACAACACGCCGCCGCCGCCATTGACCTGCGAGTCGATGAAGCCTGGAGCGAGAATGTCGCCGTTCAGGTCGTGCCGTTCGGCATCGGCGGGAATGTCGGTATCGGGCACCACGGCGACGATCGTTCCGCGTTCGATGATCACGGCGCGGCCGTCGACCAGCGTATCGTCGATCAGCGTGCGCGCATTGAAGAGAGCGATGGGCATCAGAGGGTTTCGGTCACTTTACGCAGATTGGGCGGCGAATCCGGATCGAAGCCGCGCGCCATGGATAGCGCGTTGACCGCGCGGTAGAAGGACTGGATCTGCAGCATCGGCTGGATCGCCGCCGGTGCGGCGATCGTCGGCAGCGTAATCGCACCGGGCAGCGCCGCGCCCGCGCAATAGACCGTGCCGCCCTGCGCCAGTGCCGCGGCGACCAAAGCATCGACGCCCGCGCCGGTCTCGTCGTCCTGCCGGAACACCAGCAGCGGGAAATCCGGGCCGATCAGCGCCATCGGGCCGTGGCGGACCTCGGCGGCGCTGAACGCCTCGGCATGCAGCCCGCAGGTTTCCTTGAACTTCAGTGCTGCTTCCTGCGCGATGCCGAGGCCGAGCCCGCGACCGATGACATAGAGGCCGCGCGCATCGGCCAAGCCATCGACCAGCGGCGTCCAATCCCGTTCCCACGATCTGCTCAGCAATGCCGGCGCGTCGTCCAGCGCCGCGGGCAGTGCGGCGTCGCCGGACCAGACGGCGACCAGATCGAGGATCGCGGCGAGCGACGCGATATAGCTCTTGGTCGCGGCGACGCTGCGTTCGGCACCGGCGTGCAGCGGCAGCGCGACATCGGCGATCGCCGCGAGCGGCGAAGCGGCGTCGTTGACCAGAGCGGTGAGATACGCCCCGCCGGCGCGCCCGGCCTCGACCGCGCTCAGCAGATCGGGGCTGCGGCCGGATTGCGAGATCGCGATCATCAGCGTGTCCTCGGCGCGCGATGCCGCGTGATAGACCGAGCTGACCGACGGCGCGGTGGAGCCGACAGGCAAGCCGATCACCGTTTCGATCAGATATTTGGCGAACGTCGCGGCATGATCGGAGCTGCCGCGCGCGATCGTCGATACGGCGCGCGGCGGTTGCTCGCGCAAGCGGCGCGCCAGTGTCGCCACCACCGCGGCATTCGCCGCGCGCTGTCGCACCACGACCGCGCCGGCCTCGGCCGCCTCGGCGAACATCAGCGTCGATTCTGGCGCGACGCTCATGCCGACGCGTTCAGTTCGGCGACGAAATCATAAGCGTCGCCGCGATACCAGCTGTGCGTGGTCTCGATCGCGCGCCCATCCTCCAGGAAACCGCGGCGTTCGATGAACAGCCCCGGCGCGCCGGCTTCGATGCCGAGCAACTTGGCCTGTTCAGGGGTGAACAGCACCGCACGCAGCCGCTGCAAGGCGCGCACCGGGCGATGCCCAGCCGCTTCCAGCGCTGCATACAGCGACACGCCGACCACCTCGAGCCCGGGCAGGCCGAAGCCAGGCACGGTGGAATATTCCAGCGCCATCGGCTGTTCGTCGGCATAGCGGATGCGGTGGAAGCGGAACACGCGCGAGCCCGGGCTCAGGCCCAGCGTCAGCGATTCGTCGGAATTGACCGTGCCGTCCGTCTGCGTGATCCATTCGCTGCGCGCGGTGCGGCCGCGCGCCGCCATGTCCTCGGAAAAAGACGTCAGCTTGGAGAATTGCTTCTCGACCCGCCCGCCGACGAACGTGCCCGCGCCCTGCCGCCGCGTCAGCATGCCGTTGGCGACCAGACCGTCGATCGCCTTGCGCACGGTGATGCGCGAGATGCCGAATTCGCTGGCGATATCGCGCTCCGGTGGCAGCGCCTCCTGTGGCCTGAGCGCCCCGGTCTCGATCCCGCGGCGCAGCGCATCCTGCATCTGCTGATACAGCGGCGCACGACCGTTATCGCCCAGGGCGCCGATCTTGTCGGCCAGATTGGTCATCGGCGCACCCCCGTTCGATCGCGACCCGTTCGCATCGTTCTACCGTTGGGGAGACGTATAGTACCAATGAAATACCTATTTCCATAGGAAAGTGTTTCTGACGTGAAAAGATAGCAAAATAGATGCTTGACGGTGTCATTGGTATGAAACATGTTCTTAACATTGGTCTGGCATTGGTCATAACGAATTTGCCGGATCAATCAGGGACAATGGGGAGATCGGCAATGACCGTATTACGACTTCTGGCTGCATCCGTAAGTTCGTTCGCCTTGGCCGCCACCGCGCACGCGCAGAGCGACACGGCCCCCTCCAACAGCGTGCCGTCGGGCGCCGTCCAGCCTGGGCCCAGCGATACCGGTAGCGACGACGACATCATCGTCACCGGCATCCGCGGCTCGCTGCGCCAGTCGGTCGACGCCAAGCGCAATTCCAGCGTCATCGCCGACATCATTTCCGCCGAGGACATCGGCAAGTTTCCCGACAAGAACGTCGCCGAGGCGCTACAGCGCGTGCCGGGCGTGGTGATCAACCGCGAATTCGGCGAGGGCGAGCGCGTCTCGCTCCGCGGCACCGCGCCCAACCTCACCAAGACGCTGGTCAACGGCCATGCCATTGCCACCGCCGACTGGTTCATCCTCGAACAGCTCGCCGCGACGCGCAGCTTCAACTATCTCACCCTCCCCGCCGAAATCGTCGGGCAGCTCGACGTCTACAAGTCGGGCCAGGCGGATGTCGAGGAAGGCGGGATCGGCGGCACGATCAACGTCCACACGCGCAACCCGCTCGACCTGAAGCCGTTCACCGTCTCGGCCTCGGTGCAGGGCGTCTATTCCGAAAAACGCGACTCGTTCGATCCGCAGGCTTCCGGGCTGTTCAGCTGGAAGAACGATGCCGAGACGTTCGGCATCCTGGTCGGCGGTGTGTACCAGAAGCGCGACATCCGCCGCGACGGCGTCGAAGTGCTGGGCTATCAGCCGGTCACCGTCGGCGGCCAGACCGCGCAGATCCCCTCGCTGATCGGCTCGGCGCTGTTCCAGCAGGAGCGCGAACGCTACGGCGGCAATATCGCGTTGCAGTTCCGCCCGTCGGACGATCTCGAGATCAACCTGACCGGGCTCTATTCCCGCTTCGGCGCGAACAATTTCAATCAGAATTATCTCGCCTGGGGATCGAAGGCGCTGGGCGACGGCGGCACGCTGACCAACCCGGTGGTGCGCAACGGCACGGTCGTGTCGGGCACCGTCACTTCGCCTGCCACCAGCCGCGCCGCGGTGTACGATGCGATCGATCGCACCGCTTATGCCAAGACGCTGTCGGGCGACGCCGACCTGATCTGGCACCCGAGCGATGCCGGCACGCTGCATCTCAAGATCGGCTATACCAAGGCCAACGGCAATACGGAGTCGCAGCCCTTCTACGAAGGCGCCGCCCCCGGCGGGTTCACGTTCGACATTTCGGGCGACGTGCCGCAGGTCAGCTTCATCGGCATCGACCCGACCAAACCTGCCGACCTGATCCTCGACTTCGCCTCGCTCCACAAGATCACCAACAAGGACGAAGAGAAATACGCCTATGCCGATTACGAGCATGAGGTGGAGTGGGGCCCGCTGCACGCGATCAAGATCGGCGGCAAGTTCACCGATCACGATCGCGTCACGCGCTTCCTCGCCACCACCTACGGCGCCTTCTATCTCAACCTGGTCGGCTCCGGGTGTGGCGGACGCCCGTGCACCTCGGACGATTTCGCCGGCGGCGGTACGCCCGACGACTTCCTCGACGGGGTCGCGCTACCCGGCACGCTGACCAATTTCTTCCAGGTCGATCGCACCAAGCTGCAGAATATCCTGAACGGCCTGCCCGCCTCGGCTCGTGAGCGGATCATCAATCCGCCGGAAAACTATTCGATCAACGAGAAAACCTATGGCGGCTATGCGATGGCCAAGCTGGGCGGCAAGGAAGACGGCTGGAACGCCAATTTCGGCCTGCGCGTGATCCGCACCGATCAGGATTCACGCGGCAATCTGCTCGGCGTGCCCGCCTCGACCCCCGGCGCTGTAACGACCAACGCGTTCGGCGTGTACGTGCCGGTGCAGGTCAAGCGCAGCTATACCGATTTCCTGCCGAGCGCGAACATCAGCGTCGACGTGACGCCCAACGTGGTGCTGCGTTTCGGCGCCAGCCGCAGCGTCGCGCGGCCGGATTATACCGACATCGTGCCGCGCGTGTCGCTCAACCCCGGTTCGCTCACCGGCGATGGCGGCGATCCCTCGGTCAATCCCTATCGCAGCAACAATTACGACGCGTCGATCGAATGGTATCCCGATCGCGACACGATCGTCGCCGCCGCGCTCTACTACAAGGATATCTCGTCCTACATCGTCAATCGCACGGTGCAGGAACGCTATCCGGTGCAGAATTCGACCAACCCCAACGCCTCGCGATGCACGCCATCGGCGGGATCAACACCGGGCAATTTGCTGTTCGATTGCCTGTTCGACATCAACCGCCGCTCGAACGGGTCGGGCGGCACCAACAAGGGCGCGGAGTTCCAGGTGTCGCGGCCGATCGCCTACGGCTTTGGCGCGATCGTCAATTACACTTACTCGGACGCCAAGTCGGATGCCGGCGATCCGATCCCGGGCAATTCCAAGCACGCGATTAACCTGACCGGCTATTACGAGAACGATTTCGCCTCGGTTCGCCTGTCGTACAATTATCGCTCGAAATTCTTCATCAACATCGATCGCGCCGCGCCGCTCAACCAGAAGGCGACCGAATCGCTCGATGCCTCGGCCAGCATCAAGGTCACCGACAATATCTCGCTCACCGCCGATGCGGTAAATTTGACCAATGCCAAGATCGAGCAATATTCCGGCAGCGAGGATCGCTTCCGCGCGATCTACGACAATGGCCGGCAATACTATGTCGGCGCGCGCCTGCGCTTCTGATAGCAAGGACGGGCCGGTCCGCCGGCCCGTCGACGTGAAGGATCTGCCGTGCCGCGCATCCGGTTTGTACGTTACCCACTCCTCGCGCTGACCAGCCTCCTGACGATCGGCACCGCCACCGCGCAAAGCTTGCTTCCCGCGCCGCAATCGATGGTGAAGGGTGACGGCAGTTTTCGGCTTGAGGGCGCTGGCATGTCGGTGCCGGCGAACGATGCGGGCGCTGACAATGCGGCCGAGCGGCTGGCCGAGCTGCTGGGCAAGACCGGCGGCCCCAAATTGGCCGTCACCCCCAGCGGCAAGATCCGCTTCCAGCGCGTCCCCGGCCTCTCCGCCGAAGCCTATCGCCTGGTAACGGACGCCAATGGCGCGACGATCTCCGCCAGCGACGATGCCGGATTGTTCTACGGCGCGGTCAGCCTGTGGCAGCTCGCCGGGACGACTGGCATTGTCCCTGCCGTCACTGTCAACGATGCCCCGCGCTTCAAATGGCGCGGGCTGATGCTCGACAGCGCGCGACACTTCCAGTCTCCCGCCCTCGTCAAACGGCTGATCGACGCGATGGCGGCGAACAAGCTCAACACGCTGCATTGGCATCTGGTCGACGATCAGGGCTGGCGGATCGAGATCAAGAAATATCCGAAGCTCACCAGCATCAGCGGCTGGCGCCAGCCCGCCACCGCCCCCGGGGCGCCGCCGCTGCCGCGTACCGGCGGGTTCTACAAGCAAGGCGAGATCCGCGACATCGTTGCCTATGCCGCCCAGCGCGGCATCACCATCGTGCCCGAGATCGAGATGCCGGGCCACGCGCTCGCCGCGATCCGCGCTTACCCCGCGCTCGGCATGGGCGTGCCCTGGCCCAAGGGCACGGAAAGCGACTGGGGCGTGTTCCCCTGGCTCTACAATACCGACGAGGCAACGTTCCGTTTCCTGGAAGACGTGCTCGACGAGGTGATCGCGCTGTTTCCCTCCGCCTATGTCCATGTCGGCGGGGACGAAGCGGTGAAGGATCAGTGGAAAGCCTCGCCCAAGATCCAGGCACAGATGAAGGCGCTCGGCATCGCCTCCGAGGACAGGTTGCAGAGCTGGTTCATCCAGCGCATCGGTCGCTATCTCGCCGCGCACGGCCGCAAGCTGATCGGCTGGGACGAGATCCTCGACGGCGGCATCATGGCCGATGCCACGGTGATGTCGTGGCGGGGGCTGGACGGCGCGATCGCCGCCGCCAAGGCCGGTCACGACGCCGTGCTGACCCCCGCGCCGACCTTGTACCTCAACAACCGCCAGGGCCTCGCCGCGGCGGAAGGGACCTCGCACGGCGCGTGGGTGCCGCTGGCCGACGTCTATGCCTTCGATCCCGCGCCGGCGACGATCCCGGCGGCGCAGCAGCGCCATATCCTCGGGCTGCAGGGCAATGTGTGGACCGAGCATCTGCGCCGCGAGGACCTTGTCGCCGCCGCCGCCTTCCCGCGCGCTGCGGCGATCGCCGAGTTGGGCTGGTCGCCCGCCGCGACGCATGACTTCGGCGATTTCGTGCGCCGTCTCGCGCCACAAATGGCGCGGCTGACCGCGCTGGGGATCACGCCTAGTGCGGCGCTATTCCGACCGATCGTCACGCTTGCGCCGATCGATGGCCAGGCCGGTGTTAAGCTGTCGACGCAATCCGCCGTGCCGGTGCATTACACGATCGACGGCACGCCGCCCGGCCCGGCCGCGCCGCTTTACAGCGCGCCGCTGACGCTGCCGACCGGAACGCGCCTGCGCGCCGCCAGCGTGCTGGACCGTGCCACGCTACCCGGCGCGATCGACCTGCGCCTCACGCCCGACGCGCTGCGCCACCGCGACGATACCGAGCTCAAGCTCTGCACGCAGGGCATCCCGCTGCGCCTCGCCGACGACGCGCCCGCGCGCGAGCCGCGCGCGGCGTTCCTGATCGACATCGCCAATCCGTGCTGGATCTATCAGGCCGCGCCGATGGACGGCGTGCGCCGCATCGAGATCAGTGTCGGGCAGCTGCCGTTCAACTTCCAGATCGGGCGCGACAAGGACAATATCGTCTTCCGCCCCCCCGCCACGCCGGCCGGCGAAGTCGAAGTGCGCGACGGCTGCGCCGGCCCGCGCCTCGCCGTGCTGCCGCTTGCGCCGGCGGTGCGCCGCGCGGGTGTCACCACACTCAGCGCTGCCCTTCCGCCGCTGACCGGCGCGCATGATCTGTGCATCACCTATACTGCGACAGGCGTGGACCCGCTGTGGGCGCTGAGCGGCGTGCAATTGGTGACCGCCTCGTGATCGTGTTACATGCGCCGATGGCCGGCTGGGCGATGCCGCTCGACGCGGTGCCCGACCCGGTGTTCGCCGAACGCATGATGGGCGACGGTTTCGCGATCGACCCACTTGATGGCACAATCCGCGCGCCGTGCGACGCGACGGTGATAGCCGTAGCGCCGACGCGGCATTCGGTGACACTAAGACTGGCGAATGGTGCCGAACTGCTGATCCATGTCGGCCTGGAGACGGTCGCGCTGGCGGGCGCGGGCTTCACCGCCGAGGTGCGCGACGGTGACGTGGTCGTGCTCGGTCAGCCGTTGCTCGAGGTCGATCTCGATGCCGTGGCGTTGCGTGCCAAAAGCCTGGTGACGCCGATTACGGTGATGAACGAAGGGTTTGCGCTGCGGCCGCTCGAGCTTGGTCGGCGCGTAGCGAGCGGCGACATGCTTGCCGAGATCGAAGCGCGCGCAGATTGCGCACCGCCCCCTCCCCAATCGTCGCCCCGGACTTGTGCCGCGGTCCATCTGGACGCAACCACAACGCCGGCAGATTCAGCGGCACCGTGGCCCCCGGAACAAGTCCGGGGTGACGAAGGAGTGGCCCACGATACCGCCCGGATCAGCCTCCGCGTCCCTCTTGCGAACGGCGTCCACGCCCGCCCCGCCGCGCGCATCGTCGCCACGCTCAAGCCGTTCGCCGCCGAGGTCACGATCACCGCGCACGGCAAGCCCACCAATGCGCGCAGCATCGTCGCGTTGCTCGCCGCCGGCATCGCGCATAACGACGAGATTGAGATCGTCGCGCACGGCCCCGACGCGCGCGCCGCCGTTACCGCGGTCGCGACACTGATCGAACACGGCATCGAAGAAACCGCGCAGGCCGCCGCTACACCGCAGGCGACCGCATCACTTGACGGCCTGGTCCTCGGCGTCCGCGCCGCGCCCGGACTTGCTATCGGTGCGGTGTTCCAATGGCGCGCCACCGATATCCAAGTGGCCGAGCACGCCGCCGATGTCGCAACCGAGACCGCCCACCTCGCCGCCGCCCGCAAAGCCCTGCTAGCCATAACGCCCCACGGTGACATCGCCGCCGCGCACCACGCCTTGCTCGACGATCCCGAACTGCTCGCCGCCGCCGGGCGGTATATTGCGGACGGCAAGAGCGCCGCCTTCGCTTGGCGCGCTACGACCACCGATCATGCCGCGGCGATCCTCGCCACGCGCGATCCGCTACTGATCGAGCGTATTGCGGATTTGAAGGACATCGAACGCCAATTGATCGCGCGGCTTACCGGTACCGAGGCCAGCCTGCCCACCCCGCCCCGCGGCGCGATCGTAATTGCCGATGAGATACTGCCTTCCCACTTCGCTATTCTTTCCAGCGCGGGAATCGCCGGCATCTGCACCGCGTACGGTGGACCTACGGCACACGCCGCGATCCTCGCCGCCGCGGCCGGCATTCCGATGATCGTCGCTGCGGGGGCGGACGTGCTCGATCTTACCGATGCGTCACCGGTTATCCTCGATGCCGACAAGGGCACGCTGAATCCGTCGCCGGACGTAGGCACGTTGGCGATGACGACCAAGCGGATGGCGCGCCGGCGCGACCGCATCACTACCGACACCGCCGCCGCGCACGACGATTGCGTGATGGCGGACGGCACGCGGATAGAGATCTTCGCCAACCTCGCCAGCCCCACCGAGGCGACGCACGCCGTGGCGCTTGGTGCCGAGGGCTGCGGCCTGCTGCGCAGCGAATTCCTGTTCCTCGACCGCGACACCGCGCCCTCCGAAGACGAGCAATGTGCCGCCTATGCCGCAGTCGCCGCCGGGCTCGGCGGACGCCCGCTGATCGTGCGCACGCTCGATATCGGCGGCGACAAGCCGGTCGCCTATCTGCCCTTCCCCCATGAGGACAATCCGGCGCTCGGCGCACGCGGCATCCGCTTTTCGCTGGCGCGCCCCGATCTGCTCGCCACGCAGGTGCGCGCGATCTTGCGCGGCGTGCCCGCGGCGCAATGCCGCATCATGCTGCCGATGATCGTCGATGCCGGCGAACTCGCCGCCGCCCGCACGATCCTCGACGAGGCACGCGTCGCGCTCGGCATCGTCGCCCCGGTGCCGCTCGGCGTGATGATCGAGACCCCCGCCGCGGCGCTGCTTGCCGAAAGCATTGCGCGTGACGCCGACTTCCTATCGATCGGCAGCAACGATCTCACGCAATATGCGCTCGCCGCCGATCGCGGCAATCCGGCGGTCGCGGCGATGGTCGATGCGCTCCACCCTGCCGTGCTGCACCTCATTGCCCGCGCTGCGGACGGCGCCCGCGCACATCGCCGCTGGCTTGGCATATGCGGTGGCATCGCGTCCGATCCGCGCGCGGCGCCAATCCTGATCGGGCTCGGCATCACCGAATTGTCGGCCACGTCCGCCGCCATTCCCGCGCTCAAGGCCGTGGTGCGCCGGCACGACCTGCCTGCGTGCCAGGCGCTCGCCGCCCGCGCGCTCGCCTGCGCTACTGCCGCCGACGTTCGCGCCTTGCTGGAGACCGTGTGATGCGCCTGCGCTTCGATGCCCTCCAGCCGCTCGGCCGCGCGCTGATGCTGCCGATCGCCGTACTGCCGGTCGCCGGGCTGCTGCTGCGGCTCGGCCAGCCGGATCTGCTGGACGTCACCTTCATCGCCGCGGCGGGCGAAGCGATCTTTGCCAATCTCGGGCTGATCTTTGCGATCGGCGTCGCGGTCGGGCTGGCGCGCGAGAATAACGGCGCGGCGGGGCTTGCGGGCGCGATCGCCTATCTCGTGACGATCGAGGGCGGCAAGGCACTGCTGGCCGTACCGCCGGGCGTCGCCGCCCCATTCGCTGATCAGGCGGCGCAGACCCTCGCCACTGTCGCGTGGAAAGCAAAGGAACTCGGCAAGCTGAGCGTGCCTGCCGGCATCCTCTCGGGGCTCATCTCGGGCTGGCTTTACAATCGCTATGCCACGATCAAGCTGCCCGATTATCTCGCTTTTTTTGGCGGCCGCCGCTTCGTGCCGATCGCCGCCGGCTTTGCAGGGCTGATCGGCGCAGCGATCTTCGGGCTCGGCTTTCCCGCGCTCGAGGCGGCAATCGATACGCTGAGCCGCTGGGTGGTCGGCGCCGGGCCGGTCGGCCTGTTCCTCTATGGCCTGCTCAACCGCCTGCTGATCGTCACGGGGCTTCACCATATCCTTAACAATATCGCCTGGTTCATCCTCGGCGACTTCAACGGCGCGACCGGCGATCTCAAACGCTTCTTCGCCGGTGATCCCAGTGCCGGCGCGTTCATGAGCGGCTTCTTCCCGGTGATGATGTTCGGCCTGCCCGCCGCCTGCCTAGCGATGTATCGCACCGCGCTGCCGGAACGGCGCAAGGCGGTCGGCGGCATGCTGCTCAGCCTTGCGCTTACCTCGCTGCTGACCGGCGTCACCGAGCCGATCGAGTTCACCTTCATGTTCCTCGCGCCGGTGCTGTACGCGGTGCACGCGGTGCTCACCGGCCTGGCGATGGTGATCATGGATGCGCTGGGCGTCAGGCTCGGCTTCGGCTTCTCCGCCGGCCTGTTCGATTACGTGCTCAATTACGGGCTGGCGACGCGCCCGCTGCTGCTGCTGCCGGTCGGCGCAGCCTATTTCGCGATCTATTACGCAGCGTTCCATTATTGCATCGTCAGGTTCGAGCTCAAAACGCCGGGGCGCGACACTGAGGCGGTGCCCGTAGCCATGGAGGCAGGCACACCCGGCGATCGAGCCTCCCGCTTCATCACCGCCCTCGGCGGCGGCGGCAATCTGCGCACGATCGACGCCTGCACCACTCGGCTGCGCCTCGAACTGGTCGATGTCGCGGCGGTCGACGAACCGTCGCTGAAGGCGCTCGGTGCGCGTGGCGTCTTCCGGCCAGGGGGGCACGCGTTCCAAGTCGTGCTCGGCCCGATCGCCGATCAGGTCGCCAGCGAGATACGAAGTAGCGTCCGCCGCACGCCATCGCCGATCGCGGCAGATGCGTTCTGGCTCGAGGCGGTTGGCGGTGCGATCAATGTCGCTGACGCGCAAAGGATCGCCGGCCGATGGCGCATTCGGCTCATCGACGAGGGGCGCGTTAATCGTAGGATGCTGGACCAAGTGGCAACACGGGGCTGGTGTGAAACTCAGCGCGGCACTCTGCACGTCTTGGAACCCAAACCTGGTCATGCCGGATTGCGCCGAAGCTGACCCGCGATAAGGTCCAAGCTAGATGCTTTTTCGGCGATCTGACCCAAGACCAGACGAAGATGCCATCAATGCAGCTCCCTGAACCAGCCGTTGGTTCATGTGCCGATCGGTGCCGCAGTTCGTTGACTCATCGATGCAGTCCACACGATACATACGATAATCTAGTGGGCGACGGTCAGCTAACGAAGGGTAAGGGCATGGCCACGATCCGGATACTCGCCGCAGTGCTATTGCTTGCTGCCTCACTGTTCCAGCCCGCCCACGCGCAAAAGGCAGCGGCTTTGCCCGCGGCGCCTGAAGAATTCGCGCCAGCCCGCGCAATCATCGCCGACGTCCAGAGGATCGTGACGCCGAACGGCATTGACGAAACTTTGGTTCTCGAACTGGGCGGCGCAAGGCAAGTGGTGAACATCCGCGGGGCCGATCGCGCGAATCCGATCCTGCTCTACATCCATGGCGGTCCAGGTTCGGTCGAGATGCCGATGGCGTGGAGCTTCCAGCATCCGTGGGAGGATTTCTTCACGGTCGTCCAGTGGGACCAACGAGGCGCCGGACGCTCCTACCCGCTCAACGACCCTGCAACCATCGCCCCGACGCTGCGGCTGGAACGCTATCGGGATGACGCGATCGAGCTGATCGAACAGCTCAGCGCGCGCCTGGGTCAACACAAGGTGTTCGTCCTCGGCCACAGCTTCGGATCGGCGGTGGGGCTTGCGGTCGCACAGGTGCGACCTGACCTGCTTCACGCCTACATTGGCATGGGCCAGCTCATCGACTTTCGCGAGAACGAGCGGGTCGGCATGCAGCAAACCTTGGCGATCGCGCGCGAGCGCGGCGACGATGAGGCGGTGCAGGCTATCGCCGCACTGCGGCCATACCCTGACAGGGGCCGTTCACCATCGTGCAGGCGGACGCCTGGCGAAAATACGCCAACCGCTATGGCTCACTCGCGGGCCTGCGTCCTGATGCCAATTTCTACTTCAACTCGACGAAGCTGTCGCCGCTCTACACCTCAGCAGACCGGGAAGCATGGGCGAAGGGCAGCGCCTTCACCGTGACAGCGCTCTGGCCCCGACTGGCAGACGTCTCCTTCATGCCCATCCGTCGGCTTGATGTTCCCGCTGCCTTCCTGCTCGGCCGACGCGACAAGACCACCCCCTCAGAGATCGCGGCCAGCTGGCTAGGCAGGCTCAAGGCACCGAGCCGGATCTTGTGCTGGTTCGAGAACTCGGGGCACCTACCGATGATCGAGGAGCCGGGTCGCACGCTGGCCGCGCTGATGCTGATACGGTCTAGAACTTGGGGACAGAGAAGCGCCGCCCCCAACTACGATGCAAATTGCAGGCAACTGACCGCCACCGAGCGATAGCCGGTGGACGGCCCCGCGGCTATAAGACCCACTTCTGGACGTTTATGCCGCCCTTAGTGTTTCCTGAAGCCAGACACTCATTAAGCTTCCGTTTTCGACTCGGGTTTCAGTGTCCGGCTCATCTGACTGGGACAGCCACGGTGGGATTGCTGCCCATCATTCGTGTGCTTAGTGCGCCTTCCGCCACGACTGGGTCTTGCACAGCTTCCAGATGCAGCCGGTGAGGGCAAGCGCGCCGTCCGGCCGCACCTCGAGAAAGGACTTGTATGTCCGTCCGCTACGCGGGTCGTACACCTGTCCTCTCCAGCGGGAGCCATCCGGCACGAAGCCGGTGAGGATCCGGAGCCTGCTCGTCGGGCGGTTGCGCAGGCGCGCATCGGGGTTGTTGATGTCGGTCTTCGGTGCCTTGGGATCTACTTTCAGAACCTTGTGGATCGCGCCGCATAGCGCCGGCCCGCACGGGGCGATCTCGACAATCGCCTGATTGCCTTCGGTCAGCCAGCGGCCGACGGGACTCGTCGGCGCCGCCGCTGCCGGAATCGCGAAGGCCAGCGACAAGACTCCGGCTACGGCACCAAGGACCCGCGCGATCACGATGCCGCCCCATCGCAAGCGAGCGTCGCGCCGCGCAGTTCGTAGCCGGCGATCAGCGCGTTCCAGCCGATTTTCGGTGTTCGCGCGAGCCGGATGCCGGGCACCCGCAGCAGCCGATCCAGGAAGATCGCCGCCTCCTGCAGCGCGACTTGCGCGCCGGGGCAGCGATGCTCCCCGTCACCGAAGGCAAGCCCGGCCCGGCTCACCTTGTCGGCGGTCCTGCGATCCGGATCGAGCCGATGCGGGCATCCGCCGACCGCCGCCTCGTCGGCATTTGCCTGACGCACGTCGAGCGCGACGACCGCAGCATCGGTGTGGATCCTGCGGAACAGCATGCCAACGACGGGCTCAAGGCGGAGTATTTCCTCGAGGATCGAAATCCGCGATGCCTCGTCGCCGTCGAGAAAGCGCCCGCACAGCACATTATTCTCCAGCAGGTGCCAGCCGGCCATGGTGATGAACTCGCGCGTAGTGATCATGCCGGCCGCGCCATAGGTGAGGCATTCGGTGAGGATCTCGCGCTCGGAATAGCCCTCCTCCATCAGGTGCGAGATCACGTCCGCGCGCCGCTCACGCCGCCTGCTGGCGATCGCCGGCTTCACGTCGCGCAAAAAGAAGTTCAGCGATCGTGCCTGACCGCGCGCGAAGCCGAACACCGTCGCCAGCCGCGACCCACCCTGTGGCATGCCGGTCACCAGCGCCCCCAGCCGCCTGGCCATGCCGCCCCGGTCACTGTCGGTCAGCCCGACAATCTCCGCTGCAATCGTCACGGCCATCTCGAGTCCGAGTTCGTCCAGATCGGCATGTCCTGCTGTCGCGAGGCGCCCGACCAGCTCGTCGCTGGTCCGCTCCATCAGCGCGCGATACGCGGTGGTTACGACGCGGGGCGCGAAGAAGCGCGCGGTCGCGCCGCGCTGACGACGGTGCTCCGCTCCGTGCTGGTAGAGAATCGGAGGGTGGGACAGCGACACCTTGTTGACCAGATCGGCCAGGAACCCCGCCTGTCGGGCATCGGGATTGCGCAGCAGCTCACGGGCTTCGGCGAAGTCGCGGACCATGCGCATTTGCGCGCCGCCCGCGCCCGATTGGGCGACCGCCGCCGATTTGCGGTCGTCTCGACCGGATACAGGACAGAGACTGGAAATGGCTTGATCAATCATCAGAAACGCCTATTTATGATACATGATAGATCATAAAATGGCGACGCGCGCCGACAAGTCAAGAGAGCCGCCGCGCCAGGACGCGCGGATCACTAAATCCCGCCATGCGCTTCAGGCGGCCTTGCTCGACCTCGTGGCAGAGATGCCGTTCGAGGAGGTGACCGTGGCGGCCATCACGACGCGCGCGGGTGTCGGCTATGCAACCTTCTTTCGCCGCTACACGTCCCGCGAAGCGCTGCTGGCGGAGATCGCGGATGATATCATCGGTCAGCTTCTCGTCCTCATCGCTCCGCTCTTGCTGGCGCAGGATACCGCCGCAGCCGCGTCGGCGCTGACCCGCTTCGTGGACGTTCGCCGTCCCTTGTGCCGGGGCCTACTCGTCGGCGCCGGGGAGGCGATGCGCCGCGACATCACCGCACGCGCGGTCGCGGCGGCTGCTACTGCCGAGGCGCCCGTGCCGGAATGGCTTCCGCGCGATCTGGGCATCGTCCACGGCGTCGCCGCGACACTCACGATCCTGCGCTGGTGGCTGGAACAGGATCGGCCGCACGATGCGGCGGCGGTTGCGGACATCATCGACCGGCTGGTGTTCGGTCCCATGAGCCCGAAGGAGGCTTGAAATGATCTCGATCGACGAGAGCGATCTTGCCGAAGCGCGGCGGTTCAACGACAAGCTGGCCAAGTCGCCGCGCTTTCGCGTCCGAAACCGCTTCGCACCGCTCCTGATCCAATCTCTTCTGCGGCTTTCGCAGTTTGGAGCCGATCACAGGGCCAGGAAGGCAGGCCTGTCGGTCGAGCAAAGTGTCGTCGGAACAGGGGCCGAGAAGGTGCGCGTGCGGATGCTCCGCCCGGCGGGGCAGGTGCGCGGCGTCGTGTTCGACATCCATGGCGGGGGCTGGGTGATCGGCAATGCGCGGATGAACGATGCGCAGAACATCGCCCTGATCAAGGCATGCGGCGTGGCGGTGGTTTCGGTGGAGTACGGGCTCGCGGGCCACACTCCCATCCAGCGGCTGATGGACGACTGCCTCGTGGCCGCACGCTGGCTGCTCGGCGGCGGCATAGCCGAATTTGGCGACCTCCCCGTCTTCATCGTCGGAGAATCCGCCGGCGGCCATCTCGCGGCCGCCACGCTGCTACGGCTGAAGCATTGGCCTGAACTGCTCCGGCGCGTGGTCGGGGCGGTGCTCTATTACGGCGTCTACGACCTGTCCGGCACGGACAGCGTCAGGCGGGCCGGACCCGACACGCTGGTGCTCGACGGGCCTGGCATGGTGGGCGGCCTGCGCCGGCTCACACCGGGGATGAGCGACGCAGAACGTCGCCAGCCGCCCCTGTCGCCGCTCTACGGGGATCTTGCCGGCCTGCCGCCAGCCTTGATGTTCGTCGGTGAGCGCGACCCACTGATGGATGATACGCTCCGCATGGCGGAGCGATGGGGCGAGGCGGCCGACGTCGAGCTGCACCAATTGCCCGAAGCGCCGCACGGGTTCATCCATTTCCCGACGGGTATGGCGGACAAGGTCCGTTCTACCACGCATCTCTGGATAGAGGCGCGAGTGAACGCGGCGCCCCCCTCATCCAAGGCTGTTTGCCCTCGCTAAGCTAGGTTGCGGGTGAACAACCAGATCTGCTCGAATGCCTTGAAATAGTGCATGGCTACCGGCAAACTGGCGGCCGGCCAGACCTATGCCCCTGCCGACCGCTTCGACCCACAAAGCGACATCCAGCTGCGTTGAATGGCTTCTCGGAAGCGTCATTCATACAGGCGCGGCCGAGCCTGGAGCCGGGCGCTTGCTGTCCACAATGTTTCGACCAGAATGGCTATCAACAAGGTGCGCAGGAAGGGAAATGATCGATGCGTAAGCTGACCGGCGCGGCGTTCGTATCGCTCGACGGCGTAATGCAAGCACCGGGAGGGCCAACCGAGGACCCCACCGGCGGCTTCGACCATGGTGGCTGGGTGTTTGGCATTGGCGACGATGTGGTCGATCCGGTGCTGGGTAGGCTGTTTAACCCTCCGTACGCCCTGTTGCTCGGGCGCCGGACTTACGACATCTTCGCGGCTTACTGGCCGTTCATAGACGGCGAGATGGCCGGTATGGGCGAGGCGCTGACCGCGGCCGAAAAGCATGTCGTGACGCGTAGCGACCAGCCGCTAGACTGGCTCAACAGCCAGCGCGTCGACGGCATCGCTGGTGTTCGAGCGTTGAAGGGAAGCGACGGCCCAGACCTCTTGATCCAAGGGTCATCGACACTCTACCCGCCGCTTCTCGCTGCCGGCCTGATCGACGAGCTGGTTCTTATGTCTTTTCCCGTCGTGCTCGGGACCGGCAAGCGCCTCTTCAGCGCCGGCACGCCGTCAGGCGCGTTGCGCCTGCTCGACCATCAGGTCGGTGCAAAGGGCGCGATCGTGACGCGTTGGGAACCGGCAGGGCCAGTCCCGACGGTCAACCATCCTCACCCAAGCACCAGCGCGGCGGAAGCCGAGCGCCAGCGCCGGATGACGGAAGGAAGCTGGTAGTCTCCAGATCTACGCCGCCTGATTTTCATGGCAGACGGCCCTAGTCTGTCATTCAGAGCGCCTGGATGGTCTCCGATAACGGACTCTTGTTCATGCGATTCAAAGGCTAACTTTGCATTGGTAGCTGCGGTGCGAGATCTGCGGCGCGGTGCTTCTCAGCGACACCAAGTTCCATTAGCCTGTGGAAATGACTCCCATTCAGCCTGAAGCGCTCGCGTTCAAGCGACGCTCGGCTGCGAAACCACGCCTTCATCCACGCCGCAGCAATCCGGTTCGATCGCCATCCAAGCTGAGGCATTGCCGAGCGCGGGCGCCTCCGCCCGCCCCACGCCCGCTTCCCGCGAAACGTTGGCGCAACGACGTGACATGGCCAGTGCAGGCAAACGGTCCGTGTAAGCCGTCGTCATTGCGTCTTCACTACCTGTTATCGGCTTTGCGGCATATTACGCGCGAAGGAGATGGACCCTGAACCATCCGTCGACAGGCCGACTGCAAAGAAAACAATCAGATCTGATCCTGGCGATGCTAGGCGCGGCGCTTCTGAGCATTTTTTGCGTCAAGGCTAACGCGTTCGAGCAACTCACGGCCTTCGCCGAAAGGAATGAAGTGTGGCAGATCGACGAGGCGATCATCGTCCTGCTATTCATTGGGGCCGCGTCGCTTTTTCTGTTTGCGCGACGCTCCCATGAGCTGCGGGGGGAAGTGGCCCGGCGGGAGGCTGCCGAGCAAATAACGGCCGAACTGACGGGCCAGGCGCTGGCCGACGGAGCGGCGGAGCGGCGCCTTCTCGAACAAGCAGTGCGCGCCAACGAGCAGCGCCTCAAGAGCATCCTCGCCACCGCGCATCAGGCAATCGTGACGATCGACCAGATCGGCATGATCAGCGGCTGGAACCGCCACGCCGAGCTGACTTTCGGATGGAGCGCCGAGGAAGTGATTGGACAGCGCATGTCCGAGATCATTGTCCCGCCTGAACTGCGCGCTGCGCACGACGCGGGATTGGCGCGTTACATGTCGAGCCGTACGGCCCGGCTGATCGGTAGCCAAATCGAACTCACGGCGCTGCGCCGCAATGGCGACGTCTTCCCGATCGAGCTTGCGCTCAGCGCCACCAATATCGACGAGGACTGGCAGTTCACGGCGCTGATACAGGATATTTCCGAGCGGCGCGCACAGACCGAATTGTTCGAAAACGCATTCGACCATGCCCCGATAGGCATGGCGCTAGTGGCGTTGGACGGCCGCCTGATGAAGTTGAACTCGGCCTTTTGCGACCTGATCGGCTATGAGCATAATGAAGCTACGACCCTGGATTTCCAGACGATCACCCATCCCGACGATCTGACAGGCGATCTACATCTGTTGGAGAGGCTGATCGCCGGTGACATTCCGTCATATCAGCTGGAGAAGCGGTATATCCGCAAGAGCGGCCGGGTGGTGTGGGTGCGGCTATCGGCATCTCTGGTGCTGGAAAGCGACGGCACGCCGAAACATCTGATCGCCCAGATCCAAGATTTGTCGGCTGAACGCGAGTCCGAAGACCGCTACCGCCTGCTCGCGGACACTGCGAGTGATATGGTCGGCCTATATTCAGTACGCGGTCGTAGCTCTTACATGTCACCGTCAAGCGAGAAGATACTTGGTTATGCGCCGGAAGCGCTAACTGGAAAGACGGTTTTCGGCTTCATGCCAGCCGAGGAACGCGGGCCGATGGCTGGAGCGGCTGCGCGGCTGCAAGCCGAGCCCATGGGCGCCACCGTGACCCACCTTACCCGGTTGCGTCACAGAGACGGCCATCTCGTCCATATCGAAATAGCTATGCGGTTGGCGGCGGGCGAGGATGGCGCGCTGTACATCGTCTCGGCATGCCGCGACGTCACGGCTCGTATCGAGGCAAAGCAAGCCCTGGAGGAACGGACAAGGGAGCTAATCCACGCCAACATCGTCGCTGAACATTCGGCGGCAGTGATCCAGGAAGCTCAGGCGCTCTTCAAGGGCATCTTCGAGAGTTCGCCCGACGTGAACATCGTCTATGACCTGACGGGCGACACCTTTTCACTGAACACGATGAACGAAGCTGCAGAACGGTCGCTGGGATTTACCATCGCGGAGGCACGAGGAAAGGAACTTCGGGACTTGTTCCCCCCCGCACGTGCGCAGCGCGGGCAACGCAATATGGAGGAGGCAATCGCTCTGGGAGAGGGGCGGCACACGGCCGAGGAGCGAAACGCTTCGGGGAACGACGTGATCTTCGATGTGAGGGTGGTGCCGCTGCATGACGCCGCCGGTCAGGTCCGCCGCGTCTTTGTCGGCAAGCGCGACGTTACCGAACTGAAGCGCGCGGAGGTGGCCGCTCTGCAGGCCAACGTGCTGATGCAAACCGCCGAGAAGATCGCGCACATGGGATATTGTACGCTCGACCTGATCACGCAGGAGGTGATCTGGTCGAATGAACTATTGACCATGCTCGAGCTCGATCCGCAGCACGAGGTCCCCCAAATCGACCAGCTGCTCGGCCGTCGCCATCCCGAGGATAGCAAACGGGCAGAGCAGGTGATGGCGGACGCGATCGCCAGTGGCGCGCACGAATACGAGAGCAGCTATCGCCTGCTGTTGCCGAGCGGCAAGATCCGCCACATTCTCGCGCGGGGGACTATCCACCGCGAGGGCGACGTCGCGCTCAGCGTCTTCGGCGTGCTGCTCGATGTCTCCGAACTCAGGCGCGCCGAGGAGAAAGCGCGCGAGAGTGACATGCGATACCGGCTGATGGCGGAGAACTCGAGCGACGTCATCGTCACCAGCGACCTTGAGGGCCGCACGACATTCGTCTCGCCGTCGTCGGTCGCCGTCACCGGATACACCAGCGAGGAGCGCATGGGCCACCACGCCGCGAACATTACGCACCCCGATGACATTACGGAATTACTGGCGACCTTCCACAGGCTGAAGGACGGTACGACCGGGGAGCATGTCCGCTGGCGCGTGTGGCATAAGACCGAAGCGCGCTGGGTATGGGCAGAATCGAGTCCGGCGTTGCTTCGCGATCCGGTTACACAAGCAGTAACCGGGTATCTCGACGTCATCCGTGACGTAACCGCCCAGAAGGAGCAGGAGGATGCATTGGCGGCAGCCAAGCTTGCGGCCGAAGAGGCTATGCACTCTAAGGAGCACTTCCTGGCTAATATGAGCCACGAACTCCGCACCCCGCTCAACAGCATCATCGGCTTCTCCCGCCTGCTCGCCGAAAGCAGCGGGCTCGATCCGGAGGTTCGGCGTAGGGTTGGACTGGTGCATAGCGCTGGCTTGGCGTTGCACGCGGTCATCGACAACGTTCTCGACTTCTCGAAGCTCGAGGCGGACAAGCTGGTGCTCGATTGTAGTGCGTTCGACGTGGACGCTTTCTTCACCAGCACTGTATCACTGCTGGAGCCACAAGCGGCGACGCGGGATGTTCGGCTGCACGTAGATGTGGATCCGCACCTGCCCGCTAAGCTGGTGGGGGACGCGGGACGGCTTCGCCAGATACTGCTCAACCTGCTGTCGAATGCGGTGAAGTTCACGCAGAACGGCTCCGTGACAACCAGGGTCAAGCTCGTCGAGCGTCCGGGCGGCGATGCGCGCCTCCGGGTCGAAGTCATCGATACTGGCGGCGGGATAGCAGAAGATAAGCTTGCGATGCTGTTCAATCGGTTCGTCCAGGCGAGCGCCTCAGTCTCGCGCCATTATGGCGGGACGGGCCTCGGCCTTGCCATATCGCGGCAACTCGTATCGCTGATGGGCGGCAAGATCGGCGTCACCAGCGAAGTCGGCACGGGATCAACCTTTTGGTTCGAAATCACGCTTCCTGTCGCCAACGTACAAGAATGCAGCGAGCGGGACCTGTCCGCACCGCGACCATTGTTGCTATACGATAAGCGGATCCTGGTCGTCGATGACGTCGATCTCAACCGGGAGTTGATGCTCGCCATGCTGTCGAAGTATGGCTGTACGATAGAGTTGGCGGATGATGGCGCAGAGGCGCTCGAGGCACTCGAGACGCAGAGCTTCGACCTCGTCCTCATGGACTGCCAGATGCCGGTGATGGACGGCTTTGCAGCGACACGGGCGATCCGCCAGCAGACCGGGCCCGCCGCGAAGATGCCGATCGTCGCGCTGACGGCGAGTGCTCAGCCTGAGCACCTGGCCCGGTGCCGCGCTGCGGGTATGAACGAACACCTGACCAAGCCGCTCAACCCGCAAGCCCTGGAGGCTGTACTCGAACGCTATCTTGGCGCTGCCGCCAAGGACGAGCCCACCCCCGGACCCGAGTTGGTGCAGAAAGCTGCGCCATCGCTGCGCGAGCGATACGCCATTAGGCGGACGACGACGCTCGAGGCGCTTGATGCGATGATCCGCGCCGGACAGTTCACTGACAGCGAAGTGAGCGAAGTAGCCAAATTGGCGCACAATCTGGCGGGCACGGCGGGCATGTTCGGGGAGGCCGAACTGGGTGAGGCAGCCGCGGCGCTCGATGCCGGAATTGGGCAATGGCCGCGGGCCGAGCGCGTCCAACGAATCCGTGATTCGTTCGACACGCTGCATCAACTTGCGCGCAAAAGCGCCTGAACGGGCGGAGTTTGACCGACATGGGCTCCGGCGGGGTACTGTCAGACTTACCAGGATCTGGCTCGTTTTGGACGAGGTCGGTCGTTATAATGATGAGGTGGACGGCCTGACCACCGGCCCTGCCTGGCGCACCGATGGCGAGGAGCGGTTCGCAATGGTCATCACTGATGCCGCCAGTGCGGCGATCGTGTCGGCCATACTGGTGGGGAGACTGCGACACCAGCGATCGAACTGGTTGAGCCGGCCGGCAACGATGCACCGCGGGCAGCCGCTTAAGATTTGACTCCATTCACTCAGAGGGTTGCTTCTACCAGTGATATGCGCCTGCCCCCCGGAGATGAACGAAAGTGCATTATTGCACCGCATTACTCTAAAGCGGCCGGGCCGGTTTCCACCCAAATCACCATGAAAGCAGACTGTCCGCCCACCGCCCATAGCGTTCCGGTTTCAGACATCCACCACTCGGCAAACGGCGCTTTCGACGACGTGCTGGCGTTCAGCGTCACAGGGAGTGTACGCGATCACTAAAATGCCATCGTCGAAGCGGCCGCGTAAAATAGAAAGCGGTTACCACCGCAAACGGAGCGCCTGCCAAGCCTGGTATTACTGCACCAGGGCCGGCTGTTCCCCGTCATTCATGTAATAAACTGCTAAACACGGCGGCTTATTCCAGGTCGCCCTCGTCGATGGCGACCACGGTTGCGGAAGGTCGTTGCAGAGCGGCCTCGATGCAGACGTCTACGATCTCGTCGCTAAACCGCTCGAACATTTCGAGCGCATCAGCCTCGGGTTCGTCGCCGCTCAACTCTTTTAGCACGGAATATTTAACGGCAAAGTCGCGCTCGTCTCCATCAAGATCGCCCGTGAACTCCACTTGCCGGGCGATATGGTTGTCGGTGATGCTTGCTTGATCGATCTCGAGGCGCAACGCCATTCTTCAGCTCCTGTTATACCAGTCTGCTCTGCCCAAAGGGTGCACCGTCCGCAAGCCGACGATTGCACAGGTGCTGGCCGGCAGAAGTGTACGATCCAGCGGCGCCTATCACCCATGATCTGTCCGGTCCGACCGTGTCGGCACTGATCAGCCCATCGTCGACAAAGCACCCAGGAGGCCGACGTGCCGCCCTCCACGTTCGGCGGGAAGGGCGCATCCCCGCCGGTTCAAGCCTACACCCAGCTATGAGGCGGCCGGGTCCGCGGCAACCAGCACCGAAGCGCTTACCCCAAGCGGGGCAGCAAGCCTGTCCAGTATGGTGATCGACGGGTTGCGCGCCGCCCGCTCGAGGTCGGAGACGTAAGTCCGGTGTATTCCGGCCTCAAAGGCGAAACGCTCCTGCGACCAGCCATGCTCGGCGCGCAGTCGCTTCAGATTGGTCGCAAGGCGCTGGCGAATATCCACGCGCAACTCAAGCCTGCCTGTCACTGACTGATCTACAGACGATCAGAGACAATCTGGTTGACATGGTTGGTGCACCAAGCATCGTCATGTCACTGATCAACGACAGGAAGTTTCTATGCGCGGTATATCGATAGCCTCGGCGCTTGTTGCCGGGGCGCTGTTAACAGCATGCGTTTCAATGGGACCCGACTATGACCCGGCGGCGGTCGAGCAGCTCAGGCCGGGCATGGATAAAGCTACGGTGATCGCTCAGCTTGGTCGTCCGACCTCGGTCGCCTCGCTTCCTGATGGCAAGCAGCAACTGATGTGGATTCATTCGCGCGGTGACATGCTTGGCCGGGGCCAGGCGCGGTCGGTCATGCTGATGTTTGGAGCTGACGGTAAGTATATCGGCTTGGTCAGCCAAGCCGAAACCAATTTGCGGTGAGCCGGCTATGACACCGCCGAACGCCGCCCCATCGCGACCAGTGAGTGCCGCCAAGGTCATCCTTATCGTGTCGGCCGCCATACTGGTGATGCTTGTAGTTGCCGCTATGTCGCGTTCCGCGAATCCCGGGAGCAGTGATCTAACGTCCGACGGCACTAATAGTGTAACGTCCGACACTGGCATTACCACAGGCACCTATCGCGCCGCTGCTCAAGAGCTGGTCAAACAACATTTGCATGACCCATCATCGGCTGAATTCAGCGACATTCGCGTAATACCGGCTGGAGGCGGCAAGCCGATCATCGTGTGCGGCAAGGTAAACTCCAAAAATGGGTTTGGTGGCATGAACGGAGCCAAACGGTTCGTGGTCGGCGGGACGGTCGCTGTTGAAGAGGAAGTCGGCGAGGCGGACATGAATCAACTCTGGGCGACGTTCTGCTAAGGCTCGAAAAGCTGGTTATGGACATTGCGGCGGCGCCGTACCTTCCTGTGGACAGGAGGTACGATGACCAACACGACCGAACTGATCGATAGGCTGTGCACATTCGCTGGGATGCTCTTGGAGGACGTTCACGAGGTTGCGCTGGTGCGCAGCGCGAGTTCATCTGCCGGGACGCGCATAGAGATGATCCGGTCAGCTGCTAGCGATGCCGTGGTGCTAGCGCGCGCAGCCGAGGTCATCCGGGCCAGATATGGCTCAATCGACGGGCTCGAGGCGTAACCAACCGACGTACGAGCAGGCACAGGAATTGACGCATCGATCGGTCGCGCCAGATCGCAGTTGATCGTGCAGCATCATGGCTCCCGGACTCCGATCGCTTGGCCGCCGTCCTTCATGCGCCCGAGGGCGCCAAAGCCGCCCGTTGCCCGCATCCGATCGATTGGACGCGGCGGACCTCAGTCCCACGCGGATCCATCGTCTCACGTCCAGTGTTGCGCCACTCGGGTGGACGGTCGAGCTAATCGCCCTTCCCGCCGCGGCAGCACCCGACAAGTCACTCGGCGCCTGCAGAGAGGGTTTTGGGATGCCGCGAACGGGGTCAGTGCCGCCGATGGGACAGTAACGCTGGCCACGTCGGCGAGCGAGCCGCTCGCAGCCGAGATCGTAAGTCAGTCGCTCACCGCGCAAGACGATGACGAGATCGTGATCATTGCGCAGAATGGCGACACTGTCAGCCGCCAGGATCGACAGGCCCTCGATCACCAGGACCGGCAACCGACTCGCAGTCCAAAGGCCTTATCGGGGCGCGATCCTCCGCGATCTCTGCGAACGTTCTGCCGTCGCCCTCAAGCACCGCGACCTTACTGAACAGCTTCTCGTACCGCCGCACCGCGGCGTCGACATAGAGCGGGTCTAATTCGATGACCGCGGCGCGCCTTTTTGTGCGTTCGGCAGCGATGATGGTTGTGCCGGAGCCACTGAAGCCATCGAGCACGAGATCGCCTCGCTTTGAGCAGTCACGAAGTGCATCTGCCACCAGCGCGGTCGGCTTAACGGTTGGGTGGCTGGCCAGATCTTCGTCACGGCTGCGTCCGAAAGTGTTTAGCCCTGGATAGCTCCAAACGTTGGTGCGGTAACGACCGAACCGCCCAAGTTGCACGTTATTGACGTGGGCGGCGTTGCCCTTCTTGAACACGAACACAAGCTCATGCTGAGAGCGGTAAAGCGACCCCATGCCGCCGGACCCCTTGTCCCACACACAAAGGTTTTTTAGTTCGTCGTAGGCCTCCTCGCCCGCCGCTAGCATCTCGCCCATATGCCGAAAGTCCATGCAAACGTAGTGGACCGATCCGTCACGGCTAAACCGCGCGAGAAGGTTTAGACTGGTCGTGAGGAACGTCGTGAACTCGGCATTCGACATCTCCCCAGCGGCCATCGCGAATTCACGGTGACGCGCCTTCCCTAGGCCTGACACATGACCTTGAATGGCGACGTTATAAGGCGGGTCAGTGAACACGATGTCGGCGCGATCCGTCCCGAGCAGGTGCTCGTAGCTCGCGGCCTGGAGTGCATCGCCGCAGAGCAGACGGTGGTCGCCAAGGCACCAGAGATCGCCCAGACGCGACACCGGGACGGCATTCGGGTCGATGGCATCAACTCGATCGGCCGGATCGACACTAGCCGCTCCTGGACCGGCCGACTGATCGAGCAGCAGATCGATCTCGGCGGTCTCGAAACCGGTCAATTCCATGTCGAATTCGAGCTCCTCGAGCTCCATCAGCGTCGCACTGAGGATCTCGAGGTCGAACGTCGACATATCGCCGATCTTGTTGTCGGCGATCGCTAGCGCTTTCCGGGCAGCCGCGGTGAGGCCGGAGATGCGCACGCAAGGAACCCGCTCCAACGGCACCAGCGCTGCCGCTTCGAGACGTGCATGACCAGCAATTATCTGGTTATGCTCGTCGATCAATGCCGGGTTAGTAAACCCGAACTCGCGCATGCCGGCGGCGAGCCGTTCGATTTGCTTTTTCGGATGTTTGCGAGCGTTCTTGGGGTCAGGCACCAGCGCGCCGATGGGCAAGTAAATGATGTCAAGCTGCCTTGAAGCCGCCGCCAGCTGATGGGGATGGGCCATTCTAAATGCTCCTACCGGTCGATTGCCGACCGTTTGCGGTGGGAAAAGTGTGGTGATCGAGGCACGTACCCGTCTGCTTGGTTGCGGCCGCGAGATGCGGCTGAGCCGCTTGGCTCAGCCGCATTCCGGGAAAGCACGCCGCGCCTTAGCGGCCGCGCCTGTGCAGGAGGTGATTGGCAATTTCCTCCATCGTCAGCTGATCGTGGAGGCCAAAGTCGAATTCAAAGCGGAATAGCCCGCGTTCGGTCGCCCACATGGTGTATTGAGTGAAGCTGTCGACCTGATCGTCGTGACGACCGCCTGGAAACGAGAGCAGCTCATGCACGAAGTCGCCCCACCACGGCGCGTCGACCGCGAATAAGACACGCCCACCTTCGATCGCGCCCGAAACGGCATCGACACGCGCCTTCTTATCGAGTAACGAACGTTGTGGTTTGATGTTCAGGTTACTAACGGCCCGCAATTGCTGGATTAGTGCCTGCCCGGAACTCGCGTCCTCGATAAGTACGTATGTTGCGCCCCAGGTGGAACCCAGCTCGATCGCCTTGTGTGCGAGTTGGGGGAATTCGAGCTTTCCGCGCCAACAGCTGAGCATGTAGCTCGTCCCGTTGATCAAACGCCACGTCGTGCAGACCGAATAGTCGTTGGCAACGCCTGTTTTGCTGGCGGTGTCCCAGCTCTGCACCACGATGCCCGGATCGTCAGTCGGCAGCACCGTATAGTGTTGCAGCCACTCGCGGCGTATCTGGTTACCCTCAGCCGGCACTGGCTCCTGCTGAATGTTTGCCTGAAAACCGGGGGTGCCCATTCGCTTCTGCAGCCGGAGGAGCGTCTCATCGTCATAACGCGCCTCGTGCAACAGATCGCCAGGCTCTATGCGATGCGATCGTCCACCGCCCAAATCCACGTCCGCCGGTTCGGTTGCCCGCCCCTGCAGTTTGAGGTGCTCCCAACCGCCTTCGGCAAGGATGTGGCCGGCCAGATCGGCTTCATGCAGGCGCTGCATCACGACTATGAACTTGGTCGATTTGGGATTGTCGCCGCGGGAGGACAGCGTCTGGTCGAAGAAGCGATTCACTTCGCCGCGCAGCGCATCCGAATACGCATGCGAGGCATTAAGGGGATCGTCGACGATGATCCATTCGCCGCCCATACCGGTGATGGAGCCGCCGATCGTTGTGGCGAAGCGTCGGCCACCAGCGGAGGTCTTGATGTCACGCTGCGTGCGCTTCGTCATAATCACGCTGGGGAACAGCAAACGATATAGGTCGGTCTCCATCAGGCGGAGGGTATCAACGGCAAGCGACTCGGCGAGCTGCTCGCTATAGGAGACGACGACGATCCGGGTGGACGGGAACCGGCCCAACAAGAATGCCGGCAGTGCCACCGACATGATGAAAGACTTCAAGCAGCGCGGCGGCATCGTGATAAGCAGGTTGTGGGTCGTCCCGCTCATCAGCTTGTCGACTTGCGCCGCCATCGCATCGAGGTGCCAATTGTCCTCGAACTTTATGCCCGGGTTGAGCACTTGGAAGAACTTGATCGCGAAGCTCAGAAAATCGCTCGCGAGAATGCGCATGAGAAGCTGGTCCATTATTGGTCTCCCTGCGGCAACGGGTGCCGCTTCATAAAGCTGTTGAGAATTTGCAGGTCGTCCGCGCCGAGCGGCGGCAGGTTACCGCTCGCGCCTTGCGGCTGAGCGCTTTCTGCGGCGGCCCATTGAAGCGCCAAGTGAGCGGCTTTCATGTCGCCCTTGAACGCCGCTGTCAGAAGCGACTTTATCAACGCGCGACGTTTGGTGATCTTCTTAGGCTTCCCGCCTTCGGTGATCACGATTGTCTCGTTGAGTTCTGCCGCCAACTCTGTCAGGATGTTGAGCGAGCCCTTGGGACGCCCCTTTGGGTTGCCTGACTGGCCCGGCTGAAAGCGCGTGTATTCTGGGGTGCTGCCGTACCCGACCTTCTTGGTCATGGCACTTCCCGCCACGCTAAGGGCTGATAGGCTGTTTGGGTCATGATACCTCCGTAAGTACCGGTCTTGTCCGGTCGACCTTCCGGGGCAGCAACGCGCTAACAGGATGGCTTAAAGCCGATCAGGCGGTGACCAGAACTCGAGAAAGGCTCGAGGTTTGTCTCCAATTGGTGACAAACCGCCTTCTTTCAGTGCAGCCATATTCAGGGCAGCAGTCCCTCTGGGTCGACGATCTTCCAGCTTGTGAAGGCATTCCAGTTGCGCACGAACCGTGTTGAGGCTTTCCTTATAGCTTGTGCTCGGGAACGCCGTCAGCAGCGTCATAAGAACGCCGTTCGCGCGCAGACGTGAGTAGTATTTGTAAACGGTCTTGGCGTTGCCAAACTCCTTCGGCATGTCGATCCAGGGTTTGCCGGTCCACGCCACCCAGCGCATTCCTTCGAGGTGCTGGCGGCGGTTGCTGGTCGGCCGGCCGCCTCCTGAAGAATGGCGAGTGAGGTGCTTCTCAATGTGGGCCCATTCGCCGTCTTTAAGAGGCAGCGGTACAGGCTCCTGCGCCTGCGAACGGCCTTCAGATATCTTCGCTTTCATGTCGGTGCTCCGGTGAAGGACCAATATACAGCGCTCGCCCTATTTCGTTCACCGTCCGAGCAGTTGTTCCCCAAAAATCGCGAGTGATTCCCTGTTCCGACTGCGGCTTTCCCTGTTCACTTCTTAGAGCGACCTAACAGCTGAAGCCCGTGCAGCACGGGGTAACATCCGCGGAATGAACCAGATTGCTTCCCTGTTATCGACTGGCGACCTGTATCTTTCCCTGTTCGCAGGGAAAGAGGCACGGCAACGCGATCGCCTCCGGCGCTAAAGTGTCAGCGGTTTGCTAGACGGCGCTGCGGACTTCGGTGCCAGAGAATGCGCGGCAATTCGTTGGGAACAGATGCGCGGAGAGTTCTCCGAGGCACGATTGATCGACTGAATGGCGCGGGCTCGCGCAACTTTCGGCCGCCTATGGACGATGGGCCCTAGATCTCAGGACAGGTGGCCGGCAGATCAGGCAAAACCTGGGTCCCGAATTCCAAACGGTACCTTCCCGGTAAGCCGCAGAGAAATCCGCGGGGAAATCGATACTCTTCGTTTTTCCCTGACTCTCCGCGGTACCGAACGAGATTCGAAGGGCGCGGAATCGCGCGAATTCGAGCCCAATTTGCTCAAATTGTCGTTCGATTACAATGACTTGGGACTAGGTGGCGGAGACGGAGAGATTCGAACTCTCGGTACCCTTTAAGAGGTACGACGCTTTAGCAAAGCGTTGGTTTCAGCCACTCACCCACGTCTCCAGACCCGGCGGCAAGCGGCGGCTATAGCGAGCGTCGCGCGCGCGATCAACCGTCCGTGCGTCGATCATCGCAAAATCGACTCAGCCCGTCGCCGCGGGCGATATCGTTCATTGCCGGTCAAGCACGACGCGCGCTATTCACCATGTTTGAGCGCCGGGGGAGTAGACCATGGGCAGGCTGTATTCGACGATAATGATGACCGCGCTGCTGTTTGCCGCGGGCCCCGCCATGGCGCAGGAAGTGCGCACCATCGATCCCAACCAGGCGATCGACGCGGATCTTTCCGCGCCGCGCGGGCCCGATCGCGCGGCGGAACCGGCCCAAAGCTCGACCGACCGGCCGCCGGCCTATCCGCCCTATGATCCGCAAGGCCCGCGCGTGCCCGCTGCGCCGCCGGCCACCGGCAGCGACCAGCAACAAGACGTCGCGCGCGACGGCGCCACCGCGATTGCCGAACAAGGCGACACGTTTAACCGCGCCGAATTGCTCAGCGCCGCCGAAGGTACGCTGGGCAAGGGCACTGCCGGGCTTGCCGGCATGCTCGAGAAGATCCTCAAGGATCAGGGCCAGCCCAATGCCTATATCGCCGGGCGTGAGGCGGGCGGCGCGTTCGTCGTCGGCCTGCGCTACGGCCAGGGCGAGATGTTCCACAAGATCGAGGGGCAGCAGCCGGTCTATTGGACCGGCCCGTCGGTCGGTTTCGATATCGGCGGAGACGCCAGCAAGGTGTTCGTATTGGTCTACAACCTCAACGACACCGAAGATCTATATCGCAAGCGCTTCGCCGCGGGCGAGGGCCGGTTGTTCTTCGTCGGCGGCGTCGCAGCCAGCTATTTGCGCAAGGGCAATCAGGTAGTGATCCCGATCCGGCTCGGCGTCGGTTGGCGGCAGGGTGTCAATATCGGCTATATGAAGTTCAGCCACGACGTGAAGTGGTTCCCGTTCTGAGTGCCGCGCGGCAGGCGGCCACGCCCGCCTGACTCGCGCAAAGCTCGGCCGGCGGGCACCAGCCCGGCCGACGGCGTGGGCTTTGCCCACGCCCGCCCAGCAAAAGGGATGCCTCGTCACCCGGGTTTGCCTCAGGCGGCCGCTTCCTCGCCGACCAGGAAGCCAAGCCACGGCTCGAGGCCGGGGTGACGGGTGAGATAAATCTCGTCATGCTACCCGCCCATGCTCCAGCCCCTCTCCCCCCGCACCGAACGCACCCGCAGGATCCTGCGCTGGACGCTCGCCGCCGCCTATCTGGTCGCCGGCATCGCGCACGTCGCCATCCCGCAGCCGTTCCTCAAGATCACGCCGGCCTGGGTACCCTACCCAAGCCAAATCATCCTCATCACCGGCCTGTGCGAACTCGCCGGTAGCGTCGCGCTGCTGACGACGCGGCTGCGCTGGTGGGCGGGCGTGCTGCTCGCCGCCTATGCGGTCTGCGTCTACCCCGCCAACATCAAGCACGCGATCGACCAGGTGCTGGTCGCCGGTGAAATGCGCAGCCTGTGGTACCACGTGCCGCGCCTGCTGTTGCAGCCGGTGATCGTGTGGTGGGCGCTGTTTGCCGGCCGCGTGACCAACTGGCCGTTCACGCACCGGCGTCCTCAGGGATAAACGCGCCGGCGGTCAGTCGACCATGCGCCAGGCGAGCGTCTGGCCGGCGTGGAACGGGACGACCGCAGTGTCGCCTGCGCCGCACAGGTCGGGCACCACGACGTCGCGTCGCTCGAGCGTCACCGTGCCCTGGTTGAACGGCAGGCCGTAAAAGCGCGCGCCATGTTCCGACGCGAAGCCCTCGAACCGGTCCAGCGCGCCTTCCGCGTCGAACACGGCGAGATAGCTTTCCAGCGCGAACGGCGCGTTGAAGATGCCGGCGCAGCCGCACGCCATTTCCTTGCGCCCGCGGACGTGCGGCGCGGTGTCCGTGCCGAGGAAGAAGCTGGGCGAGCCCGATACCGCTGCCGCGCGCACCGCGAGGCGATGGCGCTCGCGCTTGACCACCGGCAGGCAGAAAGCGTGCGGCTGCAGCCCGCCGGCGAACAGCGCATTGCGATTGAGATGGAGATGCTGCGGGGTGATCGTCGCCGCGACAGTCGGCCCGGCGGCCGTCACGAAATCGACCGCCTCGGCGGTGGTGATATGCTCGAGCACGATCTTCAGCGCGGGAAAATCGCGCACCAGGCTACCGAGCGTACGATCGACGAACACCGCCTCACGATCGAAGAAGTCGATTTCGGGATCGGTGACTTCGCCGTGGATCAGCAATGGCATGCCAATCCGCTCCAGCGTCTCGAGCACCGGTGCGAGCGCGCGGATGTCGGTCACGCCGTGCGCCGAATTGGTCGTCGCATTGGCCGGATAGAGCTTGCACGCCGCCCACGCGCCTTCGGCATAGCCGCGCGCGATCTCTTGCGGGTCGGCCGCATCGGTTAGGTAGCAGGTCATCAGCGGGGTGAAATCGCTGTCCGCGGGCAGCGCGGCGAGGATGCGCGCACGATACGCCGCGGCGGCGGCCACCGTTGTCACGGGCGGCGCGAGATTGGGCATGATGATCGCGCGCGCGAAGTGGCGCGCGGTATACGGTGCCACTGCGTGCAGCATATCGCCATCGCGCAGGTGGACATGCCAGTCGTCGGGGCGGCGGATGGTCAGGCGTTCGGTCATGCTGTTCGCCTAACGCCTGGGCGGGCAAATCGCCAGCCGCGTATTGCCGCTGCCCCCTGCCCGCCCTACCTCGGCGGGATGACTGCCACCATGCTCGCCGATCGATCGCTGCTGCGCCTGTCGGGGGACGATGTCCGCGGGTTCCTGCAAGGGCTGGTCACCGCCGACCTGGCCGGGCCGCTGCCGGTCTGGGCCGGGTTGCTGACGCCGCAGGGCAAGGCCTTGTTCGACTTCATCCTGTGGCCCGACGGCGATGCCATCTTGCTCGATTGCGAAGCGAGCGCCGCTGAAGGTCTCAAGCGCCGCCTGTCGATCTACCGCCTGCGCCGCGCAATTACGATCGAGGTGGACGAGCGCACGGTGCATTGGTCGTCCGCGCCTGCGCAGGGCACCCCCGATCCGCGGCTTGCTGCCTTGGGCTATCGCTGGCTCGCACCGCCAAGCGAACCCGCCACCGGCTGGCCCGCCCACCGCCTGTCGCTCGGCGTCACCGAAGGCGTGGCCGAACTGGGCAGCGACAAGACGCTGTGGCTCGAATGCAATGCGCGCGAGCTGAACGGCGTCAGCTTCACCAAGGGCTGTTACGTCGGCCAGGAAAATACCGCGCGGATGCACCACCGCAGCAAGGTCAACCGCCGCCTGGTGGTCGCCCCGCTGGGCGAACCGACCGATCGCACCCGCGCGACCTATCCCGAGCTCGACCTGATGGTCGAGCATCGCCGCGTCGAAGCGCTGGGCGATGCCATCATACCGCCATGGCTGGAGGCCGCGCTTTGACTCTTAAGTCATAGAAAAGCCCGCTTCCCCAAATAGGAGAAGCGGGCTCTGCAACGCCGTAGCGCGTTGCGGCTTACGCCGCGCGCGTGCCTGCGAGCGGGAAGCTGCCGAACGCGCCGGCGCCGACGCTGCCGGTGATCGTGTCGCCGTCGACGGTCGCGGTGCAATCCAGCGTCATCGGCATTGGCACGGTCATCTTCATCGTCCAACTGATCGTGTTGCCATCGACCTTGCCGTCTTCGATCTCGACCGAGCCCATGCCGCCACTGTTGGTGCCGGTGAAGGTGCTGCCGTCGCTCTTGACGGTCAGCGTGGACTTCTGGTCGCCCAGCGGCGACTTAACAACGGTATCCCAAGTGCCATCGACATCGGCCATCATTTTTCTCCTGAATTCGGGGCGCCGCCCGCAACGGACGCCGCGGCAATTACCTCGACGGGCAGGCCGAGACTGTCAAGCTGCGGCCGGACCGTCTTGGCGTCGCCAACCACCACCCAGACGATCTTCTTGGGGTCGATCGCCGCGCGTGCCGCAGCGTCAAGCTGGTCCCGCGTCAGCCCGCGATATTTTTGCGTTACGGTGGCGTAATAATCGTCCGGGCGCTTGTAGAGATCGTTCTGCTGCATCGCGCTCAGCACATCGCCCGACGTTTCGAAATTGCCCGACAGCGACCGCGTCGCGCCGGTAATCGAGCGATCGAACTCGGCCTGGGTGAGCGGCTTGGCGCCGACGAACTCGGCAATGTCCTGGCGGAGCGCCTTGATCGACTCGCCCGTCTTGTCGGCCTGGACTGGCGCGCTGATGACATAAGGCGCGGCATTCTCGCTGCGCTGGAAATAGCCGCTCACGCCGTAGGACCAATGCTTGCCCTCGCGCAGATCCATGTTGATCCGGCTGAGGAAGCTGCCGCCCAGCGCATCATTGGCGGTGATCACCGGCAGCAGATCGTCGCTGCCATTGAGTCCGGTGACGAGCCCGGCGGAAATCTGCGACTGCGGCGAATCCGGGCGGTCGACCAGAATGATCTTGGGAGTCGCCGTGCCGGCGGTGGGGCCGAAGGTCTTGCTGCCGGCCGGGCCGGTGCCCTTCCAGTCGCCGAAGCGCTGGTCGAACGCCGCCTTGACGGTGGCCAGCGGCAGATCGCTGACCACGAAGATCTTCGCTTTCTCCGGCCGCAACCAGGCGTGCTGGAACGCGACGAGATCGGCGCGCGTCAACGTCTCCACCGCCACCGGATCGCCGCCGCCCGACGATTTGGCGTAGGGCGAAGCCGGCCCGTAGATCAATTTGGGCAGCACGCGGTTGGCCAGACCGCCGGGGCTGGTCAGCTCCTGCGCAATGCCGGCCAGTTGCTGGTTCTTGACGCGCGCGACTTCCGCCGGCGCGAATGCCGGGTTGCGCGTCACGTCGGCGAACAGGTCGCTGGCCGCGCCGAGATTGGCGCTTGGCGCCGCCATCGAGACATAGGTACGGTCGAGGCTCGCGCCGGTGCCGATATCCACGCCCAACCGCTCGCGCGCTTCGGCCAGCTTGGTCGAATCGAGCGTCGTCGTGCCTTCGTCCATCATGCCGAGCGTCAATTGCTGCGTGCCGAGCTTGCCCGCCACATCGGCGGCGACGCCGGCGTCGAAGCTGATCACCGCCTGGGTGATCGGCACCGCGCCACGCTGCGCATAGACCAGTTCGATGCCGTTCCGCAGCCGCGTGCGCTCGACCTTGGGGAAGGTCAGCCCGGCGACATCGCCGACCGCGGGCAAGGCGCCGCGCGTGCCCTTGGGCTTGGCCACTGCCGCTTCGACGATCTTGACCTCGGCTGGCACTTCCGCCTCGGCATAAGCGTCGCGCGGGCCGTTCACCACCGACAGGCTGTAGGACGGCTTGGTTAGCCATTTGGCGATCGCCGCCTTGACGCTCGCCGGGGTTTGCGCGGCAAGCTCGGCAAGCTGCTTCTTGTAGAAACCGGGATCGTTCGAATAGAGCGCGCCTTCGGCCAAGGCGACCGCCTTGCCGCCGAACCCGCCGACCGATTCCAGCCCCTCGATGCGATCGACCGTGGTCTTGGTCACATAGCGCCGCACCTCGTCTTCGGTCGGGCCGGTCTTGATGAAATCGGCGACGATCTCGTCGACGCGCTTGGCCACCACCGCCGCGTCAACGCCGGGGCGCACCACGGTATAGATGTCGAACGTGCCGACCTGCGCATAGCTCGAATTGCCCACGCTGACCTGCACGGCGAGCTTTTCCTGCCGCACCAGGATGTTCTGCAGCCGCGAGCTGGACAGGCCGCCGAGCGCGCCGGCGGCCACGTCGAGCGCCGTCGCATCCGGATCGTTCAGCCCCGGCACCGGCCAGGAGCGCACCAGCAAGGTGGCGGCGACACGATCCTTCATTTCCTCGCGCTTCGGCGCACTCAACAGCGGTATCGATACGGTCGGCAGCTTGGACTGCGGCCCGCGCGGAATGACCGCGAAATTCTTGTCCACCAGTCGCTTGGCGGTGGCAAGATCGACATCGCCGGCCAGCACCAGCACGGCGTTATTGGGCCCGTAATGATCTTTGAACCACGCCTTCACGTCGGCCAGCTTGGCCTGATCGAGATCGGCCATCGACCCGATCGTGGTGTGGCCGTACGGGTGATCGGCCGGGAACAGACCCTCGTTCATCTTATATTCGATCAGCCCGTAAGGCTGGTTGTCGCCCGAGCGTTTCTCATTCTGCACCACACCGCGCTGCTCATCGAGCACGCTCTGCGTGATCGCGCCGGTGAGATAGCCCATGCGATCGGATTCGAGGAACAATGCCCGGTCCAGCGCGGCGGTCGGCACGGTCTCGAAATAGTTGGTGCGATCGAAATAGGTCGTGCCATTGAAATCGGTCGCGCCGACCTGCTTCAGGGGCTCGAAGAAATCGTTCGGGGCGTTTTCGCTGCCGTTGAACATCAGATGCTCGAACAGATGGGCAAAGCCCGATTTGCCCTTGGGCTCGTGCTTCGAGCCGACATCGTACCAGACGGACACCGCCACGACCGGCGCCTTGCGATCGGTATGGACGATGACGCGCAGGCCGTTGGGCAGCGTGAACGTCTCGTAGGGAATGTCGACCTGCTTGACGAGCGCGGACACCGGCGCGGGGGCCGCAGCCTTGGGGGCGGCAATAGCGGGCGTCGCGAGCGCAAGCAGCGCCACGCCGGACAAAGCGAGGATCTTGGTCATGTGTGGAAAATATCCTTGAGACGCAGAGTTATGCCTCAACGTAGCACCAGAAGACCGGCGTGCAACGGGCAGCGAAAAAAGGGAATTAGCCCTTCCCACCTTTACGCTTCCCCGGCGAAGGCCGGGGCCCAGCCGCGAAGGCGGTGGTAACGAACGCAGCGGCAATTACCCTGGGCCCCCGCCTTCGCCGGGGAAAGGCTAGGAAGAATGGCTAAGGCCGATAAACCCGCTCGACATTCCGCCGCAAATCCACCGGCCAGAAATTCACCGGCTTGGTCTTGTGCGCCACGAACAAGGCCGCCTGGTCGGCATAATGCGGCGAGCCCGGCCGCGTCGTCGCCGCGCCATATGGCTGGATCGAGGTCGACGACACGCGCCCCGCTTTGTCCCACGCCATGAACATGATGAAGCTGTCGCCATGATTGACCACCAGCCGCCCGTCATCCGCCTCGACCCAGGTCGAGGCCGCGCGCAGCACGTCCGGCGCGCCGTCGAGCGGCAGATCGACCTTGCCATGGCGCAACCGCAGCACGACCCCCAGCGGCGGATCGATGCGCCCGAAATGCTTGGTCAGATACGCCGCCGCGGTGGCCAGTTCGGCGCGCGGATCCTTCGGGTCCTTGCGCGGATAATGCCATGCTTGGCCGGCGCGCAGCAGGATCGCCGCCAGCGCCTCGGCCGGGTTGGTGCCATCGAAGCGCCAGTTCCATTTTGCCATCAACGCCTTGGCCGCAATCAGTTGCCGGTCGCCCTTGGCATCCACCGCCGCGACAGCCTCATACCAGCGCGCCGCCCAACTCAGCTTGCTCACCCCGGTATCATATTTGATGCGCTCCAGATCGGCCGCGCTGATCGAGCCGTCCTGCCCCATCAGCTCCACCGATCGCGTGCCGCGATTGGTCGTGTCGGTCTCGATGCCCAGCAACGGGGAATAATCGCCTGGTTTCAGCTCCGATCCCGCCCCCGCCGCCTGGAACGGCGTATTATTGGCATTGGCGAGGAAGCCAGATGCCGGGTTCACGTTACGCGGTATCTGGCTCCAGGGTACCGTTCCCGCCGCCAGATCGCGCGACGTGTCGCCCGGCAACACGGTTCGGTAATCAAAGCCGGGTTTGCGGTTGGGGAAAGCGGCATTGTAGAAATAGGCGATATTCCCGGCGGCATCGCCATAGAGGAAATTGGTCGCCGATACGCCCTGCAGGCTCATCGCCTTCTGCCATTCGGCAAAATTCTGCGCGCGCGTGATGCGGTAATATTGCTCGACCATGCGCAATTGGTCAGCGCCGCCATAGCGCATCGCGAACGCGCCGCTCTTGTTGACGATCACCGGCCCGTGGACCGAACGATACACCGTCTTGGGTATGGGCAGCACGAACGGCCCCATCTTCACGTGCAGCCAGATGCGCGTCGCCTGTAGCGACACCTGCTTGCCATCGAACAGATAGGTGTCGCCCCCCTGCCCCAGCTTGAGCTTGTAGACATCGACCAGATCGGGCCGGTTGACCGTGTTGGTCCAGCCGAGATGCTCGTTATGCCCGAGCACCGGATAGGGCACGCCGGGGAAGGTCGCACCGGCAAAGTTCCAGCCGGTGCCCGAATGGACCACCAGTTCGTACCACGCCACCGGCCCGGCCCAGGGCTGATGCGAATTGGACACGACGCGGGTAAAGCCATCGGCCGAGCGGGACGGCGCGACGACGAACGCATTGGAGCCATTCATATTGCCTTCGCCGACCGATTGCCGGGCAGCGTCCTGCCCGGCCGGCACGGCCAGCGGCCCCGGCGCATCCGGCGTCGGCCCTGCCGTTTCACGCGGCAGCGGCGTATCGCCGGAGAGTGCGCCGAGCACCTGATCCAGCCCGAAGAAGAACGGCGTGCGCAGCACGAAGCCAGTGGCGATATCCTGGCCGTTGACCGGGAACAGCTTGGCCAACCGCACTTCGCCCGGATGCCGCGCAGCATAGGTGTTGAGCCCGGTGGCATAGCCATCGAGCAACGCCCGCACATCCGCGGGCTGCTTCAGATAATCGCGGTCCACCGTCGCGCGCGCGCCGAGCAGGTGCAGCGCATAATCGACCTTCGCGCCATCCGCGCCGGTCATCGCCCCCAAACGCCCGCGCGCCATTGCCACCGCTTCCTGCAATGTCGAGAAATCGTCCTCGGCATGGGCATAGGCCACGCCATAAGCGACATCCGGATCGGTCTTGCCGAAGATATGCGGCACGCCGAATTTGTCCCGCGCGATCACGCTGTCATATTTATGAGGCGGCGGCGGCGCGGCGGCGCTGGCGGACAGCGGCTCCCACACGATCAGCCCGATGGCGATCGCTGCCACCAGAACAAGCAATGCAATCAAGGCCTTGCCAAGCTTTCGCATCATCCTCACCCCCCTATATATTTTCTGCTGTCCTACACGAACCTTGCCGGGTTACCATCCCGCGTCGCGTCGCAAGTCGCCGAGAATCGCGAATGTTGAGACGTCGGAAAAAAAGCGCGATCGAGTCAACATTCTCAACATTCGCCGCTACCGAAACGCTTGTGTGGCTGAATACCACACTACATCGCATGGGCATTCAACAGGGCGGAACACCCATGAACATCGAGAAATTCACCGACCGCGCGAAGGGCTTCCTGCAATCCGCGCAAACTGTCGCGATCCGCATGAGCCATCAGCGCATCGCTCCCGAGCATATCCTCAAGGCGTTGCTCGAAGACGAACAAGGCATGGCCGCGGGGCTGATCACCGCCGCCGGCGGCGACCCGAAGAAAGCGGTTACAGAAACCGATCTCGCTTTGTCGAAGATCCCTGCCGTCTCCGGCGGCGGCGCGCAGCAGACGCCCGGCCTCGACAACGATGCCGTGCGCGTGCTCGATTCCGCCGAGCAGATCGCGACCAAGGCTGGCGACAGTTTCGTCACTGTCGAGCGCCTGCTGGTCGCGCTCGCCCTTTCGCTCAACACCGTCGCCGGCAAGGCGCTGAAGACCGCCGGCGTGACGCCCGAGGCGCTCAACAGCGCGATCAATGAAGTCCGCAACGGCCGCACCGCCGACAGCGCGGGCGCCGAGGACAAGTTCGACGCGCTGAAAAAGTTCGCCCGCGATCTTACGCAGGCGGCGCGCGACGGCAAACTCGATCCCGTGATCGGCCGTGACGAGGAAATCCGCCGCACGATCCAGATCCTCGCTCGACGAACCAAGAACAATCCCGTGCTGATCGGCGAACCCGGCGTCGGCAAGACCGCCATCGCCGAGGGCCTGGCGATCCGCATCGCCAATGGCGACGTGCCCGATACGCTCAAGGGCCGCAAACTCATGTCGCTCGACATGGGCTCGCTGATCGCCGGCGCCAAATATCGCGGCGAATTCGAGGAGCGCCTCAAAGGCGTGCTCGATGAGGTGAAGGCCGCCGAGGGCGACATCATTTTGTTCATCGACGAGATGCACACATTGGTCGGCGCGGGCAAAGGAGAAGGCGCGATGGACGCGTCCAACCTATTGAAACCCGCGCTGGCGCGCGGCGAACTGCATTGCATCGGCGCGACCACGCTCGATGAATATCGCAAGCATGTCGAAAAGGATCCGGCGCTGCAGCGGCGCTTCCAGCCGGTGTTTGCCGACGAGCCGACGGTCGAGGATACGATTTCGATCCTGCGCGGCCTGAAGGAGAAATACGAGCTGCACCACGGCGTGCGCATCACCGACGGCGCGATCGTCGCCTCGGCGACCTTGTCGAATCGCTACATCACCGATCGCTTCCTGCCCGACAAGGCGATCGACCTGATGGACGAGGCGGCGAGCCGCATCCGCATGGAGGTGGAGAGCAAGCCCGAAGAGATCGAAAATCTCGACCGCCGCATCATCCAGCTCAAGATCGAACGCGAGGCGCTGAAGCGCGAAAGCGACCAGGCCTCGCGCGACCGGCTGACCACGCTGGAAGGCGAACTCGCCAATCTCGAACAATCCTCCGCCGAACTGACCACGCGCTGGCAGGCGGAAAAGGACAAGATCGCTGCCGAAGGGAAGCTCAAGGAGCAGCTCGATGCCGCGCGGCTCGAACTGGAGCAGGCGCAGCGCGCCGGCGATCTCGCCAAGGCGGGCGAGCTTTCCTATGGCCGCATCCCCGATCTGCAGCGCCAGCTCGATGACGCCGCCGGCGCGGCCAAGGGCGCCATGCTGCGCGAGGAAGTCACCGCCGACGATATTGCCGGCGTGGTCAGCCGCTGGACCGGCATCCCGGTCGATCGCATGTTGGAGGGCGAGCGCGCCAAATTGCTCGGCATGGAAGAGGCGATCGGCAAGCGCGTGATCGGCCAGCAACAGGCCGTGCGCGCCGTTTCCACCGCCGTGCGGCGTTCACGCGCGGGCTTGCAGGAAGCCAATCGGCCATTGGGCTCGTTCCTGTTCCTCGGCCCCACCGGCGTCGGCAAGACCGAACTGACCAAGGCTCTGGCCGAATTCCTGTTCGATGATCCGAGCGCGATGGTGCGCATCGACATGAGCGAATTCATGGAGAAGCACGCCGTCGCCCGGCTGATCGGCGCGCCTCCCGGCTATGTCGGCTATGAAGAAGGCGGCGTGCTGACCGAAGCTGTCCGGCGGCGGCCGTATCAGGTGATCCTGTTCGACGAGGTCGAGAAGGCGCACGGCGATGTGTTCAACATCCTGCTGCAGGTGCTCGACGATGGTCGGCTGACCGACGGCCAGGGCCGCACGGTCGATTTCAGCAACACGCTGATCATCCTGACCTCGAACCTGGGGAGCCAGTATCTCACCGCCATGCCCGACGGTGCGGATGTCTCGACGGTCGAGCCGCAGGTGATGGAGATCGTGCGCGGCCATTTCCGCCCGGAATTCCTCAACCGGCTGGACGAAATCATCCTGTTCCACCGCCTGGGACAGAGCGAGATGGCGCCGATCGTCGACATTCAGGTCGGCCGCATCGGCAAGCTGCTCGCCGATCGCAAGATCACGCTGGACCTTACCGACGGCGCGCGGACCTGGCTGGGCCGAGTGGGGTATGATCCGGTGTACGGCGCACGGCCCCTGAAACGCGCGGTGCAGCGTTATCTGCAGGACCCGCTGGCGGACCTGATCCTGCGCGGCGACGTGAAGGATGGCGCCACGGTGCGAGTCGAGGAGGGCGATGGGAAGCTTGTCTTGACAATAGGCGGCTGATATTATGCCATATACTTTGGATCACCATGGTGTTGCTTGAGGATTTATCGATGCGCTTGTCCATGATATTGCTTGCCACCGCCTTGTGTGCTGGTCCGGTGACGGCTCAGGCGCAGTCTACCGTGGCCCCTACCCCCGCGACAAAGGCGGTAAAGGGCGACCCCAACCGTATCGTCTGCAAGACCTTGGCCACGACCGGCAGCCGCCTGAAACCGAACAAGGACTGCCGTACCGCGAAGCAATGGTCGGACGATCAAGCCATGGAGCGGCGCGATCTCGATCGTCTGCAGTCCAACCGATACAAGGGTAATAGCGGTATCTGATGTAACTATGGGCTTGAGGGGATGACCGATGCGGTTTCCGGGCTTGTTCGTCTTAGGTGCGATGCTGACGTCACCCGTGTCGGTCGGAGCCCAAGTCCCGGACACCCGCGTTCAGACGGCGCATAGGCCCGTAAAAGGCGATCCCGACCGCATCATCTGCAAGACCTTGCCCACACTTGGCAGCCGTCTGAAGCCCAATCGGGATTGTCGCACGGCGCAAAAATGGTCCGATGATCAGGCGCTGGATCGACGTGATATCGAGCGACTGCAAATGAACCGCTACACTCCCTGATCCAGCACGACGATCAGCAACGGTAGCCGAAGTGCTCCGCCCACGGCGCAAGGATCGACCGTACGGGTTCCAATTGGTCACGATAGCGTTCCCACCGCGCCACCGAACGCTGGTAGATCGGTTCGGATACCTGGGCATAACTCGCCGTGCGGACGTGACCGCGCGCTTTGGCCGCAGCCACGGTATCCAGGATCGCGGGATCGTAGTCGGCGCCGATAAAAGCGAGCGCCGGCCGTATCTCAGCTTCGGGAGACGACACCAGCCGCTCGTAGCGGACCGCATGCACCTTCAGGTCGAGCGTTTCGCGCGCCGCCGTCCACGCGGTCAACACCGCATCATAGGTGAGCGCCGCCTCCTTGATCTCGGTGAAACTACGCATCGCTTGGTTGAGACGAAAATTCGATGCAAAACAGCTGAGCACGACGTCGAAGGGATGCCGCTCGACAAACAATATGCGGGCGTCGGGAAACAAGGCGTGCACCAGCGGCATGCGCGCCATATGCAGCGGATGCTTGTCGACGATGCGCTTACCGTCCGCCTCGGGCGCCATGGCCCGCAAGCCAGCCAGATATGTCCGGCGGTGCCTGGCGATGGTCGCGGCGTCGAGCGCGGCAAGCCGCGATGGCGCGCCGACCCGTTGCTCGATATTGGGTATGAGCGGCTGTTCTTCCAAGATGAATGTGTTCGGCAACCGTCCGAAAATCGTGTCGAGCAGTGTCGTTCCGGAGCGAGGAAACCCGACGATGAAGACCGGGGTTGGCATTTCATCCGACATTGGCACGGCACGCGGGGCGCTCGGCGACTGACGAAGCGCGGCAATCCCATCGACCACCTTTTCGCGATAAGTCGGTCCGGCGGGGAAAGCGGGGGCTGCGGCCAAAGATGCGGCATTCATCTGGCGGAAGGCGTCGAACGCCGCGGCAGAATCCCCGCAACGATCGGCAGCTTCGCCCTGTAAGTGAAAGCGCCGGATCGGATTGAGCGTTTCGGGCAATGTCGCGGCGATCTGCCGCGCCTCGGCAAATCGATGCCGCCGGAACGCCACCCAGGCGTCGAGCAACGCCATCTCGGCCACGCCCCGCGGGCCATTCGCGATCAGCGCCTCAAGGTCGTCGATCCGATTATTGTTCTCTAGCCACAGCCCGAGTTCCAGCCACGCCGCGCAATGGTCTGGCGCCAACGCGACCGCGCGTCGTAACGCGGCTTCGGCCGGTACCGTGTTTTCCAGTGACGCCTCAGCCAGCCCCAGCGCAAGCTGCACCTCCGCATCGTCCGGACGCATTTTAGCCGCATCGCGCATCACGCGCTGCCGTGCGGCACCGCGATCGTTCCGTTCGAGAATTCCGGCCAAGGTGAGATGTAGCCGCACGTCGCTTGGGCGTAGCGAGATCGCCCGCTCGAACGCCGCGATCGCCGCATCCGCCTCGCCCAACGCATCGTGGACTTTTCCTAAATTGGCCCAGCTGTCCACATCATCCGCGAACCGGTTGACCACTTCTCGGTATAATCGTCGCGCCCGGCCCAGATCGCCTAATTGATGTACTGCGAACGCGATCAAGCGATCGACGCCGGGATCCCCGGCCAGTGGTGCACATAGCGGCTCGATGCGGTCGAATTGGCCCAGCGCGAGCAGCGCCTGCGCGAGATTGATCCGCGCGGCGCGATCATTCGGTCGACGCGCCACCATCTGTTCGAGATGCACCGCCGCCGCCGCGGGATCGTTGCTTTGCGCGGCCAACATCGCCGCCAGCCCCAGCATTGCATCGGAATGATCGCCCTCGGCCAATTCAGCCTCGCTGGCCGCACGCGCCTCCGCCAGTCGTCCGGCGCGCATCAGCGCACCGATCATGCGCAGTGTTGCGTCGCTCCGCGCGATACCTTCGGGTGTCGTTGTCATATCAGCCGCGCCATATCAAAAGCGACGGTCAAGCGTTCGCCGGCCGCGAACCGGTTGGTGCCGTGCCACATGGTCGACGGGAAAAGCACCAGCCGGCCAGGCTTCGGCTCGATCCGACGCAGCGGCTGGAGGTCGGGCAACAGCGCTCGCGACGCGCCAAGCGTCAGCCAGCCGGCATCATCATCCGCGCCCACCCCGGGAGGCAGGGCCACGTAAAAGGCCGAACTGATCCAGCCCTGCCCGTGAACATGATCGGTATGATGCCCACCATCGGTCAGCCGTACCGACCAACTGCCGGCGAAGCGGACTGGCCGGCGCCGTACCCCAAGTAACGGATGCGTGGGATCAGGCGGTGGCAGGGCGGCGATATAGGCTGCCACCGCCTTGTCCACAGCCGAGCGCAGCCGGCGAATTTCCGGGTCGATGCGCAAGAACAGCGCCCCGTCGGTTTGCGTGCCGCCGCGCACCGATTGGTCGAGCGGCTGCGCGCTAGCAATGTGCAGCGATCGAAGCCTGGCTGCCAGCGCCTCGAGATCGCCGATCGTGTCGCCGAGATCGTGGACCTGTACAAACGCTGCATCGCCCTCCAACCACGCCCACCGCGGATCGCCCAATAGCCGCCAGGCCAGCGCAAGATACGGCCACAATCCGTTACCGCCCGCCAGCGTCGTGCTGCGTTCCGCCAGCGCGGCGGCTTCAACGATGCGGTCGCGCCGCAGTAACGAGCGGACCTTGCGAATGATGACCGCGATGTTGTCGTCGTACGGCAGGCGATCGAATATGCCGCCGGCACGGTCGATATCGCCGGTCTCGTCGGCCGCCACCGCTTCGTAAAGGTCGAGCCCCGGCGTGGCTGGGGCGGCCTGCCGCGCGGCGGCGATAACCGCGGGTATCTCCGTAAACCGTTCCGCGGCAACCAATGTGGCGAGCCACGCTTGCCACAGGGCTGCGGCTTGGGGCATTTGCGCCAGCGCTCTACGATAACTGCCCATATCGTCGTCGCGCGCCGCCATCCCCCGTAACCGCGCGAGCGTGGCATGGCCATCGAGCCATAGCGGCTGTCGCTCGACGATCGCCGCGATGTTATCGATCGCCCCGTCCACGTCGCGTTCCGCGAAACGTGCTGCCGCAAAGCCGAGGATCACTGCACCATCCGCCGGTGCAAGCTGCAGCGCGCGTTGATAAGCGTCGATCGCGGGCAGGCCCGCTTCGATCCGCGCCCGTGCCAAGCCATGCGCAATCAGCGCGTCGGCTGGCGCACGCTGGTGAGCACGTGAAAGAGCCGCGCAAGCAGTTGTCATATCCCCGAGGTTGCGCGCCACCAGTCCGTATACCTGCGATAAGGCAGCGTGGCCGCGATGGCGTTCTGCGGCCGCGCGCAGCAAATCGATCGCATCTTCCTCCAGATACGCGCGCATTGCGAGGATCCCGCACCGCGTCGCCGCATCGGGGTCGGCCTTCACAGCCCGACGCAATGTGGCAATGATATCCGTCGGGTCGGGGGTCGATCGGGACATCGGGCGGGGCACCGTCACGGACATAGCCTTCCCTACCGTAGCCTTGCACAAAAGAAAAACGGCGGGCGTTGCCGCCCGCCGTTTCAGTATTCTCGCCGAGCGTTCAGCTTAGAACTCAAGCGTTACACCTGCGTAGATATAACGACCGATCGCATCGTACACGCCGGGGAAGGTGTTGCCGTTGCACGGACCGGCCGGGCAGGACTGCGACCCCGTAAGCTGCGGCTGCTTGTCGAGCAGGTTATTCGCACCAATGCGGAAGTTGTAGTTCTCTGCGATCCGCGCAGTAAGCGCAAGATCGAAGTAGTTGACCGCGTCCAGCTTATCCAATCCAGGACGAGCAACCCCGCCAGGAGCCGGACCGGCTGCCGAATCATTGTTCAGGTTCGGGTTGCTATCCAGCGCATCGATCGACGAGGACGAGAAATAACGCCAGCGCAGCGAGGCTCCCAGTCCCATCGGCGCCGTGTAGCTAACACGAGCCTGATGACGCCACTCGGGGTTCGGAGTGCCGCAAACGTTGCCGTACAGGCCAACGCAATCGAACTTGCCGTTGTTTCCTGGGCTGCTGATGCCGGTGTCGGTCACGAGCTTGTCCAGATACGTCCCGACAAAGCTTAGGCCGACGCTGCCAGCCGATCCAAGGCCGACCGTGTAGCTTGCGTTGACGTCAATACCGCTAGTGGAAACGCCACCGATATTCTGCGTCGTATCAACCACAAAGCCTGAGTCCGAACGCCAAAGCGAACCAAACTGGTCGCGATTGACCAAACCGCAGAAGAACGGATTGGCCGAGTCGGTGCACTGCTGCAGGATGGTATCCTGCCCAATTCCCTGGATCGCGCCGTCGAGTTTGATGTTGAAGTAATCAACCGAGATCGCCAGACCGCGGATGAACGACGGTTGGAGAACGACGCCGGCAGTGTAGGTATCAGCGACTTCAGGCGCTAGGCTCGCGTTACCGCCGATCTGACCGTTATACTGACCCGCCGGGTTGACTGCAACGACCTGACCGACAGTCAGACCTTGAGCAAGACAGCCCACGTCCGCCGCGGTGATCGCGAAGCCAGCACACGGATCGTTCGAACCGTTCAATGCAACGCGGTTGGGTGCGAACAGATCCTGTACCGTCGGTGCGCGCACGGCACGGTTATATCCGCCACGGAAACGGATATCGCGGATTGGGGCGAACTCGCCCTCGAGCTTGTACGTATCGGTGTTGAATGTTCCGCCAGACGAGTTCTTGTATGACGAGTAACGATATCCACCAGTCAGCGTGAGATCGTAGAAGAAGCTTTGGCTGACGATCGGCAAACGGGCTTCAGTAAACACTTCCTTCACGTCGAAGCTGCCAGCCACAGGCAGGGTCGGCGCGCCTTGGCCGGCGAGATCGCCGGTCTGGAACGAGATGTCCGAAGAAAAATCGAGAGTTTCCTTACGATATTCGCCCCCGATGACGAGCCCGAGACCTTCGGATGCCCAAGGCGACTTGATGCCATAGGCGCCAAGTTGCCCGGAGAGCGAGCCGTTGATCACCGTCTCGGTGTTGATCCCACGCTGGAAGCCTGGAACCTGCAGATAGTTCAGCGCTTCCGCCGTAACGCCGCCAGTCGAGAAGATATCGTAGGGAACGCAGTCGGCATCGCTGCCGCCGACCTGAGCGGACCGGCAAATCGGCGTTCCATTCGGACCTGCGATCACGTCGAATGCATTCTGCGTGCGGCGAGTCGAGAAATCGTTGAAATACGTCTCGGCGAAGATCGTCCGGCCATATTGGTAGAACGCATCATAGTTCCACACGGGGCTCAGATCGCCCTTCACGCCACCAACGAAACGATAGCTGGTGTGCTGCAGGTCGTCCCGACGCGGACCGCCTTCTACGTTGCGACGCAACGTCTGAAGCAGGCCACGCTGATAGGTCAGCCCCGTAACCGGATCGGTGAAGTTGAACGGTGCCGCACCCGCCGTGACGTCGCCAGCAGCAGACGTCAACAGGTTCGTCGGAGCGCAGACGATCCCGAGCTGCTGCGCCGACAGGAGCGGGTTGTCGCAGTTGATCGAGAAAGTGTCGCCAAAGGTCGGGCCGCCGAAGATGCCCGATGGCGCGATCTGGGCCACCGTGCGATCATCCATGAACATGAACTCGGCATACGGCTTGATCGCGTCCGAAATTTCATAGTTGGCGAAGAAACCAGCAGTGTAACGCTCGTCGGGACGCTGATAATAGTTGGTCGGTGCGAAATTGTACGCCGTAGAACCAGGAATGAACGTATTGCCTGGCCCGAGCTGCAGCGTGGCGTCGTTGGTGAAGAACGTACCGTTCGCCGAAGTGGCCGAGCCGCCGCAGGAATATTCGCGACCCTGCGCCGTCGTCTGAGCCGCCGTGTTCGCGCTCAGCGAGCACGAGGAATAATCACGACGATCCTGAGTGACTTCGTTGATCTTGCGATACCCGACATAAGCGGTCAGGTGACCACGATCGTCGCCGAACTTGGTGCCGAACGCCGCGGTTACGTCGATCGTGCCGCCATCTGCGGTTTGGCCATCCGGAAAGCCGAAATTACGCGCATCAAGCGCATCGGTGACGTTAGAATTAGCACGATTGTTGTGGTTGTAGAACGAATACTGGCCGTCGAGGCGCATTCCTTCAAAATCGGTATCCAAAACGAAGTTAACGACGCCCGTGACGGCATCGGCACCGTACACGGACGATGCACCGCCAGTCAGTACGTCGATGCGTTTGACGATCGCGCCCGGGATGGCATTGATATCAGCAGCCGACGAACCAGGATCTCCTGGCAGCAAGCGACGGCCGTTTACCAGCACGAGGTTGCGCTCCGAACCAAGACCACGAAGGTTGACCGTGGAAGTACCCGTCGAACCGTTGGAATAGCCCGAGTTCTGACCAGCGAATACCTGCGGCAGCGCGTTTAGCAGATCCTCAACGCGCGTCGTGCCGGTCTGCTTCAGCTCGACCTGGCTAAGCACGGTGACCGGGCTGGCGCCTTCGAGGTTGGGCGAACGCAGACGCGAACCTGTGACGACGATGTCGCCGCCAGCCTCAGTCTCGCCGTCGGCGCCGGCCTGTGTAACCTGGCCTTCAACTGGGCCCGCACCTGGATCCGGCGCGGTCTGCGCATAGGACGGCGCGGCAAATACGGCAGCACCGATGAACATCGGCGCAACACTACGCAACAACGCGCTCTTCGTTTTGCTGATCACTATTATGATTCCTTCCCTTTTCTGAACGCCGGAGCACCCCATGCCCGGCGGTCGTTCAGACTATGGCAAGCTTGCAACGCTCCCCGAGAGTTGTAAACGCAGATCGACGGTCCGGTTGCAGTTCGCAACATCGTGTAGCAGAATTGCAACAGGGGCGTAATCGGGGCGGAGAAATGACGATGATCGCACGCGGGGTTGCCGGGGTGACGGCAGCGATGTTGCTGGCTGTTGCGGTGCAGCCGGCTCGGGCCGACGAAAAGCCACCGACCACGGCGGCGATCGGCAAAATGGCAGCGTGCCGGGCGATCGCTGACGATGCGGCGCGACTCGCCTGCTTCGACCGCGAAGTCGGAGCGTTTGACATTGCGGTGCGGGAACGGCGCATCGCAGTGGTTGATCAGGCCGAGATCCGCAAAACGCGGCGTACCTTGTTCGGCATTGCCCTGCCAAGCATCAAGCTGTTCGACAATAGCGGCGAACCCGAGATCAAAGAGCTGACCGCGACGATCAAATCGACCCGGCAAGGCGAAGGCGGCCGGATCGTCTTCACGTTAGAGGATGGCGCTGTGTGGGCGCAGACCGACGATTTTCCGGTCTTTTATTCGGTCAAAGCAGGGCAGAAAGTGACGTTAAAGCGGGGTGCGCTGAGTTCGTTCTTCGCCGACTTTGAAAAAGCAGTGACCGTGCGCGCGAAGCGGTTGCGCTAAGCACAGATGGACGCTCGCGAGCGCGACGCCGATGCTCTGGCCGCACGCGGCGACGTCGTCGGCGCGCTGGCGCTGCTCGAGCAGGTCGTCGCCGCCGCACCTGATCACGCCGAAGCCTGGATGAAACTGGCCGCGCTACGCCGTGTGACGGGAAATCTGCCGGGCGCGCAGGACGCGATCACTGCCGTGCTACGGATCGATCCGCTTCATTTCATGGCGTTGCTGAGCCGCGCCCGTTTGCACGAAATGCAGGGCAATGCGGCCGATGCGGCGCGCTTCTACAATCGCGCCTTAGCGCAACTACCGGCCGATCAGCCGGTGCCGCCGCACCTGACGGCGATGATCGATCATGGCCGGCGCGTCGGCACCGCCTATCAAGATGAGATCGCCGCGCGTTGGGCTGCCATTGCGGCCGACCAAGCCGATCTCGACGACGGGATGCGGCGCCGCGTCACGCGCCTTGCCAGCAACGCGCTTCATCGCACGCGCGTCTATCATTGCGAGCCGACACACTATCACTATCCTGGGCTCGTCGAACGTGAATTTCACGATCGCAGCGCCTTTCCCTGGCTTGCCGCGCTCGAAGCGCAAACCGCGGCAATTCGTGACGAATATGTCGCATTGCAGCGACAGCGTGGCGCACGCGCCGAACCTTATGTGCAATATGACCCGGGGCTGCCGGTGCGGCAATGGGCGGCGCTCAACCATTCGCTCGATTGGACGGCATTTCATCTGCTGCAGAATGGTGCGCCAGTCGGATCCAATGCGGCATCTTGCCCGCAAACAATCGCGGCGCTTGGTCCCATTGGCCAGCCTAGCATCGCAGGCCGCTCGCCCAACGCGATGTTCTCGCTGCTCAAGCCGCATACGCGCATCCCACCGCATACTGGTGTCGCCAACACCCGATTGGTCTGCCATCTGCCGCTGATCGTGCCGGATGGATGCTGGTTCCGCGTCGGCGCCGAAACGCGCCAGTGGCGCGTCGGCGAGGCATTCGTGTTCGACGACACGATCGAGCATGAGGCCGCCAATGACAGCGATGCGCCGCGCGTCGTACTGATCTTCGATCTCTGGCATCCGGGCTTGGCGCCCGCCGAGCGACGCGCGGTCGCGCGGCTAATGGAGGCCGACGACGCTGAAGGCGCGCCGCTTTAACAGCCGTGGGCGCTATTCGACCGGCATCGGCCCCGCCAGCAGCAGCGGATCGATCCGCGCCTCGCGCCATTTCACGCCCCAGTGCAGATGCGCGCCGGTCGCCCGTCCGCTCCGGCCGACCGCGCCGACCACCTGCCCGCGCGTCACGCGCGCGCCGACCGGCACGTCGATCCGCGACAGATGCAGGAACGCGCTGCTCAGCCCCATGCCGTGGTCGATCATCAGCAGATTGCCCTCCAGCGTGAAGGGGTGGTCCGCCGCCAGGATCACCACGCCGTCCGCCGGGGCCAGCACCGGCGTGCCGCTGGCCCGCGCGATGTCGATGCCCGAATGGTACGAGCCGGCCTCGCCATTTTGGTAGATACGCTGCGATCCGAACAGGGTCGAAATGCGCCCGGTGGTCGGCCACAGGAACGCCTGCCGCCAGCCCACCGACTCCACCGGCATACCGCGCGCGGCGGCGATCTGCGCCAGTTCACCTGGCCGGATGCGGGCAAATTCCGCTGCGGGCACGGGATATTTGGGCAAGGTGCCGAGCCGCGAGATGTTCCACGCGCGCGGCGCGATGGCCAGCGTGTCGCGCACCTGGCGACCGTCGTCGAGCGTCGCGACGAGCGTCGCCGACGGGCCGGCATCGCGGTCGAACGCGATCAGGAAACGGCCGTCGCGCGCCACGGGGACCGGCGCGCCATCGAGCGTCAGCAGGCTGGTGCCGGCCGGCGCCGTGCCGATCACCACGCCGCCCTGGATGCGCGCGCCGCTATAGCCGAAAGTGGCCGCGCCCGCCGTGTGGCTCGACGCCAGCGGCGCGAGCTGCGACGCAGTGGCGCAACTGCCCAGCAGGATACCGGCGACGGTCAGCGCCCATTGGCGGCCGCGTTGCCGCCGGCGCGCGTCACGCGCCATCAGCGACCCGGGCTCATCGCGCCGGTAGCGATTTCGGCCGACGCATAGGCCTGTTGCGCGGCCACGCTCCAGTAGCGCAGATCCTCCAGCGCGATGCGCTCGCCCGATACCGCGCACACCACGTGGTCACCCGGCGCGAGCACGCGAAAGCCATTGGCCATATAATGGAGCCGCGCGGGGCGATCGGTGTTCGACATCAACATGGGGGGATCCGGACTATAACAGGGTCGGCTGGTCAGCCGTCGGCTTGTCATATGCCTTGGCGCCCGCGCGCTCAACCCGCGCGTCGACGGCTCCGTCACGGAAGTGCAGCGTGACGGCCCCTGCCGCCCGCGCCGCCGCGGCGGTAGAGATCACCTTGCCGCCGGGCCGCCCCTCGACCCAGGCATAGCCGCGCTGCAGCGGCCGGTTGGGATGGACCGAATCGAGCAACCGCCGCACGCCTTCCAACCGCTCGGTGGCGCGGAGCAGACGTTGTTCGAGGATAGCCGGCCTGAGTGCGCCGCCGGCGCGATCGAGCTGGCTGCGCGCGCTGCCGATGCGCCGTTCCAGCCCGCGATCGAGCCGCGCCCCGGCATCGTCGGCGCGCTGGCGCTGCGGCCCGAGCAAAGCATCGCGCTTGGGCAGCACGCGGACCAGCGCCTCGAGCCGCTCGCGCCCGCGATCGTAATAGCGCCGCGCGCACCGTTCGGTGCGCCCGGCATGCGCGTCGAGCGTCAGGCGCAGATCGGCCAGCACCGGCACGGCCATTTCCGCCGCGGCGGTCGGCGTCGGCGCGCGCAGATCGGCGGCGAAGTCGCATAAGGTGGTGTCGGTCTCGTGGCCGACGGCCGAGATGATCGGAATGCTGCAGGCCGCCACCGCGCGCACCACGACTTCCTCGTTGAACGCCCACAGATCCTCGATCGAGCCGCCGCCGCGCGCGACAATGACCAGATCGGGGCGCGTCTCGGCCGGCATCGCATCGAACCCGGCGATGGCGCGCGCCACTTCCTGCGCCGCGCCGTCGCCCTGCACCTTGACCGGCCAGACCAGCACATGGCTGGGGCAGCGATCGGCCAGCCGGTGCAGGATATCGCGGATCACCGCGCCGGTCGGTGAGGTCACCACGCCAATGCGCGCCGGCAGGAATGGCAAGCGCTTCTTGCGCGCACCCTCGAACAGCCCTTCGCCCGCTAGCTTGGCCTTGAGCTTCTCGAGCAGCGCCATCAGCGCGCCCTCGCCGGCCAGTTCCATGCGATCGATGATGATCTGGTATTTCGAGCGGCCGGGATAGGTGGTGATCTTGCCGGTGGCGATCACCTCGATCCCGTCCTGCGGCTGGAACGGCAGCATGTTGACCTGGCCCTTCCAGATCACGCCGTCCAACACTGCGCTATCATCCTTCAGCGACAGATAGGCATGGCCGGAGGCGACGCGCTTATAGCCCGAAATCTCGCCGCGCAGCCGCACATGGCCGAACTCGCCTTCGACCACGCGTTTCAGTTTCTGCGCGAGTTCGCCGACGCCCATCGCGGCGGCGTTGTCGCCGGGAGTCTCCTCGGCTACCAGCCGGTGGTTGGTATCGAAAAAGGGGTCGGCCATGAATGTCCTGCTGATCGGCTCCGGGGGCCGTGAACATGCGCTTGCCTGGCGGCTGGCGCAATCGAAAGGGATCAGCACGCTGTATGCGGCGCCCGGAAATCCCGGCATCGCCGAGCATGCCACGCTGGTCACGCTCGATCCGGCGGACCACCGCGCGGTAATCGATTTCTGCCATCGCCACTCGATCGGCCTGGTGGTGATCGGGCCGGAAGCGCCATTGGTCGATGGCCTGGCCGACAATATCCGCATGATGGGCGTGCCGGTGTTCGGGCCGAACAAGGCGGCGGCGCAACTGGAAGGGTCCAAAGGTTACACCAAGGAGCTGTGCAAGCGCGCCGACATCCCGACCGCTCGCTACGCTCGCGTAACTTCCAGGGACGGTGGAATGGCCGCGCTCGGCGACTTCGGATTGCCCGTGGTGATCAAGGCCGACGGGCTCGCCGCGGGCAAGGGCGTGACCGTGGCGATGACCCGCGACGACGCGGAAGCGGCCATCGTCGATCTGTTCTCGGTACCCAAGGCTGAGGCGGTGATCGAGGAATTCCTCGAGGGCGAGGAAGTCAGCCTGTTCGTGCTGACCGACGGCGCCGCTTTGATGCCGTTCGGCACCGCGCAGGATCATAAGCGCGTCGGCGATGGCGATACCGGGCCGAACACCGGCGGCATGGGCGCATACAGCCCCGCGCCAGTGCTGACGCCAGAACTCGAAGAGCGGGCCCTGCGGGAAATCGTCGCGCCGACCGTCGCGGCGATGGCCGCGGCAGGCGCGCCGTTTTCGGGCGTGCTTTATGCCGGGCTGATGCTGACCCCCGAAGGGCCCAAGCTGATCGAATATAATGCGCGGTTCGGCGATCCCGAATGCCAGGTGCTGATGCTGCGCTACCAGGGCGACCTGCTCGCATTGCTGCTCGCCGTCGCCAACGGCACGCTGGCCGATCAGCCTGCGCCCGACTTCGCGCCGGACACCGCGCTGACCGTGGTGATGGCGGCGAACGGCTATCCCGGCACGCCGGCGGCGGGCGGCAGCATCGCCGGAGTCGACGCCGCGGAGGCGGGCGGCGCGCGCGTGTTCCAGGCCGGCACCAGGCGCGACGGTGCGACCCTGGTGGCCAGCGGCGGGCGCGTGCTGGCGGTGACGGCGCTGGCCCCGACCATCGCCGCGGCACGCACCTTGGCCTATGACGCGGTGGCCAAGATCGACTTCTCCAGCGGCTTCAACCGCAGCGATATCGGCTGGCGCGAGATCGAACGCCAAGGCTGAGCCGAAATGGCAAAAATGCCGCTACGGCAGCGGGACCAAAACGACCCCCGATAGTTGATGGACGCGACCCGCATTCCTCGCGATAGTCGCCTGTACGCGTAATTGGAGCATTTGATGACGGCCACGCCCACGGACATGACGTCCTTCACCGTCGCGCAATTCATGGTGATGGGCATTTTCGCCTTGCTCGCCGTGGCGGGCATTCTGTTCGGCATGCGGCTTAAGCGCCGCCGGCTTGCCGCACAGCGCGAGGCTGAGGACAACCGCGAAGCCGCCGGCGTGCCCGATGCGACCGCGGATGCGCCGGTCGAGACGCTCGACGAACGCCCGGTACTGGCGACGCCGCCGCCTGTCGCCCCGGCCCCGCCGCCGCTGGCCGATCCGCTCGACATGCCTACGGCCCCGCCCCCGATCGTCGACCAAGCGCAGGCTAACACTGCGCCCGTCGCCGCGGCAGCGACGGGCGATATCCGGCAATTGAAGGGCCTGGGCCCCAAGCTCGCCGCCACCTTGGCTGAACTCGGCATCACCCGCGTCGATCAGATTGCGGCGATGAGCCCCGTGGAACTGGACGCGCTCGACGCGCGGCTAGGCACGTTCCGTGGTCGGCCGGCGCGCGATCGCTGGGCCGAGCAGGCCAAGTTGTTGAGCGCGGGCGACAAGGCCGGCTACGAAGCGCAGTTCGGCAAACTCGGCGGCTGATCCGCCCCACGATCGCACTGGACACAGCCGCCCCGCCGTCGCAGACTTTGCGCTTGCGGGGGAGAGCGACATGAGTGCGCGCCGGCCAATCTTGATGTCGTTGCCCGAACGCGGGCGCAACTCGTTATACAGCCGTTTTTTTTATGCCGCGCGCGCGGCACGCTGGCCGCAGCCGTTCGCCCGCGCGCCACTGCGCCATGCGCCGGCGCTGGCCATGGTCGATCTGCTGCCTGGCGACGTCATTTCCGGGCACATCGCCTTCACCGGCGAATATGAGCCGGAGCTGTCGCGCCGCATCGCTGCCTTGGCGCTGGACGGCGGCCTGCTGGTCGATGTCGGCGCCAATATGGGCTATTTTACCCTGCTATGGGCTGCTGCGCGCCCCGACAATCGCGTCGTCGCGTTCGAAGCCTCGCCGCCGGTCTATGCCCGGCTCGCGCGCAACGTCGCCGCCAACAATCTCGACGCACGCATCGAGGCGGTGCCCAAGGCGGCGCTCGACCGCAGCGGCGAGATCGTGTTCGACACAGGCGCGGCCGGGCAGACCGGCTGGGGCGGCCTTGCCGCGGACGGGGCAACGGGCATCGCGGTGCCCGCGGTGCGGCTCGACGAAACCTTGGGGGATCGTGCGGTGGCGGTGCTCAAGATCGACGTCGAGGGCGCCGACATGCTGGTGTTGCGCGGCTGCGCCGGGCTGTTGGCCGAACGACGCATCGGCACCGTGTTCTACGAGAGCAACCCGACCCGGATGCGCGATCTCGGCCTGGCCGCGGATGCCGCGGAGGCGTTCCTGGGCGACTATGGCTATCGCGCCGAGCCGCTCAATCGCGAGCAGACCGAATGGATCGCCACGCCGCGGTGATATCGATCAACGTTGGCCGATCCCCGGCGAAGGCCGGTGCCAGCAGATAGGTGGCGGTAACAACGCGCAGCATCCGCCAATGTACGTCTCGCCATTGGCCCCGGCCTTCGCCGGGGAAGGTAAGGTGAGAATGTGGTACGCAAGCGCCGTCCTCAGCCCGCCTTCTTGCCCACCGTGCTGACCAGCAATTTGTCGATCCGCCGCCCGTCCAGATCCACCACTTCGAACTTCCAGCCCTGCTGCACGAAGCTTTCGCCCTCGCCCGGCAGATGGCGAAACACGGCCAGCGCTAGCCCCGCGACAGTGGCGTAATCGCGATCCTCAGGCAGATCGAGCCCAAGCCGTTCGGCTAAGGCATCGACCGCCATCTGCCCCGAAACGAGCAGCGAGCCGTCGTCGCGCTCGACCACCGAAGGGCTGTCCTCGGGGTTGCTGTCCGACGCGAACTCGCCGGCGATTGCCGCGAGCAGGTCGGTCGGCGTGACGATGCCTTCGAAATGGCCATATTCGTCGTGCAGCAGCGCCATCGGCACTTCCGCTTCGCGCAGCGCGACCAGCGCATCGAGCGCGTCGAGCTGGTCGAGCACCACCGGCGCCTGACGCATCAGCGTGCGCAGATCGAGTTCGTGCCCGCCGAGCAACGCCGCAGCGATGTCGCGCGCCTGCACCACGCCGATTACCGCATCGACCGAGCCTTCGGCCACCGGCAGGCGGCTATGCGGCGCGGCAAGCAGGGCGGCGCGGATGCCATCGGCATCGAGCCCGACATCGATCCAGATAATGTCCGTCCGCGGCGTCATCACTTCGCGCACCGGGCGATCGGCCAGCCGCACCACGCCGGAAATGATCGAGCGTTCATGCTCCTCGATCACGCCCGATTTGCTCGCCTCGGCGACGATCAGGTGCAATTCCTCCGCCGTCACGTGATCCTCGGTCTCGCGCTGCAACCGCATCAGCTTGAACAGCAAAGCGCTGGTCGAATCGAGCAGCCACACGACCGGGGCGGTGCCCCAGGCGAGCCAGCGCATCGGCGCGGCCATGAACGCGGCGATCGGCTCGGGCGCGCGCAGCGCGATCTGCTTGGGCACCAGTTCGCCGACGATCAGCGAGGCATACGTGGTGATGCTGATCACCAGGATGAAGCCGACCGTCTGCGTGGTATCCGCCGCCAGCCCGAGCCAGCCCAGCCGCGCCGCGACCGGACCGCCCAGGCTCGCGCCGGAATAGGCACCGGCGAGAATGCCGATCAGCGTGATGCCGATCTGCACCGTGGACAGGAACTTGCCGGGATCGGCGCCAAGCAGCAACGCCGCACGTGCACCGCGCTTGCCGGCACGCGCCATCGCCTCGAGCCGCGCCTTGCGCGCCGACACGATGGCCAGTTCGGACATCGCAAAGACGCCGTTCAACGCGATCAGCGCGAAGATGATCGCCACGTCGATCCAGGGAAAGGGGGGAAGCGGTGCCATGTCGCTGGAGTGTCCTTGCCGCACATCGCCGCGCTTCACAACCGCGCATGCGCAAATGACCGGTCAAATCGCAGCCGGAACAATCTTTGCACGGGCTGGTTGGAGCACGATAAGAGGGGGCGCAGCTGTGCGCCGCTACGTAAGGAGTATCATGATGCGATCGAAATTCATGCTCGGCGCGGCGCTTGCCGCACTCGTCACCACCAGCGCCTGCGTCACCGATCCGGAAACCGGGCAGCGGACGATTTCCAAGGCGGCGATCGGTGGCCTGGGCGGCGTGCTCGGCGGCTATCTGCTGGGCGACATCGTCGGCGGGCGCAACGATCGCACTGCCAAGATCGTCGGCGCCGGGCTGGGCGGCATCGCCGGTGCCGGCATTGGCGCCTATATGGACAAGCAGGAGCGCGATCTGCGCGCGCGCACCGCGGGCACCGACGTGCAGGTGATACGCCAAGGCGACGATCTGATCCTCAACATCCCGTCGGGCATCAACTTCGCCTATAACAGCGCGGCTGTCGCGCCACAGTTCCAGCGCACGCTGGATCAGGTCGGCAGCGTGCTCGGCCAGTATCGCGAAACCTATGTCGACGTGTACGGCCATACCGATTCGACCGGCTCGGACGATTACAACCAGGGTTTGTCGGAGCGGCGTGCCGTCTCGGTCGCTGACTATCTGTCCGGGCACGGCGTGCAGGCGGCGCGCATCGCCACGCGCGGCTTCGGCGAATCGCAGCCAATCGCGTCGAACGACACGCCCGAAGGCCAGGCAGCGAATCGCCGCGTAGAGATTAAGATCGTGCCGATTTCGCAGGATGATGTGCGCTGATCTAAACAAATACCTGCCGTCATCCCGGACTTGATCCGTGATCCAGGCGCGGTCGTCCGCCTTACTGACACTGTCCGTATGGGTGCTGACCGCGCCTGGATCCTGAAACAAATTCAGGATGACGGTGGCTTTGAGGTTATAGGCGCCGCGCCGCGAAGAACGCCCGCAGCAACGCCCCTGCCTCGTCCTCACCAATCCCCGAATACACCTCCGGCCGATGATGGCAGGTCGGCTGCGTGAAGAAGCGGGCCCCGTGCGCCACCGCGCCGCCCTTGGCATCCTCCGCCCCGTAGTAAAGCCGCGCGATCCGCGCATGAGCGATCGCCCCGGCGCACATCGCGCACGGCTCCAGCGTTACCCATAGATCGCAGTCTTCCAGACGGTCGCTGCCCAGCGTTGCGGCGGCGGCGCGAATCGCCCGGATCTCGGCATGTGCGGTGGGATCGTGCAGCGTGCGCGGGGCATTGGCCGCCACCGCGATGATCGCGCCGTGACGCACCACCACCGCACCGACCGGCACTTCACCGGCAGTAGCGGCGTCACGTGCGGCGTCGAGCGCAGCGCGCATCGGGGCGGGCATCGGAAACATCGCACCTGCTATGCCCGCCCGGGGCGGCCCGGGCCAGCCCGGGCGCCCCTCTCTCTTACTCAGCGGTGGAATTGCCCTCTGGGCGGTTGAGCTGCACGGTGGGCACGCTGATCGTCTTCTGGGTTGTGCCCATGGTCGGCACGTCGACCGTCTTATTCTCGGTTCCGACCGACAAGGTCGCCATGTCCGCCTTGACCTTGGGCGCTTCGCCGCCCTGCACGCTGACGCTCGGCAGCGATCCCGCAGTGGTGTTCAGCTTGAGCAGACCGACCGACATCAGGCCGACAACGACAAGGGCGACGAGCCCGATCAGGATCAACAGTGCGCGCATCAGCAATACTCCGGGGAAAAGTCGAATCGATAGCGTAATAACGTTACATTACCGCGCTGGGTTGCATCCTAGCGGCTGAATCGGTTGACGCCCAGCGCAGAGCGGGCTATCCGCGCCGCCTTTACGGGACACCCAACAGGGGTCCGAAATTCAGGATTAGCAACATGTCGCGCATTTGCGAACTGACCGGCAAGGGCCGGATGGTGGGTAACAACGTTTCCCACGCGAACAACAAGACCAAGCGGACGTTCCTGCCGAATCTGCAGAACGTGACGCTGATGTCGGAAGCGCTGGGCACCAGCGTCAAGCTGCGCGTCTCGACGCACGGCCTGCGCTCGGTCGAGCATGTCGGCGGGCTGGACAATTGGCTGGTCAAGACCGGCGACGACAAGCTGTCGTTGAAGGCGCGCCGCTTGAAGCGCGACGTGCGCAAGAAGCTGGTTCCCGTCGCCGCCTGATCCCGTTGAGATGATGGCTTGATCGGCCCGCACTTCATGCGAAGTGCGGGCCGTCGGCGTTTCTACTGCTTGGCGTGCGGTGCGGGCTCGAGCCGGAACTTCATCAGCAGTGTGCGTTCCAGGAAGAACTGATTGTCGTCGGAGATCAGCCAGATCACCGTGGCCTGCCCTTCCTTGGTCACCACGAGCCCTTCGAAATTGTCGCGCGTCAGCGGGGTGTCGATCGTTGCCACCTCCTGGCCCCTGACCATCGCGCCGGCGCGAATCGTACGCGGATCCACGATGGTCAGCTTGGCGGCGAAATCGAACGGCGTGGCGAATCGGCGATTGAGCACAAGAATGCGGCCATCGGGCAGCGCCGCGGCATCGCTCGGATCGAACCCGGCGGGCGGCATATAAAGGAAGCGTACGGCGCGCTGGCCGCTGCGCGTCGGATCGCCGGCAAAGCTCAGCGCGTAACGACCCGGCTTCTTTTTCGGGCCGCTCGATTCAGCCAACACGATGGTGCGGCCATCGGCCAGGCGGACCATCGCCTCGGGCCCGCCATTTTCATCCCAATCATGCATCGTCTTGGGCGCCGCGTGGCGGATCGCGCGAGTCAGCAGCGCATCATAGCGCCAGATTTCATTGACCCGCTCGAACCCGATCAACACGTCGCCGGTCGCAGCATCGACGATTAGCGATTCGCTGTCACGGTCGCGCTTCTCCCAGCCGGTGGCTGGGCCGGCGGGGAGTTCGGCGATCTGCTGATCGCTGATCCGCCCCTGCGCATCGAGCCGGAAGCGGACGATGCCGCCGCCGTCGCTGAGCAGGGTGAAGCGATCGCCGGTCAGCTGCATGGCGGAAAAGCCGCCGAACACCGGGTCCGGACTGCGCAGCTCGACGCCGCCCAGATAGGTCAGCCGGCCGAGCCGGACATGGCGTGGCTGGGCGGGATCGATCCCGACGCGCGTCGCAGTGATCTGCGCGTCGGGATCGAGCAGGCCAAGCCGCTGCGGCCCGTCCCAATCGGGCGCAATGATCAACAAGGATAGGATGGAAAGCCAGGCGCGCACGCGCCCTCTTAGCGGCCCGCGCGCTGACCGCCAGCCCGGCGCGCGATGAACGCAGGATAACGGAGGCATTCAGGCTCGGCTCAATGCCGCGCCCCTAGAACGGCATCAACAAGGGAGTGAAGCCGCTCCCCAGTTATTTAAGGAGATACGCCATGTTCAACAAAGCAATGCTCGCCCTGACCGCACTCGCCATGGGCTCCACCGCCATCGTCGCGACGCCGGCATCGGCCCAGCGTTATGATCGTGGCTATAGCCAATATGATCGCGGCGACCGCGGCTATGACAATCGCAACTATCGCGATGACCGTCGCTACAACAATGATGACCGTCGCTATCGCAATAACAGCCGCCGCAACCGCAACGATCGCTGCGATGCCGTCGGCGGCACGGTGATAGGCGCGATCGCCGGTGGCTTGCTCGGCAACTCGGTCGCCGGACGAGGCGACCGCACCCTGGGTGCGGTGCTCGGGGCCGGCGCAGGCGCCTTGGCCGGTCGCGCGATCGATCGGTCGGACGATCCCCGCTACTGCCGGCGCTAAGCGCGGCGACGCCCGCGCGATGCTCGAAGAGCATAGCCCGGCACGGCCGGCGGGGTCGCCTGTCTAGGCGACCCCGTCCGACGGCGGCTTTGCCGCCGTCCACCGCCAGCGCGCGCACCAGTTTCACGAGATCCCGCCTGTTGCGTACAGCGGGTAGGGCCGGCTCCTTCGGGGGTCGGCCCGCTTTTTTACGCCATTCCCCCGACTAGTTGCCCGGCGAAGGCCGGGGCCCAGTCGCGGAACAGAAATTGGCTGGCGCGGCGCGCTGTTACATCCACCTTCGTGACTGGGCCCCGGCTTTCGCCGGGGAAGGGCTTACGGGTAAGGTAAACGCGGCGCCGACGGCAAAGCCGTCGGCCGGATCGGGGCACCAGGCCCCGTCCGCCGGCCGTGCCGGGCGCCGCGCAGCATGGCTGCGCACCGGAGCGAACGTCGTCGCCCATGCACCCGTCAGTACATATGCTGCCCGCCATTGATGCTCAGCGTTGATCCGGTCACGAACCCGCCCTCTTCCGAGACCAGGAACGCCACCCCGCGCGCGATCTCGCTCGCCTGGCCCAGCCGCCCGACCGGGATCTTGGCGACGATCTTCTCCAGCACGTCGGCCGGCACCGCCGCCACCATGTCGGTATCGATATAGCCCGGCGCGATCGCGTTGACCGTCACCCCGGCGCGCGCGCCTTCCTGCGCCAGCGCCTTGGTGAAGCCGTGAATGCCGGATTTCGCCGCCGCATAATTGACCTGGCCGTACTGCCCGGCCTGCCCGTTGATCGAGCCGATATTGACGATGCGCCCCCATTTGCGCGTCCGCATGCCCGGGAACACCGCCTTGGCCATGTTGAAGCAGCCGCCGAGATTGGTGTCGATGACCTCTTTCCAATCGGCATAGGACATTTTCAGGATCGTCCCGTCGCGCGTGATCCCGGCATTGTTGACCACGATATCGACATCACCGAAATCGGCGGCGACCTGCGCGCAGCCGGCCTGGCAGGCGTCATAATCACCGACATCCCATTGATAGGCCGGAATACCGGTCCGTTCGGTGAACTCGGCCGCGCGTTGCGCATTGCCGGCATAGCTGGCCGCCACGGTGATGCCCATATCCTGCAGCGCAAGGCTGATCGCCTCGCCGATTCCGCGCGTACCCCCGGTGACGATCGCGACGCGTGCCATAGCTCTCTCCTGCATTCTGCCGTTTCTTGAGCGGTGACGCTACGGCTTGGCGACCCAGCCTTCAAGCTCCCGGGCGAGCAGCGTGCGTAACATTTCAATGCCAACGGCGCTGTAGTTGAGGCACGGCAGATAGGCAAAGTGCGTGCCACCGGCCTCGACAAAGCTTTCGCGCCCGCGAATCGCCAGTTCTTCCAACGTCTCCAGGCAATCGGCGGAGAAGCCGGGCGCCAGGATTGCCACCTTTTTCACGCCCTGCCCCGGCAATTCCTCGAGCGTCGTATCGGTCGCCGGCCCGAGCCATTTGGCGCGCCCGAAGCGCGATTGGAACGAGATGATCACCTCCCGCCCGAGCGCTTCGGACAGCAGCCGCGCGGTCTTCTGGCAGTGGCAGTGATAAGGATCGCCCAGTTCCAGCGTCCGTTCGGGCATGCCGTGGAAGCTGGCGACGATCGTGTCGGGCACGAAATCGAGTGCCGCCAGCCCCTCTTCGATCGTTGTGGCCAGCGCGCCGATATAGGCGGGATCGTCATGATAAGGCGGCAGGGTGCGCAGCGCCGGTTGCCAGCGCATGGCGGCCAGCGCAGCGAACGCCTTGTCATTAGCGGTCGCGGTCGTCGCGGCGCAATATTGTGGGTAGAGCGGCGCGACCAAAATGCGCTCGCACCCGGCCGCCTTCATCGCCGCCAGCTGCTGGGGAATCGACGGATTGCCGTAGCGCATCGCCCAATCGACCAGCACCGTCGGCCCAAAGGCATCCTTCAGTGCCGCCGCCTGCAGCCGCGTGATCGCGGCCAGCGGCGAGCCATCCTCGCGCCACACCAGGCCATAGGCATGCGCCGATTTCTTCGGCCGCGTATTGAGAATGATGCCGCGCAGGATCGGCTGCCAGGCGATCGGCGGGATCTCCACCACGCGGCGATCGGACAGGAATTCGCCGAGATAGCGCTTCACCGATTTGACGTCGGGGCCATCGGGCGTGCCGAGGTTGGTCAGCAGGACGCCGATCTTGGGACGGGGAATGGCCGGATGGCCAGCGGGCAACATCATTGATCTCCTGGCCTGAGCGGCAGGCTGCGCAGTCTCATGCCGGTAGCGGATTGCAGCGCGTTCGCAATGGCCGGCGCAACCGGCGGCACGGCAAGTTCGCTGACCCCGCCGGGTTCGGCTTCGCTGCGGATGAGTTCTACGGTGATATCGGGTGTGTCGGACAATCGCGGAAGGCCCAGATCGCCAAAACCGCGCGCATCGGCCAAATTCTCGGTGAAACCGGTCGACGCCCCGAGCGCCTGCGCCATGCCGAAGATCAGCCCGCCCTCGATCGCCTGGCGCACCACGTCGGGATTGACCTGCCGCCCGCAATCGACCGCGGCGACCAAGCGATCGACCTGCGGCCGCTGCCCCGCGCCGATGCTCGCCTCGGCCAGCACCGCGATGTAACTGCCACGGAAAGCATGGCAGGCTATGCCCTGCCCGCTGCCCGGCACGCCGCCTTCCCACCCCCCCAGCGACGCCGCTGTAGACAGGCAGCGGGCCAGCCGCGCGTTGCCGCCGAGCATGCCGATGCGGTACGACAGAGGCTCGGTGCCGGCGACATGGGCGAGCTCGTCGAGAAAGCTCTCGGTAAAGAAGCAGGTGTAGCTGTGCGCGCCCGAGCGCCAATGGCCGGTCGGCACCCCGATCTCGGCAGCATGATGATCGACCGCGAAATTGGGGATGGTGTAGAAGGGTCGCGCACCGGCGACGGCATAACGGTCACCGCCGCCGCGCGCAGCGAGCGCGGCCATCGCGACGGGATCGTTGGCGAGCAACCGTGCGGCGAGATCGTGCCCGGTCGCCGGCGCGGCGATCTTGGCCAGCCAGCCCTGAATCTGGCCGTTGGTCCCGAGCCGGGCAGCCATCCGCGCCGCGGCCGGCGGGCGAAAGCGATCGTGCAGCAGATCCTCGCTGCGCGACCAGACGAGTTGCACCGGGCGCTTGATCTCGCGCGCGATCAACGCCGCCTGTTCCGCTACCAAAGGTTCAAGATTGGCGCCGAACGACCCGCCGGCGAGCATTGGATAGATCGTCACATCGCCCGCCGCGATGCCGAGCACCGCGGCGGCGGCGGCGCGCGCCACGCCGGGCGCCTGAGTCGGCAACCACAATTCGAGCTTGCCGTGCTTGAACTGCGCCGTGGCGGTGGTCGTCTCGATCGCGGCATGGACGGCGAGCCCGGCGCGATAATCGGCGGTGACGACGCTCGCGCCCTTGAACACCGCAGACAAATCGCCTTGTGCCGCCAGCCGCTTGCCCGGCCCATCCAACGCCGCGGCGAGCGCGGCCTGGATCGAATCGCTGTTGATGATCGCGCCGGTGGTGGCAAAGCGCGGCGCCAACGCATCGAGCGCTTTGTTCGCCGCCCACCAGCTATTGGCGATCGCGGCGACCCAGCGCTCGTTGGTCACCACCTGCATCACCCCGCGCAAGCGATCGGCGGCGGCGTGGTTGACGCGGATCAGCCGCGAATCACCGGTCGGCCCCTGCCGGATACTGGCATAGACCATGTCGGGCAGACGGATATCGCCGGCGAAATTGGCCGAGCCATCGACCTTGGCGGGCACGTCGAGCCGCGGCAGCGACTGGCCGTAGAGCCGGCTGCCGTCATTGGCGCGCAGCGGAATGGGGTGCGGCACGTCGCCGCCCACCGATTCCGCCGCCAAAGCGGCGAAGCGCAGCTTCTTGTCGCCGTGGGTGACGAACCCGCCGGCCGCACCGCAGCTCTGCCAGTCGACGCCCCAGCGCGCCGCCGCAGCCTTGGTCAGCAGGATCCGCGCCGCCGCCCCCGCCGCGCGAAGCGGCGCCTCGAACGCGCGCACCGAGGTCGAGCCGCCGGTCAGCAGCAGCGCGCTGCGCTGCGCATGGCCGGCGCGCCAGGGCGCAGGCAGCGCCGCAAACGCGCCTTCGAACAGTTCGTCGAGCGCCAGCGTATTGGCATAGAGCGGGTTGAGCGGCGCCGGCTGCACCGCGATCGTGCGCCAGTCCGCGCCCAATTCGTCGGCCAGGATTTGCGGCAGCGTGGTATAGACGCCCTGCCCGTGCTCGGACTGCGGCACGGCGACGGTGACATGCCCGTCATCGCCGATCTTGAGCCACGCGCCGAACACCGTCTCGCCCGACGCCGCGGTAAGATTGGGCGCATAATCGCGCGGCCACACCGCCAGCGCGACGATCAGCCCTATCCCCGCGCCACCGCCGATAAGGAGCGTGCGCCGATCGATGTTCAGAGTGTCGCGCGCCGCCATGCTCCGTGCTCTATCGCGCGGCGCGGAGTGGGGGAAGGCTTTGCCCTTTCCGAATGCGCCCCTCGGCACTTTCCCCGGCCTCCGCCGGGGAAAGTGCCAAGCCTCAAGAATGTATCGGTTGGTCGGCCAGCGCGCGATACTTGGCCTTCAGCGTCACCTTGTCGATCTTCTCGGTGCCCAGCCGCGGCAACGGCTCGGTCGACATCCAGATGCGCTGCGGCACCTTGAACGCGGCGATATGCGCGAAGAGATAGGCGGACAATTCGTCCGAGGTCATTTCCTCGCCTGGCCGGAACACCACCACCGCGCCCGGCACTTCGCCCAGTCGCTCGTCGGCCAGGCCAAACACCGCGGCCTCAGCGACGCGCGGATTCTGGTAGATCGCCGCCTCCACTTCAAGGCACGAGATATTCTCGCCGCCGCGGATGATGATGTCCTTCTTGCGGTCGACGATGAACAGGTAGCCATCCTCATCGAGATAGCCGATATCGCCGGTGAGGAAGTAGCGATCGGGCGTAAACGCCGCGGCGGTGGCCTCAGGCCGGCCCCAATATTCCTTGAAGTTGCACACCGAGCGGATGCCGACCTCGCCGCGATGCCCAGCCTCGACCGGGTGGCCGAACGCATCCAGGATCGCGAGATCGACCAACGGCGCGGACGCGCGGCCAGTCGAATTGGGCTTGGCGAGATAATTGCCGCGCCAATTGCCGCAGCCGACGCCATTGGTCTCGGTCAGCCCGTAGCCCAGCAAAGGCGCGCCACCGCCCATCTCCTCGTTGAGCCGGCGAACATGCTCGACCGGGCGCGGCGCACCGCCGGCGGCGAAATCGGTCACGCTGGACAGATCGTAGTGCGCGCGGTTGGGGTGGGTCAAAATCTCGAAGCTCATCAGCGGCACGCCGACGAAATAGGTCACGCCCTCGGCCTGAATCAGCCGCATCGCTTCCTCCGCATCCCATTTCGGCATCAGCACCAGCTTCCGCCCCATCGCGAAGCTCTGCAGGAACACCGGCACTTCGGCGGTGACGTGGAACAGCGGCACGTTGAGCAAGGTCGCCGGCTGCGTGGTCGGCGGGTTGCCGTCCTCGGTGGAGATGCCGAGCATCACCAGGGCTTGCGCCAGATAGTTGAACACCGCCTGCAGCACCGCGCGGTGATCGCTCAGCGCGCCCTTCGATTGGCCGGTCGAGCCGCTGGTGAACAGGATCGTCGCCGCATCGTCGGCGCCGATCGCGGGCAGCGCGACCTCGCTTGCGCGATCGGTCAGCGCGGACAGCGCCTGCCCCAGCGGCGCGGTATCGTCGATCTCCACCACCCGCACCGCAAAGCCCTCGATCGCCGCCAGTCGCCTGGTGCGCGGCGGGTCGGCGAAGATCAGCGCGCAATCGACCTCGGCCACCGCGTCCTTCATCTCGTCCGATTGCCACCAGCCGTTGAGCAGACAGGCGATCCCGCCGGCCATCGTGATGCCCATGTACAAGGTGATCCAACTCGGCGAATTGCGCATCGCGATGCCGACGCGGTCGCCCTTGGCCAGCTTGTCGCCGACCAGCGCCTGGGCGACTTTCACCGCCTGCGCATAGACTTCGGCAAAGGTCAGCCGTTCGTCGCCGGCTACCAGGAAGGTCTTGTCGCGATGCTCTGCGCTGTAATGCGCGAAATAGCCCGGCAGGCTCGGTGGCGCCGCGGCGATCATCGGCAGCGTCACACCGCCCAGCTCGATCGAGCCCATCGGCAGCGCGGTGCCGGCAAGCGCGGCGAGGCCGTCATCCATCCGCTGGTCGAGCTTGGTGCGCATTTATCTCTCTCCGCTTGGTCTTGTGCCTTGTCCCCCTTATGGAGGCGACAAAGCCCGGGGAAAAGCCTTTGATCCTGTCCGCCATCACGGCCGCAACGCCGCACCTTCGTTTTAGCGATCTCGGGCTCGATCCGGTCGCGCTCGATCTGGGTTTCTTCCAGATCAAATGGTATTCGCTCGCCTATATCACCGGCATCCTGCTTGGCTGGTGGTATCTGCTAAAGCTGCTCGCGCAGCCGGGGGCGCCGATGGCCCGGCGCCATGCCGACGATCTGGTATTCTACGTCACGCTCGGCATCATCCTGGGCGGCCGGCTCGGCTATGTGTTGTTCTACGCCACGGACATGCTAACCAGTCCGTGGCGCATCCTGCGCCTGTGGGATGGCGGTATGTCGTTCCATGGCGGGGTCATCGGCACTAGCATCGCGCTGATCCTGTTCGCCCGCAAGCACCAGCTCAACTGGCTGCGGATCCACGATTATGTCGCTTGCGTGGTGCCGTTCGGCCTGCTCTTCGGGCGGCTCGCCAACTTCGTCAATGGCGAGCTGTGGGGCAAGCCGAGCAACGTCGCCTGGGCCATCATCTTCCCGCGCACCGGCGAGGATGTCGCGCGCCACCCGAGCCAGTTGTACGAAGCCGGGCTCGAAGGCGTGCTGCTGTTCGCGATCCTGTGGTTCGCCTTTTGGAAGACCAAGGCGCGTTATGCGCCGGGCCGCTTGGTCGGCATCTTCGTGCTCGGCTACGGCGTGGCGCGCTTCATCGTAGAATTCTTCCGCGAGCCGGACGCGCAGCTGGTCGAATTCGCTCAGGCTACCGGGCTGCACATGGGCCAATGGCTGTGCGTGCCGATGATTCTCGGCGGTGCCTACCTGATCGCCACCTCGGCCGGCCGCCGCCAGCGCATCGAGCCGATTGCCGGCTCGGAAAGCGTGGCCTGACACTCTCCCGTCGCGGGAGGGACGCCTAACTTCTCCCCTCCCGCTTGCGTGAGGGCGCCTAAACTCTCCCCTCCCGCTTGCGGGAGGGGTCAGGGGAGGGCATGTGGGCACCGCCGATGACCGACACCGATCCGAACCGTTCCAACACGCCCTCTGCTAACCCCTCCCGCAAGTCGGAGGGCGATAGCGTCCCCCCGCTCGCCGATCGCCTGGCGCGCGCCATCACGCTGGCCGGGCCGATCCCGATCGCGCCCTATATGGCCGCGGCCAACGCGCATTATTATGCCACGCGCGATCCGCTCGGCGCTGCCGGTGATTTCACCACCAGCCCCGAAATCAGCCAGATGTTCGGCGAACTGGTCGGCCTGTGGTGCGCCGATCTGTGGGACCGCGCCGGCCGACCGGAACTGGCCTGGGTCGAGCTCGGACCCGGCCGCGGCACGCTTGCCGCCGATGCGCTGCGCGCAATGGCCAAGGGCGGTCTCACGCCCCAGGTTCATTTCGTCGAGACCAGCCCGACGCTGCGCGCTGCGCAGGCCGAACGCGTGCCGCACGCCGTTTGGCACGACGAGACCACCAGCCTGCCGACCGATCGGCCGCTGCTGATCGTCGCCAACGAATTCTTCGATGCGCTGCCGATCCGGCAGTTGGTGCGCACGATCGACGGCTGGCACGAACGGCTCGTCGCCTGTCAGGATACCTTGTTCCTGCCGATCGCCGGCAAGGCGGTGCCGGAGAGCGTGCTGCCGCCACGGTTGCAAAAAGCGCCGCCAGGATCGATCATCGAGACCTCGCCCGCCAGCGTCGCCATCATGCGCGATCTCGCCGCCCGCATCGTCGCCCAGGGCGGCGCGGCCTTGGCGATCGATTATGGCTATGCCGGTCCGGCGATCGGCGACACGTTCCAGGCGATGCGCGCGCACGCTTTCGTCAATCCGTTCGAAAATCCCGGCGAACACGATCTCACCGCCCATGTCGACATGGCGACGTTGCTCGCCGCCGCCATCACCGAAGGCGCCAAGCCGTACGGCCCCGTCACTCAAGGTGCGTTCCTGAACACGTTGGGCATTGCCGCCCGCGCCACCGCGCTCACCGCGGCTGCGCCGGAACGCGCCGACGGCATTGCCGCCGATCGCGCGCGGTTGGCCGAGGCGATGGGCGAATTGTTCAAGGTCGTCGCCATCACCGCCCCCACTTGGCCGCAACCGGAAGGCCTGACATGATTACTTATCGCGATGCCCGCGCGATCGACGGCCCCGCGCTGTCGGCGATGGCGCGGCGCAGCTTCACCGAAACCTTCGGCACGCTCTATCGCCAGTCCGATCTCGCCGCATTTCTTGACGATGCGTTCGGTGCCAACGGCCTTGCCGCGCAACTTTCCGAGCCTGATTTCGCCGTCCGCCTCGCGCTCGACGACGAGCAGATTATCGGCTTCGTCAAGATGGGCCCGGTCACCTTCCCCGGCGAATGGCGCCCCGATGCGATCGAATTGTACCAATTCTACGTGCTGGGGCCGTGGCAGGGCCATGGCGTGGCGCAGGAATTGATGGCCTGGGCGCTCGAGCACAGCCGCGCGCACGGCGCCAAGGAAGTGATCCTCAGCGTCTATGTCGACAATCACCGCGCGCACCGTTTCTACGAGCGCTACGGCTTCCGCGACATCGGCCGCATTGCCTTCCGCGTCGGCGAGACGGTCGATGACGACAATTTGATGCGGCTGGTGCTGTGAACGGGGTTGAAGCGATTCGCGCGCGGACGCTGCGCGATGTGCCGCACGGCTTTCTCGGCCGGAGCGGTGGCGTCTCGACCGGGGTTGTGAACGGGCTCGATCTGGGCCGGCGCGGGCAGCAGCCGACGCCCGAACTGATCGAGAATCGCGCCCGCGCGATCGCCGCCGTGCTGCCCGGCGCGCGCTTGTTGACCGTTCATCAGGTCCATTCCGCCGACGTCGTCACCGTCACCGACGCTTATGACGACGATCATCGCCCGCATGCCGACGCCATGGTCACCGACCGCCCCGGTCTCGCGCTCGGCATCCTCACCGCGGACTGCGCGCCGGTGCTGTTTGCCGATATCGCCGCCGGCGTGGTCGGCGCGGCGCATGCCGGCTGGAAAGGCGCGCTTGGCGGCGTCACCGATGCGACGATCGCGGCGATGGAACAACTCGGCGCCCGGCGCGACCGAATCGCCGCCGCGACTGGCCCGTGCATCGCCCGCGCCAGCTACGAAGTCGACGACGCCTTCGCACGCACCTTCGGCCAACACGATCCCAGCAACGAACGCTTCTTCGCCCCCGGCAAGCCCGGCCATCACCAGTTCGATCTCGAAGCCTATGTCGTCCACCGCCTCGCCGCCGCCGGCCTGGCGCGAATCGAGGCGCTCGGTCTCGATACCTATGCCGACGACGAACGCTTCTACAGCTTTCGCCGCGCCACCCATCGCCGCGAACCCGATTACGGTCGCCAGATCTCGATCATCGCCCTGCCATCAGGTTAACCTGCCGGTCAATGCGCTGCCATATGCGTGCGGATCGCCTTCGCCACGGCGCTCAGCACCTTGGTGCGATTGAGGATCGCTTCCGGGCCGCAGACGAGCAATTTGTCGATCGTCGGATTGGTAATAAACTCGGCCTCGATATAGGCGGCGACGCATTTCTTCGGCCGCGCCGTATTGCCAAGCGCGGTATCGCGCAGCACCCCCATGACCCCGGGGCCGGAGACGGTATCGGGCTTCACGCCGCGATCCACCGCCGCCGGGTTGATCGCGCGCATCCCCGTCATCAGCCCGCTATGCACGATATTGGCAAAGGCCTTGTCCTCGGCCTCGTTGAGGTTGCCGTTGGCCGCCGCGGCATAATAGGTCTCGGCGCCTTTGGCCTGGGGCGGGCCACCGTTGAAATGCAGGCAGACGAATGCCTTGGCCTTGTTTCTGCCGGCCAACGCCGCGCGATCGGCAATGCCGACATTCACATCGGTCGTCCGCGTCATTACCACGTCGATCTTCTGCCCGGCAGCGCGCGCCTGAGCGAGCAATTGATCGCGCAGGATGAAGCAGAAATCGAGCGCCAGCTTCTTCTCCTTTACGCCGCACACGCTGATCGCATTGTTGGGCGAACTGCCGCCCAGTTTGGCTTCGCCGCCATGGCCGGGATCAAGCACGATCGTCCCGATATCGACCGCTCCATTGGCGCTCGCGGTAAGGGCCGGCGGCGGCGCATCGAGCAGGGTGGCGGCCTCGGGCATCAGCCTGATGACGTCGGCGGCATAGCTCGGCTTGGGCGTGTAGATCGGGCCGATGAAGCGGATATAGTCTTCCGGCGTGGCGATATGCGTTTCCCAGCCGGAATAGGGCGCACGCCCGATAAAGGCCCAATAGCCGGCGATGAAATGCTCCAGCGTGGCGAACTTGCAATAGGCCTCCAGCCCGTCATGCGCCTGGTACATCACCTTGGTCGCGAACAAGGCCATTTCCGGCGGCCATTTCAAACCGCCGAAATTATAGTGTAATTGCGCCAGATCGGACTGACCGCGCCCACTTTCCAGCATCCACTGCGCCAAGGTGACCGATTTCAGATGCGAATGGCGAATCGGTACGCCCGCATAGATCAATGCCAAGCGATTGATTAGTTTGGATTCCGCCATTTGCCCGCCCCCTGCGCAATATGTTCTTACCGCTATTGCATCTATTCTTCACTGTTTCTGCAAATAAGCAATCGCTGCGCGACGCGGCACGCCCTGCAGGCGGGCGTGGATCGGCGCGCTGCTGGCGGGGTGCCCTTTCTGGCGCCGGATCGTTACAATAGATACGATAGCCGCGCAGCGCGCATCAGGAGAGAGACATGCCCGACCACCCCACCGAAGCCGATCTCACCGGCGGCGCGCCCGTCCCCGCCCCGCGCAAGACGGTCGAAAAGATCGGCGACCGCAAGCTCAAGCCCGCCACGATGATGATGGGCCACGGTTATGATCCGATGCTGTCGGAAGGCGCGCTGAAGCCGCCGATCTTCGCCACCTCGACTTACGTCTTCCCCAATGCCGCAGCCGGCAAGCGCCATTTCGAAGGCGTTACCGGCAAGCGCCCAGGCGGCGCGGCCGGCCTGGTCTATTCGCGCTTCAACGGCCCCAATCAGGAGATTCTCGAAGATCGCCTCGGCGTGTGGGAAGAGGCCGAGGACGCCTTGGTCTTCTCCAGCGGGATGTCGGCGATCGCCACTTTGTTCCTGTCGATGGTCAAGCCCGGCGACACGATCGTTCATTCCGGCCCGCTTTATGCGGCGACCGAAACGCTGATCGCCCGCATCCTCGGCAAGTTTGGCGTCAACTATCTCGATTTCCCCGCCGGTGCGACGCGCGCGGAAATCGATGCCGTGCTGACCCAGGCCTCCACGGCCGGCACTGTCGCGTTGATCTATCTCGAAAGCCCCGCCAACCCAACCAACGCCTTGGTCGATATCGAAGCGGTGGCGGCCAGCCGCGACGCGATCTTCGCCGGCGACAGCAAACCGCCGATCGCCATCGACAACACCTTTCTCGGGCCGCTGTGGCTGCAGCCGCTCAAGCATGGCGCCGATATCGTCGTCTACAGCCTGACCAAATATGCCGGCGGGCATAGCGATCTCGTCGCCGGCGGCGTGCTCGGCTCGAAGGAGCATATCAACACGATCCGCTCGATGCGCAACACGATCGGCACGATCTGCGATCCCAACACCGCGTGGATGCTGATGCGCAGCCTCGAGACGCTGGAGCTGCGCATGAGCCGTGCCGGCGAGAATGCCGTCAAGGTCTGCGAATATCTCCGCACCCATCCCAAGGTCGAGCGCGTCGGCTATCTCGGCTTCCTCGCCGATACGCCCGGCATGGAGCGCCAGGCCGACATTTACCGCCGCCACTGCACCGGCGCCGGCAGCACCTTCTCGCTGATCGTCAAGGGCGGCGAGACGGAAGCCTTCGCCTTCCTGGACGCGCTCAAGATCGCCAAGCTCGCAGTCAGCCTCGGCGGCACCGAAACGCTCGCCTCCCACCCCGCGGCGATGACCCATTTGTCGGTGCCCGATGCGCGCAAACAGGCGCTGGGCATCACCGACAATCTGGTGCGCATCTCGATCGGCGTGGAGGATGCCGACGATCTCATCGCCGATTTCACCCAGGCACTCGATTCGATCTGACGCGTTCAGCAGGGGAACAGCTTCGTCGTGCGATGACGAAGCCCCCCTCTGGCCCGCAGGTAAGCCGATGACACGCATAATGATGGCGATGGCCGCCGCCCCGCTGGCGCTGCTCCCGGCGGTGGCGGCGCTGGCCGCACCCCCCAAGGGCGTATGGACCAACCCGCACAAGTCGGTACGCGTCGTTTTCCAGCGCTGCGGCCAGGCGATGTGCGGCAAGGTCGTCTGGGCGAGCCCCAAGGCGCAGGACGACGCCGCGGCGGGCGGCGGCGGGCCGCTGGTCGGCGCGATGCTGTTCCGGAATTTCATCGAGGAGCAACGCGGCCTGTGGAGCGGTAGCGTGTTGATCCCCGATATCGGCCAGACCGTCTCGGGCACGATCGAACAGACCGGCCCCAACACGCTCGTCGGCGAAGGCTGCGTGTTTGCCGGGATCGGCTGCAAGAGTCAGACCTGGACGCGGATACGCTGAATGCTTGCCCGCCAGCGGCGATCGGGCGATGATGCGCACATGACCGACACCGATTTCATCGCCGGCCTGCCCAAGGCCGAACTTCACCTGCACATCGAGGGCAGCCTCGAACCCGAACTGATGTTCGCGCTGGCCGAGCGCAACCAGGTCGCCATCCCCTATGCCAGCGTCGAAGAAGTCCGCGCGGCGTACGACTTCTCCAACCTGCAGGATTTCCTGGACATCTATTATGCCGGTGCCGACGTGCTGCGCACCGAACAGGATTTCCACGATCTGGCCGTGGCCTATTTCGATCGCGCGGCCGCCGACGGCGTCGTCCATGCCGAAATCATGTTCGATCCGCAAACGCACACCGCCCGCGACATCCCCTTCGGCACGGTAATCGAAGGCCTGCTCGCCGGCATGGCCGAGGCACAAGCGCGCCACGGTATGACTACCAAGCTGATCATGTCGTTCCTGCGCCATCTCGACGAGGACGACGCCTTCGCCACGCTGGAGGCGGCGCGGCCCTGGCTCGGCCAGATCGACGCCGTCGGGCTCGATTCCTCGGAACTGGGCCACCCGCCAAGCAAATTCGCCCGTGTCTTCGCCGCCGCCCGCGCCGAAGGGCTCAAGCTCGTTGCTCATGCCGGTGAGGAAGGCCCGCCGGAATATGTCTATGAAGCGCTCGACCTGCTCGATATCGACCGGCTCGATCATGGCAATCGCAGTCTTGAGGATCCGGTGCTCACCGCCCGCCTCGCGCGCACGGCGATGACGCTGACCGTCTGTCCGCTGTCCAACCTGAAGCTTTGCGTGGTCGGCGACATGAACGATCATCCGATCGACCGCATGCTCCGCGAAGGCCTGCGCGCGACGATCAATTCCGACGATCCAGCCTATTTCGGCGGCTATATCGCCGATAATTACCGCGCCGCTGCCTCCGGTCGCGCGCTCGACCGCGACGATCTCGCCTTGCTCGCGCGCAACTCGTTCCTCGGCAGCTTCCTGGCCGACGACGCCGTCGCCGCGCACCTTGCCACGCTCGACGCCTATGTGGCGCAGGCCGCATGACGATCTTCACGCCGATCCCGCAGGACGATTTCGTCGCCGCGATCCGCACCTTGGCCGCGTTGCTCGATAGCGATAGCTGGAAGCCCGATTTCATTATCGGCGTCGGGCGCGGTGGCCTCGTTCCCGCGGTGTTCCTAAGTCACGCCACTGGCCTGCCCATGCTGTCGGTCGACTATTCCAGCCAGGTGAAGGATTTCGCCGACGCGCCATTGGCCAAGCTGGCCCAGCGTAGCCAAGCTGGCGAGCAACTGCTGTTCCTCGACGATATCAACGATTCGGGCCGCACGATCGGGCATCTGCGCGAGAAACTGGCGGCCGGCGGCGCCGCGCCCGGCGCGATCCGCTTCGCCACGCTGATCGACAATGTCAGTTCGACGCAGACGGTCGACTATCGCGCCCGCACGATCGATCGCCGCGACACCAAGGACTGGTTTATCTTCCCCTGGGAAGCCGTCGCCCCCGATTTGGCGATCGCGCAAGACGCCGCCGCGGTCCCGGAGCGCATCGCCTGAGCTAGCCTGACGGGCGCCCAAACACCGCCATCCTAAACTCGATTTAGGATCCATTGCGCCGGCCGAACAATGCTCGGGCCTCTACTCCGAACTTAGCCGCCCAGCGGATCCTGAACCCCGTTCAGGATGACGGCGATACTTGCGGGACGACCCGCTCATCGACGTTTCTGCGCCGACGGCAGCATAGCCGCGGTGCCCATCTCCGCCGCACAAACAAAAAGGAGGCCAGCAACGCTGACCTCCTTCCTGTAGTCCGTAGAAACTGGTTTGAAGCTTACTGCCCCGAACCAGGTCCATACTGGATTTCCACGCGACGGTTTTCCAGCTCGCGAACGCCATCGGCGGTCTCGACGCGCGGACGGCTTTCGCCGAATGCCGAAGACGTGATCACTGCTTCCGGAACCGAACGCGACGTGAGGTACGACTTCACCGCATCTGCGCGACGCTGCGACAGACCGACGTTGTAGCTCGCCGAACCCGACTTATCGGCGTGGCCGGCCAGCATGACCTGCGTGTTGCCGCAATTCTGGTACTGCGAGATCGCACCGTCGAGCAGCGAGGCTGCCTGCGGCGTGATGTCCGACTTATCCCACTCGAAGAACACGATATACGGTCCTGGCGAGCAGACCACAACCGGCTCAACAGCTGGCGGCGGCGGGGGAGGAGGCGGCGGGGGCGGAGGCGGCGGCGGCGGCGGAGCTGCCGGTTCGCCGAAGTTGTAGGTCAGGCCACCCAGGATGCTGTGCGACCGGAACCGGCCCTCATACTGGCTGCCGGCAACGTCGACCAAACGAACATCGTCGACGTTGAAGAAGCGATACTTCAGCGTTGCGTCGAGATGGCTGCTCAGCGGAGCGCGAACGCCTGCCAGGCCCTGCCACGCGAAGCGCGTGTCGGAGTCGTCGAGGAAGTCGCCATTGGTGTTGAGCGCATAGCCGCTCGCCTTGACGCGAGCGACGCCGACGCCGCCGCCGACAAAGCCCTGGATGCCGTCATCGTCGCCGAAGTCGAGCAGGCCATTGACCATGAAGCTGAGCGCCGAAGTGCGACCGCCAGCATAGTTGAACGTTCCAGCCGTGGTGGACGTCAGTGCGCCATTGTCACCATAAACCGGCGTCCGCGCCGTCGATGCATAATCATCGAGCGTAGCCGACTTGTAGCCGACTTCGGCTTCAAGACGGAACCCGCCGAAATCATAACCGATCAGGCCGTCAACGTCGTAACCATAGTCACTGTTGACCGTACCGACGCCGGTCGATGCCGCCGTCGAACCGGCGATATCAAAATCGATGTCTTCCACGATCATTGCGCCACCCTCGACGCCCACGTACCACGAATCGTCGCGTGCGAGGGCAGGTGTGGCTAGTGCAGTGGAGGCAAGCGCCATTGCGATGGCAAGCTTCCGCATAAAAATCCCCTTTCGTCAGTGTCACTCGGACAGCGCAAACTCACTACCCAACACTTGGTTTCCACGCAAGTGGAACTATTCTGCGTGCTGTTGCCGAAGCGCAACAGATTCGGGTGGAATCAGGGCGCAATCAGGCCATGCGCACGCACCGCAGTGAGCAGCGCGGCCAGTGCGGCGCGCGCCTGCGTATCGACCGTCGTGCCACCGCTGGGACTGGCCACCGCCGGTTGCCGCGCCCCCACCACGCGCACTCCATCGATCACCACCCGACTCCCGGTCAGCTCGCCCACCACCCAGGCGCCACCCGAAAAGCGGGCGATCACAGCCGCTTCGACGATCCATACGACAAGACTTTCGACTGGGGCGACGAACCGCCAGCCGCCCTCGGTCCAGCCGGCGACCTGCCCGGCCTTGCCCGCCCAGGCGCCGAGCGGTGCCGATCCGACCACCCAGGCGGCGCCCGGCGCCGGCGCAGTCGGCGGTGTATTAAGCCCAAAGGCGCTCGCCTGCGCGCCGATCAGCAGATCGATCACTGCCAATGCTTCATTATGCGAAAGTTCTTTTTGCGCCTGGCCCGGCCGGATCATCGGCAGGCCCAGCCGCGCGGTGGTGTCGCTCATGGCATCTCTCCTTACAAAGCTGACAGCACGATCTCGGCCGGCGGCGATTCGCCGTGCGCGCCAGCCTGGCGGACCTGCACGGTCACCGGCCCGCCCGCCCGGTCGCTCGCCGGAATGATCACCGCCGCGACCAGCGTCTCGATCGTCCGCACGGCGCCGGCAGTCGGCAGCAGCGTCACCCGGTAGGCTTCGCGTTCCTCGCCAAGCGGCGAGTCGGCGCCGTCGATCCAGCGCCAGCCCGCGCGGCTGCGCCGCACCCAGTCGAGTCGCATGTCGCCCCCAGCCAATAAGGTCGCGACGAGATGCACCGGCGCGGGCGGCAGCACCGGGCGCCCCGCCACCGTTGTCGCCAGCATCACCGGCCCGGCCACGTCGCCGACGCTTGAGGCAAGCACGGTCGCGACCGATCCGATGCTCGCCAGCGGCAGGTCGATCCCGCTCGCTGCCGCCGCTTCGATCAGCGCGAAGCGGTCTCCCGGCATCTGCATGCCGATCGCCGCCTCCGTTCCGCGCCGTCCGCGCAGCAAGATCGACAGCCGCCAGCGGGTCGCGCTGATCTGCGTCGCCGATCCAAACTGCAGCAGCTCGCCCCCTACCAGCGCGATATTTGCGCCCGCATCCAACGCCGCGTCATCGACGCTAACCAACGTCATCGCCGTGTGCGCCAGATCGACCTCGAACGCGTTGATCCGATCGACCAGTTCAGCCGACCCCAGCCCCGGCACGCTCGCCAGCACGCCCAATGTCGCCACGCCCATCGTCGCGCCCGCCGGCACCCAATGCGTGCCGCCAGGCATTGCCGTGCAACAGCAAGTGTGCCGCCACCGTCGCGAGCAGAGCCTGCCCCCCCGACCGCGCCCGCACCAACACCTCCAGCTCGGGCGACGACACAGTGAGCGGCGCCTCGCCCAGCCCATCCGCCACCACCCGTACCGCGCGCTGCGCAATGGCATTGCCGAGATACGCCTCGCGCACCTGCGCCTCGTAACTCACCGGCCAATCCGCCATTACGCGAGAGGCGCCGACACGCGACAAAACCGGGCGCGAGTCATCGCGCCCGGCCGATTTCCGGCCGAAAAGTTTCATGTTGTGCTCCTGAAAAGCGCAAGTCAGCACAAGCCGCCCGACCATGTCGGACACGGCTCGCCTCCAAAAGCGCCGTCATCCTGAACTCGTTTCAGGATCCATTGTGCCAGTATGGCGACGCTCACCCTCTTGTCTGGGACTTAGCCGCCCGATGGATCATGAAACGAGTTCAGGATGACGGCAGCTGGAAGCCTTACCCCTTGGTCGCGAACCAGATTACGTGCCGCGGCCCCTTGCCGTTGCTCCGCGCCTTGACCGCCACCTCGTCCACCGCAAACCCGGCATCGCCGAGCCGCTTGAGAAACTTCGGATCCGACGCCGCCGACCACACCGCCAGCACGCCGCCCGGCGACAACGCATTCTTCGCCGCCGCCAGCCCACGCGCCGAATACAACCGCCCGTTGCTCGGCCGCACCAGCCCGTCGGGCCCGTTATCGACATCCAGCAGGATCGCGTCATACGTCTCCGTCCCGTCGAAGATCGGCGCCGCGACATCCTCCATCACCAGGCTCACGCGAGGATCGTCCAGACACCCAGCCGTAAGATCCGCCATCGGCCCCTCGGCCCATTCGATGATCTTGGGCACCAGCTCGGCCACTTCGATCCGCGCATCCGGCCCGACCTCGGCCAAGGCCGCGCGCAGCGTAAAGCCCATGCCGTACCCGCCGATCAGCATGCGCAAACCTGCCAGCCCGCCGGCCCTTGCGCGCAACCGCTCGCACGTCATCACGGCGAGCGCCTCTTCCGACCCGCTCATCCGGCTGTTCATCAATTCGTTGCGCTCGAGCACGATCATATGATCCGCGCCCCGCCGGAACAGCCGCAGCGGTTCCCCGCCCGGCACCTCGGCCACATCGATCAATTCACGCGGTACCATCGGCTTCCCTCATCTGTGGCCGCCGCGATACGCAGATCACGGCGCTGGCGCCACCGTCACGTACCCGCCCCTCACGTGCCTGTCGGCGGCGGCCCTGCCCCGTTGCTCGTGTCATCGTCATAATCCTCGCCCGGCGCGCCGCCGGCCCCGGCCCCCGATCCCTCGACCTTGCCGCCCGGATCGACCGCCAGCTTATCCTGCCGCCGCCGCCAATCCTCCTGCCCGGCGGAATCATATTCCTGCCCCGAATAGCCGCCGCCGGTGCCGATCGCGCCAAGGCTCTTGTCGATCGGCTTGGCGAAGGGTGGCCGTTGGCCGTTGTCGGGGCCGATATCGGGTGTTTCGTCGGTCATCACGCATCTCCTTGCTGACCCGACAACGCACCACCGCGCGGGAAGATCACAAGCCCCGCACCGCCGCCGCGCCCTTCTTGCGCAGCATCAATTCGCTCAGCCCCCACACCAAGGCATCGGCGCGATCCGGCGAGCGCCCCGGCCCGCGATAGACCCGCCCACCACCATCCCGCACAATTCCTTCTCCAGGGCGTCGAGCGCCCCGACATGGCTGATGCGCCCGCGCCCATAGAGCGCCGCCACCGGTTCCGCGCGGGCGATTTTGCCACGCGACGCTTGGACCAACGTCAGCGGCAGCACCGCATCCGCCGCGTGCAACACCGCGGCCACCATCTCGCCGCCCTGGTTCTTCTCCGCCACCACCCGGTCCGCGCCGTGCAGCGCGGCGCAATCGGCGACCGCCCGCGCCCAGCCCTCGGGCGATTTGCCCGCCACGCTGGCGTCGGCAATCACATAGCCGCGCCCATCCTCGCCCAGCGCCACGCACACGATGCCGCACGCATCGCCGTCGCTTCCCGCCGGCGGATCCACCGCCACCACCACGCGGCGCAGCGCCGGCGCGGCCTCGACCCGGGCCGCGTCGATCATCGCCCGCGTCCACAGCGCGCCCTCGATATCGTCGAGCAATTCGCCTTCCAGCTCCTGCCGCCCGAGCCGCGTGCCGCCATACAGGTCAGTCACCGCGGCGATGTAGCTTTCCGGCAGATGCGGATTGTCCGCCGTCCTGCCGATCTGCACCACCACGCCTTTGCCTGATTCCACCCGACGCATCAGGTCGGTCGGCCGGGGCGTGGTCGTCACCAGCACGCGCGGGCGCTCGCCGCCGCGCAAGCCCAACACCATATTGTCCCACGCCGCGTCGCCATAGCGCCACTTGGCCAGTTCGTCGCACCAGGCGACATGGTGCTCGGGCCCACGCAATTTACCCGGCGCGGCCGCGGAATAGATATAGCCCGTCGCGCCGGAGGCGAATTCTATCACTCCCGCCGTCTTGCGCCACCCATTGGCTCGTCCGACCGCGCCGCCGCCTGTAGCCCGGCCTCGCCTTCGATCATCACGCGCCACACCTCGTCCATCGTCGCGCCGATCAGCGCGATTTTCGCCTCCGGTGTGGTGCGCGCCACCTCGCTCACCCACTGCGCGCCGGCCAGCGTCTTGCCGAAGCCACGCCCGGCGCGGATCACCCAGACGCGCCAGTCGCCGACCGGGGCGAGTTGCTTGGCCTGTGCCCAATTGATCCAGTCGTCGAACAAGTTGCGCCGGTCGCGCTCGGGCAGTTTCATCACCTCGAGATACCGATCCCGCGCGTCGAGCGCGCTCAGCCGTTCGATCAGCGCACGCCGTCCCAGCGGCCGCTCCTCGCTCATGCGTCTCCCTCTCCGCGCTCGCGGCGTCGCTGCGCCGCCAGGGCATCCAGCCGCTTGAGCAAGGCGGCATCGACCTCGGCTTGCGTCTTGGCCACCGGCTGGCGCGCTTTGGTCTTGCGGCGATCCCGCCCCAGATCGGCGCGTAGCTTGAGCACTTGGATGGCCAGCGCGAGGTCGAACGGTGCCAAATCGTCCGGCGGCACAGCGATCTCGTCGCGGCTCGGATTGTCGCCGCTCGACGCCTGCCCCAGCGCGCGCGCCAGCAATTCGCTTTCCAGCCGCTCGTACCCCGCCTCCAGTGCCTCGTGCCACAGCACCGCGAATTCGCCATCGCGCTTGCGCAATTTGTGCACCGACCAGGTCGCCATGCCCGCCGCCCGTGCCGCCGCCACCACGTTGCAGCTTGCCGCCAGCGTCGACAGGAAAATGGTGCGCTTGGCCTTGGTCCACCCATCCTTGCGCACCGCGCGCACCTGCATCGACCGCCTGTTGCTGCCCCCGATATCGGCCATCGTCCGCTCCCCTGACACGCAAAAGGGCCGGCAGGCGTCACCGCCCCGGCCCGTCACCGAACGCCGCAGCGCCCGACTCGCAATTCTTCATCGTTCCTGATATGTACCTGATGAGCGTGGCGATTTCAAGCTGAATTATCCCATTTGGTTATCGTATGCTGGCCTGCGGCATCGTTTGCAAAGCGCGCGCGCCGGTCGCAAGATGCCGCAGCGGCAAATCGCCGGGGGGAGCAAGCTATGCCGGTAAAGCGCGAGATGATGGTGCGGCGCGACGCCCTGGCGCAGATCGCGATCAACGAGACGCTGGCGCCGGAGCCCGGCGAGGGCGAGGTGCTGCTCGAGATCGAGGCGTTCGCGCTGACCGCCAACAACGTTACCTATGCCGTAGTCGGCGAGACGATGCGCTATTGGGACTTCTTCCCCGCACCCGAGGGCTGGGGCATCGTGCCGGTCTGGGGCCATGCCCGCGTGACCGCCTCGCGCCATGCCGAGATCGCGGTGGGCGAGCGGGTCTACGGCTATCTGCCCATCGCCACGCATCTGATCGTCGCGCCGGGCAAAATCTCCGCCGGGCTGTTCCGCGACCTGGCGGCGCATCGCCAGCCGATGGCCACGGTCTACAACCAGTATCGCCGGCTGGCGCACGATCCGGCGCATGATCCGGCGCGTGAGGACGCGCGGATGCTGTTCGAGCCGCTGTTCCTGACGAGCTTCCTGATCGAGGACCAGCTGCGCCGCGCCGCCTGGCACGGCGCGGAGACGCTGATCGTGACCAGCGCGTCGAGCAAGACCGCGCTCGGACTGGCGCATGTCGCGCGCGCGGCGAGTCGTGCGGTGCGCCGCGTGGGGCTGACCAGCGCCGGCAATGTCGCCTTTGTCGAGCGCACCGGGCTGTACGATCAGGTCCTGGCCTATGATGCGCTGGACGAGTTGGCGGTGGCGCCCGCGGTGCTGGTCGATTTTGCCGGCGACGCCGCTGTACTGGCCGGGGTGGCGGCGCGGCTGGGCGCGGCGCTGGCCCATGTGCTCAAGGTCGGCGTGACGCATCACGATGCCGAGCCTGCCGCCATGGTGGCGGGGCCCAAGCCGCTATGGTTCTTCGCGCCGGACGCCGCCGCGGCGATGATTGCGGACGGCGGCGCGGACGCGTTCCAGGCCGCAGTGGCGTTGCGCTGGAGCGGCTTCGTCGCCGAGGCGGAAGGCTGGGTGACGATCGAGCAGGCGCGCGGCAGCGACCAGAACCAGCGCGTGTGGCGCGACCTGGTCGCGGGCAAGGCCAAGCCCGATGCGGGACATGTGCTGCGCTGGTAGCATTGATCCAAGCCGTGCGTCCGTGCCCTAGTTGCGGGCGTCGCGGCGCGCGCATAGGGACAGCGGCATGAACTTCGACTTCGTCAAATGCCACGGCTCGGGCAACGATTTCCCGCTGATCGACGCGCGCGGCAGCGCGCTGGATGCCGCCGCCTGGGCCAGCGTGGCGCGCGCGTTGGCCGATCGCAACGGCGTGCTCGGCGGCGACGGCATCTTGCTCCTAACCGCCGGCGACAAGAGCCATCCGTTCGGCATGACCATGCTCAACACCGATGGCTCGGAGGCGGAGACCTGCCTCAACGGCGTGCGCTGCGTGGCGCGCGCCGGGTTCGAGGCGCTCGGCCTGACGCGCGCCGCGGTGCGCCTGCAGACGTCGGTCGCGCAGGCCGAATTGGACGCGCCGCTGGCCCCCGGCGTGTATACCGTGCGCGAGGTCGCCGGACCTGCGTCGCTCGATGTCGCCGTCTGGCCGCTGACCGGCATGGGGCCGGAGATCGTCGAGCAGACCATCCCCATGCTGCCCAGTTTGCGCACCTTCACTGCCGTAGCCATGCCCAACCCGCATCTGGTCAGCTTCGTCGAGCAGATCGACGAGGCGGAACTGGTCCGCGTGGGCGAGGTCTGCGAAGCGGCGCCTTATTGGTTGCCCAACCGCGCCAACGTGTCGTTCGTCGAGCAGCGCGGCGGCGACCTGTTCGTGCGCACGCACGAACGCGGCGTCGGCCTGACCGACAGTTGCGGCAGCGCCATGGCCGCGTCGACTTTTGCCGCATGCCTCACCGGCCGGGTACCGTTCGGGACCGAGATCGCCGTGTTCAACCGCGGGGGGCTGGTGCGCGCGCAGGCCGAGAGCGACGGCATGGTGCGGCTGTCGGGCAATGCCACCTGGGAATTCGCCGGCACGGTCGAGGTCGATCTCGCGACCGGCCTGGCCAGCGATCTGCTGATCACGCGGCGCTACCCGCAAGAGATCGCCGCCTGGGCCGCGCTGTCAGGACATGCCGGGGGCATGGCGATCGACGAGCACGGCACTGGCGGCGTTTAGCCCGATCAGCGCGACCTCGGTCCCGTGGCGGCGCATCTTGGTCACCACCTCCTCCAGCGCGCCGACCGCTGTGATGTCCCATAGATGCGCTGCCGTGAGGTCGATGCGGACGTGGCGCGCGGTGTCGCCGAGCGCGAAACGGTCGGCGAAAATCTCCGCGCTGGCGAAGAAGATCTGCCCGCTGACGGTATAACACCGCGTATCGCTGGCCGCGTCATAATCCACGGTCACGTCCATCAGCCTGGTCACCTTGAAGGCGAAGAACACGCCGCTGAGCAACACCCCGACGCCCACGCCGGCGGACAGATCGTGCGTCGCCACGGTCACCGCCACCGTTGCCAGCATCACCGCGCCGGACACTTTGGGATGGCGCGCGAGATCGCCGAGCGAGGCCCAGGAGAAGGTGCTGACCGAGACCATGATCATGATCGCCACCAACGCCGCCACCGGTACCTGCGCCACCCATGGCCGGAGCGGCACCATCACGACGAGCAGGAACACGCCGGCGACCAAGGTCGAAAGCCGCCCCCTCCCGCCATAACGGACATTGCCGACGGTCTGGCCGATCATGCCGCAGCCGGCGATCCCGCCAAACAGCCCCGCCGCGATGTTGGCCAGGCCGAGCCCGGTGCATTCGCGCGCCTTGGAACTGGTGGTGTCGGTAAGATCGTCGACCACGCGCGCGGTCATCATCGATTCGAGCAGCCCCACAGCAGCCATGGCCAGCGCATAGGGCGCGACGATGCGCACGGTGTCCCAGGCCAGCGGCACGCCGGGAAACGCCAGCACAGGCAGCGCCGAGGGCAGTCGGCCGAGATCGGCGATCGTAGCGAGCGGCATCGGAAAAGCGATGCTGATCGCGGTGAGCACGATAATGCAGATCAGCGGCGAGGGAATCGCCGTGGAGACCCGCGGCAGCAGGTAGATGATCGCCAGCCCCGCGGCGATCATCGCATAGCTGTGCCAGGTCACGCCGAGCATCTGCGGCACCTGCGCCGAGAAGATCAGGATGGCGAGCGCGTTGACGAAACCGGTGCGCACCGAGCGCGACACGAAGCGCATCAGCACGTCGAGCTTCAACAGCCCGAACAGGATCTGCAGCAGCCCGGCGAGGATCGTCGCGGCGAGCAGATAGGACAGGCCATGGCTGTGCACCAGGGCGGCAGCGACCAACGCGACCGAGCCGGCGGCGCCCGAGATCATCGCCGGGCGCCCGCCGGACACGGCGATGACGATGCCGATCACGAACGAGGCGAACAGGCCGACCTCGGGGTCGATCCCGGCCACGGCGGAAAAGGCGATCACTTCGGGGATCAGGGCGAAGGTGCCGACCATGCCGGCTAGGACGTCGCGGCGCGCAGCGGCGGGGCTGTCGGCCCATTGCCGGGCGTAACGGGAGAGGATGGTCATAGCAGATGTCCGCAAAGGTCGCATGGGCGCCGGCGGTGCGGCGCGGCGTCGGTGGCATGCGAAGTGCGTTGTCCGGCGGATCGGCGGCCGGAAGAGCCACCCGGAATTGCACCGGGTCCTGGCGAATGCGCCGCCCCTAGCGCGGGCGCGGGGAACGGGCAAGCGTCGTCCGCCCGGATCCGATGGCCGTCGTGCCGCTCGGCGGCCGCCACCATCGCGCCGCCCCATGGGCATTATGTCCGGGTGACATCGGCCTGATCGAGGCCTAGGCCGCCTGCGTGACCTCGCTCCGCCACCACCTCCGCGATCACCGTCTGCTGGCGATGTGGCTGATTGCCGCGGCGTTGCTCATGAAGGTCATCGTGCCCGCCGGCTTCATGCCAATCGTGTCGGCGAACGGCATCACCATCGAACTCTGCTCGGGCTTCGCCCCCACCAAGATGGTCATGGCGATGCCCGGCATGACGCATCATCAGGACAAGCCGGCGCAAGGCAAGGACCTGCCCTGCGCCTTTTCCGGCCTGTCGACGCCGTCCATGGCGGCGACCGACCCGCTGCTGCTGGCCATCGCCCTGGCCTTCATCCTCGCCACGGTCTTTCGCGTCATGGCCAGCGCGCGGGTATCGCTGCCCGCCTTTCTGCGACCGCCGTTGCGCGGGCCGCCCGTGTCCCTGACGTCGTGACCTGACCGGCTTCGGCCGGTCGATCACGCTGGCGCCGCCGATGCGCGGCGGCCTCCGTGCGCGGCCCCGCCGCGTCGATAACGGCATTCGTGCCGGCCCGCGTCGCGCGTGCCGGCCAGACCGACAGGGACTATCATGCTCAACCATCTCGTCGCCGCCTCGGCGTCGATCCTTGCGCTCGCCGCCCCCGCCGGGGCGGCCGACCAGGACGATGCGGCGGGGCCCTCCGATATCGTCGTCACCGGGCAGCGCGATCCGCGCCAGCGCGATCAACCGAGCGCAACCGGCAGCCGCCTCGGCCTGACCGATCGCGAGACTCCGGCGACCATCGACGTCGTCACCCAGGCCATGATGCAGGCCAAGGGCCTGCGCACGGCGGTCGAAATATTCGATAGCGTGCCCGGCGTGGTGGCTGGCCTGCTGCCCGGCGAACCGGCCAGCGCCACGATCCGCGGTTTCTCGACCGGCGCGGTGTCCTATCTGTTCGATGGCATGCGCGTGGCCGATTCCACCATCCTCAACCGCAATTACGACAGCTTCAATTTCGCCCGGATCGAGGTGCTCAAGGGCCCGGCGTCGATCCTCTATGGCGATGGCGCGCTGGCCGGCGCGATCAATTTCGTGCCCAAAAAGCCCAATGTCGACGCCACCCAGGTCGATGCGCTGGCGAGTTACGGCAGCTTCGATACGATGCGGCTCGGCCTGGGCATCAACCAGCCACTGTCCTCCACCGCGGCCTTCCGCACCGATCTCAGCATGGCCCGCAGCGCCGGCTATGTCGACGATACCGACACGCGCACGATCCAATCGACCTCCAGCCTGGTGCTCACGCCCAGCGACCGGCTGACCGTGCTGCTGGCGTTCGACTATTTCCAGGATCGCAACCGGACGCCCTATCAAGGCACGCCGCTCGTCCCCGGCAGCATCGCCCGCAGTCCCTCGAGCGTCGTGCAGACCAGCAATGGCTATGTTCTCGATCGGGCGATGCGCGACGAGAATTACAATGTCGCCGATGGTCGCATGGATTCGGACTCATCATGGGGCCGTGCCCGCATCGCCTATGCGCTGACCGAAGCCTGGACGCTGACCGACGAGGCCAACATCAATCACGGCACACGCGAGTGGGAGAATTCCGAGGACTTTTCTTATAATGAGATGAGCGGGCGGCTCGATCGCAGCACCACCAAAATCTATCACGATCACGATTTTTGGTCGAACCGCGCCTATCTGACGGGCGATGTCCAGCTCGCCGGACGGCGCAACCGCATCAACATCGGCGCCGAATATAACCAGACTAGCTTCGCCACCATCCGGCGCTTCGGCGACACCATCTCCGTCAGCCTGATCGATCCGGCACGCGGCACTTTCCCCGCCGATGTCGCGGCGAACTTCCCTGGCGCCGGCAACCGCGCCGATTTCGCGTCGACGGTGAAAAGCTGGGCGCTGTTCGGCGACGACGCGCTCAACTTGACGGACAAGTGGCTGCTGCTCGCCGGGCTGCGCGTCGATCATATCGTGCTCGATCGGCGCATCGACGATCTCAATGTCGGCACCCGCCAAACCTTCGGTCGCACCTTCGATGCCGTCTCCGGCAGGGTCGGCACGGTCTATGACGTGGCGTCCAAGACGCAGCTCTACGCGCAATACAGCCACGCCGTCACGCCGGTCGGATCGCTCTTATTGTCTAACGTGCTGCGCGCCAGCGTCGATCTGACCAAGGGCGACGCGGTCGAAGCCGGGTTCAAGGCCGATCTGTTCGGCGACCGCGTGACGCTGACCGCGGCCGGCTATTGGCTCCGGCAGAGCGGCATTCTCACGCGCGATCCGAACCAGCCGAGCGTACAGCTCCAGGGTGGCGCGCAATCGTCGCGCGGGGTCGAACTGGCGCTGACCGGTGCCCTCACACGCCACCTGACGATCGACGCCAATGGCGCGTTGCTCAAGGCGCGCTACGACGATCTGACCGGCGCCGGCGGCGTCGATCTGTCGGGCAACCGGCCCGTCAACGTGCCGCAGCGGCTCGCCAACGTGACGCTGTTCTACACCGTCGCGGCGACACCGCTGACCGTCAGCGGCACCGTGCGCCACGTCGGCCGCATCTATACCAGCGCGGCCAACGACGTGGCGGTGGCCGGCTATACCCTGTTCGAGGCGGCGCTTAGCTACCGCCTGCCCCGGGCCACGATAATGCTGCGCGGCCGCAACCTGGCCAATGCCTTCTACGCCTATTGGTCGGGCTATAGCGACCGCCAAGTCTATATCGGCGCGCCGCGCAGCGTCGATGTCACCTTGTCCACCCGCTTCTGATCGGGAGCCGAACCGATGGCCACCCGCTTGCCCGCCTCCCGGGCGTATCGCGCGATCTGGCGCTGGCATTTCTATGCCGGCCTGATCGTCGCGCCGTTCCTGCTCATCCTCAGCATCACCGGCGCAATCTATCTGTTCAACGACGAGATCAACGATGCGCTGTACCCCGCACAGCGCTTCGTCGCCCCGCACGGCATCGGCCTGCCGCCGTCGCGCCTGATCGGGGCCGCACTGCACGCGCATCCGGGCAGCGCGACGCGCATCGATCTCCCCCCGGCCGGCACCCGCTCGGCAATCGTGTTCGTCACGCCAGTGCGCGGCGATGCGCTGCGCGTCGCGGTCGATCCGGGCAGCGGCCGCGTGCTCGGCGCGACCGTCTATAGCCATACGCTGGTCGGTTTCGCCGATGAGATGCACGGCTCGCTAACCATCGGCACGCTGGGCGACCGCATTGTCGAACTGGCCGCCTGCTGGGCGCTCGTGCTGATCGCCACCGGCCTCTATCTGTGGTGGCCGCGCGGGCGGCGCGGCCTGGCCGGGATCGCCTATCCCCGCCTGCGCGCCGGCGGGCGGCTGTTCTGGCGCGATCTGCACGCCGTGACCGGCGCCTGGGCGCTCGCCTTGATCGCCTTCCTGATCGTCACCGGTCTGCCCTGGGCCGGGATCGAAGGCGATCTGCTCAAGCGCGGCACCGCCGCGCTCGGCATCGGCTATCCGCAGTCCAACCGAACCTATGCTGCCCCGGTCAGCCAGCCGATGAAGGCGGCGCTCGGCGACGCGCCCTGGACGATGGAACAGGCGCCGATGCCGGCCTCGACGCCGGCCCATGGCGGCCATGCCGGGCACGACCAGCCGCGGGGCGGCCGCGACGATGCCGCGGTCGCCGGAAGCGACCGGATCGCGGCCGCGCTCGCCCGCAATCATGGCCTGACGGGCGATTACCGCCTGTTCCTGCCCAACGGCTCGACCGGCGTCTACACCGCTTATACCTATCCCGATCGCCCGCAGGGGCAGCGCACGCTGTATTTTGATCGCTGGAGCGGCACGCTGATCCGCGAGATCGGCTATGGCGATTATGGCTGGGCGGCCAAGGCGATCGAACTGGGCGTCCAGCTCCACATGGGCAATTATTTCGGCCTGGCCAACCAATTGGTCATGCTCGCCACCTGCCTGGCGATCGTGCTGCTGGTGTTCAGCGGCGTGGTGATGTGGTGGAAGCACCGCCCCGCCGGCCGGCTCGCCGCCCCGCCCAAAGTCGCCGCCGCGCCGGTACGCGGCGCGCTCGTCATCCTGCTCGTCGCGGCGCTGCTGCTGCCGTTGCTCGGCGCCTCGCTCTTGGCCGTATGGGCGATCGATCACGTGGTCGAAACCGTGCGACGACGCCGCGTACCAGCCTAGCCGAAAGGTCACCGGCTCGGCTGCCAATCCGCCAACTATATGCCGGCACTATGCGAAAGGCCGGAATCGCTCTCGAATTCAAACGCGGTGACCGCCTAATTGCCCACCCTCAAGGCGCCGCACCTTTCCGCGGCCGTCACTCCGTTGGGGGCAGACATGAACTTCCGTTATCCGGTCATCGCCGCAGCTTTCCTCGCGCTGCCGATCGCCGCGCACGCTCAAACCGCCGCGCCGGGCGAGACCGCACCGCCGCCGGCGATCACCGTCACCGGCTCGGCCGCGATCGCTTCCGACTATCGCTTCCGCGGCGTGTCGCAGTCCGATCGGGAAATGGCGGTGCAAGGCGGCATCACCATCGCCCACGATAGCGGCTTCTATATCGGCACCTGGGCCTCCAACCTGGCCGGCTGGGGCACGTTCGGCGGCGCCAATATGGAGCTCGATCTGATCGGCGGCTACAAGGCCAAGCTGGCCGACAATGCCACGCTAGATGCCGGGCTCACCTGGTATGTCTATCCCGGCGGCGCCGACAAGACCGACTTTGCTGAACCCTATGTCAAGCTAAGCGGCACGACCGGCCCCGCCACGCTCACCGCCAGCGTGGCCTATGCGCCCAAGCAGCAGGCGCTCGGCCGCTGGTACCGCACCGGCGCCGATGCCGCCGCCGGCATCTATACCAATCCCGGCGCCAAGGACGACAATCTCTACGTCGCCGGCGACGGCGCGCTGGCCATCGCCGGCACGCCGCTCACCGCCAAGGCGCATATCGGCCATAGCTGGGGCCAGGACGGTCTCGGCCCCAACGCCACTGCTGTTTCGCCGACGGGCAAGTACTGGGACTGGTCGCTCGGCGCGGACGCCACCTGGCACAACCTCACGCTCAACGTCTCGTACGTCGGCACCGACATTTCGAACCGTGACGCCGCCTATCTCCGCCCGAGCTTCAGCAAGGGCCAGGACGGCACCGGCAACATCGCCGGCGGCACCGCCGTCGTGTCGCTGACCGCCGCTTTCTGAGGAATTGACCGATGGAAGACCTTCTGTGGATCGCCGTGATGGTCGGGCTGGTGGCGCTGACGCTCGCCTATGTCCGGCTGTGCGACAACGCCTGACCCCCAAGCTTTAGGACACGCCCATGACGCTTGACCTCTGGCTCGCCGCGATCACCGCGCTCGGGCTGCTTCTCTATCTCGTGGCGGTCCTGATCCGCCCCGAACGCTTCTAGAAAGGAGCGCCTTCACATGACTATCCAGGGATGGATCCTGATCCTCGGCTTCGTCGCCATTCTCCTCGCGCTGACCAAGCCGATGGGGACCTGGCTGTTCGCCCTCTATGAGGGGCGGCGCACGCCCCTCCATATCGTGCTCGGCCCCGTCGAGCGCGGTTTCTACAAGCTGTCGGGGATCGACCCGCAGGCCGAGCGGGGCTGGCGGCGTTACGCGCTGCACATGCTGCTGTTCAACGTCGCGCTGATGGCGCTGACCTATGCCGTGCTGCGCCTGCAGGGCGTGTTGCCGGGCAACCCGCAGGGCCTGCCGGGCCTGAGCGGGCATCTCGCGTTCAACACCGCGGCCAGCTTCACCACCAACACCAATTGGCAGAGCTATGGCGGCGAATCGACCATGTCGAACTTCAGCCAGATGTTCGGCCTGACGATCCACAACTTTCTCTCCGCCGCCACCGGCATCGCCTTGGCCTTCGCATTGTTCCGCGGTTTCGCGCGGCGCTCGAGCGCGACGATCGGCAATTTCTGGGCCGATATGACGCGCGTAACGCTGTACGTGCTGCTCCCGCTCTGCGTTGCCCTGACCATATTCTACATCGCCAGCGGCGTGCCGCAGACGCTGGCCGGCACGGTCGAAGTCACCACGCTCGAAGGGGTCAAGCAGACGCTCGCACTCGGCCCGGTGGCGAGCCAGGAAGCGATCAAGATGCTCGGCACCAATGGTGGCGGCTTCTTCAACGCCAATAGCGCCCACCCGTTCGAAAACCCGACGGCGCTGACCAACCTGGTGCAGATGCTGTCGATCTTCCTGATCGGCTTCGGACTGACCTGGACGTTCGGCAAGGCGGTCGGCAACACCCGGCAAGGCTGGGCGATCCTCTCCGCCATGCTGATCCTGTTCCTGGTCGGCGTCGGCGTGACCTATGCCCAAGAGGCCGCGGGCAACCCGATCGTCCACCAATTGGGCGTGGCCGGTGGCAATATGGAGGGCAAGGAAGTCCGCTTCGGCATCGCCGCCAGCGCCTTGTTCTCGGTCATCACCACGGCGGCCTCGTGCGGCGCGGTCAACGCCATGCATGACAGCTTCACCGCGCTTGGCGGCATGGTCCCGCTGATCAACATGCAGTTGGGCGAGGTCGTGATCGGCGGCGTCGGCGCAGGCATTTACGGCTTCCTGCTGTTCGCCATCCTGGCGGTGTTCGTCGCCGGGCTGATGGTTGGCCGCACGCCCGAATATGTCGGCAAGAAGATCGAAAGCCGGGAGGTGAAACTGGCCGTGCTGGCGATCGCCATCCTGCCGCTGATCATCCTTGGCTTCACCGCGATCAGCGCGGTGCTGCCCGCCGGGCTGGCCGGGCCGCTCAACAAGGGCCCGCACGGCTTTTCGGAGCTGCTATACGCCTTCACCAGCGGAGTCGCCAATAACGGCTCGGCCTTTGCCGGCCTGACCGCCAACACGCCTTATTATAACGGCCTGCTCGGCGTGGCGATGTGGCTCGGGCGCTTCTTCATCATCGTGCCGATGCTGGCCATCGCCGGCAGCCTCGCGGCGAAGAAATACACCCCGGAAAGCGCCGGCTCGTTCCCGACGACAGGCGGCCTGTGGGTCGGCCTGCTGGTCGGCACGATCCTGATCCTGGGCGGCCTCACCTTCCTCCCGAGCCTCGCGCTCGGTCCGATCGCCGATCATCTCGCGATGATCAGCGGCAAAACCTTCTGACGGGACCTGGCCACATGGCACGCACCGCAACAAAATCCCTGTTCACCGCAGACCTGATCGTTCCGGCGATCGGCGACGCCTTCCGCAAACTCGATCCGCGGCAATTGATCCGCAACCCAGTGATGTTCGTCACCGCCGTCGTCGCCGCGCTGATGACCGTCCTGCTCGTGATCGGGCAGGATGGGCTAAGCACCGGCTTCAAACTCCAATTGGTCGTCTGGCTGTGGCTGACCGTGCTGTTCGGCACCTTCGCCGAGGCGCTGGCCGAGGGCCGCGGCAAGGCGCAGGCGGCATCTTTGCGCGATACCAAGGCCGATCTGCGCGCCAAACTGCTCTCGGGGGTCGCCGATACCTGGGAAATGGTGCCCGCCAGCCGGCTCCGCGCCGGGGACGAAGTGCTTGTGCAAACCGGCGATCTGATCCCGGCCGACGGCGAAGTCTTCGGCGGTGTCGCCTCGGTCAACGAAGCGGCAATCACCGGCGAAAGCGCGCCGGTGATCCGCGAGGCGGGCGGCGATCGCTCCGCAGTGACCGCGGGCACGCGCGTCATTTCCGATGAGATCCGCGTGCGCGTGACGGCCAATCCCGGCGAGGGCTTTCTCGATCGCATGATCGCCTTGGTCGAAGGCGCCGAGCGTCAGAAGACCCCCAACGAGATCGCGCTAACCCTGCTGCTCGTCGGCCTGACGATCATCTTCCTGATCGCGGTCGGCACGATCCCGGGCTTCGCCGCTTATGCCGGCGGCAGCGTGCCGGTGGCGATGCTTGCCGCGTTGCTCATCACGCTGATCCCCACCACCATCGCCGCTCTGCTGTCGGCGATCGGCATCGCCGGCATGGACCGGTTGGTGCGCTACAATGTGCTGGCCAAATCCGGCCGCGCGGTGGAGGCGGCAGGCGATATCGACGTGCTGTTGCTCGACAAGACCGGCACGATCACCATCGGCGATCGCCAGGCGAGCGAATTCCGTCCCGTCGGCGGCGTCGGCGATGGCGAACTGGCCGAAGCGGCGTTGCTCGCCAGCCTGGCCGACGAAACCCCCGAAGGCCGCTCGATCGTCGTGCTCGCGCGGGACAAGTTCGCCGTCACGCTGGCCGAGCTGCCTGTCGGCGCGGAAGTCGTTCCGTTCACCGCGCAGACGCGCATCTCCGGGGTCCGCGCCAACAGCGCGCTGATCCAGAAGGGCGCGGTCGATTCGATCCTCAGGGCCAATCCCGGTGCGGGGCAAACGGCGGCGGCAACCGAACTGCGCCGCGTCACCGACGAGATCGCCCGCGCCGGCGGCACGCCGCTGGCGGTGGCCAAGGATGGCCGGTTGCTTGGCGCGATCTTCCTCAAGGACGTGGTGAAAGCGGGCATTCGCGAGCGCTTCGGCGAATTGCGCACCATGGGCATCCGCACGGTAATGATCACCGGCGACAATCCGCTCACCGCCGCGGCGATTGCCGCCGAGGCCGGGGTGGACGATTTCCTGGCGCAAGCCACGCCCGAGGACAAATTGGCGCTGATCCGCAAGGAGCAGGAAGGCGGCAAGCTCGTCGCGATGTGTGGTGACGGCACCAACGACGCGCCGGCGCTCGCCCAGTCCGATGTCGGCGTGGCGATGAACACCGGCACGCAGGCGGCGCGCGAGGCGGGCAACATGGTCGATCTCGACAGCGACCCGACCAAGCTGATCGAGATCGTAGGGCTAGGCAAACAGTTGCTGATGACGCGCGGCGCGCTCACCACGTTCTCGGTGGCGAACGACGTGGCGAAATATTTCGCCATCATCCCGGCGATCTTCGTGGCGCTCTATCCGGGGCTCGCCGTGCTCAACGTGATGGGGCTGTCGAGCCCGCAAAGCGCGATCCTCTCGGCGATCATCTTCAACGCGGTGATCATCCCCTTGCTCGTGCCGCTCGCGCTGAAGGGCGTGAAATACACGCCGATGGCGGCCGGCCCGCTGCTCGCGCGCAACCTCACCGTCTACGGCCTGGGCGGCCTGATCGCCCCGTTCGTCGGCATCAAGATCATCGACCTGGCCGTTGGCGGCCTTGGTCTTGCCTGAAGTGTTCACCCGCGAAGGCGGGTGCCCAGACTGGGTCCCCGCCTTCGCGGGGACACAAGGAGTTACACAATGACGTCCGATTTCACTTCCGCTCTCCGCCCCGCCCTCGTCATGACGATCCTGTTCGCCATCCTGCTCGGGATCGCTTATCCCCTCGCCATGACGGGCGTCGGACAGGTTATCTTCCCGCACCAGGCCAATGGCAGCCTGGTCACGCAGGACGGCAAGGTCGTCGGCTCGACCGTGATCGGCCAGGCCTTCACCTCCGATCGCTACTTCCAGACCCGCCCTTCGGCCGCCGGCAAAGGCTATGACGGGCTGGCCTCGTCCGGCTCCAATCTCGGGCCGACGTCACAAGCCCTGGTCGATCGCATCATGCCGGACGTCGCCAAGCGCCGCGACGAAGGCGTCACCGGCCCGCTGCCCGCCGATCTCGCCACCGCCTCGGGCTCCGGCCTCGATCCCGATCTGTCCCCCGCTGCCGCAATGGCACAGGTCGCGCGCGTCGCGCGTGTACGACACCTATCGGTGGCGCGGGTCGATGCGCTCGTCCAGGCGCATACCGAAACGTCCTTGTTCGGCATTCTCGGTGATCCCACCGTCAACGTGTTCGCGCTCAACCGCGCGCTGGATGCCAGCGCCGGATGAACGAGCCCTCCGACCGACCATCGCCCGAGGCCCTTCTGCGACAGGCGTCGCAGGAGGGCCTCGGGCGTTTGAAGATCTTCCTCGGCGCCGCCCCCGGCGTTGGTAAGACGTTCGAGATGCTGTCCGAAGGCGCCGAGCGGCGGCGCGCAGGCGTCGATACGGTGATCGGCGTGGTCGAAACGCACGGCCGCGCCGAGACCGAGGCGCTGACGCGCAATTACGAGATCGTGCCCCGCCGCGCAGTGGCCTATGAAGGCCATAGCATCGACGAGATGGATCTCGACGCGATCCTCGAGCGCGCGCCGCGCCTCGTGCTGGTCGACGAGCTCGCCCACACCAACGCCCCCGGCAGCCGTCACCCCAAACGCTATCAGGATGTCGAGGAGTTGCTCGCCGCCGGGATCGACGTCTATTCCACGGTCAACATCCAGCATGTCGAAAGCCTCAACGACGTCGTCGCCTCGTTCACCCGCGTCCGCGTGCGCGAAACGGTGCCCGACAGCATTCTCGAACAGGCCGAGATCGAAGTCGTCGATATCCCGCCCGACGAACTGATCGAGCGCCTCAAGGCCGGCAAGGTCTATCTGCCGCACGAAGCGACCCGCGCGCTCTCCCACTTCTTCTCCAAGTCAAACCTGTCGGCATTGCGCGAACTGGCTTTGCGCCGCGCCGCCCAGGCGGTCGATGCGCAGATGCTGGAGCATGTCCGCGCGCTCGGCGTCGGCGGCACCTGGGCAGGCGGCGAGCGCATCGTCGTCGCGGTCAGCGAACTGCCCGGCGCGGACGGGTTGGTGCGCGCCACCAAGCGCATCGCCGATGCGCTGCACGCGCCGTGGACCGCCGTCTATATCGAGACGCCGCGCGCGCGGAACTTCGGCGATGCCGAACACCGCCGGCTGGCTGCGGTCTTTAACCTCGCCACGCAACTCGGCGGCGCCGTCGCCACCGTGCCCGCGGCGCAGGTCGTCGAGGGGTTGCAGACCTTCGCCAGCGACGCGCGCGCAACGCAATTGGTGGTCGGCAAATCCGCCCGTTCGCGGCTGTTCGAACTGCGCCATGGCTCGGTCGTCGATCGCCTGGTGCGCGACACGCCCGGCATCGCGGTGCACGTCTTGCCGCTCGACCGGCGCGGCGCCGCGCCGTCGCGCCCCCGCCGGCGCGCCGGCGCCTGGGGCAGCAAGGCGGGCTATGCCTGGACCAGCCTGATGGTCGCCGCCGTCACCGGCCTGGCCAGCGCTGTGTTCCACATCCTCGATCTTGGCAACGTCGCCTTATTGTACCTGCTGCCGGTGATGGCCGCGGCCAGCCTGTTCGGCCTGCGCACCGGATTGTTCGCCGGTATCGCCTCCAGCCTCGCGTACAATTTCTTCTTCCTGCCGCCGACCGGCACGCTGACCATCAGCAATCCCGAAAACGTCATTTCGGTGCTCGTCTTGCTCGGCGTCGCCTTCGCCACCAGCCAGCTTACCGCCCGGGTCCGCGCCCAGGCCGACATGGCCGCCGCCAGCGCGCGCACCAATGCCGCGCTCGCCGGCTTCCTGCGGCAATTAAGCAGCGTCAACGATCCGTCCGACGCCGCGCGCATGATCTGCGAGGATATCGCCCAGCTGTTCGCCGTGCAGACCGTATTGCTCGGCGCGATGCCGGGTGCCGGCCTCACCGTTCAGGCGGCAAGCAACCCGGCCTATCGGCTCGACACGATGGATCTCGCCGCGGCCAATTGGGCGTTCGACGCGGGCAGCGCGGCGGGCAAGGGATCGGGCACGCTGGCCGCCTCGGAATGGCTGTTCACCCCGATCCGCGCCGGTGATCGCACGCTCGCCGTGCTCGGCATCGCGCGCGACGATGCCGGCGATCCGGTGCGGGCCGATCAACTGCCCTTGCTCACCAGCCTGGTTGACCAGTCCGCCTTGGTGCTGGAGCGCCTGCGGCTCGAAACCGAGATGCGCGATGTCGATGCCGTGCGCACCCGCGATCGGCTGCGCGCCGCCTTGCTCTCCTCGGTCAGCCACGATCTGCGCACCCCGCTCACCGCCGTGATCGCCGCCGCCGACCAATTGGAGCACGGCGCCACGCCCGCCTTGATCGATACGATCAAGAACGAAGCCGCGCGGCTCAACCGCTTCGTCGGCAATCTGCTCGACATGGCCCGGGTCGAGGCCGGCGCACTCAAGCTCAAGCTCGAGGCGACCGATCTCAGCGACGCTGTCGCCGGCGCCGCGCACGATGCCCGCCGCAACCTCGACGGCCATCCCCTCCAGCTCGATGTACCGCCCGATCTGCCGCTGGTGCGGGTCGATGCGCAATTGCTCCACCATTGCCTGCTCAACCTGCTCGACAATGCCGGGCGCTATGGCGATCCCGGCACGCCGGTGATCATCGAAGGTCGTCACCTGTATGGCGAAATCCGGCTGGCGATCGTCGATCACGGCCCCGGCCTGCCGCCGGGCCGCGAGGCGGAAGTGTTCGAGACGTTCCGCCGGCTCGAAGGATCGGACCGCGCGATCGGCGGCACCGGGCTTGGCCTGGCCATCGTCAAGGCCTTTGCCGAGGCGATGGGCATGACGGTCGAGGCCGGCAATCGCGGCGACCAGCCCGGCGCCGCCTTCACGCTCGTCTTCCCCTCTCCCCTGATCGTGCGCGCCAGCGCACCCGAAAGCGCCGTCTGATGCCCGCCAAGATCCTCGTGATCGACGACGAGATGTCGATCCGCCGGCTGTTGCGCAACACGCTCGAACGCGCCGGTTATGCCGTGGTCGAAGCGATCAACGGTCGCGAGGCGCTGTCCGGCGCCGCGGCCGAGCAGCCCGATGCGATCCTGCTCGATCTCGGCCTGCCCGATCGCGACGGCCTGAGCCTGATCCCGCTGCTGCGCCAGCATGGCGACGTGGTGATCCTGATCGTCTCGGCGCGCGACGCTACCGACGAGAAAGTCGCCGCGCTCGATCTCGGCGCGGACGATTTCGTCACCAAGCCGTTCGACAGCGAGGAATTGCTCGCCCGGCTGCGCGTCGCGCTGCGCCACCGCATCGGGTCGGCCACGCCGCAACGCCTCCGCACCGGCGCGCTGACCATCGACCTGGATCGTCGCAACGTGCTGCGCGACGGCGCCGAGGTCCATCTCACGCGGAAGGAATATGACGTGCTCGCCGTGCTCGCGCGTCATATCGGCCGGGTCGTGACGCATGACCGGATCATCGCCGCCGCCTGGGGCAGCGACGAGGATCCGCGCATCGATTATCTGCGCATCGTCATCCGCAATCTGCGCCAGAAGCTCGAATTTCCCGGGCCCGTGGGCAGCGTGATCGCCAATGAACTCGGCATCGGCTACCGCCTGCGCGCCGAGCCCTGAGCGACCCACCCGTCGCGCGCGCCCGACAAATCGCGCGCCATCAGATCGTCGGGTCGACGACGCCGCGCAGCCGTTCCGCGGCGCGGTCCATCACCGCCTGCCGCAAGCCCGCCGTCGAGGTGAATCCGGTCGGCAGGGTATGATCGAATTCGATCACCCGCGCGCTCGCCGGGCGCGTACCGGCGCGCCACAGCTGCGCGCTGCGCACCCCGTCGCTGACCGCTGCGGCCGACACGCCCAAATGGTGCTGCCACAATGCCATGCGATAGCGTTGCGCGAACGTCTCCCGCGCGTCGCCCGCGCGCCGGTCGTCCTCGAAGATGAACGCGTCGACCTCGCTGTCGAACGTATAGCTGCGGCGGTTGCAATTGGCCGTGCCGATCACCGCCAGTTCGTCGTCGAACACCCAGCTCTTCGAATGGACATAGGTATGGTCGCCGAAGGTCGGCGCGCTCTGGCTGGTGGTGAGCTGGAACACGCCGAGCTTGGCGCGATCGGCCCCGGACCGCGCGGCATCGATCAAGGCCACGAAATCGCGGCGATATTCCTTCGAGAAGGGCGCGTCGGCGAGCGGATTGCCCGGAATCAGGATCGTCACATGGTCGAGTTGCGGAAGCCGGGCGATCAGCGCGCGCGCGGTATCCAGGTCGAACAGATATTGGTCCTCGCAATAGATGAAGCGCTGCGCACTGGCGATCGCTGCGAGCAAGGCCGGCTTGATGGCGCGTTCGGCGACGACCAGCGGCGGCGCCAGGTTGACCGGGTTGAACGTGCGCGCGATCATTACCGACACCGGCCCGCCGAACGGCGCATCGACCGGGCCCGGGCTGGCGATGGCGGCGGGCACGCCGAGCCCGTCGCCGCGCAACGCGCCGAACCGGCTGCGCCCGGGATAATGCTGCCAGCGCGACAGGAAGGTCGATAGCAGGTCGTGCGCGCTTGGCCCGACGATGCGGCAATGCGTGTCGTGATGCGGGTGCCCGGCGCCCGGCTCGACCACGCGGACGCGGTTGGGATTCATGTCGATCCCGCCGCAATAGGCCACCAGCAGAGCGCCGCGTCTGACCACCAGCACTTTCTGGTGATGCGATCCGCCGAGCCGCGCGATATCCGGTTCGATGATGCGCAGGATCACCGAGATGAGCCGCGGATTGAGCCCGACCAGCGCCGCGCCCACCGCCAGCCGGACCCGCGAGGCGGTGGTATTGTTGGTCGTCAGATCGTCCTTGACCGCCTTGCCGCCGCGCAGCGCATTGATGTGGTTGACCGTCTCGGTGGCGCTCAGATCGGCATCGGTGACGATGCCGAACTGGTCCCACAGCATCGCGGCCACCTCCACCCCGCGCCCCGCCGCGGCGGTATAGATGTCGCGGAAGCTGCTCGCCGCGCCGAGCGGAAACGTATCGAAATTGTCCCAGCCAAGCAGATAGATGAAGTCGCGCTCGCCGCTGGTCGCGCTCATGTCCGCCGCCATCGCGTTGAACGTGGCCATGCCGTCGACCAACGCCGCCACGGCATTGCCGGTGCGCAGCACGGTGCGCCCGGTGGCCAGCGGGCGCAGGATCCTCGCCCAGCGGCTGGGATCGACCTGCCCCACCTGCGGCCGCGGCGGGCGCCGCCCGCTCTGCGCGAGCAGGGCGGTCCAGGTGCGCGGGCCGATCACGCCGTCCCATTCCGACGGCAGCCCGGGAAAGGCCACGCGCTGGAACGACACCGTCGCCGCGCGGGTGTGCGGGCCGAACAGGCCGTCGGTGGCCAGCGGGCAATCGGCGATGCCGCTCTCGCCCCGCGCGCGGCGGTCGGCATGGACCTGGTTGAGCCGCTGTTGCGCATCGATCACCGCCGGCCCGCGCGATCCGCTGCGGATCGTCGGACGCGCGGCACCCGGTGGCGCCACCGTCTCGGTATCGAGTCCCGCCCCCAGTTCGGCCGCGCCGAGCGGGCGGATCACGGTCATGTCGGGGTGCAGCAGCCGGTCGGGACCGACCAGGCCGAGCGAGACGCTGCCCGGCCGGCCCGCGGCCAGCGCCTCGACATCGATCGCCTCCGCCGCGCGCGCGCCGAGCGCGACCGGCGCGGTAAGGATGAACGAGCGCCGCACACCGCCAAGCCCCTGCCGTACGATCACGTCGCCGCGGAGCAAGGGCCGGTCGAGCCGCCGCCCGGGCCACGCCACCACCTGCATCGATGGATCGGCGAGATAATCGTGCAGCGTGGCCGGAGCCGCGCCGCCCGCGGCACTGCTGGGGGTGTCGGCACCGCCGGGGGCGCCGGCACCGGGGGCCAGCGGGAAACGAGTATCGGTCATCGCATCCTCCTCATGCCGCGCGGGCGACCTGCGCCAGCACGTCGCGCCGCGCGACCAGCTCGCGCTGTTGCCGGCCAAGCTCGACCGACGCGCTTTCGTCGGCTTCGGTCATCTCGTGGGATTGCGCGCGCGCCAGCGATGCCATCCGCGCCAACAGCCGCCGCGCCACCGCGCGGGCCTCCTGTGGCAAATGTCGGTTCATCCGCGCTACGAAGCTGTCGAGATGCAGGTCGGTCAATTGCAGCCGGTTTGCCGGCCGTGACAGAAACATCTGGTCGAACGCGGCCAGATGCGCGCGCGGATCGGCGTCGATCGCGTCGAGGATCTGCTGGTAGCGCGGGCCGAGCGCGGCGCGGCTGAAATTGCCGCCGACGAACATCATCACGCGTTGGCGGGGCGTCAGGCTTGCGGGCTCGGTCATATCAAAATGTCCCTACCGATGTGTTGCCGGTGGTTGCGCTGGCGGGATTGATCGTCACCGGATCCCGCACCATTGGCAGCCGCCCCACGCGGCGGCGGCGCATCCAGTTGAAGGTATTCTCATCGTTCGGATCGGTGTCGGGATCGGCAGTGAACAGCGTTTGGATCCGCCGATAGGTACTGACATTGGGCGCAATCCCGCCCGGCGCGTTGGTATTGAACGTGAAGAACCGCATGTCCTGCGGACTGTCTTCCCGATTGGCCAGCACGTGATTGAGTTCGTGCGCCAGCGTCTCGAGATCGGGGTTGAGATCGATGTGCTGGAAGATGAACATACGGTTGCCGTGCAGCGCCGCCTGCGTCTGGGTCAGGGCGGCATAGGCGTTGAACGCCGGGTCCCCGCTCGCATCGCGCTGGATCCGGCAGAAGCACACGGTAATCGTGTCGTCGGGCGTGGTCGGGATCAGCAGGTCGAGCACCAGACGCTCGGCGGGAGTGTCGAGGTCGCCGGTATAGTCGCCGTTCGCGTCCCTGGCGCCCGCCGGCAGCGCAAGATCGCTCGTCGGCCCCCGGTCGATCCGCAACCCGGTCTGCGCCCAGCGCCGATTGGCGTGGACGAATTGCGCGTCGATCAGCGCGCGCACGGCCGGCGTCGCCGTCAGGCCGAGGTGCACGACGCGCAGCGCCACGCGCCGCCGGCTCTCGGGATTGCGCCGGAACACCGGCAGCGTCACCGCGACGGCGCCGCCCGCCGCGGCGGTATAGTCCGCGCCCACCGAGCCGTCGAGCGTCGTGCGGCGCAGCCGGTGGTTGCTCTGCCCGCGGTTGCGCAGGCCGGTATCCGGCCCCGCGGTCAGCCCCGAATCGGTCGCCTGCGCGGCATCGGTATCGTCGGTCACCAGCATCAGCGCGCGCGACACGAAGATCTTCGATCCTGGCGCGGTCTCGGTCAGCGTCACGTTCTGCGAGGCCGGGGCATCGTCATCCGCGCCGGCCGCCGTCAACGTGCGCCAGCGCGCCGTGACGGTCGATCCGGTCGCGCTGCGATCGCTCACCCTTAGGTAGAAGCGGCGACGGTCGGCACCGACGAAATTGTTCGCCTCGGCCGCATCGTTGCGGACCGCTCCGGCGGCGGTATAGGCCCGGTCCCAAATCCCGAACATCAACGCGGTGGCGACGGGCGCGCGCCCATCGACGCGGTGATCGCCGTCATCGTCGAGCACGAACTCGATCGTCGCGGCGGCCACCGGTTGCGGCCGCGGCGGCACCGGCACGACGAACGCGAAATCGCTCAGCACCTGCACGCGCCGGCTCTGCTCGGCATCGGCCAGCGGTTCGCTTTCGCCGCGGCTGGCGACATCGATCACCAAGCTCGCCGGCGCCGGCCGCCCGGTCATGCGCAGGATCGCCGCCAGGATTTCGCGCCGCACCGCTCCGGCGCGGCGCGTGCCGAGCGCGATATTTTCCGCCTCCGAACCGACCGCATCGGTATGGCCGATCAGTTCGAGATGCCTGACCGGCGTCGCGCTGCTCTGGCTCTCGCTGATGCAGCGCGCGATGCCGATGATCTGCGGCTGGTGGCGGGGCAGGATGTCGGCCGAACCAAACTCGAAATGATCGATCTGCTGCTCGCGCGGCAGGCCCGGGCAGCGCGTCGGCAGCACGATCTGGTGAACCTCGGCGCCGCTGGCAGTGATCAACGCCGCCCAGCTGCGCGGGCCGATCACCCCGTCCCACTCGCCCGGCTGGCCGGGAAAGGCGGTGCGCTGGAACGCCACCGTCGCGGCGCGGGTATTGCCGCCGAACACGCCGTCGACGCTCAGCGGGCACCGCTCCAGCCCCCCCTGCCCACCGGCGATGCGCGTCGCGTGCACCGTGTTGAGCCGGGTCTGCGCCTCGGTCACCGCGGGCCCGCGCGAGCCTTGGCGGATCGTCGGCCGCGGCACGATCGGCGGGTCGCTTTCGCCCGGATCAGACTCAGCGCGCGAGCGCACGATCAGCACATCGTCGAGCAACAGCCCGTCGGGCCCGGCGATCCGTTCGAACCCGTCCTCGCCGATCACTTCGGCATAGAAACCGCCTTCGCGCGCGCGACCACGCCCGCGTCCCGAGGCCCGCTTGAGCGCGCCGGCGCGGTGCAGTCCCGGCCGCGTGACCAGCTTGGCCCGGCGGCGATGCTTGCCACGCAGGATCACGTCGCCGGCCAGCAAGGGCGCGACCAGCCGCGTGCCGGGAAAGCCCACGATCTGCGTCGACGGCACTTGCGGATTGACCGCCACGTTGACCAGCGCCTTGGGATCCACGGCGGGCACTGGCGGCACGGGCGCCTGCGGCGGCGCCGTGGCGGCAGGCTCGCTGCCGGGCTCGAAACCGGGCGTCGGGTCATACCCTGTCGTCGGGTCGTATCCGGGTGCCGGGTCGGGCGCTGCGGCGGGATCTGGCGCCGCTGGTTCTGCAGCTGGGTCGGTGGTCGCCACATCCGCCTCAATGCTCTCGCGCTGCGCCACCGAAATCGGCGGTTGCGGCGGCAGATCCAGCATCTCGCGCAATTCGGCGTCGCTGAATTGCGACAGGATCAATTGCTCGGGGGTCGGCCGGCTGGTGCGGCGCCCCTTGGTCCAGCGCCGCTCGTCGTCGCTCACCGGCGGGCCGACGGTGACCGATTCGGCGGCTTCGACCTGGTCCCGTTCCATGACGCATAGCTCCTCTGCTGCCGGCGCCGGCGCGCGCGCGGGGGTGACTGATGGATCATCGCGCAACTGCCGTGCCGCGGCGACCGCGGCGGCGATATCGAGTACGCCGTAGCCCCAGCGGTCGCGCTGCTCGGGATCGGCCGGCGCCGACGGGCCGAGTGCGGCGAACAAGGCGTTGCGCAGCGCCGCGATCGGCACGTGCTGCGCTGCCTGCAGCATCAGCGCGACCGTGCCGGTGACATGCGGCGCGGCCATGCTGGTGCCGCTCATCCGCACATAGCTGGGCGGCTCATGCGGCGACAGCCGCGAGCGGACCGAAAGGATGCGCACCCCCGGCGCGACCAGCAGCGGCTTGCGCCGCCCGTCGCGGGTCGGCCCGGTGCTCGAAAACGGCGCCATCGCCTGATCGGGATCGTGTCCGTCATACGCGCCGACCGCGATCGTGCGCAGCGCGTTGCAGATGCTCCCGGTGGTGGCCATGGGCGAGGCGCTGCCCGGCGCGAACACTGCCTGGCAGGCCGGGCAGGCGGCGTTGCGCTCGATCCAGGCATGCCAGCGCCCGTCGGCGACGTCGCGCCCGCGAATCTCGATCTCCCACCGCCCGGCCGGCGCCATCGGGCGCAGCACCAACGCGATCAGGTTATCGCCATTATTGGGGTCGAGCCCGCGATGATAGAGCCGCGCAAGTTCCGCCCCGTCGCGATCCCGCACCACCGCGCTGGCGCCCAGTTCAGCCGTCGCCACGCCACCGCCCGGTGCGACGATGCGCGCGCCGAACCGGTCGGTGCCCTCATACCAGATCTCCACCGTGGCCGGATGCGCGTCGCTGCGCGGCAGCTCGAACGGCAGGTGCGCGCTCTGCCCCTCGCGCAGCCGCCCCTCCATATGCACGTTGCGCGAATAATAATTGCCCGTGCTTTGTACCACCACAGTGCCCGGGCGGTTGACGATCAGCCAGTCGATCGCGCGTTCCACCAGCAGGGTGCCGTCATGCGGCCCGGCATGCCGCCCGATGCTCATATTGAGCGCGATCGGCCGCCCTTCCGCCGTGCGCACGACGAAGTCGATCGCCTCGAGCAGGTCGATCGAATTGCCGAGATCGCCAACGCCCGGGCCGAGATGGACGAACACCAGATCGGCTTCCGGCGCGATGCCGCACGGTCCCCCGGCGCGGCCATTGCCTGCGGCGATGCCCAGCACATGCGTGCCATGCGACGCCGCCGCCGGGCGATAGTCCAACGCTGCAAACGGATCGTCGCTGCTCAGCGCATGGTCGATCGCGGCGCGGCGATGGATCCGGCCATAGCCATAAGGCTGCGGCACGCCATCGGCGCGCTGGTCCCACAGGCCGATCAGCCGCGTGCTGCCATCGGCGTTGCGGAAATCGGGATGCGCGAAGTCGAGCCCCCAGTCGATCACCGCCACGACCACGCCGCGCCCCGTTTCGGCCAGCCCAGCCGGGCGCCGCACGTCGCTGTCGATCTCGCTCGGGTCGGCTTCGCTCAAGCCCGGTTCGCTGGGCATCGGGCGATCGGCAAATGGATGCGGGGCGCCGTCCATCTCGCCGGCATAGACGCGCGGCGCCTTCAGGCTGGCGACCGCGGGATGGGCATGGATCGCCGCCAGTGCACCGCGCGGCGCGCGCCCGGTGGCGACATCGCCGAACAGGGCGATCAGCCGCAGCCCCGGCGGCGGCGGGCTGCCGGGCTGCAGCCGGACGATCACCGCGACGATCTCGTCGGGCCCGCCACCGGCAATCAACTCCTGCAGCCCGGGGTCCATGATCGCGTTCCTGCCCGGCCGCTACTTCTTGGTCGCCATGGCGGGCACGCCCGATTTGGCGGCGTTCAGCGCCTCGAGCGCTTTCTGCGCCTCGCTTGCCGCCTGTTGCGCTACCGCCGCCGCCTTCTGCGCGACATCGGCGGCGTTGCGCGCGTCGATCGCCGCGGTGTCGGCATAGCGTCGCGAATCCGCCGCGGCCTGTTCCGATTGCTCGGCCGCCGCCTTGGCGTCTTCGGCATAATCGGCCGCCGATTGCGCGGATTCGATCGCGCCATCCTTCTCCGCCGGGTCCTTCTCGGTCTGGTCCGACTCGCCCGGCTTGGTATCGCTGCGCGCCATCGATCGCGCCGCAGCGATCGCCAGCACCGGATTGCCGATCGTATAGGCAATCAGGCTCAGCCGGCCGAGATCCTGCTCGGGGACGCCGAACGACGTCCCCGCCGCGCGCCCGAGCATGAGCGCGTTCAACTGTTGCTGTGACATATCGCATTCCTTCTGGAGGGCGGCGGACGGGTCAGGCCGACAGTGCCATGGCCATCATCATCGTCGTCATCATGCCGTTATTGCCGTCGCTCGACGCGCTCGTCCCACCAAGCCCGCCGCCGTACATCAGCACCGGCAGCATCTTGGAGAATTTGTCGCTGCCGCCGCCGATCAACGGCAGGATCATCGCAATCTGTCGCGATTCATCCAGGCCCTTCTTCAGCTCGGCCGTCTCCTTCTTGCGCAGCGCGATCTCCTTGCGCAGCGCGTGGCCGATCGCGCCGATCTCGCGCTCTGCCGCGCGGGCCCGGGTGTCGACCGTCTTCAGCGCGGCCGCCGTGGTGTGGATGCGCTGGTCGAGCCGCTTGGCCGTCGCGCTCAGTTCCGCCTTGGTGGCATAGCCGCTCGCCGGCGGCCGCGGCGTCACATTGCCGCGCGGCGGCAGCTTGATCCCCGGCCGCGGCGGCCGAGCGCCTCGCGCACGCGCCTTGCGGCGCGCGGCTTCGTCGAACGATTCATCGAACGATTCGCCATAATCCTCGTCGTAACTCTCGGTATCGAATTCGAAATCACTCTCCACGAGTCCCTCGAAGTCGCTCTCAAAGGCGGTCTCCAACATCACATCTCTCCTACCAAAAAGACCATTTAAATCAGTGTTTTAGCGTTGCTGTGTCGCGTGGCGGCGGCGATGATCCGAACAGGTCGGCGCGGGCGGCCGGGTCGGGCCGGACCATGCCGGGCCGGCCCCGACCGCGGCAGCCGAGACAGGCCGGGTCATCGCCCCAGCATAGTCCGCAGGCGCCAAGCGCCGCCGCCAGACCGCTCAAGCGCTGCGATGCGGCACGGCCCGCTTCGTGCAGTTGCCGGGCAATGCGCGTCATCTTGGTCAGCCGCGCCTCCGCCGCATCCAGCCGCGCGCTGAGCTCCACGATCAGCTCGTCGCGCTCGTCCGGCGCGTCGACATCGTTGCTGGGCGAGGCGCCGGGCGGCGCGCGCTGCGCCTGCATCATCTCGATCAGCGCCGCCATGCGCGGGTCGCCGCCAGCGATGTCCTGCATCATCGCCGCGGGATCCAGCGTCGCGCGGGCGGCCGCGTCAAACATCTTCCAGCTCCACCGCCTCGTCGCTCTCGGCGTAATCCTCGCTCCAGTCTTCCCCGCCCCAATCCTCCTGCCCCCAATTCTCGTCGAACGAGGCCTCGGCGTCCCATTCGGCCCAGGCGTTTTCGCCGGCCGGGAAATAGGGGTCGGCGGGGTTGACCTGGACATTGATCGGCGCGGGCCGGTTCATCCAGATCGACGGCGTCAGTGCGAGTAGGGTCAGCAGCGCATCGGTGCGGCCTTCCGAATCCTCCGGATCGATGCCGAACGCCTCTGCCGTCACGCTGGCATATTCGGGCGTGTCCTCGGCCGAACCCTCCGCTTCGGCCGCCTCGTGCGCCGCGCGCCCAGCGATATTGCTGAGGGCAGACAGCATCTGGCTGACCGGTACGCGTTGTCCACCGACCGACAGCGATTGGCGCCCCGCGGCGCCCATCAGCGACGACATCAAGGATTGCGTCAGTTCGGGCCGGGCGAGCAAGCCGGCGAGCATGTTCGACGCGCCGCCCGACGCGCCGCCGCGCGCGCCGCGAATACCGTTCAAGGCGCTCCGTCCGGCCGGGGTATTGCCCAGCGCGCCGCTCGCCACCGAGGCCAGCGAGCCGAGCGCGCCCGTGGCCCCGCCGCCGCGTACCGTGGAGACTAGTCCGCTGGCGCTGCCGATCGCGCCGCCAATGCCACGCGCGGTACGATTGCCCGATTGCGACAACAGGCCACCGGCCAGCCCGGCGCCGGCGCCGATCAGCGTTCCCCACGGCCCCGCCACCGATCCCGCCGCGGCGCCGCTCGCCACCGCCGGCAAGGCGCGGGCGAGCGCCGGCGCGGCCTTTTTCGCGAAGCCGCCGACCGCGCCAGCGGCATGGCGCAAGCCGCTACCGATATCGTCGAACAGCCCCTCGACATCCTCGGCCGAGGCATTGGGGCCGTAGATCGACCGCACCAGGTCGTTCAGTTGCGCGGGCGGCAGTTGCGCATATTGCGGCGCCAAACTGGCGCGCAGCAGCGGATAGTCCGTCATCGATCCTCTCCCACCAAACCATCGAAAATATCAGGTAGCGCCGCGGTCATCCGCCTCGCGCCGAAACACCGTCGCCAACCAAGGTTGGCAATTTCACCAACAGAGAGTCGATCCCCTCGAAAGCGAGCGATCGGCCGCGCGCGAGATCGCGGACCGTGCCGCGCAGCCACAGCGCATCGCCATCGCCGCGCTCGTACCAGCAGCGGATGACGAGCGTCGTGGCGCGCACGTCGCTGCGGGGCCGATCCTCCTCATTCAACGCCTCCTCCAAATCCTGAGAGTCGCAAGCGGGATGTTCTGGAGGATGGTGTGGCAGTGCCAGATCACCGATTGATCACGCCCGGATCACCGCCGCATCACCACTGCCGATATTGTGACGAACGGCAGAGAAAGGTTGTCGCCGTCAGCTCAAATCGCGCCGTTTGCCGCGGCAGGGGGCGCGCGAATCGCCGCGCTTCATTGCGACAGGGCGCGGTCGAGCAACGACAGGCTTTCGGCCAATTGTTGCCGCGCGCGCAGCAGCGTCTCGCGGTGCGGCGTGTCGCCCCGCGCCGGTTTGTCCGGCGCCTGTTCGTGCGCCGCCGGCGCCTGGGCGATCGACGCGGCCAGGTCGCGCGTTTCGCGCATCGGGCGCACCGCCAGTTCCTCAGCCAGCAGCCGTTCGAACTCGCGATAATGCTGCACGGCCTGGGCGCGATTGCCGCACGCCACCATCGCCTCCATCAACAAACGCTGCGCATCCTCGCGCAACGGCTCGACGGTGCAGATCGTGCGGCCCAGCTCGCATGCTGTGCGCCAGTCGCCATGTCGTTTGCAGGCGCGGGCCAGCTCCAACGCCGCATCCAGATACAGCGCGCGCAGCCGCTCGCGCTCGATCACGATGGCGTCGATGTCGCTGAATTCGAGGAAATCGCCGCGGTAATGGCCCAGCGCATGTTTCAGCGTTTCGCGATCCGCCGCATGATCCAGTTTCGCGGGATCGGCGAGCACCACCTCGACACCGCGCTCGAACGCGATGGCATCGATCCAGGTGTCGTCATCGTCGGCCAGCGCGATCGTTTCCTTGCCTGCCTGGAGCGGCGTGCGCAGCGCGCCGAGTTGTCGCTTGAGGCGCCACAAGGCGGTCGCCAGGAAGCGCCGCGCCGCCTCGTCGTCCTGATCGGGCCACAAGGCCGCGGCGAGTCGCCCGCGCGCGATCCGTCGCTGGGGCGCGGCCAGGACCGATCCGATCAATGCCCAACCTATCGTCGGCAGCACGATCGCCGCCTTGGCCGGGCCGAGTGCGAGCTTCGCCCCTAGCAGGTGCAGTGCCAATTCGGTCATGTCACATCCCCAGGTCCCACGCTGCGTTCGCGACCCTGATGCGATTGGACGCTCCGCTGCGGCGGAGTCGTCGCGCTTGCTATACTAGCTTTTTCCCCGGTTGTCCCGCCGGGCTGGTAAACGCCCAGTCAACGGTAAACAGGTGGGAAAGCCCCACCCAGACCCTTCATCCTAAAGTCGATTCAGAATCCATTGTGCCGCAAAATCAGCCCGACCTTGTAGAACGATGAACGATAAACCAACCTCAGCATGACGGCACCAAGGGTGCGGGCCTGGCCTATACGGCGAAGGTACCGCCCCGCCCTCAGTGATCGAGCGCTGCCATTTGTGGCGCAGCATAACGCAGCCCGGTCGCCGCGCCCGGCGGCAAGATCTCGTCGATCCGTGCGCGTTCCGCATCATCCAACGAGACATTCAGCGCACCCAGATTGTTCTCGAGATAGGTGCGCCGCTTGGTCCCAGGGATGGGCACGATATCCTCGCCCTGCGCCATCACCCAGGCCAAAGCGAGCTGCGCCGGGGTGCACCCCTTGTCCTGCGCCATGCGCTCGATCTCCGCGACCAAGGCGAGATTCTTGGCGAAGGCCTCGCCCTGAAAGCGCGGATTGTTGCGCCGGTAATCGTCCGCCGGCAGATCCTCAAGGGTCTTGAACTGGCCGGTCAGGAAGCCCCGACCGAGCGGCGAATAAGGCACGAAGCCGATGCCGAGTTCGCGCAACGTGGGCAGGATCGCGTCCTCCGGATCGCGCGTCCACAGCGAATATTCGGTCTGCAGCGCGGTGATCGGATGGACCGCATGGGCGCGGCGGATCGTCGCCGGCGCGGCCTCCGACAGGCCGAGATACTTGACCTTGCCCGCCGCGACGAGCTCGGCCATCGCGCCGACCGTCTCCTCGATCGGCACCTGCGGATCGACGCGGTGCTGATAATAGAGATCGATTACATCGAGCCCGGTACGTTTGAGGCTCGCATCGCAGGCCGCACGGACATAGTCCGGCCGCCCGTTGACGCCCTGAAAGCTGCCATCCGCGCCGCGCACATTGCCGAACTTGGTCGCCACCACCACCCATTCGCGGCGCTCGCGCACCACGCGGCCGACCAGTTCCTCATTCTTGCCGACGCCGTACATATCAGCCGTGTCGAGGAAGGTGATCCCCAGATCGATCGCCCGGTTGATCGTCGCGGCGGATTCCACGTCGTCGCGGCCGGCATAGAATTCCGACATGCCCATGCAACCAAGGCCAAGGGCGGACACTTCAAGCCCTTGCGAGCCGAGTTTTCGCATCTTCATCTGTGTCTCCTGTGCGGCGCGAACGCGCTCATCACGCCCCAATGTCTCGTCGCGGGAAGAGTTGCACGCCCGCGCCGGATCGTGCGTCAGAAACGCTCGCCGCGCGTGTCGCGCCGCGTGACAGCGCCGCGGCTTTGCGCCAGACGGGGCCATGGCGAGCCCGATCCGCGATACCGAACCGACCCCCAACCCGGCCGATCTGGGGCGAAATCTGACCCACGGCATGCTCGATACGTTGGGCCGCGCGATCGTCACCGGGCGCTACGAACAGCGACCGTTCCCGACCGAGGCGGAGATCGCCAAGGCCTATGGCGTCAGCCGGTCGGTGACGCGTGAAGCGGTCAAGATGCTTACTGCCAAGGGCCTGGTTAGCGCGCGACCGCGCCAGGGCACTATCGTGCAGCCGGCGGGCAATTGGAACCTGTTCGATCCGGATGTGCTGCGTTGGCTGCTCGAACGCAAGTTCTCGGTCGAATTACTGCGCCAGTTCAATCAGTTGCGCATCGCCATCGAGCCCGAGGCGGCGGCGTTGGCGGCGCAGTTCCATGATGCCGCGGATATTGCCGCGATCCAGGCCGGACTGGCGCGGATGGCGGCGGCGGAAGCTGGCGAGGATGATCCGCTGGATGCCGATATTGCCTTCCACCTCGCCATCCTGCGCGCGTCGAAAAATCCGTTTTACGGGCAATTCCAGTCGGTGGTGTCCACGGCGCTGCGCACGTCGATCCGCTTCACCAACCGCATCAAAGGCCGCAACGCCAACATCCCCCACCACGCTGCCGTGGCGGATGCCATTGCCGCGCGTGACATGGCGGGTGCGCGGGTTGCCATGCGGCGGATTATTGGTGACGTGCTGGAATTGATTGCAGGCGAGTAGCCACCCGCCCCCGACCCAAGCTATTGCCCTGACGTGACGGCAGCCCTTCGTGCCGGTCGGAGGAACCGGCGCCACTTGCGCCAGGCGCATCGCCACGGTCAGTCGGTCAGGTCCGCGCGAAGCAGCGCGGCGACGCGGCGCATCGCGAATTCCGGCGAGATACGCGTCTCCTCCTGCAGCATTTCGTCGGCGGCAAAGCCGAGCTCGACCGACAGGCGCAGCCGCTGCCATAGCTCGACGCGATCGACCTCAGGCAGATGCCGCGCATAAGCGGCGACCAGTTTATCGGTGACGTGACGGTGCGACTCCAGCCGGACATGGACCAGTTGCGGAGTCGCGTGCAGCGCGCGCAGGATCCACACCGCGCCCGGTTCGGACTGCGTGACCGCCGCCGTCTCGCGCAGCAATTGCTCGATCCCGTCGCGCAGCGCAGCAAGGCCGTGATCGACATGGCGCGCGATCCATTGCTCGAGCACGGCGTTCTGCCGCATCATCAGGCGCCGGCCGAGCGCTTCGAGCACGGCATATTTGTCGTCGAAATAGCGGTAGAGCGCCGGCGGGGTGAGCCCGGCGCGCGCGCAGATCAGATTGGTCGTTATCCGGTCGAGCCCGACCTCGCCCAGCAACGCGCCGGCCACATCGAGCAGCCGTTCATAGGTGGCCTGGGCGCGCTCCTGCTTCGGCTGCGAGCGTTTGAGGGCGAGGGCGGTGGTCATGCGCGGGGGCTATGGCGCAGCGACCCCGCGACGACCAGCGCCAACACGCCAAGCACAAGACTCACGGCGCCGAAGCCGAGCACCGATGCGATATCCCCCTCCCCGACCAGCAGGCCCGCGAGCACCGGGCCAAGACCCGAGCCGACCAATTGCGCGCCGCCGATCAGCGACGCCGCACGGCGCGTGGGATCGGCTGCGATCAGCACGGGCACCTGGAACGGCATGGCGAACAGCCACAGGAAGCCGAACAGCGCGGTCGCCGCGACGAACAAGGCGGGCGAGGGCGGCGTCGCCATGACCGCGAGCAAAGCCAGATTGATCAGGCCGACGACGATGATCGTCAGCCGCGGCGGCAAACGCCCCGCAAGCAAGGTCGCAGCGCCAGCGCCCAGTACTTGCATCGCCAGTGACAAGGGCGCGATCAAGTGAACGGTTGCGGGGGACAGGCCACGCTGCAAGCCCAGCGGTTCGACATAGACCCAGACGGCGACGATGAACGCGAGATACAACAACACGCCGGCCAGAGCGAGCAGGCCACGCGGGGCGGGCCTGCCGCCAGTGTCGGCATCACCGGTGAGTGGTGCATAAGCAGTAGGTAGCCAACGGACGGCGGCAATGCCGGCCAGCGTCACGACGCCGAGCGCCGTGAAACCCCCGAGACTGCCGGCGGCGTAGAAACCGATCAGGCTCGCCAAGGCGAACTGCGCCAGCGTTTGCACCGCGAGATAGATGCCCGACCAACGTTCGGGCCGCGTCGTCCGCACGATGAAGCCGATCGCGATCCAGATCAGCACTCCCTCCCCCAGGCCCGCGCCGACCCGCGCGGCGAAGATGCCCCCGCCGCCGACCTGTGGCGTGGCCAGATCGAGCAGCCCCGTCGCCAGCAACGCCACCACGGCGATGGCGCGCAAACGCGTGACTGGCAGAACGAACCCCGCCGCCCCCGCGGCGATGCCCATGGCCAGCAGCTCGACCGTGGCGAGCCCACCCAACGCCGCCACCGAAAGCTTGCCCTCCACTGCCAGCGCACCGAGCAATTGCGGCTGCAGCCCCGGGATCAGCACGCCGATCACGCCGACGACCAGAACGGCCGCGACCTGACCGGCGCGCAGGCTCAACGGGCGCGTCCGCGCGCGCTGACCGGCCATATCTCGACCAAGGTACCGTCGCGCACGATATGGTAATGGTCGTACAGGTTCACCGTCGGGTCGCAGTGCGGCACCGTCAAGCTGATGGGGTCCCCAGGGCGGAGCGCATTGCCGATGCCGGGCGCGATCAGCGCGGCGTGCTCGTCGCCCATGAACATGAACATCGTCGCCGCCGCCGCCCCAGCGCTTACCTGCGCCGCACCGCCATCGGTCGACAGCGATTTGAAGCCGGCGTCGATCGTCACCAGGCCATCGTGATTGGCGCTGACCACACGGGCATCGACCGCCAACGACGGTTCGAACGGGGTCACGCCACCGCCGGTCAGGTCACAATCGAGATATTGCTTGTCCATGAAAACATAGGAGCCGGCCTGCAGCTCCGTGAACAGGCCGAGCTCAAGATCGATATGGTGCGTGCCGGTGCCCGATCCGGTGACGATGTCCGGTGCGAAGCCGGCGACGGTCAGCGCGTCGATCACGCTGCGCAGATAGGCGGTACGCTCGACGATCGCAGCATGGCGGGCGGCATAATCCTCGACATGCTGCTGTATGCCACAATAATATTGCACGCCGCGCAGCGTGATATTGTCGGCGACGCCAATCGCCTCGGCCAGTTCGACCGCCGCCTGCGGGGATGCGACGCCGGTGCGGCGGATGCCGGGATCGACATCGATCACCACGTCGAGCGAGGTGCCGGCCTCGGCCAAGGCCTGCTGAAGGCGGGCCACCACATCGGGATTGTCGACCGCCGCCATCAAGCCCGGGCTCCGGCCGGCAAGCGCGGCCAGTCGGACGATCGCTGCCGGGGCGGCGACGGGCGAGGTAATCAACAGGCCGGAGATGCCGCCATCGGCAAACACTTCCGCCTCGCCGATCTTGGCGCAGCACAGGCCGACCGCGCCAGCGGCGATCTGCCGCCGGGCGATATCGACGCTCTTGTGCGTCTTGCCATGCGGGCGCAGCGCCACGCCGCGGGCGGCAACCAGCGCCTGCATCGCGGCGATATTGCGATCGAGTTGGTCGAGATCCACCACCAGCACCGGCGTGTTGAGCGCGGCGCGCGAGCCCTGCTGGCCGATCATGTGCGCGTGCAATTCGAGATCGTCCATCAGGAAAACAGCTCCGCCAAATGGGGGTTGAGGAACTTGCCTGCCGGGTCAGCCACGCGCCGCACGTCGCGATAGCGTTCGGCCATCGGATACAGCGTATCGACATCGGCACGCGTCAACGTGTGGCGCTTGGCCCAATGCGGGCGACCGCCGGCGGCACGGAAGATCGCTTCCGCTTCCACGAACAATTTGCGCCACGGCATCTTGGCATATTGGTGCATCGAAATCGCCGCGACCGGCCCGGCGTTCATCGGGCTGATCCAGATATCATCAGGCGCGACGATGCGAAACTCGAACGGGAAAGATACCGGCAGGCGCTTGCGGCGGATCCAGCCGACCAGTTCGTCCAACGTGTCGAGCCCGACCGCGCGGGGCATTTCATATTCCATCTCCTCGAAGCGGATCGTGCGATCGGACGGGAAGATGGCGTGCGCGGGCCCGCGGCGGCGGCCGTTCATCTCGGTCTTCATCATCAGCCGTTGCAGAGTCGGCACGAGCGGTGGGATCAGCGCGCCGACATTGAGCAGGCGGCGAAACGTCGCTTCCTCGAGATCGGTGGTGGAGAGCGGCGGATCGCACGGGTCGGTCAACTCCAGCGTCTTCAGAATCACGCTGTCGGCATGCGGAAAGAACCAGAATTCGACATGGCGTTGCTGGCGCACCAGCTCGTCATAGCGTTCGCGGATCTCGCCCCACGGCTTCTTTTCGATCCGTTCGGACAGATGAAAAGCCGGCACCACTTCGGCAATGATCTCGGTCGCCACCCCGAACAGGCCGAGCGACAGGCGTTGTGCCTGGAACAGATCGGCGTTGGTCTCCGTGTCGCACCAAGTGGCGGTTCCATCCGCGCCGATCAGGCGGAAGCCCCGCGCGAAAGTCGAAAGATTGCCCAGATCCTTGCCCGTGCCATGCGTGCCCGTGGCCATCGCGCCGGCCAACGACTGCGGATTAACGTCCCCCTGATTGGATAGCGCCAGTCCCTCCTCGAACAAGGCGGCGGTGAGCTTCTTGATGCTCCAGCCGGCCGGAATACGCGCAGTGCGCCGATCAGGCGCGACGGTCAGCGTGCCGGCCATGTCCTCCAGGCTGACGATGATCCCGTCGGACTCGCCAAGCGGCATGAAGGAATGGCCGGCCCCGACCGCGCGGACGCTGGAGGCGCTGCGGATGGTAGCGGCCAGCGCTTCCTCGGTTGCCGGGCGCAGCACGGGCGCTGCTGTTCGCACGCTGCCGGACCAGTTCGACCAGCTCATCGTAGCGCTACCTGCGTACCGTCATCCGCATTGCACGCGCCCTTCAGCGTGGTGATGTAGCGGATCACCAGATCGACCCCCTCGCGATGCGCGAGGGCACGGCCGAGCTCGGGCATCATCACGCCGGGATCGGTGCTGGCCATCCGGTACGGCAGGATCGAGCGATCCGGCTGACCGGGCACGACATCGAACGGACGATCCCCGGTGCCACGCCCGGCGGCGACCGGCGGCTTGCACATGCCGAGCACGCGCGGGTCGATCGTCTTGGCGTCGAGCCACAGTCCCGAGGTGCGCGCCGCGCCCTCCTGGTTATGGCAATGGCTGCAATTTATATCGAGGTACGAGCGCGCTTCGGCGGCAGTGCCGGCGGTGCCGGCCGTGTTGTCATGCCAATCGGCATTGCGGGGCGCGCCCTGCCCCGGCGCGCTGGTCAGATAGTTAAGCGCCACCAGCCGACGCAGTTGATTGATCTCGCCGCCTTCGCCGGGGAAATCGCGGTTGAGATGGCGTGCCTTGAGGCCGATCGGATTGATCGCACGGGTGCGATAATCCTGCGCGTGACAACCAGCACACTGGTTCTGATTGGGCACGGCATAGTTGAAGGCGCTCTTTTGTGTGCCGTCGACAAGGGTCAGCGGGATATCGGCACCGGTGCGCTCCAGCGTGGCCTCGGTGCCCTCGGCATTCCACACATAAGGCAGCGCGATCCAGCCGCTGGCGCGCTTCACCAGCAAGCGCGTTTCGATCAGGCGAACATGGGAGAGGTCGAGCCCAGTCACGCCGGTCTGGTAGGTGGCGGGCGTTACCTTGAGCACGGCGCTGCTGGTTTGCGGTCCGGCGATGCCGGCAGGGGTGGAATAATAGAAGGTCTTGGTGACGATCGTACCGACCGGGAAATCGAACCAGCTGTCCGGATCATAGTGCGCCGCAACCCCCTTGGGCATCCAGATGGTGCGCCATTTTTGCGCGTAATCGCTGAACAAGGGTGCGTTCAGTTCATAGGTGACCATGCCCGCCTGCGGCACCATGCGGCCGGCAGAGAGTGTGAACAGGCCCCAATCGGAGAGCTTGGCGGGATTGTCTTCGGCGTGGAACGTGACGTCGCGGGGCGCGGTGCTGCAGGCTGTCACGAGCACGGCAAGTATCGCCGCAAACAGCAGCCTAGCAAATCTACTTGCTTCCCCGGCGAACGCCGGGGCCCAGTCGCGGACCAGCCGGTAACGACCGCTGCGCCTTGTTACGGCGACCTTCGCGACTGGGCCCCGGCGTGCGCCGGGGTAGTCCGAAGAGGGGCAGTACGCACACACAATCTGGCTCACGATGTGCCGCTATCCTTGGTCATCGCCGCTGGCAGCACGATCGGCGGCAGGCGCGTGGCCGGCGCGCAATTCACCGTCGTGTCGATCCGCGCCTTGGCGAACTTGCCTGGCCCATCGACATTGAGCAGCTTGGCCACGCCGTTCTGCACGCAGATGCCGGCGCTCTTCAGCTTTGGATTGGTGAAGCCATCCCACAGCACATCCGGCAAGCGCCCGCCGCCCAGCGCTTTCAGCGGTTCAAACCGGCCGCCCGGATCGTCACCGCCGCCCGCAAAGCGATTGCCCGTAACGTAGATATTTTCAGGATACGGATCATAGGCGTCGGCGATGCCCTTCTTGGTGTCGAAGCCGGTCGAGTAATAGCTCGAAATGAGCACGTTGCCGGTCTTGTTGTCCTTCACGTCATTGTCGAAAATCTCGACTTGGTCGTTGGAATTGACGATCACCCCGGAGCCCGGCGGCACCGAGCTGACCGCGCTACCCTTGGCGCCGAAATTGGCGTGGTTGTTGGCCGTGACGTTGTTCTTGTAGACCCGCGTCTTGCTGCCCGGCACCGGCAGGTTGGGCATGTTGAACACCAGGATCCCGCCGGTATTGCCGGTGGTGGTGTTGCCATAGACGTCGGCATCGCTCGAATTCTCGATCTCGATCCCGGCGACATTGCCCTCGGCGCGATTGTCGCGGACGATGATGTTGCGCGATTGGCCGACATAGATGCCGGCATCCGACGCGCCCTTCACCACCGCGCCCTCGATCAGCACGTTGGTGACCTGCACCGGATACAGGCCGTAAGCGCCGTTGCTGGTCTTCGAGCCGCCGGTCCATTCCGCCCGCACGCGGCGCATCACTGCATTCTTGGTGCCGTTGATCTTCAGCGCATCGCCCTTGGTGTCCTCGAACGCCAGATCCTGGATGGTGAAATCATCGCCAGTGACGAGCATGCCCTCCGCCCCCGACGTGGCCTTGGCAAAGGACAGGATGGTCTTGTCCATGCCCGCGCCCTTCACCGTCACGCCATTGGCGGTCAGGCTGAGGCTGCGGCTCAGCGCGTATTTGCCCGCCGGAATCTCGACCACGCTGCCGGGCTTCGCATCGAGCAGCTTGGCTTGCAGGTTTTTCTCGAATTCGGGATCGATCACGAAGCCCTGCGCATCGGTCTTCGGCCCGCAGCCGGCAAGCAAGGCCATCCCGGCGACACAGCTCATTGTGGCAAGTATCTTGCGCATTTGTCTCTCCTAGAAACGAAAGCCCAGTTCCACCCCGTAGAACCCCGGCCGCTCCGCGCGCACATAGGGCGTCTGGAAGATATCGGCCGAAATCGTGTTGAGCGTACGGTAATATTTGTTGTTGAGTAGGTTCTCGGCATAAGCGGCGATCGACACATGATCGCCCGGCGAGCGCCAGCCGATCCGCGCATTGACGATGTTGCGCGCCGAGCGCAGCCGATCGAGCTTCGAGAAATCGACGAACGGCGCGATCGCGGCATCGGTGAAGCGCGTCGCGTCGTTGATGCGCTGCTTGGTCGTATAGCTGTAGCTCGCATCCGCGAAGATGCTGCCGGCGCCGATATCATGCTTGTAATGCCCGCTGGCCACGCCGCGGAACTTGGGCTCGCCGGTCGGTTGTCCCGCCAGATTCCGTTCCTGTTCGATCCGCTTCACCCAGGTCGAATCGATCGCTCCGGCGGTCAGCCCGAGCGTAAGATCGGGCGACACGACGAACTGCGTTTCCAGATCGACGCCGTAGGCCTTCGAATCCCCCGATCGGGTGACATATTGCGGCAGCTCGCTGCCAACCTGTTCGAGGCTGATCGACTGCCGGTTCTTATACTTGAAATAATAGCCCGAGGCGTTGAACCGCACGCGGCGATCGAACAGTTCCGATTTGAAGCCGCCCTCGAAATTCCACACATTCTCCGGCGCGAAGAACGAGTTGATCTCGGTCGAATTGAACCCGCCCGCCTTGTAGCCGCGCGACGCGGAGGCATAGAGATGCGTGTCGCTGTTCAGATCATATTGGACGACGAAGCGCGGCGAGACGTCCTTGAATGTTTCCCGCCTGGTGAACGGCACGTTCTCCAGCGCGCCGACATCGAAGACCAGCCCGTTGGGCCCGATGATGAAATCCTGGCGCAGGAAATCGCCGACGCTGATCCCCGCATCGGCGGGAAAGGCATCGACGCCGATGATCGCGTTATACAGGCCGCCGGGCGCGACGATCGCATCGAGCCCCGGCGAGATGAACCCGCCATTGGTCCAGGTGAACACCTTGCGATCATGCGTGTAGCGGATGCCGGCGGTCAGGCTCAGCTGATCGGTGATCTTGTAGGTCGCGTCGCCGAACACCGCGTAGGAATCGTTGGCAGCGCGGTTGTTCATGTCCTCGCGAAAGGTCTGCCCGAATACCGGCAGCCCGCCGAACGTGTTCAGGATCGTGAACACCGGAAAATCGGCCACCACGCCGAGCAACCGATCAACCGAATCGCTCAGAAACGTCACCGCACTGGTCTGCCGCCCACGCTCGTGGAAATAGCTCGCGCCGGCGATCGCGCTCAAACGATCATCGTCGAAGCCGACCCGCAGTTCCTGATACACGCTGCTGTTGCGCTCGATATTCTCGGTATCGAAATAGCGCGTCGGATCGGACGTCCCGTCCTCATCCTCGCGATTGTGCGTCTCGAAACGCTTGAACGAACTGATGCTGGTGAAGGTCAGCGGGCCCGTGTGATGCGTCGCGGTGAACGATACCGCGTTCAACACGCGCGTTTCCTTGTCGTCGATCACGTCGTTGGTGAATGGCCCGCGCGGATCGTTGCTCAGCGCGAAATCGCTGATGCCGATCGCGAACGGGCCGTCCTTGTTGGTATCGTCATGATCATAAGCGAGCACGAAATCGGTCGCGTCGGTCGGTGCCCAACGCAGCGCCGCACGCGCGGACTTGTTGTTCTCGCGCTCGCGCCGTTCGCCGGTCAGCGCATCCTTCAGATAGCCGTCGCGGTAATTGGAAACACCGTTCAGCCGCAGGTATAACGTATCGGTAAGCGGCAGGTTGACGGTCGCGTCGGCGCGCACCTTTTTGTAATTGCCGACCTGGATCGTGCCGCTGAGCGAGCGCGTGTCGGTCGGCTTGTTGGTGATGATCGAGATCGCCCCGCCCGATGTGTTGCGGCCGAACAAAGTGCCCTGTGGCCCTTTGAGCACTTCCACCCGCTGCACATCGTTGAAGAAGATCAGCGACGATCCCGATCGCCCGGAATAGATGCCATCGACGAAAATGCCGACCGACGGATCGGTGCCGATGCCGAAATCGTCGGTCTGCACGCCGCGGATTGTAAACGAGGGCTGCGTCACCGACGTATCGGTGATCGTCAGCCCCGGCGTGAAAGTGTCGAGATCGCCGATCGTCTCGGCGCTCAGCGCGGCGATGCTGGCGGCGTTGAAGGCGGTAACGCTGATCGGCACCTGCTGCAGCGATTGTTCCCGGCGCTGCGCAGTGACGACGATTTCGGTCAATTGGCCCGGATCGGGCGCCGCATCGGTTTCCGCCGGTGCCCCCGCCGCGGCGACCTGCGCCGCTGCCGGCACGCTCCACAAAACGGCCGTTCCGGCCATCAACCCCGCATATAGTTTCGCCATTTCCTGCTCCCCACCGCAGTAACGATGGGAGAAGCTATCATCAAAAATAGCGGATGCTATCTTTTTTTTAGGAACGGTCTTCAACCCGCAAAAAGGGGTTGCCAGGCGCATTTCACAACCGGCAATGCGGCCAATTGAAAAATTCCCGAAATCTACCTGCAATCGGCATCTCGTTAAGCGACGCCATGAGCGATTCCACATCCTCCTTTCCGCCGAATCTCGACCGCCGGCGCCTGCTCGCTTCCGCTATGGTCGGCGCCGGTATGGCGTCGTTGCCGGCCCGGACGTCCGCTGCGTCTCCTGGGCCAGAATGTGTCGTCGGACCGCTGCCGCCGATGACGGCGCAGGCCACCGAAGGTCCCTATTATCTTCCGCTGAACCTGTTGCGCGCCGACATTACCGAGGGCCTGCCCGGCATTCCCGTCGACATTCGCTTCAGCGTGATCGACGAGGCGGGTCGGCCCTACATCGATGCCCTGGTCGATATCTGGCATTGCAACGCTCAAGGTGCCTATTCCGGGTTCGACCAGCCCGGCACGCAGGCCATGACAAAGCTGCAGGAAGCGACGTTCCTGCGCGGTGTGCAGCCGGTCGATGCGGACGGTGTCGCGCTGTTCCACAGCATCTATCCCGGCTGGTATCGGGGCCGCACCACGCATATCCATTTCAAGGTCAGGCACGGTGCGCGAACCAACCTAACCTCGCAATTCTTCCTTCCCGATACGCTGAGCGAGTTCCTGTACAGCCAGGTGTCGGCCTATCGTCGCGACGAACTGCGCGACACGCTCAACTCGAGCGACGGCATCGCCATTGCAGCCGGCGACACCGTCGAGGGAAGCGTCCGTGAAGCCAAGGGCCGGTATCTGGTGACGCTCACCGTTCGGGTGGATCGCGCCGCCACGCCGCCACGCGATCATTTCGGCGGTCCCGGAGGGCCACCCCCAGGGCCGCCAGGACAAGCGGGCGCTGGCCCCAGGCATGGCCCCGACGGTTTTGCCGGAGGTCCGGGAGGACGACATGGGCCGCCACCGGTGCCGCAAGCCTTGCAAGGGGAAAAGCGGGTAGTGGCGCTACTGTCCGATGCGGTGCGGGCCGATCATCCGATGGGCCCCGGCGGCCCGCCACGCCCAACGTCGATGTGACCGGCGGGGAGATTAGTTCCGGGCCGCGGATTTGCCGCTACTCCTCGATCTCTGGGCGCACCTGGCCATGCGCCAGGACGGTGAACAGGCCGGTGCCGCCAATGATGTTGCCGAGCAAGGCCGGAAGAATGAAGCCGCCGATGGCGGAGGCAAAGCTCGTCCCACCCGACAAGGCGAGCAGCCACGCCTCGCCCGAACCGGCCACGACATGGCTGAATCCACCGATCGCGATGGCATAGGTAATAAGCACCACGATCCAAAACTCGCCGCCGCGCGCATTCGGCAATATCCACGCGATCGTCGCGACGAGAAACCCGGCCGGCATGCCCAGCAGCAGCACCTCCATGGGGGGATGGTCGAGCGCGGTTCGCGACAGTTCGATCGCCGCCTTCAGATGGTCGGCGGAGAGGATCAATTGATGCGCCATGAGCACCGCCACCAGGAACGTGCCCGCCATGTTGGCCACGAGCACGGCCGCCCATAACCGCAGCATGCGCCCTACATTGCGCCGCGTCGGATGCGTGGCGACCGGCAGCACGGCGGTGACCGTCGTCTCGGTGAACAGCTGCAGGTTGCCCAGGATGACCAGCACGAAACCGACCGTATAGCCGAACCCGACGACGAGCTCGCGCCACGGGGCATCCGGCAGCCGCGCGGCGATCGCTGCCTCCGTCAGAATTGAGGCACTGATCGCAACGCCCGCCGCAAAGCCGGAAAAGATCAGCGATGCGAGCGGCCGATCAAGCTCTTCGTCACCCTGGAGGCGAATGACTTCGTGGACGACTTTTGCGGATCCGGCCTTGCGCTGGGCCACGGCGTCGATCTCGTCAGCGGACAAGCCGTCGACCGGCTTGGCTTCTTTATTCGTGTCGTCGACCATCAATCATCCCCGGGCAATTCGCGCGGACAACGCAGTATGGCGGCTCATGGGCGCACGGCGCATCGATACCCTCGCGCCAAAGGCCGGACATATCGTGTCATATCGCGCGCGACGTTGTACGCCCAAGCCCGCGATGAAACGGCCCGCCCGGATCGAGCCATACCAGGCGGGCCGCCATTACTCAGCAGAACGCTCTAGAAGCGACTCAACGCCTGCTGTTCGCACCCTAGACGTGCGCTCGAGACCATTGTTAACATGGAGTAAGAATGGCGGCCGCATTCGAGCCGCCGGGCGCAGCCCGAGCTCCTCTTCTGCTTTTCCTACAATGCGCTTGATCTGCCGCCGCCCCTCGCGTTTGATGCCTGGATGAAAATGCTCCAGCTTTTCGTTGCCCCCGCCGCGCTGTGCCTGGCAGCGCCTGCATCCGCCGGGGCCGTGCAAGATCGTGCTGCCATCCTGTCGGTCATTGCGAAGATGGAGCAAGCCTGGAATCGCGGCGACTTCCGCGGCTACATGGCGGGGTTCCGCAATCCCGATGTGGTCTTCGCCTCTGGCGGCAAATTCCAGGATGGCTGGCAAGGCACGCTCGATCATTATGTGCGCGACTATGGCGCATCGCCCGAGACCCGCGGCACGCTGCATTTCTACGACATGAAAGTGGACTTGCTGTCCGCCGACGCCGCGATGCTGGTCGGTCGCTACCATCTCGAACGGCCGGGACATGCAGCAGAGGGCGTCAACACGCGACTGTTCCGCAAGATCAAGGGGCGCTGGCTGATCACCCTCAACCATGTCTCCGCGTATGACGTACCAAGCAAGCCGGTCGCGCCTACCCCTCCGGCGTCGCCGTCCGCGCCAACAGATCGGCAAGATCCGCTTTCCAATTGACCGCCCAGGTGTGCGTGCCATGGCCGTGCGTGTCGGGCGTCTCGGGGATGAGCCGGAACCGTGCATTCTTCATGCGTCGCACCGCCTGCGCCGGATAGTCGAGATTGCGCGGGTTGATGAAATCGTCTGCGGAATTGATCCACACGACCGGCGCGGTGATCGCGCCGAGCCGTTGTGACGGGTCATAGGTGCGCGACGCGTCTACCTGGTAGATCAGGTCGTTGGCATCGAGCGTTGGCAATGCCTTGGCAACGCGATCCTGGACGAACGCGGCCGCTCCGTCGCGCGTCGGATAGAGCGCCTGCAGGTTGAGCGGCGCGGCGCCGGCGATGAACAATGCGGTCTGCGCCGTGCGCAGCCCCTGCAGCGGCTGCGCTTTGTAGTCGCCGCCGGCCCAGGCCGGATCAGCCTTGATCCCGTCGATCAGCAGCTGCCGCCACATGCGGTTGAGTCCGGCAATCGGCAGCGGTTCGCAGGCGAGCGGCATCAGCGCGCGGGCGAAATCAGGATATGTTTCCCCCCACATCAGCCCGTGCATGCAGCCCATCGACGTACCCATGATCAGGCGCATCTGGCGAATGCCGAGCCCGTCGTGCAACAAGCGATATTGCGCCTCGACCATGTCGGCATAATCGTAGCGCGGGAATTTCATGCGTAGCCCGTCCGACGGCTTGGAAGACTGGCCGTGGCCGATCCCGTCGGGCAGGATGATCCAATAGCGGCGGATGTCGAGCGGTTGTCCCGGGCCGTACAGCTCGTCGGCAAATTGCGGCACGAGGAACTGCTTGCCGCTTCCGCCGGTGCCGTGAAGCACCATCACGGCATTGTCGATCTCCCCGCGGGCGTTGCGGTGTGGCCGGCCCAGCGTCGTATAATGGAGGCGAAGCCGTTGCAGCGTCTCGCCCGAGGCGAAGCGAAAGTCCCGGATCTCGAAATTGCCTTCGCGCGTCGGCCAGCGCCGTTTCGCCATAGGCTGCGGTACAGAGGCGGCAAGTGGTGTCGGCGATGCCGGCGCCGTGGCCTGGGCTGCCAGCAGGATAAGTAATGAAATCATGGCCGCGTTGTGCCCGGTCGCGATTACACTGCCAAGCGGCCTTCGCACTGCTTGAGCAACTTCTATCAACGCGATTGATTATCAAAGCGCACGGTATTGCAGCGATCACGCATGCCTCGGGTGGCGCTGACGGTCCGCAGACCAATGCCGGACAGGTCGTTACCACTGCCGCGAAGCAGCGGACATCAAGCGCAATGCCGCTCTAGAGCTGCGCAAAAAGTGCACAAAAAAACCGTCGCAGGTTTTCCTGAGACGGTTGTTGTGTGTGTATCGATGGTTGCGGGGACAGGATTTGAACCTGTGACCTTCAGGTTATGAGTGCTGTTGCAGCGAGTACCCTCAACTACGCAGACGTTCCTTGTTTCTCGCGTTTTCAGAGACTTAGTTGACTGTCGGCGCGATCAGGGCCTGACTGACCCGCGCAGCATTTCGCTGCGACGCGCGCCCTCTTGCTTCCGCCATGCTGCCGGAGCCGGGGGGGCTGTGATGCACGGTAGCAGGAGATCACGATGGCTAAATTGTCGAAGCGGCTGGTGGAGAGCGCGGACGTTCGTGCGACCGAGTACATGATCTGGGATGGCGACATAGCGGGGTTCGGCATCAGAATCCTGCCGTCAGGACGGCGAAGCTACCTAATACAATACCGCGTCGGCACGCGATCCCGTCGTGTGACGCTCGGCGCACACGGCATCCTGACTCCCGAACAGGCGCGTCATCTTGCGGTTCAGGCGCTTGCCGCAGTGCGGGCAGGCAGCGACCCTGCTGAAGACCGCAAGCACCGGCGGGAGGCAATCACCCTGCGCGAATTGTCCGAACGCTTCGATCGCGAGCACATATCGGTACGGGTGAAGGAAAGCACCGCAAAGGAGTATCGGCGCAACCTCAAACGCTTCATTCTCCCCGCCCTTGGCCGCCTGCGCGTCGAGGAGGTCATTGCCGCGGTTCGTCTGCTCGTGCTGACGGGCTGCCGCCTTAACGAGATCATGAAGTTGCGCTGGGAGTATGTCGATCTTTCTGCCTGCGTGCTTAGATTACCAGATTCCAAGACCGGCGCGAAGGCCGTACATCTTGGAAAGGCCGCAGTTGATGCTCTTGCCGCACTCAGCCGCGACCCATTCAATCCGCACGTGATCCAGGGCACCCTTCCCGGCAAACCGCTGTCGGATCTGCAGCCGTTCTGGCGACGTGTTCGCGCTCGTGCTGGTCTTAACGATGTGCGCCTCCATGACCTGCGCCATACCTATGCATCAGTTGCCGTGGCTGCCGGACAGAGCTTGCCGATGATCGGCAAGCTCCTTGGGCATAAAGCACCCGACGAACGCCGCGCGAGCTGCGGCCTTCATTTCATCACTCAGAACCGGACCGCATGCTTTTTTTGCGTACTCGCGTATCCAGTCGGTGAGTTGGCGCCGCAGCGTCGCTTTAGAAGCCTGACTCACGGCGACCTTTGTTGTCGCACTGCTTGAGACGGTGAGCGCGATAAAGCGAAACCCGCTGCCTCCGGCCTCGTCCATGCGGTCTACGATCCGTAGGTAGTCCCACAAGCTGGTATGGATCGGGACAGGCAGAACGCCGTGGGCCGGACTGACGCCCTCAGCGGTCCAATCGCCATCCTGAAGCTTTACGAGAGCGCGCCCAGCCAACTCGTTCCACAGTGATTTGTACTGTTGGATCTGACCTACTGAAAAAGCAGGCCAGCCATCGATATCGTAGTGATACGTTCCCCGCGCGACCATCGGGCCGAACCACTGCCACTCGGCCGGGGTCGCGACGAACTCCAAAGCCAAGGAAAGACGCACGGATTGGAACATACAAAGAACATACCGTAACCAGGCGGTTCAGCGCAATGCTTCGAAAAGGTGAGTAAGCACCGGGGTGGTTTATCGCTTCCGTGGTTGGGAGGCTCGGTCGGCGCTGGACTACCCTCGAGCGTCGTGCGAACGGCATTATTCAATGGGGTGCGCGGTTGGTGCCCTAGCACGGCCTCGAGACGGTCATTCGACAGTCTAACCGGCTGATCCCCCAGATACTTCATTTCCAGCACCTCGCGGATCGTCGGCACGAACGCCGACATCAGCCGGATGATCTACCACGGTGTCCCGCGGACCGGCATCGCCGGATCGCCCAGCGCGCGGCAGAACGCATCGGTCATCTGCGTACCCTCCGAATCCCACAGCCCCTCCATATGAAAGGTGGCGAACGGGACTAGACCCTCGCGGCCGTTTGCCATTATCTCGAGTGTGAGTGGGACGACATATGGGGTTATGATCGATCCGACGGGGACGCGTCCCAAGCTATCGAAACTAGATGGGTCAGCCTCGCAGCAATGGGGCTGTTAGCCTAAAGCGAACCGCTCCTCACGATGCATTTCGTTCGTTAAGTGCAGCCGCCTAGCTGCGCGATCTGACCCCGCTTAGGCAGCGCAGCTGAGCGGTGTTCCTTGTAGGTCTGGCGGTCGACGAGATGGCGTTCGCGATTGAAGTTATTGTGTACGTTGGCGTGGACGCTGGCGAACTTCTGTAACAACTTCAAACACCTAACCTGATCATTGCCCCCTCTCGTCGTCGGAACGGCAGGTGACTGTTCTCGATCCGGTTGTTGGCCCATCCGCACCGTCTCATGGCAAATGTCGATGCCGCGCTCAAACAGCAGGTCCTCCACGTTGCCCAGCGACAGTGGGAAACGAACATTCAGCATCACCACGATCCGGATCGCCTAGGGCGACGAGCTGTAGCAGCGGAACGAGCTGGCGGGCTTGCGGGGACGGGGCATGCTGATACCTACTCGGGCCCGCCTAACGTCCGGTGCATTTGGTCTGACACACCCCTCACGACGGCGGCATTTTCTTTGACGAAGCCATGATGGCGCCAAACGCCGCTTTTGCGCTAAGCTTGGGCGTATGGCCGATATTAGCTCCCCGCACGTCAAGTCAGCAACGCGCACACTCGATATCATTGAATTTGTCGTCGCTCGCGATCAGGCAGTGACAGCGCAGGAGATATCCGCCGCACTTGCGATTCCTGTGAGCAGCTTGTCTTACCTGCTTACGACGCTGGTGGATCGTGGCTACTTGTCGCGCGACGGACGGTTGCACGTCGCTGGCCCTGGCCTCGACCGGCTGCGCGCGCGCAGCCGCGCCTTTCCTGTGGCTGAGCGCGTTGCGCCACTCGTCCGCTCGCTGCGCCTACAGCTGAACGAGACGGTATCGTTCTTCGTGCAACGAGGCTGGGAGATGGAGGCGATCGTTACGGAGACCAGCGACCATGCACTGCGCTATGCAGTTCAGACTGGTAGCCGCACGCCGCTACATTGCTTTTCGGCTGGCAAGGCGATGCTTGCGAATATGCCAGATGAGAGTGTCGAAGCGTTTCTCGCCACCTCCGATCTTCCGCGTTACACGGCCGCGACAATCACGGACGCGGCCGCGCTACGTCGAGAAATAGCCGTCATTCGCACGGCCGGGATCGCCCGGACCCGCGAAGAAAGTACGCCGGGCATTCAGGGTGTAGCTCGCGCCGTTGCGATCGACGGCGAAACGGTCGGCGCGCTCGCCGTAGCCATTCCCAGTGCACGTTTCAATTCAGTGGTCGAGCAGCGGGTCGCGGAGTTGTTGATCACCACTGCCGGATTGCTCGCGCGCTAGCACCGCCAATGGTCGCCAGGCGCCGGGTGGCCTCGACCACCCGGCGTCGGTGTGATCAAGCGGGCTGGCGGTTGCGCCAGCTGTCTGCGTAGCTGTCACGGGCAACTTCAGAATAGGGCACCGAGGCGACCACCGCGCGGATCGTGGTCTGGACGTGACGTTCGACCGTCGGCTTCCGCGTACCGCCATTCGGCTCGCCCCATACCAAGGTCACTTCCGTGCCGGGTTCGGCATGGTCCGCATCAAGCATCGCAAGCGTCAACATGCGGCCTTCATTGGCGCTATAGGAGATCCACGTTGATACACCGACCAGTCCACCATCCTTTTCCACCCGGTCGAACGGGTGCATCGAATAGACCGCCGACGGGAACTCCATATATTTGGCGCGATCCTGCTTGGTATATTGCGACGAGAGAACGCGCAGCAGATCCTCGTTGTCGAGCGCCAGCGTCACCTTCTTGCGATGCGGCTCGCCCGCCATCCGCTCCAGCGCCTCGCGACCGATAAAGTCGTGGTCGAACTTGACGAACGGGCCGTAGCCCAGATCCCACGGCGTCAGGTAATAGCCCTCGACGCTGTTCGGGACATAGCTGCCGCCGATCGAGGCCCTGGCTTCATAGCTGTTGACGCCGAGCCATTCGCGAAATGCGCGTGTCCCCTCACCGGTATAGGTCGCCGGCAGCGGCGACGGAATCCAGCCTGATTCGATCGTGTTCGACGAATAGGTGCGGCCACCGACCAACGTCAGCCCGTGATCCTTGCCTGCCGCGATCAGCGCGTCTCGCACGATATCGTAATCCGCCCAAGGCCCGAACAGCTCGTAGCCCGGCTGCCCCGCCATGCCGTGGCGCAGCGCGCGTACTTCGCGACCGGCGATCGTGAGGCGCGTCATGTGGAAGAATTTCAGGTCCGGCGGCGTCTCGCCCATCGCCGCTTCCAGCACCGCCATCGCGTTCGGCCCCTGCAACTGGAAGCGATACGAGCGACGATTTTCCGGATCGGGGCGCACCGCGGTGCGCTCGTCGCGCGACACCGTCACGTTCCAGTCGCCGGTCGCCGCGTGAAATTCGACCCATTCGATCACCGGCGCGCGGCCGACCAGGTTGAAGCGGTTCTCGTCAAGATAGAACAGGATCACGTCGCCGATGACATAGCCGTCGGGCGTCACCGGGACGAACTGCTTGGCGCGATCGGGCACGAAATTCTTGAAGCTGTTGACGCCCAGATGGTTGAGCATGGCGAACGCATCCAGCCCCTCGACCAGCAGATCGACCATATGGAAGGACTGGTTGAACAGCACCGCCTTGTTCGCCCAGGCCATCTGCTCGTCGCGCCAATTGGAATATTCCGCCGGCACGCCGGGGTAGACGTTGGGGCCGGTCTGCTGATTGCGCAGCAGCTCGACGATATTGCCGCTTTGGTCGAGAAGCGATTGCAGGCTCGTATCGGTCATCATGCTCTCCTTTGCGTATTATTGATCTTGGCCGTTGGCCGTTCGAGCCAGTCGCCAAGGGCGTCGTTGACGGCAATCGGCGCTTCGGCCGGCACCATGTGGCCGGCGCCGTCGATCACCACCAGTGCCGCGTGAGGGATCGCGGCAGCGATCGCGCGATGCTGTTCCGGCGGACTCCAGCGATCCTCGCTACCGACCATCACCAGCACCGGGCAATCGATCGTCGGCAGCAGGTGCAGCACCTCGGGCCGGGCAAGCAACGCCGCTTCCTGCGCTTCGTACCGTGCCATGCCGGCAGCGCGGCACATGTCGGCCAGTCGCGCGACCAGCCCGGCATCTTGCGCGGTCGCCATGCCAAGCATCGGCGGCAACCAGGCATCGACCAGCGCGGCAATGCCCTGCGTCCGCCCGAGATCGCGCAATGCGTGGCGCTTTTCCTGCTCGCCCGCGCGGCGCGGGTGTACGCCGGTGCTGACCAACGCGAGCCGCCCGACCCGCTGCGGCGCACGACGCCACACCTCCAGCGCGACGCGCCCCCCCATCGAATGACCCAGCATCGCGAAGCGCCCCGGGGCGTGCGCCAATACCCGTTCCGCCATCGCCCCGAGATCGTCGAGATCGCCATAATCCGGTGCCATCACCGCCGTGTCGAATGCGGCAAGCTGCCCACGGAAAATGCGCGCATCGCACAGCAGGCCAGGGAGCAAAACGATCGGCTCCGGGGCTGCTCCTGTTGCGATATTCTTGTACATGAATTTTCGTCTATGTGAATTGAGCGATCGGGGCTAGAGGAAAAGCGGGAGCTAGGTCGATAAGGCCACGGGAGGATTCCATGGAATTGCCGATCATCCACCCTCGCTGGGACACGGTGGCGACCGACATGGCCGATGGCTATTCGCTCGAGATGACGGCGAAGGATCGCCTCGCCCTGCGCAGCGCGGCAGCGCGCATCGCGCCGGAAACGCCGATCGCCATTACCTTCTTGCCCGGCGAATCGATGAACAACCGAATCGCCGCCGCGGCTGAAGTGCGCGCGCTCGGTTTCGAGCCGATGCCGCATCTCTCCGCCCGCCGGATCGGCTCGCATGACGAGCTGGAACAGATCGTCGCGCGCACCGTCGCCGAGGCCAAGGTGACGCGCATGTTCCTGGTCGCCGGCGATACACCGACGCCCGCCGGGCCCTTCGCCGATACGCTGTCGCTGCTGCAGACCGGGATATTCGAGCGCCACGGGATTCGCGCGATCGGCATTGCCGGCCATCCCGAAGATCATCCGGCGATGGACGAAGCCGCACGCTGGGCCGCGCTGGAGCGCAAGCGTGACGAGCTTACCGCGCGCGGCATGGCGACGCTGATCGTCACCCAGTTCGGCTTCGACGCCGCCCCGTTCCTGCGCTGGCTGACCGAGCTACGCGCGCGCGGCATCGATGTGCCGGTGCGCATCGGCGTGCCCGGGCCGGCCGGCATCAAGACGCTGCTGCGCTATGCCGCGCGTTGCGGGGTCGGCGCGTCGGCCGCGGTGATGGCACGCTACGGCCTGTCGATCGGCCAATTGCTCGGGTCGGCCGGGCCGGACAGATTGGTTGATGCGCTTGCCCGCGGATTGACCCGCGCGCACGGCCCCGTACGGCTGCATTTCTATCCCTTTGGCGGGCTCGACAAGACGGTCGGGTGGATCAACGGCTATGCCGACACCCACCGTCCCGGCACCACGCTGCATCCAGGAGTGTCGCAATGACCGGCCATGTTCTAAAACTCGCCTGCGACGACCGGCCCGGGCTGGTTGCTCTGGTCGCCGGGATGATCGCCGAGCATGGCGGGAACATCACCGACGCGCAGCAGTTCAACGACCCGCAGACCGACCGCTTCTTCATGCGCGTCGCGTTCGACCTGGCCGATAGCGCGCGTGGCGAAGCGTTGCGCGCGGCGCTTGCCGGATCGGCCGACCAGATCGGCCACGCCTGGACGCTGCGCGAAGCCGCCGCCCGCAAGCGCGTGCTGCTGATGGTCTCGCGGTTCGATCATTGCCTCGGCGATCTGCTTTATCGCCACCGCATCGGAGAGCTGCCGATGGACGTGGTCGGCATCGTCTCCAACCACCCGCCGGAAGCGCTGCGCACCACGATGATCGGCGACATCCCCTATCATTATCTGCCCGTCACGCGCGATATCAAGGCCGAGCAGGAGGCCGCGATCAAGGCCCTGGTGACCGATACGCGCGCCGACCTCGTGGTGCTCGCGCGCTACATGCAGATCCTGTCGGACGATCTCGCGGGCTTCCTGTCGGGCCGCTGCATCAACATCCATCACAGCTTCCTGCCCGGCTTCAAGGGCGCCAAGCCGTATCACCAGGCCTATGATCGCGGCGTGAAGATGATCGGCGCGACCGCGCATTACGTCACCGGCGATCTCGACGAAGGGCCGATCATCGCGCAGGATGTCGAGCCGATCAGCCATGCCGACAGCGCAGAGGATCTGGTGCGCAAGGGCCGCGATATCGAGCGGCGCGTGCTGGCGGCGGCGGTCGCCTGGCATGTCGATGACCGCGTGCTGCTGAACGGCACGCGTACCGTCGTGTTCCGATGACCGCGATCCACGCCGCGGCATGACCACCCCTACGACCATCCTCGTCGCCGTTCGCGATCTGGCCATCGATGCGCTGATCGGTGTCGAGCCACACGAATATGGACGGCGCCAGCCGCTGATCGTCTGCGTCGAAGCCCGGCTTGATGCCAGCAGGGCGGATCGGCTCGAAGATACGGTTGATTATCGTCGCATCGCCAGCGCCGCCCAGCGGCTCGCGGACAGCCATATCGATCTGATCGAGGACTATGCCCGGCAGCTTGGCCTCGCCTGTCTTACGCTGGGCGCGGTCGCCAGCGTGAGCGTCGAGGTCGTCAAGCCACAGGCGCTGGCGGCGGGGACGGCGGTCACCACGGTCGTCGTCCAGCGGCAACCCAGCGCACAGATCCTGCCGTTCAGGACGGTATTGGCGACAGACAGCCTCGGCACCTTTCGCTTCGCCTTCCAGCCGGGCATAAACCCGGCCGCGCAGCGGGTGCTCGCCGGCATGGTCGATCAGTTCGTACAAACGCTGCGCGGGGTGGAGGCATCCAGCGTCGCGCTGGACTCCGGCTCGGGCGAATGGACCGCCGAATTGACGCTGGATCGGCGAACCGCGCCGCGCTTCGACAAGATCAGTATGATGCAGGGAGAAACCGGATGACGCAGCCGATCGACATGAAGGCCTATCTCGCGGCGTTCGACGATATCCCGGGCACGCGCGTGTTCACCGCCAAACGCGCCCGCGCCGGCTATCATCTCAACCAGTTCGCTATGAGCCTGATGAAGGCCGAGAACCGCGAAAGCTTCAAGGCCGACGAGCGCGCCTATCTCGATCGATGGCCGATGACCGAGGATCAGAAACAGGCCGTGCTGGCGCGCGAATACAATCGCTGCCTCGATCTCGGCGGCAACGTCTATTTCCTCGCCAAGCTGTTCTCGACCGACGGCATCCCTTTCGCCCGCGCGGTATCGACGATGACCGACATGAATTTCGACGAATATACCCAGATGATGCTCGCCGGCGGCCGTAGCCCGGTGGGTCTCCGCTCGATCAAGGACAAACGCTGATGGCTCGTATCACTGCCGGTGTGGCCTCCAGCCACGTGCCCCTGCTCGGTGTCGCCACCGACCAGCACAAGGATACCGACTCCTATTTCGGCCCGATCTTCGCCGGCTATGAATGGACGCGCGCCTGGGAACAGCGCGAGAAACCGGATGTCGTGATCCTGGTCTATAACGACCATGCCTCGGCGTTCGACATGAAGATCATTCCGACCTTCGCGATCGGCTGCGGCGAAAGCTACAAATCGGCCGACGAAGGCTGGGGCCCCCGCCCCGTGCCCGATGTCGTCGGCCATCCCGATCTCGCCTGGCACATCGCGCAGAGCCTGATCCTTGACGAATTCGACATGACCATCATCAACGAGATGGATGTCGATCACGGCCTCACCGTGCCCTTGTCGATGATGTACGGCCGGCCCGATGCCTGGCCGGTCAAGGTAATTCCCGTCGCCGTCAACGTCGTCACCTACCCGCCGCCGTCGGGCAATCGCTGCTGGGCGCTGGGCGAAGCGATCGCGCGTGCGGTGGAGAGCTTCGAGGAAGACCTCAACGTCCAGGTGTGGGGCACGGGCGGCATGAGCCACCAGTTGCAGGGGCCGCGCGCGGGACTGATCAACCAGGAATGGGACAATGGCTTTCTCGATCGGCTGTCCGGCGATACCGATGCGCTGCGCCACATTCCGCACCTGGAATATCTGCAGGAAACCGGCTCCGAAGGGATCGAGATGGTGATGTGGCTGGTCATGCGCGGCGCACTGGGCAAGCGCGCTCGTGCGCTGCATCGCCATTACCACGTGCCCTGCAGCAATACGGCGATCGGCCACATGGTGCTGCGACCGGACAATGGCGAGGGGTACGACATGGTTGGCAGCGGCGCCACGGCAGTCGCATAGCCGGCCGGGTCGAGATCAGAAGGTCAGCGTTCCCCGCCGCTCGGCGAAACGCCAGCCTTCGTCGACCCGGACAAAGGAATCCTCGAAGCCGCCGACCAACGGCGGTTTGTCGGCAGCACTGAACAACAGCATTGCGCTGTTGCCGCGCGCACTGCGGTCGCTCACCAGTTCGATGACCACGTTCGAGCAAATATGCCGCGTCACGCGCGGCGGTCGCGCCTCGAACGCGGCGAGGATCGCGTCACGGCCGACGACGGGGAGGTCCGGCGCCGTAGGACGCGTCATCCGGCCATCGGCCACATAGAGCGCGGCCACCTCCGCCCAACGCGCCTGATCAACGAGATTGGCGTAGAGATGCACCAGTCGGGTGCAATCCCATTCGGCCGCACGCAGGGCGTCTGGCGTCACAACCGCGCGCCGGCGATGTCCGCACCGTCCCGCAGCGCGCGCAGCTTGGCCCAGGCGACGGCGGGATCGATCTTGCCGTATCCCGCAAACGTACCAAACCCGCAGTCGGTGCTGGCGATCACGCGGTCTGCCCCGACGATCGCGGCAAAGCGCTCGATCCGTTGCGCCACCAGTTCGGGATGCTCGAGATAGTTCGAACAGGTGTCGATCATCCCTGGCGCGAGGATCTTGTCGTCGGGCACGCCGGCGTCGCGCCACACCTTCCATTCATGCTCATGCCGGGGGTTCGCGGCCTCAAATAGGATCGTCCTGGGCTTCGCCTTCAGCACGATCTGAATGATCTTTTCTAACGGAACGTCGTGATCGTGCGGCCCCTCGTAATTGCCCCAGCACACATGCATCCGCATCCGCTCCGGCGCGATCCCTGCCGTGGCGGCGTTGAGTGCCTCGACATTGGCTTCAATCGTGGCGAGGAACTCGGGATCGTCCATCTCCTGATAACCGGTGTGGCGCGACATCGCCAAGTCGGGGCAATCGAGTTGCAGTTCGAAGCCGGCAGCGACGATCGTTTCGTACTCCGGGCGCATCGCCGTTACCAGGTCAGCGAGATATGCTTCGTGATTGGGGTAATACGCATTCTTCTGAAAGGCGGTGATTAACCCGGGCGAGGCCGAATTCATGAAGCCGCGCGGCGCCTCGCCGTGCCGATCGAGCGCGGTTCGGAAGCGTCGGATGTCGTCTTCCAGCGGCTGCAGGCTCACCAGCTTCACCGCGCCGATACAGGATGCGCGGACGAAATCCTGGTCGCCCATGATGTGGGCAAGTTTGGCACGGAGCTCGGGGAGCGGCGCTAGATCGAGCGCCGGCTTGCGATCGACATGGCCGCCAAAGCCCGAGAGCCGCTCGATCATGTAGGTGGAATAGCCGATCTTGCCGAGTTCGCCGTCGCTCACCACGGTGACGCCCGCGGCGATTTGCGCGGCGACCGCGTCGTTCACGGCCGTCTGCACGATCCGATCGAATGCCTCCACGTCATAGGGCTCCCCCTGGTCGCGTGCGCGCAAAAGCGGCGTCAATTCGTTACCGCGCGGCAAACTGCCGACATGGGTCGTAGCGATTGGGATCATGTCAACTCCGTGGATCGGCGGATCATCTGCCTAGCACAGCAGACATAGATTTTGGAAAGCTGGTATTGCCCGCAGGGCGCGGGCAACCATCAAGTGCGCGACGCTTCCGACGTCTCTGCCGTGGGGTTCGGCAGCAGACCCGGGAAATGGCCGCGCCGACCGATCGACCAAGCTTCGAAACTCCTTGGCGCTCGAACACCGATCGGAGACCATTCCCCGACCCCCTTGCACCGTGATGCGGCTTGATTCCACATCGTGCCACGATCGTTTTGGATTATAAAACCTGATAGAACGGCATCAGATAAACTCATTTCCTGTATCGCTCAAGCACGCGTAGAAAGATGCCGAACAGCACCAGAGTGCTAGATTTGTAAGGGGATGCCGGATGCCGATCGACGCGGTTTCGCTTAGCGCGACGGGACTTTTGGGAAGATGAAGGAGCTCGCGACCCTCGTTATTGGCGGCGGTATCGGAGGGCTGACCGCGGCGATCGCGCTACGGCGCGAGGGGTTTGCCGTAACGGTGATCGAACGCGATCCGTCTTGGTCGGTCTACGGCGTTGGGATCATCCAACAGTCCAACGTGATCCGTGCGATGAGCGATCTCGACCTGATCGACACGTATCTCGGCGCTGCATGCGGCTTCGATCACGTGGAGATCTTCACGCCCGATGGCATCAAGGTGGCGCGCGTCCCGTCGCCGAACCTGGTCGAGGGCTATCCCGCCAATGTCGGTATCGCACGTCCGGCGCTACACAAGGTCTTGGCCGACCGCGTACGGACCGACGGGGTGGAGATCTTGCTCGGCGTCACCGCTTCCGCCATAGAGGACCGCGGCGATTGCGTCGAAGTGACCCTGTCCGACGGGACACGACGCACGTTCGACATCGTGGTCGCCGCCGACGGTGTCCATTCCCAGACGCGGGCAACCCTGTTTCCCGATGCGGCAAGACCGGCGTTCACCGGCCAGGCCGTATGGCGCTACAATCTGCCGCGCCCTGCCGGTCATGATGCGCTGCAAGCCTATAACGGCCCGATCGGGATCGGGCTCGTGCCGATGAGCGAAGACCAGATCTACATGTTCGTTACCACCGCGGAGCCGGATAATCCCCGTTACGCCCGCGCGGGATTGGCGGCGCGGATGCGTGCCACGCTCGCGCAGGCACCGCAGACCGTTCGCGATCTCGCCGAGGCGATCACCGATGACGACGGCGTGGTGTACCGCCCGCTCGAGACCCTGATGCTGGAGGGGCCATGGCATCGTGGTCGGGTCGTACTGCTCGGCGATGCCGTCCATGCCACCACGCCGCATCTCGGGCAGGGGGCGGGCATGGCGATCGAGGATTCGATCGTACTGGCGGCAGAACTCGCGCGGCACGACACGCCCGAGCAGGCGTTCACCGCGTACCGCGATCGGCGCTGCGATCGGTGCGCCTATATCGTCCGGTCGAGTCTGGCGATCTGCCATGGACAGCTCGGCAAATCCGCACCCGTCGATAACGCCACGGCAACGCGCGAAATGTTCGCGATCGTCTCGCAGCCGATTTGAGCCATCAAAACGAGGATATGTAATGAGTAGAGTTACTGACATCCGCTACATTGGCTACGCAATGCCGGATCTGGAGGCCGAGGCGCGGTTCTACAGCGACGTGTGGGGCCTGCAGCCGGTGCCGTCGCAGGACGGCATGGTCTATTTCAAGGCGCAGGGCGATGACGAGCACCACGTGGTCCGCCTGCGCCAGGACGAGACGATGCGTATCGATGTGATCGGGCTTGCCACCGACAGCCGATCGAGCGTCGATGCCCTGCACGACAATGTCGTCGCCGCGGGATGCCGGGTGATCTTCGCACCGCGCGACCTGGCGACGGCGGGTGGTGGCTATGGTTTCCGCTTCTTCTCCCCCGACGGCCTACCCTTCGAGGTATCGAGCGATGTAGCCAGCGGCGACCGTCGCGACATGGCGCGGTGGGATGCAGTACCGCAGAAGATCAGCCACATCGTGCTGCACTCGCCCGATCACAAGGCGATGGTGCAGTTCTTCATCGATGTGCTGGGGTTCAAGCTGAGCGACTGGCTCGGTGATTTCATGGCGTTCCTGCGCTGTAACGAAGCGCATCATCGCATCGCTTTCCTGCCGGGGCCGCCTTGCCTCAACCATGTCGCCTACGACGTGCTGACGGTCGACGACATGATGCGCGGGATCAACCGGCTGCGCAAACAGGGCACCAATATCCTATGGGGTCCGGGACGGCACACCGCGGGCAACAACACGTTCAGCTATTTCACCACGCCCGGCGGCTTTGCGGTGGAGTATACCTCCGAACTGGAGGACGTCGACTTCGATACGCACGAAGCGCAAGTGCATATTCCCGGCCCGCAAGTGATGGACCAATGGGGCGTCGGGGTCGGTGGACCGCAGACGATGCCGCATCCCGCCGCCGATCCGGGTCTCTTCCAGGCGGCAAAGGTGTAACAGCACGTGGCACTTTTCGAATATTTCCCGAATTATATCTGGAACCTGTCGGTCGCGATGGCGCTCGAAAGCGGCGCGCAGATCGGCGAGATCGTCGATATGTGTCAGCCGATCCGCGAGGCCGCCGCAAGCGGCGCGGATACCGGGACGCCGCAATTCATGGCGCAGTGGGTCGCCAAGGCGGACCAGTTGATCGGCCTGGCCGAGGAGGACGAGGCGCGCGGCCGGGGCTTTTCGGCGTCGGACAAGCTGGAGCGCGCGGCGTTGTACCTGCTCGTGGCGGAACGCATGCAGGGTCACGGCCATCCCGGCCGCAAAGATACCTATGCCAAGGCACTGGCTACGTTCGAGAAGTCGACTTTTCTCGGCAGCCTGCCGCGGCAACGCGTCGACATTCCGTTGAATGCAGGCACCATGCCCGCGCTGTACACGCAAGCGCCGGGCGATGGCCCGCACCCCGTGGTGGTCTATTGCAACGGCCTCGACAGCTGCAAGGAACTGCTGTTCTGGTCGCGCCTGCCCGAAGCGCTGGCACGACGCGGCATATCGACATTGTGCGTCGATCAGCCGGGATCGGGCGAAGCGCTGCGATTGCAGGACCTGCCGGTCGATCCGCATAGCGAGCATTGGGCGTCGAAAGCGGTCGACTGGCTGGAAGCGCGCCCCGAGGTCGATGCCGCGCGCATCGGCATGACCGGGATATCGCTCGGCGGGCATTTCGCGCCGCGCGCGGTCGCCTACGAACCGCGCTTCGCCAGTGGCGCGGTGTGGGGTGCCAATCACAATTGGCGCGAAGTGCAGGACAAGCGCATGAAGCGCGAGGGGGAGAACCCCATCCCGCATTACTGGGCGCACGTTACCTGGGCGTTCGGCGCGACGGACATGGCGGATTTCCTCGAGAAATCGGCTGATATGAACCTGAACGGCCATATGGACCGGATCAAGGTGCCCTTCCTGGTTACCCACGGCGCGAACGATCGCCAGATCGGCGTCAACTACGCGCACGATTGCTACGATCAGCTGGTCAATTCGCCGCGCCGCGAACTCAAGCTGTTCACCGATCGCGAAGGCGGTGTCGAGCATGTCGGGGCGGACAATATGAGCTTTGGCCGCGATTACATCGCCGACTGGTTCGCCGACACCCTGGGCGGGCGCAGCCAGTGACGCGCCGCTTCCTCGACCTGTCGATCACGATCGATCCCGACATCGTCACCGATCCGCCGTTCATGCGGCCGACGATTTCGTATCAGAACCATGCCGAGACGGTGGCGGAGATGCACAGCTTCTTCCCCGGCCTCAAGGCCGAGGAACTGCCCGGCGGGCTGGGGTTCGCGGCGTCAGAGACGCTGACGCTGACGACGCATAACGGGACGCACCTGGATGCGCCGTGGCATTATCATCCGACGATGAACAATGGCGAACCGGCCATGACGATCGAGGAAGTGCCGCTCGACTGGTGCTTCCGCCCCGGCGTGAAGCTGGATTTCCGGCATCTGCCGAACGGCTATGTCGCGACCGCGGCGGATATCGAGGCCGAGCTCACGCGGATCGGCTACACCCTGCAACCGCTGGATATCGTGCTGGTCAACACCGCGGCGGGCGCGGCGATGGGCGGCCCTGACTTTCTGGGGTCGGGCTGCGGCATGGGGTATGAAGCGACGATGTACCTGACGACACGCGGCATCCGCGTGACCGGCACGGACGCATGGAGCTGGGATGCGCCGTTCGCGCACACCGCACGCAAGGTCGCCGAGACGGGCGATACGTCGCTGATCTGGGAAGGCCACAAGGCCGGTCGCGAGATCGGTTACTGCCACATGGAAAAGCTGACCAATTTGGAGCAGTTGCCCGACTTCGGGTTCACCGTGTCGTGCTTCCCCGCCAAGGTGAAGCGCGGATCAGCCGGCTGGACGCGCGCCGTCGCCATTTTCGAGGACTGACACGATGAAGTTCGCCACGCTGCGCGACGGCACGCCCGATGGTCGGCTGGTGCTCGTCTCCCCAGACGGCACGCGGTGCGCGGCGGCCCCCGCCGCCACGCTGCAAGAGCTGATCGAACGATGGGATGCGCTGGCCGACGTCTGCCGCGCGCAGAACGAGTTTCCCGATACGCTGGACAGCACGATGCTGGCGGCACCGTTGCCGCGCGCGTGGCAATGGCTCGATGGATCGGCGTTTGAAAGCCACGGCGAGCTGATGAAACAGGTGTTCGGCAACGCGCCGGACCATTCGGACGTGCCGTTGATGTACCAGGGCATGTCTGATCGGTTCTACGGCCCGCATGACGATATCCCGGTACCGTCCGAGGATCTCGGGGTCGATTTCGAAGGCGAGTTCGGGGTGGTGGTCGATGCGGTACCGATGGGCACCTCGCCCGAGGACGCGCTGGGGCATATCCGGCTGATCGTGCAGATCAACGACTGGTCGCTGCGCGCGTTGGCCGGGCCGGAGATGAAGACCGGGTTCGGCTGGGTGCAGGCCAAGCCCGCCTGCAGCATGGCGCCGATCGCGGTGACCCCGGACGAACTGGGCGATCAATGGCGCGACGGGCGCGTATGCCTAGACCTGCTGGTCGATTGGAACGGCGAACGTTTCGGCGCGCCCAACGGCACGAGCATGTCGTTCGGGTTCCACCGGCTGATCGCGCACGCCGCACGCACGCGTGCCCTGCCGGCGGGGACGATCATCGGATCGGGCACCGTATCGAATTCCAATTACCGCGAGATCGGATCGACCTGCATCGCCGAGCGGCGCGGGATCGAGATCGTCGATGGCGGCGCACCTAAGACGGAATTCATGCGCTTCGGCGATACCGTCCGCATGGAAGGCCGGCGATCCGATGGCAGCGCGCCGTTCGGTGTGATCGAACAACGCGTCGTACGCGCCTGACGCCCTGCCTGCGGTTCAGCCGGTAACGGCCGACCGGCGGCGGGACAGGATCGCGGCGAGCACCGCGCAGGCGGCACCCAACCCCAATATCGCCAATGCCGGTTTCAGCCCACCGGTCGCCTGCGACAAGGCGACTGCGATCAACGGAGCGAGAAACTGCGCGAGGAAAAAGGTCCCGCTCCACAGGCCGGTGCCGCGACCACGGCAATTGGGCGGCAAGATCTGCAACACCCAAGTGAGCAAAGTCGGCAGCAGGATGCCGCCGCCGACGCAGCTGACGACGGCGAACGATGCGATCGTCCAGAGCCCTGCGGCTTGCGACACGCCGAGATAGCCGATCGCCGCTAGTCCGAATCCGCCAGCGAGCAAGGTCATGCGGTTCGCCGAGGCATAGCGACGAAACAACAGAGAGCCGACTACGACGCCAAGATTGGCCGCCGCCCCTGCCCCGCCGATCGCCGCCGGCGAAACCGTGCCGGCGGTTTCAAGGATCGGTCCGAGTTCGATCAGCATCGTGTAGAACAGCAAGGCGGCGCCGAGCGTGATCGCCACGATCGGCATGACGCGCGCGAACGGAAAGGCGCTGTCGTCCGACGATGACTTTGGCAGCGCGGGCTCGAACAACGATATCGCGGATGCCACGGCGATCGGGAGCGCGAGCAGATACAACAGGAACGGTCCGCGCGACGCGAAGATTTCTCCCAAGACGCCACCGGCGGCGATCAGCACGATCGCACTGAAACTGACCACCGCCGTCTGGATCGCGATCCATCGTTCGCGCCGCTCGCCGGTGTAATAATCGCCAAGCAAGGTCGTAGCCACGGTGGTGATCGCGGCCTCGGTCAGCCCGAGCAACACCCGAAACGCGACGATCCAGTGCAGATCGTGAAGGAAGAACGGGACCACGCCGATCACGCTGTACAGCAGCAATGCCGTAACGAGCAGCCATTTGCGCCCGACACGATCGGCCAGCCACCCGGCAGCGGGAGAGAAGATCGCAACGCACAAGGCCGGCACGGTCATCGCGATCGGCACCAGCACGGACGATCCGGGAACAGCGGCGAATTCGCGCAGCAGCAGCGGCAGGACCGGGACAAGCGAGATGATCGCCATGGCGGGCATGATCGCCGCCGCCATCAGGATCACGCCATGGCGCGTTCCCGCCTGGCTAGTGGCAGTGCCGTCCCGAGATGCTGCGATATCCACGATGCCTATCCCCTGTGTCGAACGCGTCGCCGTCTCTGTCGGGCGATCTTGTGATTTGACCTGCTCGGTCATCCCATAACTAGAATCTTGCCACTGGTCAGTGAAATCGATTAGACTGATCACGATCTATCACCAGAAGTTATTCAAGGCGTACCATGCGGTTCAAGGGTCTCGATCTCAACTTGGTCGTTGCGCTTGATACGCTGCTCGACGAACGCAGCGTATCGCGAACCGCGCTGCGGCTGAACCTGAGCCAGCCGGCGGTGAGCGCGGCCTTGGCACGGTTGCGCGACTATTTTGGCGACGAGTTGCTCGTCCTAGTCGGTCGCCGGATGATACCCACCGCCTATGCCGAGACGCTTTGGCCGATCGCACGCGCGTTGCTCGACAAAGCGGAGTTGCTGATCGACACATCGAGCGGTTTCGACCCGGCGACCTCGCGACGACGATTTCGCGTCAACGCATCGGATTACATCCAATCGGTGCTGATCGCGCCGGTGCTGCGCAACCTGCACGAGCGGGCGCCGCATATCAGCATGGATGTTGGGCCGACGGGGCCACAAAGCATTGCTCAGTTTGAATCCGGCGAAATAGACCTGATCGTGAGCCCGGAGGAATATGTTTCCCCGTCTCACCCGTCTTTCCCGTTGCTGGACGAACGACATGTGGTGGTCGGCTGGAGCGGCAACCCGGCGATGAATATGCCGATCGACCTCGATACCTTCCTGTCGCTGGGGCATATTGCAGTGAGCATCGGCGCAGGCCGGGCGATCGCGTTTGCCGAGCGACACTTGCTGCCGTTTCGGGATCGACGGCGGATCGAGGTGACGTCGTCGACCTTTTCCGGCGTGCCGATGATGCTGCAGCATACCAACCGGATCGCAGTACTGCAGGAACGGCTGGCGGTGGCATACTCCGCGCCGTTCGATCTGAAACTGCAGCCGTTGCCGTTCGACATGCCAGTGCTGCATGAAATGGTGCAATATCATGCAGCGCGCGCCAACGATGCCGGGATCGCCTGGCTCGTCGGCGAATTCAGGAGCGTGGCGGCGGTGCCGACCGGAACGGCCTAATTAGCGGGTGCGGCGCGGGGCTTCGAGGCGGGCAGGTACAGGAAGATTACGGCCGCGAGCACAAGGCCGATCGCCGCAACGACCAACGCGGTTGCGTAACCGCCTTTATTGTCCGCCAGCGCGCCGACCCATAACGGGCTGAGCCCGGCCATCAGCATGAAGCTGGCATATTGCACGGCATAGAGCCGACCATAGCCCGCCACGCCGAAGCGCCGCGCGGTCATATAGCCGATCAGGTCGGCCTCCGCGCCCATCGCGGTGCCGAGCGCGATCGCACCGAGCCACGCGAAGGTCGCGCCTTGCGAGGCGAGCGTCAGGCAACCGAGCGCGCAGATACAGCAACAGACCGCGGCGAGCCAGGCGGCCTCGATCCGGTCGGCAAGCCAGCCGACGATCACCCGGCTGACGATCACCGAAGCGCCGATCACGCCGGCGATCAGCCCGGCGCGTTGCGCATCGACCCCGGCATCGCGCAGCATCGGCACGAAGTGCGGCAACAATCCGGCAAAGGCCAGCGCCATCATCCCGAACGCGGCGAGCAACAGGATGAACTCGCGCGACCGGAGCGTGCCGGCGACGTCGGCGCCCTGGGGCCGGATCGGATCGCGCGACTTGGGCGGCAGCGACAGCGCAGGGATGATCCCGAGCAGCGCAAGCCCGGACAGGACGAGATAGCCCGACTGCCAGCCATGCGTGGCGACGATCTGAGCGAGGATCGGTGGCACCGCCATTGCCGACACGCCGATGCCGAGCTGCGTGAGGCCGAGGGCGAGACCACGCGAGCGATCGAACGCGCCGCTTATCGCGCGGGTATAGGCCACGGGGGCGGAACAGGCGGCGAAGAACCCGATCGCCGCCATCACCACGATATAGCCGGCGACCGAATGGACAGACGTGCCTAGCGCTAGGAAGCCCGCAGACAGCGCAAGCGACCCGGCGGCGGCGGGGCCGCGCGCGCCGAAGCGGTCGATCAGCCAGCCGGTCAACGGCAGGGCGAGCGCGAGCGCGACGGTCGACAGGAAAAATGCCCAGCCGAGATCGGTGCGCGACAGCCCGATCGCGCCGCGCAGATCGTTGGCGAAAATCCCCGCCGTGTAGGTCAGCAGGCCCGCAATCCCCAACCCGACGCCGGAAGCCGCGACCAGCACGACTGGCCAGCCGCGGCGAAACTCACTGGGCTGCCGCATCAGAAGCGGAAGCCGACCCGTGCGCCGTAGGTGCGCGGCGGACGCAGCGTCAGCAACGAGGCGTTGATGATCGGACGCGTCAGCCCGCCCGCAAACACCGCGTTATCCTCGATATTGTTGACGAACCCGGTCAGCGACCAGCTTTCGCCCGTCGGGCTTAGCGTGATGTACGCATCCGAGGTCATCGACGCGTCGCGGCGCTGATAGTCGAGATAGTCGAGATTGAGCCAGGCCGAGCTTTCGAGGCGCGTGCGCGCGCCGGCGGTCAGTCCATAGTTGCCGATCGTGAAGCGATGCTCGTAATTCACGTTGGCAGTCCATTTGGGCGAAAACACGCCTGGCTTGCCCGAGCAATCGACGACGAACAAGCGCGTCGGTGGCGCCGCGGTGCGCGTGTCGTTGCGTACTGCGCACGACGTGACGAGCGGTGCGCCGCTGGTCGAGATCGCGTTATAGACCAGGCTTTCATAGCGCGCGTTGAGATATTGGACGGTCGCACCGAACGTGTCGGACGAAGTCGGCTGGAACAACAGGTCGATCTCGGCACCGTACATCCGCGCACGGCCCGCATTGACCGTTACGCCGGCCTGCGCGAAATTGCCCGGGGTCGACTCGATCGGGCCGACATAGCTGATCTGCTGATCGTTGTATTTCCAGTAGAACGCCTCGAGATTCACCTGCAGCTTATTGTTCAGGAAGCGGTTCTTGGAACCCAAGGTGTAGGCGGTGAGCGTTTCCGGGCGATAGGTGTTGGTACCGGCGGAAGGGTAGAAACCGCCCGCCTTGAACCCGGTCGCAACGTTCGCGTAGATCAGCGAGCGCGGCGCGACGTCCCATTCGACCCCCGCCTTCCAGGTAAATTTGCTGAAATCGAGATCGCCGTTGATCGGCACGCTGGGCGGATTGGGGACGAAGAAGCTAGTATTCCGGGTCGAACCGGTCAGCGTCTTCATTTCCTTGGTATATCGCCCACCGCCGACGATCCGGAACGTATCCGCGACGGAATAGGTCAGCTGTCCGAACACCGCCTGACTGGTGGTCTTCAGCCGCGGGAAATATTCGGTGTTGGCAAGGATGCCCTGGTTGTAATTGTTATAGCCGTCCTGCTGCTCGTGAAAGAAGAACCCGCCGAGCACATATTGCAGCGGGCCGCCGCCCTGCGACGCCAACCGCACCTCGGCCGACATCTGGTCGTCATTTTCGGTGAAACGCCCGGGGAAGCCGGGTGCGTAGGTCAGGATGTCGGGCTTGCTCTTGCGGTAAGCCAGAATCGTGGTCAGCGACGCGAAACCGAGATCGCCGGTGGTAGTGAGCGAGGCACCCCAGAAGCTGCTGTCCTGGAAACCATCACCGCGCGGCACCGTCACAGAGTTGCGTAGCGCATCGGGCGACAGGAACGAGAATGGCGGAACGAACCGGAACGTGTTGACCGTCAGCTGCTGCAGCAAGGCGGTGATCTGGGGATCGGCGCCCCCGACACGGTCGCGCAGATTGGGGACGTTGGGCGTGACCGGTGATGCGACCAAAGCCGCGCCGACGCCCTTGCCACCCTGATGCGTATAATCGGCCATAAACAGCATCGAGAAGCGGTCGCTTGGTTCGATCAGCAGCGACCCGCGGAACGTCTCGACCTTTTCATCGTCATAGCCATCGGAATAATAACCGTCGCGATCGACGACCTGGCCGGCAAGGCGCAACGCGGCGATCTTGCCGATCGGGATGTTGACCCCGCCCTGGATCTTCTTGGAATCGTAATTGCCATATTCGGCGGTCATGTCGCCGCTGAAGTCGCCAAGCCGCGGACGACGCGGGATCAAATTGATCGCGCCGCCGGTGGCGTTGCGACCGTATAGCGTACCCTGCGGGCCTTTCAGCACCTCGATCCGGTCGAGATCGAAGAACGACCCGGCGGGGGCGGTGGGACGCGCGTAGAATATGCCGCCGACCGAGAAGGCCACGGCGTTTTCCTGGAACGAGTTGATCGCCGTCGCACCGACGCCACGGATGAAGAAGCTCGACGAGATGCCGACCGGCTGTACCGTCAACGCCGGGATCAGTTTGGTCAGCTGTGTCGCATCGGAGACGCCGGCGCGAACGAGTTGCTCACCGCTTACCGCATTAGCGGCGATCGCCGCGCGCTGGAGCGTTTCGGAGCGACGTTGCGCGGTGACGACGATGTCGCCGATGCCCGCTTCGGACAATTGCGTGTCGGCTGCGTTCGACTGATCCGCGGCCGGCTGTCCGGTAGTGACCGGTGGCTCCCCGGCGACGGTCTGCGCGACAGCGTTGGACGATATGATCAGCGCGGTCGCAGCGATGCCGCAGAGCAAAGTTTTCTTCATGTATCCCCTCCCAGGACTTATTATTTGAGAAGGGAATAGGCATTGGCGACAGCTAAGCAAAATCGATATATCTGATCCGTAACGATAACCGCGCTCGATTGCTTGCGCGAATGTCGTCGTTTGTGTTCAGCCGTCCATGAGCCCTAGTAATGCGGCCGCGTTGCGCCCGAGGATGCGTTCGCGGTCTTCCTCGCCGAGCAAAGCGTGAAAGCCGATCGGATCGGGTTCGGACATGTCGAACGGATAATCGCTGCCCATGCATAGCCGGTCCGCGCCATGCGTCCGCGCGAGTGATTCGAGTTCGTCGGGGTCGAACACCAACGTGTCGAACCACAATCTCTTCAGATAGCTCGACGGCGGATGCTGGCAATCGGCGCGGCAATCGGCGCGCGCGCGCCACCCATGATCCATCCGCCCCCAATAGCTCGGCAGATAGCCACCGCCATGCGCTACGCAGATGCGCAGCCCGGGATAGCGATCGAGCACACCACCAAAGATCAGATGCCCGACCGCCAGCGTCGATTCGAGCGGATTGCCAATCAGGTTGTTAAAGTAATATTCGCTCATCCGGTTGGCATGCGTGAAGCCGAGCGGATGGAGGAAGAGCAGGATGCCGAGTTCCTCGGCGGCGGCGAAGAACGGCCGGAAGAGCGGATCGTGCAGATCGCGCCCGTTGACGTTGGAACTGATCTCGATCCCGCGCAGGTCGAGTTCGCGCACGCAGCGGCGCATCTCGACGATCGCCTGATCGACATCCTGCAACGGCACCGTGCCCATCCCGACCAGCCTGTCGGGATGGGACGCGACTGCCTCGGCGATGCCATCATTGACCAGTCGGGCGGCGGATCGCCCGACATCGATATCGGTGAAATAGAAATACTGCCCAGGGCTGGGCGAGATCGCCTGCATGTCGATGCCTAGCCGGTCCATGTCGGCAAGGCGTTCGTCCACCCCGTATAGTTTGCAGCTGATCGCCGCGAACTGCGCGCGGTTCACGGCACCAGTCTGCGGGCTGGTGAAATCATGGATGCCGGGGGGTGGTCCGGGATAGCTTGCCTGAACCAACGCATCGGCGGCGCTAACCCCGAGGTGACAATGCATGTCTAGCGTAAGGTAGCGTCCGTTGCGGTGTACCACTTGCACTTGAGGCTCTCGATCGGACGTCATCTCACCAAGGCCCATGTCACTCTACTGATCTCCAGCCATTTTGAATATCATAAGCGCATTACGCTCAATTAACACCTGCTTCATCGTTTGACGTCGACCGAGACCACCGCAAACGATGCCAGATCGGCGGTGGTAGTCCCGCTTTGATCAGTCAAACAGGTCCAACAAGCCTCAGGAAGGTCTGCACTGCCCCGCGCTCAGTCCGTCCATTCCAGCGCCACGGGATCGGGCTTGAAGTCCACGTCGGCGGGCAAATATGCAATCTCTGCTCCGAGTGAACTTGCCATGTTCCAAGCCGAGTGTGACATGCGTGGCGGCAACCAAGCGTTGGGCGTGATGCGCCTGCCTGCCGCAGCCGCAATTGTCGAGTGATCGACGCGATGCCAGCAAAATGCGTTCCGCGAAGATTTACGCAGGAATACTCGCCCTCTTGCTTCCGCAGTGCTTACATTGCTATTTCAGACCGCGGAACCCAGACGCAAAAAATCCCGCTAAGTCTTTGGACTAGCGGGATACCGATGGTTGCGGGGACAGGATTTGAACCTGTGACCTTCAGGTTATGAGCCTGACGAGCTACCGGGCTGCTCCACCCCGCGCCACGGTACGCCGCCTGCTGGGTAGCAGGGGGTATGACATGTGAATGGGTTCTTCTAAACCATGATGCTGTTCGAGCACCGGCTACAATGCCTGGCGACGACCTACTCTTCCATCGCTTAAGCGATAGTACCATTGGCGCAGTCAGGTTTCACGGCCGAGTTCGAGATGGGATCGGGTGGGGCAC
>NZ_JAXOJI010000007.1:0-275619 GCF_036663635.1 Parasphingomonas puruogangriensis | reverse complement strand
CGAGTACTCAGCGCCTTGAAAACGCTGGACCCGGGCGCCGCCGCCCACATGTCCCTTCATCTAAAACCAACAATGTCAAAGAGCGCAAAATACCGACGCCCTACCAACCCTCTTTTCAGAGAGTGGCGCGGCGCCGAGAATTTGGTGACCGTAGCAAGCGAACCGTGTGGCCCTCCGCTGCGGTGACACCCCTCTAGGACCACTCCCAGATTCGGTCAAACACATTCTTGCAATTTTCCTACACTTTTTCAAAAATCCCCGGATTTGCGCGGGTTTACGGGTCCTTCAGACCCCCGCTGCTATACAGCGAGGGATGGACCATTCCCCGCCAAGCCCGAATCAGCCGCCGGAATCACTGGGGAATCAGGTGCGCAGCGCCGTTATCTGGCGTTCGGGCAGCCAGATCGTCGCGCAGCTCGTGCAATGGGCCGCCACGTTCCTGGTCATCCGCATCCTCGACCCGCACGATTACGGGATGTTCGCGATGACCGGGGTGGTGCTGGTGTTTCTCAACATGCTCAATGGCTATGGACTGGCCTCCGGGCTGATCCAGAAACCGACCATCACCGCGCGCGAAATACGCCAGCTGTTCGGCATGCTGCTCCTGCTCAACGGGACGCTCGGTATCGCGCAATTCCTGATCGCGCCGTTTGCCGCGGCCTATTATCGGCACACGGAGGTTGCGGACCTGTTGCGCGTGCAAGCGCTGCTCTATCTCGCCACGCCGTTCATCGCGCTTCCCTACGCCCTGCTCTCTCGGGCCATGGACTTCCGCTTGCAGGCACGCGTCAACATCATTGCCGCGATCGCCAGCGCCAGCGCCGCTTTGGCCGGAGCGCTGGCCGGGCTTGGCGTGTGGACGTTGGTGTTCGCCCCCATGGTGCTGTTCGCCGTCCGCGCCGTCGGCATGACCATTGCCGCCAAATCATTGGTGTGGCCGAGTTTCGACTTTCGCGGCGCGGGTGGGCTGGCGCGCTATGGTGGGGTGATGGCGGCGAGCCAATTGTTCTGGTTCGCGCAGAGCCAGGCGGACGTGTTCATCGCCGGGCGGCATTTCTCCGCCTACGACCTGGGTATCTATACGACGGCGCTGTTTCTAACGCAGATCTTCGTCAGCAAGTTCGTGCCCCCGCTTAATGAGGTGGCCTTCTCGGCCTATGCCCGCATGCAGCACGATGCCGCGGCGATGGGACGGGCGTTCGCGCAGAGCGTGCGGATCATCATGATCGCCGCTTTGCCCTTCTATTTCGGGCTGGCAGCGACGGCGGAGCCGCTGGTGCTGACGATGCTGGGCGACAAATGGCGCGCCGCGGTACCGGTTGTCCGCCTGCTCGCGCTGGCCATGCCGTTCATGACCTTGCAGGTGTTGATCAGCCCGGCCTGCGATGCGCGCGGCCGCCCCGGCATCGGCGTACAGAATGGTGCGATCGGCGCGCTGGTGATGGGCACAGCGTTCCTGATCGGGGTACAATATGGGCTGATCGGGCTCGCTGTGGCCTGGATCCTGGCCTATCCGATCTATCTCGGCATCAGCCTGTGGCGCGCGCTGCCGGTGATCGGCACGACGGCGCTGGCGCTGGCCGAGGCGATCGCGCCGGCCTTACTGTGCGCCGCCGGCATGGCGCTGGCCGTGTGGCGGATCGACGGCGCGCTGCCGATTCTGGCGCCGCTGCCCCGGCTGGCCATCCTGGTGGGGATCGGCGCGCTGTTCTATGGCGGCGCGTTGCTGCTGTTCGCGCGCGGCGTGGTGCGCGACCTGATCGCGATCGTGCGCAAACAACCCCTGCCCGCCTGACCGCTTACGCCTGCTGGATATAGGAGCGCATCGCCTCGGCATCCGCCTCGATCCGGTCGATACGGTATTTGACGAGATCGCCGATCGAAACGATGCCGACCACTTGGCCCTGATCGAGCACTGGCAGATGGCGAATGCGCCGCCGGGTCATCAACGACAAGGCGCCGATCGCCGCTTCGCTGGGACTGACCGTAATCGCCGGCGAGGTCATGATCTCGCCGACCGTCGCGTTCAGCGCGGCCGCCCCCTGCGCGGCAAGCGCATGGATCACGTCGCGTTCGGAGAAGACGCCGACGACATCGGCGCCGTCCATCACCGGCACCGCGCCGATGCGCTTCTCCGCCAGCAACGCGACCGCGTCGCGCACGCTGACGTCGGCGGTGGTGGATATCAGCTGGCGGTCATTGCCGCCGAGGATCGTCGCGATCGTCATATTGCTCTCCCTTGCCCCGCCGCTCGGTTGATCGAGTCCGCTGGCATCGGAAAGGTCCTCCTTTGCCGCGCAAAGCGCAAGGGCGGGAGCGAGGGGAAGCCTTTGAGCGCAGGCCCCGTCTTGCCCGCGTCGAATCCCCGCTGTCGCGAGAATAGCGCGGTTGGCGGACGCTAGCGACCGGCCGGTTTGTACACGAGGTCGAGCACGGTCTCGCCATGCGCCGGTACGATCGTCCGCCAGGTCTGCACGCCGTTGCGCTCGATCAGCCGCGCGCTGGTTTTGGCGGGTTTTTCGGGGAAACCGATTTCGAAGGTGGCCGGCGTGTCGCGCGCGTTGGTAACGCGTATCTTATAGGGCCACTTCCTCTTCGATATCGGCAACGCGGTGGCGACATAGCGCACGTGATCGCTCTGCCCCGCGCCCAATTCGACCTCTTCATCGATGGCGCGGTCGGCCAGGCGGCTTTCGCCGACCAGCAGATCGCTGCCCCGGCCCGGTTCGAATACCGCGACGCCGCCGGCGGGAAGCGGCAAGCCGAGACCATCGGCCTGCTTGTTCTGCAGGCGCAGGATCAGCGCCGCGGCGACGCTCTCGCGCTGATCATAACCGGGAGACCCAAAGCGCCCCCCCGAATAAATGCGCTCGAACTTGACCTGTTTGCGATCGATCATCGCCACCTGTTTGCGGCTGAGCGCCGCGACAGTGACGCGTTCGGGAATGCGATAGAGTTTGAGATCACCCAGTTCCTCCTGCTGCGCCATCATTGGCGCCGGAGGCGGCGGCGGCGGGGGCGGCGGCGCTGGCGCCATCATCATCATTCGGTCGCGACGCTTGCTGCCGGTAACGACGATATCATAGCCTTCGGTCTCCTCCTGCGCCCGCCACTCGGGCCAGGGCGACTTCTCGACCTGCCATCTGGGATGCGTGGCGGTCGTATCCATCGGCCAGCAGCGCAGCGCCAGGCGTGGTTCCGGCCCCTTGGGCAGGCGGGCATTGGCTTCCTTATTCGGCGCGCCGGCCACCGCTTGCGTGCTGGCATTGGCGAACCCTTGGCTGCCGCCATTGGCGACCGTCAGCCAGGCGAACAGATCGAGCGTCGCGCCATCGGCCGCAACGCGCGCGACATAGTTGGCCGACCAGTCGAAGCCTTGCGCGAGATAGGAGAGTTGTACGGTGACGGTGGCGGCGCGCGCGCTATCGGTCGTCACCGACAGCGTGGGTTTCGCGGCGAGATCGCCGGGCACGCCGGCGTATCGGATCCCTTCGGGCAAGCCGGAACAGCCCAAGGCTTCGACGCCATCACCCGTGGTCAGCAGCACGCCGCCCAGCGGGCCGGACTGGATGATCGCGTCGCCGACGGTAACCTTGCCGGTCGCACGATTGGTGCGCCGGATCGAGACGCGGCGCTTCAGATACGCGTCGATCAGGGCGGCGGGCGAAATCAGCCGCGCATCGCGGTTCTTCTCGCCGATACGCTGCGGCAGGCCGGTGAGGATGGCGGTTTCGGGCATCATGCCCTCCGACACGCCTTCGAAACGGATCGTCACGGGGCCGGCGGGGACGGGCAGCGTGCGTGTTTCGGTGATCAGGGCATAGCCGCCGGGCCAGCCCTGGGCCGGGATCGGCTGTGGGCCGCGGTACGGATCGCGGTACAGCGTCACCGCGATCGCCTCGATCCTATCCGACTTGATGACGCTTTGCGCCGCAGCCGGCGGGGCCGCGACCAAGGCGAGAAGAAGGAGCAGCCAGCGCATCAGTAGCGCGTATCGAAGACCACGTTGAGCGAAGCCTTGCCATTGGCAGGGACCGGCACCTGCCATTCGAGGCGATCGGCCGAGACGCGGTTGCCGGCGATGCTCTGTTCGATCACCCGCACGTCGCCGTACAATCCATCCTGGGCGAGATCGACCGTGACCGGTTCGGCGCGCGCGTTGCTGAGATCGTAGCGCATCGTGGTGCGCCAGCGGCTTGACGACAGGCGCTTGCGCTCGACCACCACCGCCATCGCCTTGACGTCGAACGCGTCGCCGGTGCGGATCGCCATTTGCGAGCCCATCGGGGTGCCCGGAATACGGTTTTCGCCGATAAATTGCGGATCGCCGCGCGCGTCGCGCAAATAGACGCGGATCGTACCCGCCGGGAGCTGATCACCCAGCCCGCCGCTTTTTGACGTGGAGAATTTAAGCACGCTGGCGGCCGAGCGGGGCTCGCCGGTCGTCGCCAGCCAGCCATTGACCCATTCGTACGTATTGCGCGCCGGGGCACCCTTCACGTCGAGGAAGCTGACCTGCTTCTGCTGCGCATTGGCAACGGTGGTGCGCGCCGGAAGCGGATACAGGACATAATCGCCCAGCCTTTCGCGCGTGCCCGTCTCGGTGCCCGCCTCGGTCAGCGTGGCGCGCGACAGGCGGGAGAAATAGCCTTTGTTATTGTTGGCGTTAGGATTGCCGGCGACGAGCAGGATATCGGCGTCGCGATAGGTGGTGCCGGTGGCGTTGGTCAACGTGACCCAGCCTTGCACGTCGATCGCGCCCTTGGCGGCATCGAACAGCAGCACGTAATCGCTGGTCCAGCCGAGCCCAGGCGTGAGATAGGTGAGCGTGGCGGGAATGCGCCCTGCGCTGGCGGTTTGCAGCGTGACGGAGAGTGTTGGCCGGGCGCGGAGATTTTCGGGCACCTTGTCGAAGATCACCCGCACCGGCAGGCCATCGTCGCGCAGCACTTCGATGCGGCTGCCAATCTGCAGCACGATACCGCCATTGGCCGCCAGCACACGCGCCTGTTCGCGTGTCTCGGCGCCGGTGGCGGGATTGGTGCGCACGATCGTGACGACCGAACCGACCGCCTTCTCCATCAACTTGTCGGGCGAGAGCAGATCGAAATCGAAGTTCTGCTCGACGATGCCGATGCCGGGGCCGGACAAAGTGACGGTCTCGGGGCGGATTTGCGCCGAGACGTCAGGGAAATCCTGCCGTGTACGACCGTTCGCAAGGTTAAGCTGGCGCACGTCCTGCACTAGCGACTGGCCGTTCTGATAGATGGTGAGCGACACATCGCCCTGCGCGCTGGGGCCGACCGGGTTGGCGGGGTCCGCTGCCGGAGAGGTTTGCGCGTGGAGCATGGCCGGGGTGAGCGCGAGCGTTGTCGCCAGCAAGAACCGCTTCATTCGTCGCTCCCCCGTATCGTTGGCGGGAGGGTAATATGGGTGGGCGGGGAGGACAATGGGGATTGAGATCCCCCCTCTCCAGACTCTCGCCGCCACCGGTTTTGATGCGGGCGAAACGGAAAAGAAAAAGGGCCCGAACCTTTCGGTTCGGGCCCCTCCTATCAATTACCCTTACGCGCCGGTCACTTCGCTTGCCGGCGGGCGACCGCGGCGGCGGCGGGGCTTTTCCTCGGGTTCGTCGCCGGCGACGTCGTTGGCCGGGCCGTCCTTGGGCGGCTCGACCGGCGTTACCGCCGAGATGTTGAGTGATGGTGGCAGGCGATCGGCTTCGAACGCGGGTGCCGCTTCGGCGACCGGCTCGCGCCGCGGACGGCCGCGGCGACGCGGGGCTTCCTGCGGCTCTTCGACGCGTGGGGCCTCGTCCTGCGGGGTATCGGCGCGCGGGGCTTGCTCCAGCGGCAGGGCTTCCTGTTCAACCGTCGCGCGCTCTTCAGCCTGGTAGCGCTCGGTGCGTTCGGGACGGTCGGCGCGGTTGCGATTGCCGCGGTCCTCGCGGACGTAGCGATCGGCGGCCTGGTCGTTGCTAGCGGCGCCAGTGCCATCCGTGGCTGCGGCAGCGTTGCCATTGGCATTGCCATCGCGATTGGTATTCTGCCGGCGCGGACGCTCGTCATACTGGCGTTCGGCGCGCTCGCCGCTGGCCTGGCGATCCTGGCGCTCGGGACGATCGTTCTGCGACCCGCGCGTGCCTTCGCTCTGGCGCTCGCCCTGATAGCCGCCATTCGGCTGGCCGTTCCGCTCCTGACGGTTGCCGTCCTGACGATCCTGCCGCTCGGGGCGATCCTGCCGCCCCTCCGGACGGTGGCCGTCCTGGCGCGTTTCCTGACGCCCGTCTTGACGCCCCTCTTGACGCCCGTCTTGACGATTGCCGTCCTGTTGCTGGCGCGGCGGCTCGGCGCGGGCGACGGGTTCGCCCTCGTCGTCATAGTCCTGCTCGTCGTCCTGGAACGTATTCGCGCCACCCTGGATCGGCGGACGATTGTTTTCCTCGAGCCGCGAGCGCGTTTCGGCCAGCACCCGGAAATAGTGGTCGGCAAACTGCAGATAATATTCGGTGTTCACGCGGTCGCCGGACATTTGCGAATCGCGCGCGAGCGCCTTGTATTTCTCGAGCAACTGCGCGGCATTGCCACGCGATCGGTTGTCGATGCGGTTGCCGGTATCCTGGCGGCCCGAATTACCTTGGGGGCGCTGTTGCTGCCCGCCGCGGCCGCGACGGCGGCCGGCCTGACGATTGTTGTTGATCAACTGTATCTATCCCTGTCCGTAGTTACCAACCGTGCTCCGCAAGCGATGTGGTGCAATGCTCCCCGGCCCGTGGCCACCGACCATCGGTGGAACAGGCCTGCCACGGTCACCGGACGACAGCGACGGCATGACTAAAGGAGTGGGCAACTGCCCGTTTTCAGCAGGTTAGGATGAAAACGTGGTGCCCCTATACGCTTGATAGCGACGGATGCGGCAATCGCCAAGCGGATTGTGTGGAATTGTCAGCGGATCACGTGGCGATCAGCGCGCGCGGGTGGCCGGCGAGATCGTGCGCGACGGCCACCGTGAAGCCTTGGGCTTCGAGCAAGGTGGTGACGGGCACGGCCTGGGTCGAGCCGATCTCAAGGATTGCCGCGCCGCCGCGGGTGAGGCGCGGGCGCAGTTGCGGGATCAGCGCGCGATACTCGTCGAGCCCGTCGGGGCCGGCATAAAGCGCGGCGGCCGGCTCGTGCTCGGCGACGTCGCGCGGGAGCGGTTCGGTGGTGCCGATATAGGGCGGGTTGGCGAGGATCAGATCGAACTGGGTGGCCAGGCCGGCGGCCCAATCGCCCGGCTGAAAACGCACGCGGTCGGCCAGGCCAAGGGCAATGGCGTTGCGCCTAGCATAAGAAAGCGCCGGTTCGGAAGCGTCGATACCGAGGCCGTGCGCGGCGGGCCATTCGGCCAGCGCAGCGAGCAGCAACGTGCCAGGCCCGGTGCCGAGATCGAGGATCGTGGCGGGCGGGCGGTGTTTGAAATGGGCGACCGCGGCCTCGATCAGCGTCTCGCTATCGGGGCGGGGAATGAGCACGCCGGGCCCGACCTGCAGCTCGATCGTCCAGAACGCGCGAGTGCCGGTGATATAGGCGATCGGCTCGTGGGCGAGGCGCCTGGCGACAAGGTCGGCGAAGGCGGGCGGGGTTGGGCCGTCGAGCTGGCCTAGCAGGAGCTGCTCGCGGGTCCGGCCGAGCGCATGGGCCATGAGGAGTTCGGCGTCGAGGCGCGGGGTCTCGCTGGTGGCGGCGAGCGCGGTGGTGGCCTCATTGAGTGCCGCTCTTACTCCCCTCCCGCTGGCGGGAGGGGTTGGGGGAGGGCGTGTCACGAGAGTGCAGCCCGCAAGGACAGGCCCTCCCCTAGCCCCTCCCGCCAGCGGGAGGGGGACAGAAGGACATCACTCATTCAACGTCGCCAACCGCTCCGCCTCATCCTCAGCAATCAGCGCACCGATCAGCTCGTCCATGTCGCCCTCGAGGATTTCGGGCAGGCGGTGCAGCGTCAGGTTGATGCGGTGATCGGTCACCCGCCCCTGCGGGAAATTATAGGTGCGGATGCGCTCCGAACGATCGCCCGACCCGACCATCGATTTGCGCGCGCCGGCCCGCTCGTTGTGCAGCCGCTCGCGCTCCGCTTCGTAGAGCCGCGTGCGCAACACCTTCAGCGCCTTGGCCTTGTTCTTGTGCTGCGACTTTTCGTCCTGCTGGATCACCACCAGGCCGGAGGGGATATGCGTGATGCGAACCGCACTATCCGTCGTATTGACCGATTGGCCGCCGGGGCCGGACGAGCGGTACACGTCGATGCGCAGATCCTTGTCGTCGATCTTGACGTCGACCTCCTCCGCTTCGGGCAGCACCGCGACGGTGGCGGCGGAGGTGTGGATGCGGCCCTGCGCCTCGGTCGCGGGAACGCGCTGCACACGGTGCACGCCGGCCTCGAACTTGAGGCGGGCGAACACGCCCGATCCGGTCACGCTGGCAACGATATCCTTATAGCCGCCGGCTTCCGACGCGCTGGCCGAGATCAGTTCGACGCGCCAGCCGCGGCGCTCGGCATAACGCTGGTACATGCGGAACAGATCGCCGGCGAAGAGCGCCGCCTCGTCGCCACCGGTGCCGGGGCGGATCTCGAGCATCGCGGCGCGTTCGTCGGCCGCGTCGCGTGGCAGCAGCGCCAGTGCCAGTGCACGATCCGCGGCGGTCAGCGCAGCCTCGTTGTCGTGCAATTCCTCGCTCGCCATGGCGCGCAGCTCGTCATCGGCATCGTGGGTCATATGCTGCAGCGACACGCCCTCGGCACGCAACCGCCGCACCTCGCCCGCGGCACGCGCCACCGGCTCGAGCTCGGCATATTCCTTGGACACGGCGACGAAGCGCTCGGACGCCAGCTCGCCGGTCGCCATCAGCGCCTGCAACTCATCGCGCCGCGCCTCGATCTGCGCGATCCGCTCGGGGGAGATGGTGGTCATGAGGTACGCACGCTCACCCGTAGCGCTTCCCCGGCGAAGGCCGGGGCCCAGTCGCGAAGGTCGAAGTAACAACGTGCAGCCATAAGCCAATCAGCGTCCCGCGACTGGGCCCCGGCCTTCGCCGGGGAAGCGCAATGGTGGGGTACGATCATAAAGGCGGCGTCCAGTCGCCCGAGAACAGAACGCTTTCTATCCGGCTGACACCGCCGTCCATCACCCGCACGTGGATGTCGCAGCTGCCATCGGGCTCGCCGGTGAGTTGGACGAGCTCGCGGCAGCCCATCTTCACTGCTTTATCATAGCGTTTGCGCGGCGATCCGGTGGTGATGCTTTCGCAGCTGAAGTCGGCCGTGCGAAGCGCGCGGAGTGCGGCAATGACGTGCGGCCCGGCCAGATCGTTCTCGGCGACGATAGCGACATCGAGTTGCTCCACCGCCGGCTCGTCAATCAACATCGCCAGGCGCTCGACGCCTGCTGCCCAGCCCACGCCCGGCGTTTCCGGGCCGCTGAGCGATCCGATCAGCCCGTCATAACGTCCGCCCGCCAGAACCGTGCTCTGCGCGCCCAGCCGGTCGGTGACGAACTCGAACGCGGTGTGGCGGTAATAATCCAGCCCGCGGACCAATCGCGCGTTACGCGTCCAGGCGACACCGGCGGCGTCGAGGCCGGCGGTGACCGCGTCGAAGAAAGCGCGCGCTTCCGGCGTCAAATAGGCGTCGATATCCGGCGCGCTATCGGCGATCGGGCGGTCGCGCGGGTCTTTCGAATCGAGGATGCGCAGCGGATTCTTTTCCAGTCGCGCCACGCTGTCCTCGGACAACTCCCCCCGATGCGCCTCGAAATGCGCCACCAACGACGCGCGCCAGGCGTCGCGCGTCTCAGCATCACCCAGCGTGTTGAGCTGCAGCGTCACGCCGTCGGCGATGCCGAGTTCGTGCAGCAACTGATCCGCCAGCACGAGCAGTTCGACGTCCGCCGCCGGCTCGGCCGCGCCGATCACTTCGGCGTCGATCTGGTGGAACTGGCGGAAGCGGCCCTTTTGCGGGCGTTCGTAACGGAAGACCGGGCCGTGCGTGGCGAGCTTCAGCGGGGCGTATTGCTGCCAGCCTTCGGTGAGATAGGCGCGGGCGATGCCGGCGGTGAATTCGGGACGCAAGGTGATCGAATCGCCGCCGCGATCCTCGAACGTGTACATTTCCTTCGACACGACATCGGTGGTTTCGCCGAGCGAGCGCGCGAACACCGCGGTGCTTTCGAACACCGGGATGTCGACGCGCTGGAAGCAGTAGAGCCGCCGCACCTTCTCAAAGGCTTCGAGCACGCGGGCGAAGCGCCGCTGTTCGTCGCCGAAGATATCTTGCGTGCCGCGGATGCGTTTGGGGGTTTCGATACGGGCCATGATGCCCGCGTATCTATGCGAGGGGGCAGGCAAGCGCTAGGCCCTCGCGCAGGCAGGGCGACAACGCAGGATAAGCATATGCAACTCGGCAAGAAAATCGCCCCGCCCCGGTTCGTCGCGTTCGCCGTCAGCTTTGCCATCGGACTTGCCTTCCTGATCCCGGCCCTGGGCAAGGGTCGCGGCACGATGGCGGCGTTCGATATCGCCGCCTTGCTGTTCCTTCTGATCGTCGCGCCGCTGCTGAAGAGCCGGGCCGAGGCGATGCGCCAGCATGCCAAGGATAACGACGCCAATCGCGTGCTGCTGCTCGGGCTGACCGCGACGGTGATGGCGGTGATCCTGGTTTCGGTGGTGAGCGAGATGATGGGCGGCAAGAGCGATGCGCTGGGCATCGCGCTGATCGTCGGTACGCTGGCACTGGCCTGGCTATTTTCCAATACGGTGTACGCGCTGCATTATGCGCATCTGTTCTACACCGATGACGAGAAGGGCAAGGATACTAGCGGGATCGACGTGCCGGAGACGAACGAGCCGGATTATTGGGATTTCGTCTATTTCAGCTTCACGCTGGGAATGACGTTCCAGACGTCCGACGTCGAAATCACCTCGCGGCATATCCGGCGCACGACGATCGGGCATTGCCTGGCGGCGTTCGTGTTCAACATCGGGGTGCTGGCGTTTACGATCAACGTGCTGGGGGGATGACCCGCTGAACGTCATCCTGAACTTGTTTCAGGATCCAGGCGCGGTCGCTCCCTCAATGACACCGTCCTTTTGGCCGCTGACCGCACCTGGACCTGAAACGAGTTCAGGATGACGGGGGTATTGGCAAACCCCGTACTGGACCTTCCTGCGCCCCGCGCGTTATCCCCGCACATCTTTCCTCCCGCCGAAAGGCCTTCATGTACCGCTTTGCCCTGACCGCGAGCTTGCTCGCTACCATTGCCACCCCTGCTTTCGCCGAAAATTCCAAGCCGCAGCCGGTGCCGTTCGTCGATACGATCCCCGCTGCACGCGATCTGCCTTATCCCGGCACGATGACCATCGCGGTGGACGCGACCGATACCAAGCGCGGCATCTTCACCGTGAAGCAGACGATCCCCGTCGCGGCCGCCGGGCCGATGACTCTGCTCTACCCGAAGTGGCTGCCCGGTGCGCATAGCCCGCGGGGCGAGATCGAAAAACTTGCCGCGCTGGTGATCAGCGCGAACGGCAAGCCGGTGGCATGGACGCGCGATCCGGTGGATGTGTTCGCCTTTCATATCGACGTGCCCAAGGGCGCCAAGACGCTGACGGTGGATCTCAAATTCCTTTCGGCAACCAAGGCGGACCAGGGCCGCGTGGTGATGACGCCGGACATGCTGAGCCTGCAGTTCAATTCGATGAGCCTGTATCCGGCGGGCTATTTCACGCGCCAGATCCCGGTGAAGGCGACGGTGAAATATCCCGACGGCTGGAGCGCAGCGTCGGGCCTGCCGTCCAGGGCGGTGGGATCGACGTACAGCTATGAAGCGACCAATTACGAAGTGCTGGTCGATTCGCCGGTGCTGGCCGGGCGCTACTATAAGAAATGGGCGCTCTCGCCACGCGTGAACCTCAACGTGTTCGCCGACAGCCCGGAAGAGCTCGCCGCCACGCCCGAGCAGATCGATGCGCACAAGCGGCTGGTCAATCAGGCCGTGAAGAATTTCGGCGCGCAGCATTACGACACGTACGAATTCCTGGTGTCGATCAGCGACCAATTGGGCGGGATCGGGCTGGAGCATCATCGCTCGTCCGAAAATGGCGTGAAGCCGGGCTATTTCCTGAAATGGTCGGACGGTCCCGGCGGGCGCAACCTGCTGCCGCACGAATACACGCATAGCTGGGACGGCAAGTTCCGCCGCGGCGCCGATCTGTGGACGCCGGATTATCGCACGCCGATGCGCGGCTCGCTGCTCTGGGTGTATGAAGGCCAGACGCAATTCTGGGGCTATGTGCTGCAGGCGCGCTCGGGCATCGTGTCCAAGCAGGATACGCTCGACATGTATGCCAGCATCCTCGCCAGCCTCGACAATCGCCCGGCGCGCGATTGGCGCGCGATGGTCGATACGACCAACGATCCGGTGATGTCGGCGCGCAAGCCCAAGGGCTGGACCAGCTATCAGCGTTCGGAAGATTATTACAACGAAGGCCTGCTGGTGTGGATGGAGGTCGATTCGATCCTGCGCAAACAATCCGGCGGGACCAAGTCGATCGACGATTTCGCCAAGGCGTTCTTCGGCATCAACAATGGCGATTGGGGCCAGGTGACCTACACGTTCGACGATGTCGTCGCGACGCTGAACGCGGTGCAGCCCTATGACTGGCGCGCCATGCTGACCAAAAGGCTGACCGAGACGGGCGCGCCGGCGCCGCTCGCCGGCTTCGTCGCCAATGGCTACAAGCTCGTCTATGCGGCCGAGCCGACGCCCGCGTTCAAGAATTCGGAGACGACCAACAAGCGCGTCGACCTGACCTATTCGATCGGCATCGTGCTCGACAAGGATGGCGAGGTTACCGGGGTCGGCTGGAACAGCCCGGCCTATGCCTCGTCGCTCGACGTCGGCGCGAAGATCGTCGCGGTCAACGGCACGGCCTATAGCGACACGGTGATCAAGGCCGCGATCGTCGCGGCCAAGACGTCGAAGGAGCCGATCCAGCTGCTCGTCAAGAACGGCGAGAAGATCGGCGCCGTGGCCATCGACTATCATGGCGGCCCGCGCTATCCGCGCCTCGAGAAAATTGCCCCTGGAGAGGCCGGCCTCGACCGTCTTCTTGCAGCCAAATAGGAAGTCTCAATGCGTATCGACATGATTCCCGTCGGCAAAGGCCCGCCGGACGACCTCAACGTGATCATCGAAGTCCCGACCGGCGGCGAGCCCGTAAAGTATGAATTCGACAAGGCCAGCGGCGCCTTGTTCGTCGATCGCATCCTGCACACGCCGATGCGCTATCCGGCAAATTACGGCTTCGTGCCGCACACCTTGTCGCCCGATGGCGATCCGCTTGACGCGCTGGTGGTCGCGCGCTCGCCGTTCATTCCGGGCTGTGTCGTGCGGGCGCGGCCGATCGCCGTGCTGAACCTGGAAGACGAGGCCGGCGGCGACGAAAAGCTGGTCTGCGTGCCGGTCGATTCGACCTTTCCCTATTATTCCAACGTCAACGAGCGTGGCGACATGCCCGAAATCGTGTTCGAGCAGATCGAGCACTTCTTCACCCACTACAAGGATTTGGAAAAGAAGAAGTGGGTCCGCGTCGGCAAATGGGGCGACCGTGACGAAGCACGCAAGGTCGTGATCGAAGCGATCCAGCGCTATGAGGACGCAAAGGCCGCGGGCGACAGCGCACCGGGCGAGACCGCACAGCAGGACTGAGGCCGACCGGTGCGTGGGTTTCCACGCACCAGTCACCCCGTGCGAGCCTAGGGTCGCTTGGTCCGCTTCTTTGCCGGGGCACGCAGGCCGGCGGCCACACCCAGCGCCGCCCACTGCTGCATCGCCGCCGCATCGTCATAGACCTCGTCCGGCGCACGGCGATAGTTCATTTGGCCGGTGCGGCCCTCGCCCATCTCGTAGGTGAAGCGCGCGCATCCCGCCGCATCCCACGCGGCATCGCTCACCGCATCGGCCTTGAACCACAAAGCGCCGTCATCGGCGATCGCGAAGATCGTGCCATCGAGATAGAGCGTCGCGCCGCCCATCATCGCGCGTTTGGAGACCGTGCCGAGCGGCGCGAGCGCCTCGGCGACCCAGTCGATCAGGCCCTGATCCACCGCCATCAGCCGCGACCGGCCAGCTTGTGCAACGCCGCGCCGGAGACGCGCTGCGTGGTCCAGTCGCGCATCGGTTCGGCACCGACCTTTTGATAGAATTCGATCGCCCGCGCGTTCCAGTCGAGCACCCACCATTCGAACCGCGCGCAACCGCGATCCACGGCGATGCCGGCAAGATGGCCGAGCAGCGCGCGCCCCGCGCCAGAACCACGGGCGGCCGGCGTGACGTACAGATCATCGAGCCAGATGCCACGCACCCCGGTCCAGGTCGAAAAATTGTGATAGAACACCGCCATGCCGACGGACACGCCATCCTGTTCGGCGATGATCGCCTCGGCCGCCGGATGCGCGCCGAACAGCGCCTCATCCATGGTCGCCTCGGTCGACGTCACGCCCTCCGGCTCGCGCTCGAACTCGGCCAGTTCGCGCACGAAGCCCATGATCGTGCCGACATCGGCGGGCGTGGCGGGGCGGATCGTGATGGTCATGCGGCAGCCTCGGTCTGTGGTGCGGGGCCCGGCTTACCGCGCACCGCGACCAGGCATCCCGCGATGATGAGCAGCGCGCCGGCCACCGTCCACACGGTGACATGCTCGCCAAACACCAGATAGCCCAGAATCGCCGACCATAGGAACGCGGTATATTCGACCGGGGCAAGCACCTGCGCTTCGGCATGACGATAGGCCCAGGCGAGCAGGACCGCGGAGACCGAGCCCAATGCGGCGGCACCGAGGATGCCGGGCCATAGCGAGACGGCCGGCATGGTCGAGAACCATGGGCTCCCAAGCAGCAGCAGCCCAGCCAGCACGATGCTGGTGAACAAGGCGACTTCCAGCGGATCGGCGATCTGCGCTTGGCGGCGCAGCAGGATCAGGCTGCCGGCATACAGGATCGAGGCGAGCACGATCGCCAACGAGCCCCATACGACATCGGCCGAGGCATGCGCCTGCCATTGCCCGGCGGCGATCGCCAGCACGCCGAGGCTGGCGACGAGCGAGCCGCCGATCGCGGCGCGCCGGATCGTTTCGCCCAGCGTGGCGGCCGCCAGGAACAAGGCGATCAGCGGCGCAAGGAAGGTGAGTGCCACCCCTTGCGCCATGGGCACGCGCACCAGCCCCCAGAAGAACAGCAATACCGACGCCCCCGCCACCGCGCCGCGCGAAACGTGGAGGATCAGAGCGGGCCGGCCCGGCCACGGCCGCCGGGTGACCAGGAACAGCGGCCCGAGCAGCACGACGCCGGCGACCGAACGCCACAGCACCGCGCTGTACGCGCCATGCGCGATCGACATGCCTTTCATCACCGCGTCCATCACCGAATAACTGGCAATGCCGATCGCAGCGACCGCAAACGCGGTCGCGGGAGTGGTGGCGCGGCGGGTCAACGGATCAGGCGGATGTCGATGCCGAGTCGCCCCTCGAGCGATCCCATGCAATGTCGGCACCCGGCGCCTCGAGCATCAGCGCCATCAATGCCGCAGCATCGAAGACGACCGTCATTCCGCGCCCCAGTCGGCCCGGTTTTCGGCCAGAAACGGATCAACCGTATAATCCGCACCAAAAATCTCGCGTGCTCTACGCTGGCTGTCGCTAACGACCTGCGCGAACGTCTTGACGGTGAGGCCGCCGTCCTCATGGCGTGACAGAACCAGCGAATCGCCGTCCTTGATGCCCATCTCACGCCGCAAATTAGCTGGGATAACGATCTTTCCGCCGGCGATAACTTTGGCATGATAGGTCATATCAGGTCTCCCGAGACCTGAAATCTACTACAAGACCTATTCCGCTGCCACAGCCTCGGCGACCGCTGCCTGCGCCTCGAACGCCTCGATCTCGGCGGCCTTGTTCTCGACCAGCTTGACGATGTGTTCGAGCATATCCTCGCTGTTGACCGTATGATCGGTAACGCCGGACAGATACACCATGTGCTTGCCGTTGCCGCCGCCGGTCAGGCCGATATCGGTTTCGCGCGCTTCGCCTGGGCCGTTGACGACGCAGCCGAGGACACTCAACGACAAAGGCGTGCGGATGTGTTGCAGGCGTTCTTCGAGCGCCTGGACGGTGCGGATGACATCGAAACCCTGGCGCGCGCAAGACGGGCAGGAGACGACGCGGACGCCGCGGTTGCGGATGCCGAGCGCTTTGAGGATTTCGAAGCCGACGCGGACTTCCTCTTCCGGCTCGGCCGAGAGCGACACGCGGATCGTGTCACCGATGCCGTACCATAACAGGCTGCCCATGCCGATCGCGCTCTTCACCGTGCCGCCGACGAACCCGCCGGCCTCGGTAATGCCGAGGTGCAACGGGCAATCGACGACTTCGGCGAGCTGTTGGTAGGCGGCGACGGCGAGGAACAGGTCGCTGGCCTTCACCGCGACCTTGAATTCGTGGAAGTCGTGATCCTGCAGCAGCTTGATGTGATCGAGCGCCGACTCAACCAAAGCCTCGGGGCATGGCTCGCCATATTTCTCGAGCAGATGCTTTTCGAGGCTGCCGGCGTTGACGCCGATGCGGATCGCGCAGCCATTGGCTTTGGCGGCGTTGACCACTTCACGCACGCGATCCGACGAGCCGATATTGCCGGGATTGATACGCAGGCAGGCAGCGCCGGCATCCGCCGCTTCCAACGCGCGCTTATAATGGAAATGGATGTCGGCGACGATCGGCACGCGGGCCGCGCGCACGATCTGCTTCAACGCCGCCGTACTTTCCACATCGGGGCAAGAGACGCGGATGATGTCGACACCGGCATCCTCGCAGCGACGGATCTGATCGATCGTCGCGCGCGGGTCGCTGGTCGGCGTGTTGGTCATCGTTTGCACGGTGACCGGCGCATCGCCGCCGACGGGGACGTTGCCGACCATGATCTGGCGGCTCTGACGACGCGTGATATCGCGCCACGGACGAATGGACATGAGGCAGCCTATACCCTTACGCGAAAGGCGCGCCAAGCGATGCTTGAGTCCGCCCCTTCACGGTTCGCTTACCAACGACGATTAGGCAGATAGAATGGTGTCGTTCGCCCCCGCCAGCGTGCCACGCGCCGCCGCCCAGCGTCATTCCGGCCTGGATTGGCTGCGCATCGCCGCGTTCGCGCTGCTGATCCTCTATCATATCAGCATGGTGTTCGCGCCGTGGGATTGGGTGCTGAAATCCGCGCATACCTATCCGCAATTGATCGTGCCGATGGCGATCCTCACACCGTGGCGCCTGGCGCTGCTGTTCGCGGTGTCCGGCTATGCGTCCGCCAAGCTGTTCGATAAATCGGGCGATATCCGCGCGTTCGTCGCATCGCGCAATCTTCGACTCGGCATTCCCTTGGCGTTTGCGATGCTTGTGCTGGTGCCGCTGGAAATGTGGGTGCGGGTACGCGCGCATGGCTATCCCTTCGAGCTCGGCCATTTCTGGCTACGCGACAATTGGCACTACGGAGTTTTCTACGGCGTCGAATTTCCCAGCTGGGAGCATCTGTGGTTCGTCGTCTATCTCTGGGCCTATACGATCGTGCTCGCCGTCCTGCTGTGGGGCGTCGGCATTGCAGCGATCCGCCGATGGTTCGACTGGCTTGCCGAGGGCCAGCGGTTGATCTGGGCGCCGATCGCCGTGCTCGTCATGGCCAAGCTGGCGCTGATGTTCGTCGTGCCCGAACGCCAGGGGCTGTTCCGCGACTGGGCGGGCCATGCCGAATATCTGCCGATCTTCCTGTTCGGCTTCGCGCTCGGCGGCTCCAGCCTGTTATGGCCGGCGGTGCGGCGAACCTGGACGTTGGCGGCAGCCATCGCGGTGCTGGCCGGTGGCGTCGTGGTGGCGATCGAATTGCTCTACCAGGGGCGTGACGTGCCGCCGCACGCCGTGATGGCGCTCGACCGCGCGGCGCGGCTGGCAATGGCGTGGGGCATGATCGTGCTGCTCCTGCACATCGCCGAAACCTATTGGAATCGCGACCATCCATGGCGCGCGACGCTCGCCGAAGCGGTCTTCCCTTTCTATCTGGTGCATCATCCGGTGATCGTGCTGCTCGCCTGGTTCACGCTGCCGCTGGGGCTCGGGCCGTGGAGCGAATTCGGCCTGCTCCTGGCCGGCACGACGGGCGCGTGCCTGGTCTTCTATCTCGTCGGGCGGGAGCTGAACTGGTTGCGCCCGCTGATCGGGCTGCGCGCCCGGCCACGCGTCGTCGCCCCGGACGTGCGGCAACCGGCCTAACGCAAGGCGCTGGCCAGTGCGCGGCGATGCTCTAAAGGCGGCGCAGCATGGCACGACATTACGGTCTCGACTGGCTTCGCATCGGCGCGTTCGCGTTGCTGATCTTCTATCATATCGGCATGGTGTTCGTGCCGTGGGGTTTTCACGCGCAGACCGCCGATCCGGTCGACTGGGTCGCGATCCCGATGATGGCGATCAATCCGTGGCGGCTGGCCTTGCTGTTCGTCGTCTCGGGCTATGCCAGCCGCGCCTTGCTGCGCAAGGGCAGCGGGCTGGGCGCGTTCGCCCGATCGCGCTCGGCGCGACTGCTGGTGCCGCTGCTGTTCGGCATGATCCTCATCGTGCCGGTGCAGCCGTGGATCGAGCTGACCACGCAACATGGCTATCGGGCTAGTTTCTGGCACTTCCTGGCCTACCATTATTACGGCTTCGCGAAGCTGGGCGGCATCTACCTGCCGGCCACGCAGCATCTGTGGTTCGTCCTGTATCTGTGGCTATACACGATGATCCTCCTGCTGGCGGCGGCTTCGCTCGGCGGGCGCAGCCTCCAGCGCGGCTTTGACACGCTGTTTGGGGGGACCCGGCTGTGGATCCTGCCGATGCTGTGGCTGGTCGCCGTTTCCGCCTGGCTGTTCCCCGGCGCGCGCGAGACGCACGCCGTGTGGGGCGATTGGGTGGCGCATGCGACCTATCTGCCCGCCTTCCTGTTCGGCTTCGGCTTTGCCGGATCGCGCGCCGGCTTTGCCGCGACGGCGCGGCTATGGCGCTGGGCAGCGGTGGTTGCCGTCGGCGCCTATGCCGTGGTGGTGGGCATCGAATATGCCTGGCCGGTAAACGTCGTGCCGCCCTTCCCCTACGGCCATATCTTCTCCGCGGCGCGCGCGGTGCAGGGGTGGAGCGCGATCGTCGCGCTGATCGGGTTCGCCGACCTGCATTGGAACCACGACCATCCATGGCGCGCGACGCTGACCGAAGCGGTGTTTCCCTTCTACATCATCCATCAGACGGTGATCGTCGGCGTCGAAGGGGCGTTGCTGCCCTACGGCCTGCATCCGATGGCCGAGTTCGCCATCTTGGTGGTGTGCACGGTGGCGGCATGCTGGGCCTTCTATCTGGTCGGCCGCGAGGTGCGCTGGTTGCGACCGTTGATCGGGCTGCGCCGCCGCGGGCCGGTGCATCCGCCGGCCACGGCGACATTGGCGAGCGAAGAAGCATGATTTCCGGCGACGACTGACCGGCGGAGCGACTAGAGGCACAGGCATGATTCGCTTCCTCTCTGCGCTGGTCGCACTGTTCACGCTCGCTTTGTCCGGCCCGGCCGGGGCATATTGGGAATATGGCCACGAAACGGTGGCGAGCATCGCCTATCGCAATGTGCCGCCGGCCACGCGCGGCAAGATCGACGCGTTGCTCCGCCAGCAGAAACTGCTCGAAACGCCGACCTGCCCGGCGCGCACCATCGAACAAGCCAGCGTATGGGCAGATTGCATCAAGCAATTGGGCCCGCGCTTCAGCTATGCCTATTCGTGGCACTATCAGAACGTCGATGTATGCCGCCCGTTCGCGCTGAAGCCCGCGTGCAAGGACGGCAATTGCGTGTCGGCGCAGATCGAACGCGACGTGAAATTGCTCAAGGACTCCAAGGTGCCGGTACGCGAACGCGTCATCGCCTTGGCCTTCCTGGTCCACTTCGTCGGCGATCTGCATCAGCCGCTGCATGCTGGCGACCGGAGCGACCTCGGCGGCAACCAGGCACTGGCCGCATATGGCGATTATGCGCCGGACAAGCTCAATCTGCATTCGATCTGGGACGGCTATCTGGCGGAACGCGCCATCTCCACCCCGCCCTCCCCGGTGCGGGCTTACACGGCGGCGGAAAAGGCCGCGGTGCAGGCCGGCAGCGTGGAAGATTGGAGCCGGGAGAGCTGGCAGGTCGCGCATGACTCGGTTTACGCGGTCGCCCAGGGCGGTGATGCGTGCGCGCCGGCGGGGACGCGGGCGATGCTCGACCAAGCGACGATCGAGAAGCTCGTGCCAGTGGCCAAGCTGCAGGTTGAGCGCGGCGGGCTGCGCCTGGCGCGCTTGCTGGACGAGGCGCTGCGCTGAACGGCTAAGGCCGCCACCGCCAGCCACCGCGCGTGTGGCGCGCGGCAATCAGCATCAGGGCGAGCGTCGCTACTATGACGACCGCATAATAAGGCACGGGATGCGGCGGCTTGAGCACGAAGCTCAGGCCGATCACTAGCGCGATATAGGCGCCGAGCAGCACCCAGCCTTGCCACGCCACTGGCAACCCCGCGCCATAGCCGAACCGCTTCGCTTCGAACCACACATCGTCATCGTCAGCCATCGTCGGTCTCCGTCTTGGCCGGCCGGCCACGCTTGGCCTTGACCGGCGCATCCAGCTTGACCCCGCGTCGTCCCAGCGCCTCGCGCAACAGGCATTCGACCTGGGCATTGACGCTGCGCAGATCGGTCGCCGCGGCGCGCTCGATCGCGCCGTACAAAGCCGGATCGAGACGCAGCGCGAAGGCCTTTTTGGGGGGTACGCTCACCAATCGCGCCTATTGATACAGCGTGCCCGTGTTGACCACCGGCTGCGCATCGCGATCGCCGCACAACACCACCATCAGGTTCGAGACCATCGCCGCGCGGCGCTCGTCGTCGAGTTCCACCACATTCTTTTCGCTGAGCAGGGTCAGCGCCATCTCGACCATGCCGACCGCGCCCTCGACCAAAGTCTGGCGCGCCGCGACCACCGCCTGCGCCTGCTGCCGCCGCAGCATCGCACCGGCAATTTCCTGCGCATAGGCCAGATGCGTAAAGCCGCATTCGTCGACCGTCAGCCCGGCCGTCACCAGCCGCGCGATCAACTCCTGGCGCAGTTCCATGCCGACCTGATCGTGATTGCCGCGCAGCGTGATCTCCTGATGCTCGTAATCGTCATACGGATAGCGCGCGCCGATCGTGCGCACCGCGGCCTCGATCTGAACGATGACGAACGCCTTGTAATCGTCGATGTCGAACAGCGCCTGGGCAGTATCGGTGACGCGCCACACGACCTGCGCGGCGATCTCGATCGGATTGCCGCGCAGATCGTTGACCTTGAGCCGCTCGGAAATCATGTTGTTGGCGCGCAGCGACACTTTCTTGCGGCCGAGCCATGGCAGCAGCCAGCGCAGGCCGGTGTGGCGATCGGTGCCCTGATAGGCGCCGAACAGGGTGATCGCGGTCGCCTGGTTGGGCTGCTGCATATAGAAACCGCACGCCACGAACAGGATGACGATCGACGCACCGACGATCAGCGTGCCGCCGAGCACCGGATTGCCGTCGATCTGCGTGCCCCCGAACACGCCCAGCGCGAAAAACACTAGCAGCACGAGCAGCATTACATAACCGCTCGAGGTGTGCGCTGGCCGCTCGGCCGATCGATTGATCGCGCGGTCCCCAGTCAATGCGTCGCTCATACCGTCCCTCCGTTAAATATGATATCATATTTATATCAGAGCCTGGTGGTAAGCAAGGGCAATCCGTGCGCTCAACAGATTGAACGAGCAAGCAGCGGCCGACATGGAAAAGGCGGCGCTGCCCGAAGCAGCGCCGCCTTCACCTTCCAGCCGCTGTACGGCAGTTCCTCCCGGTGAGAGAGGAAACTGTCAGTTCAAAACGATGGTCACCGCGCGGCGGTTCTGCGCCCAGCTGGCATCGTCCGAACCCAGCGCGATCGGGCGTTCCTTGCCGTAGCTGATCGTCGAGATGCGCGCCGGATTGATGCCGCGGCCGGCGAGATAGTTTTTCGCCGCATTGGCACGGCGATCGCCGAGCGCAAGATTGTATTCGCGCGTGCCGCGTTCGTCGGCATGGCCTTCCAGGCTGATCGGCACATTGGGATAGCGCGCCAGCCACTGCGCCTGCGTATCGAGAATCGAGCGCGCCCGCGCGTCGATATCGTAGCTGTCGAGCGCGAAGTTGACCGTGTTGCTGGTCACCGAACGTTCGAAATCGCCGCGCGAGCCGGGCGCGAAGCCGTCACCCGACTGGCCCGTGCCAGAGCCCGAGCCGATTTCGCCGCCGGGGGCCGGCGGCAGCACTTCGGGACGCTTCTTCGAACAGGCGGCGGTCGCAAGCAAGGCGGTGCCGAGCAGGATCGTGGTCGTCAGTCGGGCCATGGGGTGTCTCCTTCAGGTCGTGGGTGCGGTGCTCGAGCGAAAAGCGCCACCCGGCGCACCGCGGTAGATTAGGTGTCAGGGGCGTAACGGTCCCCAGCCGGGATCGGATCCATCGAGCGGCGTCGCGATGCGGCGTTCGTTGACCCCGGTGAGATCGACCGACCAGAGATCGGCCTTGCCGCCGCCGCCGCGGCCCTGGCGATAGAAGGTCAGCACGCGGCCGTTGGGCGACCAGCTCGGGCCCTCGTCCTGCCAGTCGTCGGTAAGCAATTTCTCGTTGCCGCCGCTGGTGTTCATGATGCCGATGCGGAAATTGCCCGCCAGGCGGGTATAGGCGATCAGATCGCCCCGCGGGCTCCACACCGGCGTGGCATAGCGCCCACCACCGAAGGAGATGCGCTGCTGGTTCGAGCCATCGGCGTTCATCGTGTAGAGCTGCTGCCCGCCGGAGCGATCGCTTTCGAACACGATGCGGCGGCCGTCGGGCGAATAGCTGCCGCCGGTGTCGATGCCCGGCGATTCGGTCAGCCGCTGCGGCGACCCGCCCGCCATCGATACGCGGTAGAGATCGGTATTGCCGGCCACCGCCATCGAGAACAGCACCCATTTGCCATCCGGCGAAACGCGCGGCGCGAAGGTGAGGTTGGGATTGTTGACCAGCAGCCGCTGCTTGCCGCTGCCGATGTCGTAGACATAGATCGCCGGCTTATCGCCGACATAGCTCATATAGACGATGGTCTGCTGGTTCGGCGCGAAGCGCGGGGTCAGCACGATCGACTGGCCGTTGGTCAGGAAACGATGGCTGGCACCATCCTGGTCCATGATCGCCAGCCGCTTGATACGCTTGCCCTTAGGGCCGGTCTCCGAGACATAGACCACCCGGCTGTCGAAATAGGGGCCTTCCCCGGTCAGCTTGGCATAGACCATGTCGGCGCATTTATGGCCCGCCCGGCGCCAATCGGCTGGCGGCACGACGAAGCCCTGCCGGGCGAGTTCACCGCGCGAGGCGACGTCGTAGAGATAGCAACCGACGGTCAGCGTGCCGTCGCCATTGGCGCGGACGAAGCCCTGTACCAGCGCCGAGACCTGTGCGCCGTTCCAATGCTCGAAGGCCGGGGCGGTGACTTCGCCGAACGCCACGTCCTTCAGCGCGCCGCCGCCGACCGGCTTGAACAGGCCGGAATTCTTGAGATCGTTGGTGACGATCTGCGCAAGCTGCCGGCCGAGCTCGTCGGTACGGCCGGCGGCGGTGCTGGCGACCGCAGACGTCGGCATTGGCGGGATAGCGATGCCCAACGGCGCAGCGATACCGCCTTCGACATCGACGACCAGTTCGTCGGCCGGCGCCGGGGTGGCAGCCGCCGGGGCCGCAGGCGGCGTGTCCTGCGCATACAATGCGGTACTGCCGAGCAGCGCCGCCAAGCCAAGCAATTTGTGGGTCAGCATCATGATCGAATCCTCAATCCGGCAGCTTGAAACGCAGGCTGAACGTCTTCCAGCCACGCGGCACGTCATACAATTCTAGCGGCAGCCCACGCAAAGGCGCGCAGCCGACAAAGGCCGCGATCGCGCTGCGCTGCACCGCATCGACATAACGACGATTCTCTTCGTCGACCCCACTCGGCGCGCCGGGGATGGTCGGGCGCCCGTTCAGCGACCCGTCCTTGTTGAGCTGCAGCCGGATCGTCACGACGATGCGCGACACGCCGGGGCCGGACACCTTCTGTTGCGCCGCGCACGGCTGAACCTGGCGCTTGATCGCCGAGCCGATATCGGCGGCCGCGGTCGCACTCATCGTCGCGCCGGGCGGGTTCGGCGCCTTGGACGGCGACGGCGCGGCCGAAACGCCCTTCAGCGTCGAATCGGACAGGGTGAACCCGCCGGGCTTACGCTTCGGCGCGCCGGGCTTGGTGCCGGTAGAAGGTTTGGCGCTGGCCACCTTGGCCGGCGCGGCAGCGGGCTTGCTCGGCGCTTTGGCCGGCGCTGCAGCGACCTTGGCCGGGGCGGGCTTGGCCTTGGGCGGGGTTTTGGCGGGCGCAGCGACCGGTTTCTGCGGCGGCTTGGGCGGCGCCTTGGGAACGGGTTTGGGCGCCGGCGCGGGGGCGGGCTGCTTGACCGGCGGCGCGGGCGCCGGCGCCGGTTCGGGCTCGGCCTCGGCTGGCGCGGGCGGCGCGGCGTCTTCGGGCGGCGCGATTTCGGGCGCCGTGGATTGGGCCGGCGGCTCGGGCGCAGGCGGCGCGGTCTGCTCCAACGCGACATTGTCGACCAGCGAGATATCGACCGGGATCGACTTGGGCTGGTCGGGCTCCGGGCCCGACAGAAAGCCGGCCGACAGCAAGCCGAACAGCACGGCATGGCCGGCCAGCGCGGCACCGAGCCCGATCTTTTCGGTCCGTTCCATCCGCGTCAGCTCGCGATCCAGGCGATGGCCGCGCTCACTTGCGCTCGTCGCCCACCGTGACCAGCGAAACGCGGTTGAGCCCCGCCAGGTTGAGTTCGCCCATCACCCGCATCACGCGGCCATAATCGAGCTTGCGATCGGCGCGCAGGAACACCTGCGGCGGCTTGCCCGCTTCGGCCTTGGACGCGATCTGCTGCAACACGTCGGGCAGGATCGCGTCGGTCACTTCCTGGTCCTCGACATACATCTTGCCGGCTTCGTCGAGCGAGATCTGCACTGGCGCCTGATCCTGATCGAGCGCCTTGGCGCGGCTGTCGGGCAGGTTGACCGGCACGCCGGCGGTGAGCAACGGCGCGGTGACCATGAAGATGATCAGCAGCACGAGCATCACGTCGACCAACGGCGTGACGTTGATGTCCGCCATCGGCGCGCGCCGCCCACGGCCCCGCTGGGAGGGAAGGTTCATGGACATCTACTCCTCCCCGGCACGGGGAGGTGTCACGCGAAGCGTGACGGAGGGGGTGGGCCGGCAGCGCGCCCGTTCGTGGAGAGCCCCCTCCACCACCCGCTTGAAGAAAGCAGGCGGTCCCCCTCCTCGTTCCGGGGAGGAATGAAGAGCCCCACTCATCGCCGTGTCTCACTCTCGAGCTGGCGGCTAAGCGTGGCATGAAAGCCATCGGCGAAGCGGTTCAGCCGCGCTTCGATGCGGTTGATGCCGTGGCTGAAGCGGTTGTAGGCGATCACCGCCGGGATGGCCGCAAACAGGCCGATCGCGGTGGCGAACAACGCTTCGGCAATGCCGGGTGCGACCACCGACAGCGAAGTGTTCTGTGCCGAGGCGATCGCTGTGAAGCTGCGCATGATACCCCATACCGTGCCGAACAGCCCGACGAACGGCGCAACAGAGCCAACCGTTGCCAGGATGTTGAGCCGATCGGACAATTTGTCGATCTCGCCCGCCACTGCCGCGCCCATCGAGGTCGCCAGCCGTTCGCGCGTACCGTCGCGATCGACCGTGCCGCTGGCGGTCGAGCGGCGCCATTCGGTCACGCCGGCGGAGAAGACGCGCGCGATCGGCAAATCGTTCTCGCCCTCGATGCGGTAGAAAGCGTCGATATCCTCGGCCTTCCAGAAATCGCGCTCGAACCGCTCGACCTTCTTACGCGTCCGGCCCAGCTTGGTGGCGAAGCCGATGATGATCGCCCAGGTCCAGATGCTGGCTAAAAGCAGCCCGATCATGACGAACTTGACCACCCAATCGGCCTGTAGAAACAGCGCGATCGGCGACATGGTCGCGGCGTCGGTATTCAGAATGACGTCCATTACTTGCTCGTTCCCGGTACCAGGAGGCGTTCGAACGCCTCGATCCATTCGCGCGGTTGGCGGCGCGGGCGGCCCGATGCCGCTACCAAGGCCGCCGTGACGTCAGCATCGCTCACTATCTCATCACCGCGCATGACCCGCTGATGAATATCGACGGAAGCGGCGCGGATCGCGGTCAATTCGGTGACGACGACCAGGGCGTCGTCGAGTTTGGCGGGGCGGCGATACTTGATCGCGATCTCGCTCACCGCATAAGCCCCCTCGCCCGCATCGTGAAACCCGCGCTGATCGATGCCCGCCAGCCGCAGCATGTCGGATCGCGCGCGCTCCATGTAGCGCAGGTAATTGGCGTGATAGACCACGCCCGAGAGATCGGTATCCTCGAAATACACGCGTACCGGAAAACGGTGCTGCGTGCCCTCGAAGCGGCCTCCGACGGGCAAATCGTGTGACGATGCCATCACCGCGTCCTAGCGAAGCCCGGCCCGGTAAGGAACCCCGTTAACCACCGGGTTGCCCCGATGGCGGCGATCAGGGCATGCGCAGCACGGCCGGATCAACCTCGATCCACGGCGTGCGCGGGGCCTGCGTCATCGCCGTATTGGCGGCCAGCGCATAGCTGACCTGCGGACGTTGCTGGCGCCACGCGTCATAGGCGCGATAGACGTCGGTGACGCTGCGATCGAGCTCGGGCAACTGCGCGGCGGCGAAGGCGGGGAAGGCCTCTGGCGTCACGCCCTGCGCTTCGGTCAGCAGTCGGTTGGCGGTCTCGCACAAGGCGGCGCGCGCCGGGGCCAGTGCATAATAATTGTACAGCCGCGTCATCGCATCGTCATAGGCGTCGCGCCACGTCGCGCCGCCGGTGGCGCGGAACTCGCTCGCCAGCATGGCCTCGGCGCGCGCCAGCACCGGCTTCTGCGCCGTCAGCATGGCATTATACCCGGCGACGATGGTATTTTCCTGCGCACCGCGACAGCCGAGCGCGGCGAAGTTCAGCCCGGCGCGAAAATGCCACACGCTCGCCGCCGCCGAGATGCCTTGATTCGGCGTAGCGTAACTCCCGTCGGCGAGCAGCGCTGGAACGGGCATGCCAGGATAGGTGCCTGCCGGCATCGCCACCACCACCGGCGGCGGTGCGATCGGCACGACGACAGCGACAGGTTTGGGCTGCGAGGCGCAGGCGGTGAGCGCGGTGGTAAGCGTCAGGATAAGGGCACAGGACAGGCGCGTCATCGAACTCTCCGTCGCCCCCCGGCGCAGCTGTCATGGCGCAAAGACGGTTAAGAAGGCGTTATCGAGATGTGGCGTGCTTCCCCGCATTAGTCGGGTGAAGCACGGCGACGCATCAAGCGTCATAGTCCGATAGAAGCCTGATCGCTGGGTAAAGGACGCGCGCTTTGGCCGCGAATTTGACGTCGCATGTCATGAGCATGCTGTCGCGTTCCATCGCAAGCAGCAAATAGATACAATCCTTTACCGGATGGCCGAGCCTTATCGCGAGGTCGCCCGCCGCCTCAACCTGCGACGGCAGCGTGCGCAACAGCCTGATACCACCGCCGTCCAATATTGCGCGCCAGGAACGAAGCGCAGCCCGACCTTCTGCAGCGATCGTCTCGCCGGTGTTCACGCGCCGTACGATCGCCTGGGCCACTTCCACCATGATCAGGTCTGGCGCGACAACCTCCTGAGCGATGCCGAGATACATCGGTCGGCGGCATCGCTGTCGGCCTCCTCGACCAAGAGTTTCACGGCAAAACTGGCATCAAGGACGATCACGTCCTCGGCATCGCTACTGTTCGTCGCGAATCGCGCGAATCAGCGCCACGCTGCCTTCATAGTCCGGTCCGGGATCGATCCTGGTAGCGCGCAATCGTTCGATCACCTCGGAACGAGGCATGTGCATGCCTTCAAGGCGTGCACGGATTTCCGCCTCTAGCGAGCGCTGATTGACGTCGGCATCGCGTTGCAAGCGCTCATAAGCGCCCTCATCCAAGTCCCTGATAGTGACCGTCGCCATTCCCTAAAAATAGCAAATAGCCTGCGTTATGCAATCACGCCGCGCGTTTCTCCAACGCGTGCGCCGCTTCCGCCATCAGCGTGGCGAGGATATCCGCAAGTGGTTCTTCCTTGGTGACCATGCCGACCGACTGGCCCGCCATCAGGCTGCCATGTTCGACATCGCCATCGATCACCGCGCGGCGCAGCGCGCCGGCCCAATAATGCTCGATCTGCAATTGCGCCTCACCCATCGCCAGCTTGCCCTCGTCGAGTAGCTGCGCGACCTCGCGCTGCTTGGCGGTGAACAACTCGCCGCCCGCATTCTTGAGCGCGCGCACCGGAATCACCGGCAGGCGTGGGTCGATCTGCACGCTGGCGGTGGCGTCGCGGGCCGAGGCGCGGATGAACGCCTTCTTGAAATTGGCGTGCGCGATCGATTCGGTCGCGCAGACGAAGCGCGTGCCGAGTTGCACGCCCGCCGCGCCCATATCGAGATAGCCGGCGATCGCCTCGCCACGCCCGATCCCGCCGGCGACGAACACCGGCACCTTGTCGGCGATATCGGGGAGAATTTCCTGCGCCAGCACGGAGGTGGACACCGGGCCGATGTGCCCGCCCGCTTCCATGCCCTCGACGACCAGCGCATCGACGCCCGAGCGGACCAGTTTCTTGGCCAGGCTCAGCGCCGGCGCGAAGCAGATCAGTTTGGCGCCATTCTGCTTGATCGCATCGATGCTGCCGGTCGGCGGCAGCCCGCCGGCGAGCACGACATGGCTGACATTGTGCTTGTTGCAGACCTCGATCAGCTCGAACAAGGCCGGGTGCATGGTGATCAGGTTGACCCCGAACGGCCTGCGCGTCAGCGCCTTGGTGCCGGCAATCTCGCGGTCGAGCAGGTCCGGCGTCATTGCGCCGCACGCGATCAGCCCGAAGCCGCCGGCATTGGACATTGCTGCAACAAGGTTACGCTCGGATACCCAGGACATCGCGCCGCACAGGATCGCGACCTCCGAGCCAAGGAAATCGACGCCACGCGCCATGCGCCGCTGCAGGCGCTCGGCGCCGATGGAAGTTGGTTCGCTCATGGCCGCGACGCCTAACGCAATTCCGGCGCGACGGGAACATGCTTCCCCCGCAGGGTGGCGGCGTGAGCGGAATGTCGCCATCATCGGCAAATGGAACAACATAGCAGCGAACTCAGCCTCGCAACGCGCGGCCCTGGCTTGATCGAATTCACCGATCCGGTCGTGCAGTGGGTGGCCGATACCGGCACGACCACGGGCTTATTGACGCTATTCGTGCGCCACACCTCGGCCTCCTTGCTGATCCAGGAGAATGCCGCGCCCGCCGCGCGCCGCGATCTCGAGCGCTATTTTGCCACGCTGGCGCCGGAAAGCAGCACCTACGAACATCACGACGAAGGCCCGGACGACATGCCAGCGCATCTGCGCGCCGCCCTGACCGGGACGAGCCTATCGATCCCCGTGGCGCACGGTCGACCGGTGCTCGGTACGTGGCAGGGCATCTATTTGTTCGAGCATCGCCGTGCGCCGATGCAACGTCGAGTGGCCATGCACTTGCTGGGCGAATGATTACTCTGCATCAACTTGGATTGTAACAAATTCGACTTAATCGAAGATATATTGATCTAGGTTTGCTCTGGGAAATTTCCGGAACATTGCCAGAAAAACGCTGTTAGGGGGACGTGAACAACCGAGGTGCGTTGGTGCGACACGTTCTGATTATCGAAGACATGTATCTGTTCCAACAATATCTGAAAGACATTGCCACGCTGGCCGGAGCGTCATCGATCTCGGTGGTCAGCACGCAGGACGACGCCGTCGAATCCGCGCGGCAGCAAAAACCAGCGCTGATTCTGTCGGATATCAAGCTACCGCAAGGCTCGGGCGTGTCGGCGATCGACACGATCATGGCGGATCATGGCGACATCCCGGTGATCTTCATCACCGGCTATCCCGAGCGCTGCGACAATCATTCCAGCGACGGCGTGCTGCTGACCAAGCCGGTCTCGGCAGACGTGCTGCTCAAGACGGTCAGCGCCTTCTTCGGTGGCGCGCCGTTGCCGACGCGCCACTAATCCCTCAGGCGGCGTCCTCGGCGTCCAGCCCGTAGGCGGTGTGCAGCACGCGTACTGCCAGTTCGGTATAATCCTCCTCGATCAGCACGCTGACCTTGATCTCCGACGTGGTGATTGCGAGGATATTGATCCCCCGTTCGCCCAACGTCTTGAACATGGTGGAGGCCACGCCGGCATGGCTCTTCATGCCCACGCCAACCACCGAGATCTTCGCCACGCGCGTGTCATGGACCAGATCGGCATAGCCGATCGAGCTTTGCGCATGCCCCAGCACATCGAGCGAGCGCGCCAGATCGGCGCCCGGCACGGTGAACGTCACGTCCGTGGAGGGCGCTGCCTGCCCCTTCAAATGGGCGATATTCTGGATGATCATGTCGACGTTGATATTGGCATCAGCCAGCGGCGCGAAGATCGCCGCCACCGCGCCGGGCTTGTCCGGCACGTTGGTCAGCGTGATCTTCGCCTCATTCTTGTCGTGCGCGATGCCCGTGATCAATTGCCGTTCCATGTCACCCAAATCCTCTTCGCTCACGATCAACGTGCCTGGTTCCGCATCGCCCAATGGCGCGTGCTCGTCGACGAACGACGACAGCACTTGCACTCGGACCTTTTCCTTCATCGCCAACCCCACCGAGCGCGTCTGCAGCACCTTCGCACCGACGCTCGCCAGTTCCAGCATTTCCTCATACGTCACGCGCTTCAATTTGCGCGCACGGGGCACGATCCTGGGGTCGGTCGTGTAGACCCCGTCGACATCGGTATAGATGTCGCAGCGATCGGCCTTCATCGCCGCCGCCATCGCCACCGCCGAGGTATCCGACCCGCCTCGGCCCAAGGTGGTTACGCGCTCGCCCGAGGCGACACCCTGGAAGCCCGGGATCACCGCGACTTCGCCCCGCTCTAGCGAGGCGATCAGCCCGGTCGTGTCGATCTCGCCGATGCGCGCCGAGGCATGGCCGTCAGACGTGCGGATCGGCAATTGCCACCCCATCCAGCTGCGCGCCTTGAGCCCCACCGCCTGCAACGCGATCGCCAGCAGCCCGCTGGTGATCTGCTCGCCCGCCGAGACGACCACGTCATATTCGCGCGGATCATAGAGCGAGCTCGCCTCGCGGCAGAAATTGACCAGCCGATCGGTTTCGCCGGCCATCGCCGAGACGACCACCGCGACCTGGTTGCCGGCCTCGACTTCACGCTTCACGCGCGCGGCGACGATGCGGATCCGCTCCGTCCCCGCCATCGAAGTGCCGCCGAATTTCATCACGATGCGCGCCATGGCAGCCTTTATGTCCTTTTGGCTTGGAGGCCGTGCTGATAGAAACGCCGCATGATAAGTGCAAGCGACCCCGTAACGACAATCGTCCCTTCGAGCCCAAGCTCGATTTCCAGCACGATCGATGCGCGTGAGGCGGCGCATTTCGGCACGATGGCGGCCGATTGGTGGGATCCACAGGGCTCCTCGGCGATGCTGCACAAGCTGAACCCGGCGCGGCTGCGCTATCTGCGCGAGCGGATCGACGCGCATTGGCAGCTCGACGGAAGCGGGTTCACGCCGCTCGCGGGCAAGACCGTGCTGGATGTCGGCTGCGGGGCGGGCCTGCTGTGCGAGCCGTTAGCGCGGCTTGGTGCACAGGTGACCGGGTTGGATGCGGCGCCGGAGAATATTGCTGCCGCGCAGGTCCATGCGGCGCAGGCGGGGCTGGACATCGATTACCGCGTGGGCAGCGTCGAGGATTTAGGTGGCGAGACGTTCGATCTGGTGACGTCGCTCGAAGTGATCGAGCATGTCAGCGATCCCGGCGGGTTCGTGCGCGGGCTTGCCGGAGCGATCGCGCCGGGCGGGCTGCTGGTGATCTCCACGCCAAACCGGACGGCATTATCGCGGCTGGCGCTGATCGGGGTGGGCGAGCGGCTCGGCGGCATTCCCCGGGGCACCCACGATTGGGACAAGTTCCTCACCCCCGCCGAACTGACGGCGTTGATCGACGCGGCGGGCTTGCACGTGATCGATACGCGGGGGTTGGGGTTTTCGGTTTCGAAGGGTTTCGTCCTGAGCGACGATACCAAGCTGGATTATTTCATAACCGCAGTACGCGATTAATCCTCCCCGGCACGGGGAGGGGGACCGTTCGGCTTCTTCAGCCGAATGGTGGAGGGGGACCTCCGCGAACGCCTACCGTTGCGTTGCCGGCCACCCCCCGCCGTCAGCCTTCGGCTGCCACCTCCCCGTGCCGGGAAGGATTTACGCCATCACATTCCGCCCGCGCTGCACCGTGGCCGTGTGCCCGATCGTCCCCCGCGCCGACTTCGCCTTCACGCTATCGACCATGATCCAGTCGTTGGTCACCCGCTCCGGCGTCAAGGTCAGCGCCATATATCCACGCCGCGATGTGTCGCACCATTTGAGCTCCGGATTGGCGCGCACCAATCCAGCGGCCACCACCTTCGGATCCGCAACGAGCGCGCTTTCATAGCCGCCGGAGGTCACTGCGTGCCCAGCGAATTCGACGCCCGCGGCGCGGCCGTCCTGCCCCAGATCGTAGGCCCAGGCATTATGGCTATCCCCCGAAATGACGACGAGATTGGCATCCGCCGCCTGCGCGCCCTTGAGAAAGCGCGCGCGCGCCGCAGGGTAGCCGCCCCAGCCGTCGAGATTATTGGGCAGCCCGACCTTGGACGCCATCAGCCCGCCCTCGACATAGCGCTTGACCCGCGCCGGTGCGTCGGCGGCGATCCAGCCAGCGGCATCGGCCGGCGTGCTGGTCTTGCCCATGATCGTGCCGAAGCCGACCACCTGCCATTTCTGCCCGGCCTTGACCGAGGCACGCAGCGCGTGATCGAGCCATACTTCCTGTTGCGACCCCATCATCGTCGCGCCCGGATCCATATAGACACCGTCGCGGAACGCCGCGAGCGCCGCCATCGGGTCCTTTTCCTTGAACAAGGGCGCGATATCGGGCTGTTCGGTGCGCGCGAGCAGGCGCGTCTCGGTGCGGAACAAGGTGGCCAGGCCGCCGATATCATAGGCCTTCCACGGCTCGTCCGACACCGGCATCCATTCGCGGAACGCTTGGATCGCCGCAGCCTTGCGCGCGATCCAATCGCCCTCGTCGGCCTGATGATTTTCCGCGCCGCCTTCCCAGGCATCATTGGCGGATTCATGATCGTCCCATTGCGCGATCATCGGCAGTTTGGCGTGCAGCGCCTGCAGATCGGGATCGGCACGATAGCTGCCATAACGCAGGCGATAATCAGCCAGATGGTACAATTCGCTGGCCGGCAGCGGAATACGCCCGCCGACCGTATCGGCCAGCGAGGGATAACCGCCCGGCTTATATTCGTAGAAATAGTCGCCGAGATGGATCGCCAGATCGAGATCGTCGCGCGCCACGGCATGGGCATAGGCATTAAAATAGCCGAACGCCATGTTCGAGCAGGAGAAGATCGCGGCGCGGAATTTGTCCGTGCGCCCCTCGGGCAGCGTCTTAGTACGACCGACCGGCGACATCGTACCGTCGGGCGCGATGAAGCGGAAATGGTAGGACGTGCCGGGCTTGAGGCCAGCGACGGTGATCTTGGCGGTGTGATCGCGCCACGGTCCGGTGATCTGCACGCCGCCGCCCGCGACCTTCGCGAAATCGGGCTGTTCCGACAGCTCGACCTTGAGTTCGACCGCGCCGCCATTCGCCGGCACATAGCGCGTCCACAGCAGCATCGAATCGCTCGCCGGTTCGCCGCTCGCCACCGAATGGGTGAAGCCGCGCGCGCTGGCGACGGTCAGGCTCTGCGCGAACCCGGGCACGGCGAATGCCCCCAGCCCCAGCGTGCCGGTGAGCAACAGCGAACGACGATCGACAGTGAATTCCACAACGTATCTCCCTCAAGCCGTCGCGGTTGCGCCTTCTGTATGGCGTCCGCGTGACAATAGGGCGTGGTGGCACAGAAATGACCAGCCTGGGCCGGACTTTTAGGCGGTCGTGGTAGTCGCCCAGAGATTGGCAGCGGCAAGCGCCTTGGGATCGTCCACGTCGATCCAGTCGAGATCGCTGCAATCGACCGTCAGCGCGGAGCCCTGGGCGATCAGCGCGCGCACCGCCTCGGTGATCGACGGCGAATCGAGCGCGGCAAGCGCGACAAAAAACGCCGGGCCGACTGCGAACACGCCGGTGTCGTAGCAATCGTGCGGCGCCATTTCCTTGCCGATCGCGGTGATATGCTCGCCCTCCGTCGCGACGCAGGTCACGTCGAGCGGATCGACCCAGTCATGCCCGAGCCGCCGGTCGATGCCGAGCCGCAGCCCTTGCCCCGCCCCGGCCGCCGCCATACGCGCGTAGAGCGCCGGATCGACGAGATGATCGCACATCACCAACAGCGTTTCCGCCCCGTCCAGCAACGGCGCGGCGGCCAGTGCAGACACGCCGTTGGGCTGGCGCCAGTCGACCGTGCGCGCGGTCTCCACCGTCACCGGCCAAGCGCGCGACGCGAGATGCGCCTCGATCGCCTCAGCACGATAGCCGGTGGTAACGATGATCCGCGTGATGCCGGCGGCGGCCAGCCGCTCGATCGCGTGATCAAGCAGCGGCTTGCCGGCGACGTCGCATAACGGCTTCGATTCGGCCGCGTCGCGCAGGCGGGTGCCCGCCCCGGCGGCGAGCACCACGCAGGTCGTGATCGTCACGTGCCCGTCAGGCAGCGGCGGCGATGAAATCTTCGACCGCCTGCTGTGCCAGATCGTCGGTCATCTGGATCGGCGGGTGCTTGCAGAAATAAGCGGACGCCGGATGGACCGGACCTGCCAGGCCCCGATCGCTGGCGATCTTGGCGCAGCGGATCATGTCGATCGCCACACCCGCCGAGTTGGGGCTGTCCTCGACCGACAGGCGCATTTCCAGGTTCATCGGCACGCCACCGAACATCGTGCCTTCCATGCGCAGGAAGCAGACCTTGTTGTCGTTCTGCCACGGCACGTAATCGGATGGGCCGATATGCACATTGTCGTCGTCGAGCCGCTCGGCCGCGACCGACTGGACCGCTTCCGTCTTGGAGATCTTCTTCGACTCGAGGCGGCGATGGTTCGACATGTTGAGGAAGTCGGTATTGCCGCCCGTGTTGAGCTGGTAGGTGCGCTCCAGCTTCACGCCGCGCTTGGCGAACAGATCGGTCAGCACGCGGTGGACGATCGTCGCGCCGAGCTGCGCCTTGATGTCGTCGCCGACGATCGGCACGCCGGCATCGGTGAACTTCTTGGCCCAGGCTTCGTCGCTGGCGATGAACACGGGGATGTTGTTGACGAAGGCGACGCCCGCCTCGATCGCGCATTCGGCGTAGAATTCGGTCGCCTTCTGGCTGCCCACCGGCAGATAGTTCATCAGCACATGCGCGCCGCTCGCGCGCAGCGCCGCGACGACATCGGCCTTGCTCGGCTGCGCTGCGTCCGAGACAATAAAGGTGCGATCATCCTTATAGTCGGCCATATGCTCGGCGACGCCGTCCAGCACGTTGCCCATCTGCACCTTGACGCCGCTTGCCGGCACGTCGGCGCAGAAGATCGCGGTGCAATTGGGCTTGGCGAAGATCGCCTCGGCCACATCGACGCCGACCTTGCGCGTGTCCACGTCCCACGCCGCGACGACCTTGATGTCGCTCGGCTTGTAGCCGCCGAGATCCCAATGCATCAGACCGACATGGTCGTTCTGGCCCTGGTGGTAAAAGGCCAGGCCCTGGACCAGCGAACTGGCGCAATTGCCGATGCCGATCACGGCGACGTTGATGGTATTCATGGCTGGAGGAAATCCTTCGAGTCTATCAATGGGGGGCTCGGCGGCAGAGGCGGCCGGTATTTAGGTATTTACGGGTGCAGCGCCGGCGGGAGACACCAGCGCCGCTTCCACGCGCCGATGCCAGAACAAGGTACCCGCTAGCAAGAGCGTGAGTGGGACGAGCTCGAACCACCAGAACAATCTGGGGTCGCCGGCCAGGCAGGCAAGGAAGATCGCGGCGACGCGCATGTTGGCGCTTTCGAACGCCATCAGCTTCATCGGCGCGGCCGCGCGCGTGGCATAGTCCCGCCCGAAACGTTGCGCATCGCCGCTCGCGGCCAGCGCACGATCGAACGGATCGGCCAGTCGATCGACGCTGCGCGAGACATCGTCGTAGAGCTTTTCCAGGCGGCTGCCGGTGCGCGGAGGCGGCGCGCTGCCGCTGTCGCCGCGCAGGCGGCGGTGGAAACGGGTGCGCTCCCCTTCGAACAGATTGGATTGCAGCGCGTGGACCAGCCCGGCGGCAATGGCCAGTAGCCAGCCTTCCAGCGTACCGACCGTGGCGGCGAGCGTCAGGTAGAATAAGGCGAACACGCCGTGGTCGCACAATCCATCGAGCAGGCGGCCGAAAGCGGAGGCGGTCTTGGTGGCGCGTGCGATCATGCCGTCGAGCCCGTCGGCGATCAGCCAGCCGACCGACAGCAGCAGCCCGGCGACCACGGCGCGCGGATCATTCCACTGGGCAAAGGCATAGGCTGCGGCAATGCCGAGGCCGAGTCCGGCGAACGAGACCATGTTGGCCGATATGCCCAAGCGCAGCGCCAGCGGCAGCAGCACGCGGGCAGCCGGATGGATCACCCAGAGATTGGTGGAATCCTCTATCCGCCTGTCACGCGAACCGTCGGGCGGTGGAATCGTCATCGAGCTGTCATTATGCCGTTTCGGCGCTATTTCCGCAAGAGCGGGATAGTGACGGATGCGACTAAGCGCATCGCCGCAGGACAGGTCATCCCCCACCTTATACCTCACCGAGCGGACATATAAGTGGCGTCATCCCCGCGCAGGCGGGGATCCATATGCTCGACGGTAGTGCATTAGGCCGCGACGTCAGCCAATATGGGTCCCCGCCTGCGCGGGGATGACGGGTGGCGTGCAGGTCGCCTCGAGCGTCGCCGCCCTACAGCGAGCGCCCGATCAGCTCCTTCATGATCTCGTTGGTGCCGCCGAAGATCCGCGTCACGCGCGCCGCGCGCCAGGCGCGGGCGATAGGATATTCGTTCATATAACCAGCCCCGCCATGCAGCTGCAGGCAGGCGTCCATCACTTCCCATTGCAGATCGGTGTGCCAGAGCTTGGCCGCGGCGCCTTCCTCGTTGGTCAGTTCACCCTTGAGGTGACGGGCAATCGCCCAATCGAGATGCGCCCAGCCGACCTGCAATTTCGCCTTGAGGTCGGCCAGCACGAAGCGCGTATTCTGGAAATCGAACACCATGCCGGCAAAGGCCTTGCGCGTCTTGGTGAACTCGACCGTCTCGTCGAACGCCTTTTGCGACGAGGCTTGCACCGAGACCGCGATGCTGAGTCGTTCCTGCGGCAGCTGGCTCATCAGATAGATGAAGCCCTTGCCTTCCTCGCCCAGGCAGTTGGTGATCGGCACGCGCACATCCTCGAAGAACAGCTCGGACGTGTCCGCGGCGTCCTGGCCGATCTTGTCGAGCTTGCGGCCTTTCTTGAAACCGTCGCGATCGCTTTCGACGAGAATGATCGACATGCCCTTCCACGCCGGCACGGCAGTCGGATCGGTCTTGGCAACGACCAGGGTCAGATCGGTGTTTTGGCCGTTGGTGATATAGGTCTTGGAGCCGTTGAGGACGTAATGGTTGCCGTCCTTCTTGGCCGTGGTGCGGATCGCTTGCAGATCGGATCCGGTGCCTGGCTCCGTCATGGCGATCGCTGTTATCACCTCCCCGGAGACCATCTTGGGCAGCCATTCGGCCTTTTGCTCTTCCGAACCGTAATGCTCGATATAGCCGGCGACGATATCGGATTGCAGCGAAAAGCCGGCGGGTACGCCGTTATACGCCATCTCTTCGTCGACGATCGCGTTATAGCCGAAGTCGAGCCCGAGCCCGCCATAAGCCTCGGGCACGGTCGGGCACAGCATGCCGATCTCGCCGGCCTTGATCCAGAAATCCTTGGGCACGAGCCGCGCTTCTTCCCATGCGTTGACCTGCGGCACGCCTTCTTTCTGCAGGAAGCTGCGCACGGTCTGGCGGAAGGCCTCGTGATCCTCGGTATATGCAAAGCGACCGGCGACGGTGTCGAGCGACATCAGACTCTCCTATAACTTTTGTTTTGGCGGGTGTGCGCGAGGCTTCCGCGAGCGTCAAGCGATCTCCTTCAACGCGGCTTCCGCGTCGGTCGCGGGAGGGCTAAGGATGACAAAAGAACACAGGAGAGCATCATGAAACTGGCCAGCCTCAAACACGGCCGCGACGGCAAGCTTGTCGTCGTCTCGAACGATCTCGCCTGGTATGCCGATGCCGGTCACATCGTCGGCACGTTGCAGGCCGCGCTGGATGATTGGGATCGCCTGCTGCCCGATCTGCAAAATCTGGCGACGGATCTCGAGCATGAGATGATCCCGATGCGCCGATTCCACGAGCATGACGCCGCGGCGCCGCTGCCCCGCGCCTATCAATGGGCCGACGGCTCGGCCTATGTGAACCATGTCGCTTTGGTGCGGCAAGCGCGCGGCGCGGACATGCCCGACACGTTCTGGCACGATCCGCTGATGTACCAGGGCGGCAGCGACGGTTTCCTGGGGCCGCGCGATCCAATCCCCCTGGCCGATGAAAGCTGGGGCTGCGATCTCGAGGCGGAAGTCGTAGTAGTCACTGGCGACGTGCCGCTTGGCGCGACGCGCGACGCGGCGCTGGCCGCGGTGCGGCTGGTCGGGCTGACCAACGATGTCAGCTTGCGCAACCTGATCCCGGGCGAACTGGCCAAAGGCTTCGGCTTCTTCCAGTCCAAGCCGGCCAGCGCTTTCTCGCCCGTGTTCGTGACGCCCGACGCGCTGGGCGACTGGTGGAGCGACGGCAAGTTGCGGCGCAAGCTGATGGTCGATCTCAACGGCCAGCCGTTCGGCCGGGCCGAAGCCGGCGAGGACATGACGTTCGATTTCGGCACGCTGATCGCCCATGCCGCCAAGACGCGGAAGCTCGGCGCGGGGACGATTATCGGTTCGGGCACGGTCTCCAACCGCGATGCCGATGGCGGGCCGGGCAAGCCGATCGCCGCGGGCGGCGTGGGCTATTCGTGCTTGGCCGAGCTGCGCACGGTGGAAACGATCACCGGCGGCCAGGCCGTGACGCCGTTCCTCAAAGCGGGCGATACGGTGCGAATCTGGGCCGAGGACGACAAGCGCCACCCGATCTTCGGGGTGATCGAGCAGACGGTAACTTCCTAACTCCTCCCCCACCGGGGGAGGGGGACCGCAGCCTTCTCCAGGCTGGTGGTGGAGGGGTAGCCACGAGAGGTGCCACTGCCTGGCTACCCCTCCCCCTTGGGAGAGGAATAAGAGCACCCACACCCCCTCGCTATCGCCGTTGAAATTTTATAACAAGGGTCGACACCCGAGTCCGCGCGTTCAAGTAAGCGGACACTTATGGAGATTTCATGTCCAGCGACCCAGGACGCGGTACGAGGCGCGCCAATTTGCAGCCTTTGTCGCTATACGTGCCGGAACCCAAGTTCCGCCCCGGCGACGCGGTCGATTTTACCTCGGTACGGCTGCCCGCGGCCGGCGCGGCGCGCCGCCCGGATACGGCGGATGCGGCCGACAGCTTTACCGATCTCGCCTACGAACTGGTCCGCGTGCTCGATGAAGAGCACCAGGCGGTAGGCCCGTGGAACCCGCGACTCGCGCCCGACACGCTGCGCGCCATGCTGCGCAGCATGGCGCTGGTGCGCGCGTTCGACGAGCGCATGTTCCGCGCCCAGCGCCAGGGCAAGACCAGCTTCTACATGAAGTGTACGGGCGAGGAGGCGGTCGCGGTCGCGGCCGCCTATGCGCTCGATTACGAGGATATGTGCTTTCCGTCCTACCGCCAGCAGGGCCTGCTGATCGCGCGCGGCTGGTCGATGGTCGATATGATGAATCAGATCTATTCCAACACCGCGGATCGGCTGCAGGGCAAGCAGCTGCCGATCATGTATTCGGTGCGTGAGGCCGGCTTCTTCTCGATCTCGGGCAATCTCACCACGCAATATCCGCAAGCGGTGGGCTGGGCGATGGCCAGCGCTGCCAAGGGCGACACGCGCATCGCCGCCACCTGGTGCGGCGACGGCAGCACGGCGGAGGGTGATTTCCATTCCGCCTGCACCTTCGCGTCGGTGTACCGCGCACCGGTGATCTTCAACGTGGTCAACAATCAGTGGGCGATTTCGAGCTTTTCGGGTTTTGCCGGGGCCGAATCGACCACCTTTGCGGCGCGCGCGGTGGGCTATGGCTTCGCCGGCTTGCGCGTCGACGGCAACGATGCGCTCGCCGTCTACGCCGCCACCGCCTGGGCAGCGGAACGCGCGCGGACCAACCAGGGGCCGACGCTGATCGAGCATTTCACCTATCGCGCCGAAGGCCATTCGACCTCCGACGATCCCGGCCAATATCGTAGCGAGGGCGAGCCCAACGCCTGGCCGCTGGGCGATCCGATTCGGCGGCTGAAGGATCATCTCATCGCGATCGGCGAATGGGACGAGCAGCGCCACGCCGCGCAGGACAAGGAACTGGCCGAGGAAGTGAAGCGCGCGCAGAAGGAAGCCGAACAGAACGGCATTCTCGGCCATGGGCTGCACCAGCCGCTCGATACGTTGTTCGACGGTGTGTTCGAAGAAATGCCGTGGCATCTGCGCGAACAACAGGCGCAGATGGTCGCGGAAGAGACGGCCAGCGGCCGCCCCTGGGCACGGACGGCGTGAGCGAGATGATGGACAGCGAAATTCGGCCCGCGGACAGCGGACCCACCACCCGCATGAACATGATCCAGGCAATCAACTCCGCCATGGATATCATGCTGGAACGCGATCCCGACGTCATCGTGTTCGGCGAGGATGTCGGCTATTTCGGCGGCGTGTTCCGCGCCACGGCGGGGCTGCAGGCCAAGCATGGCAAGACCCGCGTGTTCGACACGCCGATCACCGAGATCGGCATTATCGGCGTGGCGGTCGGCATGGGCGCTTACGGCCTCCGCCCCGTGCCCGAAATCCAGTTCGCCGATTACATCTATCCCGCGCTCGATCAGGTCGTGTCGGAAGCGGCGCGGCTGCGCTATCGCTCGGCCGGCGAATTCACCTCGCCGATCACGATACGCTCGCCCTTCGGCGGCGGCATCTTCGGTGGGCAGACGCACAGCCAGAGCCCGGAAGGCATCTTCACGCATATCTCGGGCATCAAGACGGTGATCCCGTCAACGCCGTACGACGCCAAAGGGCTGCTGATCGCGGCGATCGAGGATAATGATCCGACGATCTTCTTCGAGCCCAAGCGCATCTATAACGGCCCGTTCGATGGCCATTGGGACAAGCCGGCGCAGAATTGGTCGAAGCATCCCGCAGGCGACGTGCCGACCGGTTATTACAAGATCGAACTGGGCAAGGCCAAGATCGTCCGCCCCGGCGAAGCGCTGACCATCCTGGCGTACGGCACGATGGTGCATGTCGCCGCCGCGGTGATCGCCGAAACCGGCGTGGATGCCGAGATCATCGACCTGCGCACGCTCGTGCCGCTCGATATCGAAACCATCGAGGCCTCGGTCAAAAAGACCGGGCGCTGCATGATCATCCACGAAGCGACGCGCACCAGCGGGTTCGGTGCCGAGCTGTCAGCGATCGTGCAGGAACGCTGCTTCTACCATCTCGAGGCGCCGATCGAACGCGTCACCGGCTTCGACACGCCCTATCCGCACAGCCTGGAATGGGCCTATTTCCCCGGGCCCGTCCGCATCGGCGAAGCGCTCAAGAAAGTCATGAGGACGTAATGGCACGCTTTACCTTCAAGCTTCCCGATATCGGCGAAGGCATTTCCGAGGCGGAGATCGTCGCCTGGCACGTCGCCGTGGGTGATCGGATCGAGGAAGACCAGCAGATCGCCGACATGATGACCGACAAGGCAACGGTTGAGATGGAATCGCCGGTGTCGGGGATCGTCGTCGAACTGGCCGGCGAGGTCGGCGATCAAGTGTCGATCGGCGCAGCGTTGGTGGTGATCGAAACGGGCGAAGAAGAGTTTTCGGCGGAGGAAGCCCCGGCGTTGCGCATCGATCCGCCGGCCGAGTTGAAGGTCGCGCCGGCGAGTGCCGAGCAGGCTGAAGTGGCCGAGCAATATGAGGCGGAGAATCCGGGAGTAGAGGAGACGTCCCCTGCCGCATCGGCGCTTTCGCCGGCGCAGGCCGAGACCCAGTCGGGAGACGCTGATGGCGTAGCGCAGCGCGAAGTTACATCCACCTCCGCGACTGGGCCCCGGCCTGCGGCGGGGAAAGATGTAGAGCAGGGGAAAGCCCTCGCCTCCCCCGCGGTGCGCGCCCGCGCGGCCGATCTCGGCATCGACCTCGCGCATGTAAAAACCGAATCGGATCGCGTCCGCCACGCCGATCTCGACGCGTATCTGCGCTACGGCCAAGGCCAGGGCTACCAGCCCCCCCACGCCGCCAACGCCCGGCCTGACCAGCCAATCAAGGTGATTGGCATGCGCCGCCGCATTGCCGAGAACATGGCGGCGTCGAAACGTGCGATCCCGCATTTCACCTATGTCGACGAGATCGACGTCACCGCGCTCGAAGACATGCGTGCGGATCTCAACGCCAATCGCGGGCAGCGCCCCAAGCTGACCATGCTGCCGCTGATGATCGTCGCGATCTGCAAGGCCATTCCTGCCTTCCCGATGATCAACGCACGCTATGACGATGAAGCGGGCGTGGTCACGCGCCACGGCGCAGTGCATCTCGGCATGGCGACGCAGACCGATGCCGGGCTGATGGTACCGGTGATCCGCGACGCGCAGGACCGCAACGTTTGGCAACTCGCCAGCGAGATCGGGCGCCTCGCCGAGGCGGCGCGCAGTGGCAAGGCAAGCAGCGCGGAATTGAGCGGCTCGACGCTGACCATCACCTCACTTGGCCCCTTGGGCGGCATCGCCACCACACCGGTGATCAACCGCCCGGAAGTGGCGATTATCGGGCCCAACAAAATCGTCGAGCGCCCGGTGTTCGACGGCGACGAGATCCGACGCGCGAAGCTGATGAACCTGTCGATCTCGTGCGACCACAGGGTCGTCGATGGGTGGGACGCGGCGAGCTTCGTTCAGGAACTCAAAAAGTATCTCGAAACACCGGTGCTACTGTTCGCCGACTAACGTTAAACCAGACGGTTGACTAATCGCGGGTAAGTCGCATATTCAACCCTATGGTTGAGCGACTCGACATTACCTTCGCCGCGCTAGCCGACCCCACCCGCCGCGCCATGCTCGCACAGCTGCGCGGCGGCGAGCGCAGTATCGGCGATCTCGCCGCCCCGCACGCGATGAGCTTCGCCGGTGCTGCCAAGCATGTGCAGGCATTGGAACGCGCGGGGCTGGTCGAACGGCGCAAGGCCGGTCGGCAGCAGCTCTGTCGGCTGCGCGCCGAGCCGCTGCGCGAGGCGGAGGCGTGGCTCAAGCAATGGGAAGGTTTCTGGAACGCGCGGCTTGACGCGCTCGAAGCGATGATCGCCGATGAACAGGAGCAGATGCCATGATCGATATCCAATCCCCCGCCCCCGATACGCTTCGGCTCGAACGGCTGCTCGACGCGCCGGTCGAGACGGTCTGGCATTATCTGTTCGACGCAGAACTGCGCTCGCGCTGGTTCGCCGGCGGCGCGATGGAGCCGCACGAGGGCGGCGCACTCGAATTGGTGTTCGATCACGATAATCTCTCGTCGGATCCGGTGCCATATCCGGAAAAGTATCGTGCACACCAAGGCGCGCGGGGCGAGGAGCGCATCGTGCTGTTCGAGCCGCCGCACCGGCTCGCGTTCACTTGGGATGGCGGCAAGGAAGGCGTGGTGCGGTTCGAACTGTTCGACCAAGGCGGCCGGACCCGACTGGTGCTGACGCATGACGGCATTTCCGGGCCGCCGGCGATGGCCAATTTCGGCGGCGGCTGGCATGCGCATCTTGCGGTGCTGCAGGCGATCCTGGCCGGCGGCAGCGTGCGCGATTTCTGGGCGCTGCATGCAAAGTCGGAGGCGCAGGTGACCACGGCACTTGGGTAGATCTGTTCCCCTGCGAACGTAGGGGTCCACGGTAACGCACGGTGCGCTTGCGGCCCTGGGCCCCTGCGTTCGCAGGGGAACTGCTCCCTCGGTTCAGGATCGGCAGTTAGACGATCTCGAACAGCCCCGCCGCGCCCATCCCGCCGGCGGTGCACATCGACACCACGACATAGCGCACGCCGCGCTTGCGACCCTCGATCAGCGCATGCCCGACCAGCCGCGATCCCGTCATGCCGAAAGGGTGCCCAACGGCGATCGCACCACCATTGACGTTATACTTCTCCGGATCGATGCCCAGCGTGTCGCGGCAATACAGGCATTGCGAGGCGAACGCTTCGTTCAATTCCCACAGCCCGATATCGGCCACCGACAAGCCGGCACGGTCCAGCAGTTTGGGAATCGCGAAGACCGGGCCGATGCCCATCTCGTCCGGCGCGCAGCCCGCCGCCTGGAAGCCGCGATAGATGCCCAGGATCTGCTTGCCCTCGGCCTCTGCCGTCTTGCGATCCATCAGGATCTGCGCCGAGGCGCCATCGGACAATTGGCTGGCATTGCCCGCCGTGATGCTGCTGCCGGGGCCGCTGAACTGGCCGCCGGGCCAGACCGTCTTGAGCCCGGCCAGCCCCTCCGCCGTGGTACCGTCGCGAATGCCTTCGTCTTGGCTCAGCGTCACCGTCTCGCTGCCGGTGCGGTTGCCCTGCTTGTCGAACAGGCCCTTCTCGACCGTGATCGGGGCAATCTCCTCGGCAAACGCTCCGGCGGCGAGGCCGGCAACGGCACGCTGCTGGCTCTGCGCGCCATACGCATCCTGTGCTTCTCGGGAGATATTGTAGCGCTCGGCGACGATTTCCGCCGTCTCGATCATCGGAATGTACGCCGCCGGCTCGTTGGCGACGACCGAACTGTTCAGGAAGCGCGGCGCATCCTTGGTGACGGTCAGGCTGATCGATTCCATGCCACCGGCCAGCGCCACATCCATTTCATCGCAGATGATCGAGCGTGCGGCGAGCGCCACTGCCGTAAGGCCCGAACCGCATTTGCGATCGAGCGTAAAGGCCGGCACGCTCTCCGGCAGGCCAGCGGCGAACACCGCCATGCGCCCGGCATTGCCGCCTTGCGTGCCATATTGCCCGCCAACGCCCCAGAAGATCTCGTCGAGCCGCGCGGGATCGATGCCGGCGCGCTCGACCGCGGCGTTCATCACATGCGCCGCGAGCACCGGCGCTTCGGTAATGTTGAACGCGCCGCGATAGGCCTTGCCGATCGGGGTCCGCGCCGTGGCAATAATGGCGGCTTCACGCATGAACTGGCCTTTCGAGCTATCGGTATGGCGATAGTCTAGGGCGCAGGATCATGATTGGAAAGACGGTTATCGGCTCCAGCGGGCCCAGATGGCGGTCGGCAGCAGCAGCCCCCGCGCTTCCTCGCGCACCGCGAGTTCGCCCGCCTCGACCGTGCCGCCGAGATCGCCGAGTGTCTGGCGCAACAATTCGCCGATCGCCAGCGCCGACATGCGCACCGCATAGACCGTCAGGAACAGGAAGCGCGACTCGGCATCGAGCAATTGCCGGCAATCGGCGATCAGCCCGGGCAGGCCTTCCTCCAGCTTCCACACTTCGCCATCGGGACCGCGGCCATATTTGGGCGGATCGAGCAGGATGCCGTCGTAGCGCCGCCCGCGGCGCACTTCGCGCGCGACGAACTTGGTCGCGTCGTCGGTCATCCAGCGGATCGGCCGGTCGGCCATGCCGGAAAGCTGCGCATTGGCGCGCGCCGCCTCGACCGACTTCTTGGACGCGTCGACATGCACCATTTTCACGCCCTGCCCGGCCATCGCCAGCGTCCCCACGCCGGTATAGCCGAACAGGTTCATGCATTCCGCGTCGGTCTTGTCCGCGACTTGCGCCCGCATCCACGACCAGACCGGCGCCATGTCGGGGAAGAAACCGAGATGGCGGAACGGCGTGTTGTTGGCGGTGAAGGTGACGTCGTCCCACTTTAGCGGCCAGCCTTCACGCGGCACCGGCTGGTTGAATTCCCAACGCCCGCCGCCATCCTCGTCGGAGCCGGGGAGGAATTCGCCACGCGCTTTCCACTCGGTCGAGGCCGGCGCCCACATGGCCTGCGCCTCAGGGCGGATGAAGCGGAAACGGCCATAGCGCTCGAGCTTGCGGCCATGGCCGGAGTCGATCAGCCCGTAATCGGGCCAGGGTTCGCCGATAAGTGTCTTCAATTCCATCGGACTGCTCAGGCGGAGGGGACGGCGCGCTCGGCGATATACGCCGTCACTGCCTCGAACGTGCCGGGCAGGCTGGCATAGCGTTCTTCGCGGTCGAACAGATCGCCGATCCGCGCCGGCAGCGCGGGCCGCAGGCCGGTCGCGCGCTCGACCGCGTCGCCGAACTTGGCCGGGTGCGCCGTCGCCAGCGTGACGATCGGCGTGTCGCCGAGATCGGCGCGACGCGCCGCGGCCAGCGCGATCGCGGTATGCGGGTCGATCACCTGCCCCGCGCCGTCGCAGGCCCAGCGCATCGCCAGCGCCATATCGTCCAGATCAACCCGGTCGCTGCCCAGCAGCCCGGCGCTGCCGCTCTGCTGCGCGTTGGTCAGCCGCATCGCCTTCGAGGCTTCGAAACCCTGCATCTGCGCAGCAAGCGCGCCGCCATCACGGCCGCCGAGATCGAACAGCAGGCGCTCGAAATTGCTCGATACCTGGATATCCATCGACGGCGACGGCGTCGGCACGACCGTGCCTTGCGAATAATCGCCCTGCGACAGTGCGCGGTGCAGGATGTCGTTCACGTTGGTGGCGACGATCAGCTTGGCGATGGGCAACCCCATCTTGGCCGCGACATACCCTGCGAACACATCGCCGAAATTCCCTGTCGGCACGGAGAACGCGACCGGCCGCTCCGGCGCGCCAAGGCGGACAGCGGCGAAGAAATAATAGACGATCTGCGCCATCAGCCGTGCCCAATTGATCGAATTGACCGCCGAGAGCGCGAACTTGCCGGAGAAGTCGGGCGAGTTGAACATCGCCTTCACCAGCGCCTGGCAATCGTCGAAGCTGGCGTTCTCCAGGGCAATGTTGTGGATGTTGGGCGCGAGCACGGTGGTCATCTGCCGGCGCTGCACATCGGAGACGCGGCCCTTGGGATGGAGCATGAACACATCGACCCCGGCGCGCCCGGCCAGCGCATCGATCGCCGCCGAGCCGGTATCGCCGGAGGTTGCGCCGACCACGGTCAACTGCTTATCCGTGCCCGACAGAAAGCGCTCGAACAGCAGCCCAAGCAATTGCAGCGCGACATCCTTGAACGCCAGCGTAGGGCCGTGGAACAGTTCGAGCAACCAATGCTGCCCGTCGAGCTGGACCAGCGGGGTGACCGCCGCATGGCTGAAGCGGCCATAGGCCTGCTGGCACAACGTGCGCAGATCGTCCCGGCTGAGCGTGCCCTCGACAAACGGCGCCATCACTTCCACCGCGGTGTCGACATACGACATGCCGCGCAGCGCAGCGATCTGCTCGGGCGAGAGCGTGGGCCAGGAATCGGGGAGATACAGCCCGCCGTCGCTGGCCAGGCCGGTCAGCGTGACGGCCTCGAAATCGAGGACGGGGGCGGTGCCGCGGGTGGAGATGTAGCGCATGGCCTTGGCGACTAGCGGGCGGGCGACGTCGGGGCAACCTCGGCTGGCGGTGTCGTCATGCGCCGACGCAGCGCCAGCCCGTAAATGATCCCGGCAATCCCCGCGAACAGGAACCATTGCACCGCATAGGCGAGATGATTGTTCGGCACCGAGGACAGATCGGGCACCGGATTGGCGGCAAGCGCCGCGACCGGCGTGGCGGCGACCAGCATCAGCGTCTTGGGATGCGCCATGCCGACCAGGGCCAGGATCAGCGGCTGATTGTCCGGCGCATGGCTGATATAACCACGCACCGCGCCGCCCCGCCAGGCCGGCTTGCCCCCGGGTTGCCGCGAGAGGCCGAGCTGGACGATCAGGCCGGGGGCCTCGACGCCGGTGCCGCAGTGCGCGATCTGGCGCCAGCCGGTCGCGCCCTTGGCATCCCGGCCCGAGCGCTGGCTCCAGCTGATCGGCTCACGGCAGAAACCGGCAGCCTTGCGAAACAGCAACGCATCATCGACCGGCTTTGCCGGGAAGGCGATCTCGGGAAGCGTGATGTTGGCGGCATATTGCGCCATCATCGCCTCCTTCTCGGCCTTGCGCTGCAATTGCCAGACGCCGAGCGCGACCATCACGGCGATGGCCAGGCCGACGACGATCGTCGACAGGATCGGCAAGCGCTTCACTGTGGGGCCGCGGGCGGATCGATCGCGCGACCCTCGCGCGCCGCGCCGCGATATTCCGCTGCGATCAGCGCCCCCTTGGCGGCACGCAAACTGACCACGACGCCGATGGCGGTGACCGGAATCCAGATCAGCATGTGCAGCCACAGCGGCGGGTGCAGCGTCAGCTCGAGCGTGATCGCCATTGCCGTCACGATCGCGCCGAGGATCAGCGTGAGGAAGGCGGCCGGGCCATCGCCAACGTTAAAGACGCCGAAATCGAGCCCGCACTGGCGACAGCGTGGCGCGAAGCTCGCCCAGCCGTCGAACAGCGTCTTCGCGCCGCAGCGCGGGCAGAGGCCGCCGAGCGCGACCGCGACGGGCGTCGGTGCGCCCGCCGCCATCGGCTCGGCCGGCATCAACCGCCGTGGACCGGTGCGCCCCAGCCGCCCCAGACATAGACGGTGACGAATAGGAACAGCCACACCACGTCGACGAAATGCCAATACCAGGCCGCCGCTTCGAAGCCGAAATGCTGCTTCGGGGTGAAGTCGCCCTTATAGGCGCGGATCAGGCAGACGATCAGGAAGATCGTGCCGATCAGCACGTGGAAGCCGTGGAAGCCCGTCGCCATGAAGAACGCCGCGCCATAGTTGATCCCCTTGAACGGGAATGGCGCATGGGCATATTCATAGGCCTGGATCGAGCTGAACAGCAGGCCGAGCAGGATCGTGATCCACAGGCCCTTGAGCACGCCGTCGCGGTTGCCAACGCCGATCGCGCCCCATGCACCGGTCTTCTCGCCGCCGCGCTGACCATGGATCAGGGCATGATGCGCCCAGGTGACGGTGGTGCCCGAGAGCAACAGGATCAGCGTGTTGAGCAACGGCAGCTCGAACGCGTTGATCACTTCCAGCCCCTTGGGCGGCCAGGTCGCCGCGCCGGCGGCGGCATCGGCGATCAGGCCGGGCACGCCTTCGATCAACTCGACCGGCGCGGGGAATAGCGAGAAATCGAAGAACGCCCAGAACCAGCCGACGAAGAACATCACTTCGGAGGCGATGAACAAGATCATGCCGTAGCGCAGGTGGAGCTGCACGACCGGCGTGTGATCGCCATTATGCGCTTCCTTGATCACGTTGCCCCACCAGCAGAACATGGTGATGAGCACGCCGAGCAGCCCGAGGAAGAAGATCACGCCGCCGCCATTGGGCTTGTCGACATGGCCGCCATGCATCCACATGATCCCGCCGATCGCCATGGCGAGCGCCGAGAACGAGCCGATGATCGGCCACGGATCGGGGCTAAGAATATGATAATCGTGGTTCTTGGCGCCGGCCATGATCGGTCCCTCTTCTATCTTTGGAATCGCTCTAGCTGGCTGCTTTCGCAGAATCCACCGTCTTGGGCTGGTAAAACGTATAGCTGAGCGTGATCGTCTTGATATCGCGCGCATCCTCGTCGTCGAGGATCTTGGGATCGACGAAGAAGATCACCGGCATGCGCACCGTTTCGCCCGGCTGCAGCGTCTGCTGGGTGAAGCAGAAGCATTGGATCTTGGTGAAATATTTGCCCGCCTGGGCCGGCGTCACATTGTACGTCGCCATGCCCGTGACGGGCTGGTCGCTGGTGTTGGTGGCGGTGAAGAAGGCCATGTCGCGGCCGCCGATATCGATCGTCTCGGAGGGGCGTTCGGGCGCGAACTTCCACGGCAGCTTGGGGTCGACATTGGCGTCGAAATCGATGCGGATCTTATTGCTGATCGCGCCCGGCGCGACGAGCCCGCGCTGCGTCGTGCCGTTGAGCCCGGTCGCCTCGCAGAACATGCGGTATAGCGGGATGCTGGCCCAGGCGAGCCCGGTCATAAAGCAGATGCCCAGCACGGCGAGCAGCGCAGTGCGCCCCGGCCCGGTCAGGCGCCTAGCGCTCAATGCGGCATCCCCGCTTTGATCTTAGCGATGCTGATGGCGAACACCAGGATGACGAACGCACCGAGCAGCACGGCCATCACCGTGGCGCGCGACCGCTGGCGGGACCGAACGAGATCGTCGTTATTGGGGGTCGGCTCTTGCATGGGATCAGATCCAGCGATCGACGACGAGCGCGCCGAAGATGATGAACAGGTACAGGATCGAATAAGCGAACAAGCGCTTTTCGGGGCGCATCGTATCGCCGGGCTGCGTGCGACGCGTCGCGACGTGCACGACCATCGCAGCGAACACCGTGGTCGTCGCGACCGCGACCCAGCCATAGACGGCGCCCGACAGGCCCAATGCCCAGGGCGCGATCGCGGCGAGTGCCATCGGGATCGTGTACAGCCCGATCTGCGTGCGCGTGCTGCGCTCGCCGGCGACCACCGGGAGCATCGGCACGCCGGCCGCGGCATAATCGGTCTTCATGAACAATGCCAAGGCCCAGAAATGCGGCGGGGTCCACAGGAACACCAAGGCGAACAGCAAGACGGGCAACGTGGCAACATCGCCGGTCGCGGCGGCCCAGCCGATCAGCGGTGGGAACGCGCCGGCCGCCCCGCCGATAACGATGTTCTGCGGCGTGCGGCGCTTGAGCCACACGGTATAAACCAGCACGTAGAACAGGATCGACACGGCCAGGATGCCGGCCGCTACAAGATTGTTGGCCAGCCCCATCAGGATCACCGAGAAGGCGCCGAGCCCGACGCCGAAATGCAACGCCGAGCCGCGCTCCATCCGCCCGGCGGGCAGCGGGCGTCCTTGCGTGCGCTTCATCTTGCCGTCGAGATCGGCCTCATACCATTGATTGAGCGCGCCCGCCGCGCCGGCACCCAAAGCGATGCACAGGATGGCGGTGAAGCCGAGCACGGGATCGATCGCCACCGGCGCGACGAGCATACCGCATAGGCCGGTGAAGACGACGAGCGTCATCACGCGCGGCTTGGTCAGCGCGAGGAAATCGCGCCATTCAGCGGGTAGCGGGAGAGTCGCGGCGGTCATGGTTGGGGGCGCTATAGGGTGTTGCGGGGGCGGGGGAAAGGGCGGGTGTTTGATCCTTCCGCCACCCTTCGCGCCGCCTGCCGTCACCCCAGCGAAAGCGGGGGTCTCGTGCGGCTCCTGGGCCAAGCTGGCCGCATGAGATCCCAGCTTTCGCTGGGATGACGGATCGGACGGTTTACCGGCTATACGCCTTGGGCAACGCCCCTTCCTGCGGAAGGCTGTAGCGATCGCGCAATTCGATCTGGCGCGAGCGCATCGGCTGCGCGACCCCATCGATATAGACGGCAAGCGGCGCGGAGGAGAGCTCCAGCGGATCGCCGTCCCAGATCACCACATCGGCGCGGCGGCCGGGGCGCAGCGAGCCGATCTCGCCGTCCATGCCCAACGCCTGGGCCGGCTTGGACGAGATCGTGGCGAACGCCTGCCCCCAATTCAGCCCGGTCGCGCCCGGCACGCGCGCGATCGCCACGAGATTGCCGGCATATTGCGCCAGGATATGTTCCCCCGGCGCGGTGTTGGCGCCGACGGTCGAGATCGCCGTCGCCACGCCCGCCGCGGTCATCCGGCCGACATTCGATTCGGTCGCGGCCAGCGCTTCGAAGCTGGCGGGCAGATCGGCCAGTGCCGCGGCGATGACGGGCACGCGCGCGGCGGCGATGTCGGGCGCCACCATCCAGCCTTCGCGCACGCCGACCAGCACCAGTTTCAGCGCCGGATATTGCTTCTTGAGCGCCAGCACCGAGCGGATGTCGCTGGCGCGCTCGACATGGACGAGCAATGGCATCGTCCCGTCGAGCACCGGCAGCAGCGCCTGCGCATCGACACGCTTGACCAACGAGGCCTGTTCGCGCCCGCCGAACCCGGCAGGATTGCGACGATAATCCTGCGCCTGCGCCAGCGCATCGTGCAGCATGGCATAGGCCGCCGGGCGGCTGCCGCCCGCGTCGCTTGCCCCGTCCTCGCCCAGTTCGACATATTGGAAAGCGCGCGCGCGGGTGATGGGATCGGCGTCCGCGCCGAGATCGATCACTGCCCCGCGCCCGGCGAAGATCGATTGCCCCGTGGAGGGGGAGACCAGCGCCCGGGTGATGCCGCCGGCGCGTTCGTTGCCGATCTGCACCGCCTGCGGGTTGATCGCCGGGGCGATATCGATCGAGGCGTTGAACGGCGAGGTCCGCGCGCTGGCGTCATTGCTTTCGCGCACCCCCTCGGCATCGACCAGCCCGAGATTGGTGAAACCGGCGACCATGCCCGCGGCGACCCATTTGCCGGTCGCGTCGATCACCGTCGCGCCGGCCGGCACCGCGACCCCCGCGCCCGCCGCGACGATGCGACCGTCACGCATCACCACGGTGCCGCGCTCGATCGGCTGCGAACCATCGCCGATCGCCACGGTGCCGCCGGTGATGGCGACGGTTTGGGCCATAGCAGGGGCGGCAAAGACGGCGCCAAGCGCGGTCAGCGAGAGCAGGATGGCCTTCATTTCACATCTCCCGAGCCCGGCTGGCCAAGTTCGAAATCGGATACCGGTCGCATCCTTGGATTGGTCGAATCGTAGAGCAAGGCGCCGTCGATCCAGACCTTTTCCGGCCGGGTATAGACGCTCAAGGGATTGCCGTTCCACAGCACCACATCGGCCATCTTGCCGGGCTTCAGACTGCCCGTGCGATCGGCGATGCCCAAGGCGCGCGCCGGATTGATGCTGAGCCATTCCCACGCCTGCGCATCGGGAATGTCAATCCCGGCGCGCCGCCCGGATGCCTGCGCCTTGGCCACTTCCTGGTTCAAGCGCTGGATACCGTTCTCGTCGTCGGAATGGATCATGCCGCACGCCCCGGCCTTTTGCAGCAGCGCGAGATTCTCGCCGATGCCGTCGAAGCTTTCCATCTTGAAGCCGTACCAATCGGCCCACACGGCCGCGCAGGTGCCATTCGCTTTCAGGATGTCGGCGATTTTATAGGCCTCGACCGCGTGGTGGAAGGCGGTCACGCGATAGCCGAACTCCTTGGCCATATCCATGACGATGGCCATTTCGTCGGCGCGATAGCAATGGTTCTGCACCAGGATCTCGCCGGCCAGCACGCCGCGCAGCGTGTCCATGGCGATGTCGCGATCGGGCGCGTCGCCGCCGTCTTTCTCATATTTGTCCCACTTGGCGCGATACGCCACCGCCTTGGCCCAGGTCGCGCGATCGACCGCGACATTGCCCATGCGGGTCGAGGGCTTGGTGTTGCGGCTGCCATAGACGCGCTTGGGATTCTCGCCGCACGCCATTTTCAGGCCATAAGGCGCACCGGGGAATTTCATGCCCTGCATGGTGCGGGCATAGACGTTCTTGAGCACGACCGAGCGGCCGCCGAACAGATTGGCCGAGCCGGGCAGGATCTGCAGCGTGGTGACGCCGCCATTGGCCAGCGCACGGCCGAAGCCGGGATCCTGCGGCCACACGCTATGCTCGGCCCAGACATCGGCGGTGACCGGCGCGGTCGCCTCGTTGCCGTCGGAATTGGCCTGCACGCCGGGGCTGGGATAGTCGCCCAGATGGCTATGGATGTCGATCACGCCTGGCGTAACCCATTTGCCGGTGCCGTCGATCACCGTCGCGCCGGCGGGGGCATCGAGCGCCTGGCCGAGCTGCACGATCTTGCCGTCGGCGAACAGTACCGCGCCGTTATCGATCCGCCCGCCTTCGCCGTCATAGATGGTGACGTTGCGCACCAGAGTCGGGGCGCCGGGATAGACGCGATAGGTGCTGGGGAAGGGATCGTGCGCATAGCCCCTGCCGGCACCGGGGCCCGCGCCCGGGGCGGGCTTGGACGAGGCGGTCTTGGCTGGTGCGGATTGCCCGGCACAGGCGGCAAGCGCGAGCGCGCTGGCGGCCGCCGTCAGGCTGCGGAACTTGGTCTTGTGCTTCATGTGGCGATCCCCGTTTTGCCGCAGTCTACGGAAAGGGCGAGGGCTTTCAAGCGGTTGGTTTGCGCTTTCCAAGGTGATTACCACCCCGGCGAACGCCGGAGCCCAGTCGCGAAGGTCGCTGTAACGACGCACAGCGCTTGCCAACTTCTGTTCCGCGCCTGGGCCCCGGCGTGGCGATACGGTGGAACTACAACCAAAAACGCCCCGGCTTTCACCGAGGCGTTTTGGTAACCCTAAGAGTGCCAGATCAGTCGATCTTCGGCAGCGTCTCGAACTGGTGATAGGGCGGCGGCGACGACAACGTCCATTCCAGCGTCGTGGCGCCATCGCCCCAGGGATTGTCGCCCGCCTTCTTGCCCGCGAACAGCGACCAGAACAGGTTGACGAAGAAGATCAGCATGCCGGCGGCCATGATCATGTAGCCGACGCTGGCGACCCAGTTCCAATATGCCAGCCCGTCGGTATAATCGGGCATGCGGCGCGGCTGGCTCTGCAGCCCGAGGAAGTGCATCGGGAAGAACATCACGTTCACGCCGATGAAGAACACCCAGAAGTGCGCCTGGCCGAGGAACTCGTTATACATCTTACCGGTCATTTTCGGGAACCAGTAATAGAAGCCGGCGAATAGCGAGAACACCGCACCCAGGCTCAGCACGTAGTGGAAATGCGCCACCACATAATAGGTGTCCTGCATGTAATCGTCGACGCCGCCATTGGCGAGCACCACGCCGGTCACGCCACCGACGGTGAACATGAAGATGAAGCCGATCGCCCATACCATCGGGGTCTTGAAGGTGATCGAGCCGCCCCACATCGTCGCGATCCACGAGAAAATCTTGATGCCCGTGGGCACCGCGATGACCATCGTCGCCGCGGTGAAATACATCTTGGTGTTCACGCTAAGGCCGGTGGTGAACATGTGGTGCGCCCACACCACGAAGCCGACCACGCCGATCGCGACCATCGCATAGGCCATGCCGAGATAGCCGAACACCGGCTTCTTGGAGAAGGTCGAGATGATCTGGCTGACGATGCCGAAGCCCGGCAGGATCATGATGTACACTTCGGGGTGACCGAAGAACCAGAACAGATGCTGGTACAGGATCGGATCGCCGCCGCCCGCCGGATCGAAGAAGGCGGTGCCGAAGTTGCGATCCGTCAGCAGCATGGTGATCGCCGCGGCGAGCACCGGGAGCGACAGCAGCAGCAGGAAGGCGGTGACCAGCACCGACCACACGAACAGCGGCATCTTGTGCAGCGTCATGCCCGGCGCACGCATGTTGAAGATGGTGGTGATGAAGTTGATCGCGCCAAGGATCGACGAAGCGCCCGCCAAATGCAGCGAGAGGATCGCCATATCCACCGACGGCCCGGGCTCGCCGTAAGTCGATAGCGGGGCATAGACCGTCCAGCCGGTGCCGGCGCCGCCGAAGAAGGGCGAGGCGAGCAGCAGCGTGAAGGCGGGGACCAGCAGCCAGAACGAAATGTTGTTCATGCGCGGGAAGGCCATGTCCGGCGCGCCGATCATCAGCGGCACGAACCAGTTGCCGAATGCGCCGATCATCGCCGGCATGACCATGAAGAACACCATGATCAGGCCGTGTGCCGTGACCAGCACGTTCCACAGGTGCAACGCCTCGTCCATCGATCCGGGGCCGTGCAGCATGGCCAGCCAGGTCGGCAGATATTGGATACCGGGCTGCGCCAGTTCGGCGCGCATCAGGCCCGAAATGGCCCCGCCGATGATCCCCGCGACAATCGCGAAGATCAGATACAGCGTGCCGATATCCTTGTGGTTGGTGGACATGAACCAGCGCGCGAAGAAGGCCGGCTTGTGATCCGCGTCATGCGCATGGTCGTCATGACCATGGGCTTGGAACTGGGATGGGCTGAGGGCGGTATCGGTCATGTCTTACTGTCCGGTGCCGGCGCCGGCGGGGTTACCCGATGCGCCCTGAGAGGTCTGGGGAGCGGCGGCGGTCGTGTTGTCGACCGGGCCGGTGGTGTTCTCGGCCGGCGCGGCGGCCGGTGTCGGGGTCAGCGCCGCCGGTGCGGTCGAGGGCTTGGCCCCCTTCACGCTGCCGCCCTTGGCGACGACCCAGGCGTTGAACTGTGCCAGCGGCACGGCTTCCACCGCGATCGGCATGTAATTATGCCGCGCGCCGCACAATTCCGAGCACTGCCCGAAATACACGCCGGGCTTCTCGATCGTGAAGCTGGTCTCGTTCAGACGTCCCGGAACCGCATCGAGTTTCATCCAGAACGCCGGGACCGCCCAGCTATGGATGACGTCCTGCGAAGTCGTGATCAGGCGAATCGGCACACCGACCGGCAGCACCACGCGATTGTCGGTGGCCAGCAGGCGGGGGCCGTCGGCAGCGGTACGGGCGCGCTCGCCAGCGGCGGTCTGGCCCTGCTCCTTGAGCATGTTGGCGGTGATCTCGAACCCGCCATTGTCGGGATATTGATACGACCAATACCATTGGTTGCCGATCGCCTTCAGCGTGATGGCGTTTTCCGGCGCGGGCTTGAACTGCGCCTGGAGCAGCCCGATCGACGGCACGGCAAGCAGCACCAGGATGACCACCGGCGCCAGCGTCCAGACGATTTCGATCGCCGTATTGTGGCTGGTCTTGGAAGCGACCGGGTTGCTGCGGCGATTGAAGCGGAACATCACCCAGATCAGCAGCAGCAGCACCAGGATACATACGGCGGTGATCACCGGGATCAGGATGTTGTCGTGGAAACCACGTCCCCGCTCGCCATTCTTGGTAACCTGCGGCTGGATGCCGATGCGCCCGTCGACCGGCATGCCGATGCCGGCGGTCGGCGCCATGGCCGGCGCACCGTCCTGCGCCAGCAGCGCGGGGTCGGTCGCTACGGCAGGCGTCGCAATCGGCGCGACCGTGGTCGGCGCGGGCGCGGTGACGGCAGGCGCCACCGGCGGGCTCGCCACCGGTGCCGCCGCGTAACCGGCGCCGGCCATCAGCAGGCCGGCCGCGATGGCGATCGTTTTCAACCCGGTCATGCGCATCGTCATCATTACCCCTGGCATCGCGCTGCTTTCGAACAACCAGCGCTCGGCGCAATGCGCCTGTTTGACCGCGGCCTATACGCGGGACCCCATGATCCCTCAAGCACATCGGGGAGTTTTTTGCAGAACCGTTGCACTGCAGGGTGGCGACGGCCTATTTGGCGCAACGAAAGGGTGCCCCCGAACATGACCGAAGACGACGTCCTGGCCGAATTCCGCGCTGCCGAAGCGCTGCTGGAGGGGCATTTCATTCTCTCCTCAGGCCTGCGCAGCGCGCGCTACCTGCAATGCGCCCGCGTGTTGATGGATCCGGCGCGGGGCGCGCGCCTGGCCGAGGCATTGGTCGCGCGGCTGCCCGCCGAGGTCCGCGCGTCGATTGGGGCCGTGGTCTCGCCGGCCATGGGCGGGGTGATCGCCGGCCATGAAATGGGCCGCGCGCTTGGCGTCGAAGCGATGTTCCTCGAACGACCCGAAGGCGTGTTCGAACTGCGCCGCGGCTTCCGCCTCGCGCCGGGCACGCGCGTCTTCATGATGGAGGACGTCGTCACCACCGGACTCAGCTCGCGCGAGGCGATTGCCGCCATTGCCCGCGCTGGCGGCGAGACGGTCGCGGCCGGGGCGTTGGTCGATCGTTCGTCGGGCAAGGCCGATCTCGGCGTGCCCTTCTACCCGCTTATCCGGCTCGACGTACCGACCTATGAGGCGCATGCGCTGCCGCCCGAGCTCCAGGCGATCCCGGCGATCAAGCCCGGCAGCCGGGCCGCGGCATGAGCGATTTGCGCCTTGGGGTGAACATCGATCACGTCGCCACGGTGCGCAATGCGCGCGGCGCGGGCTATCCCGATCCGGTGCGCGCAGCGTTGGTCGCCGCCGCGGCGGGGGCGGACGGCATCACCGCGCATCTGCGCGAGGATCGCCGCCACATCACCGACGACGATATCGCGCGCCTGTCCGAGCGGCTGGCCATCCCGCTCAACCTGGAAATGGCCGCGACCGAGGAAATGCTCGGCATCGCGCTCAGGCACCGCCCGCATGCCGCGTGCATCGTGCCGGAGAAACGCGAGGAACTGACCACCGAAGGCGGCCTCGACGCGGCGGGACAGTTTGATCGGCTCGCGCCGCTGGTGTCCGAACTCCGCAACGCCACTATCCGCGTGTCGCTGTTCATCGAGCCCGACGCCCGGCAGATCGATGCCGCGCTCCGGCTCGGCGCGCCGGTCGTCGAGCTGCATACCGGGCGTTATGCCGAACTGGAGGGTGAGGCGCGGGCGGCCGAATTGCGCCGACTGGCGGACGCCGCAGCGCTGGCGGCGAAGAATGGCATCGAAGTGCATGCCGGGCACGGCCTGACCTATGACAATGTCGCGGCGATCGCGGCGATCCCGCAGGTGCGCGAGCTCAATATCGGGCATTTCCTGATCGGCGAGGCGATGTTCGTCGGGTTGGGCGAGGCGGTGCGGCTGATGCGCGCGGCGATGGATCAAGCGCGGTGAGCGCGCTGCTAAATCCTCCCCGGAACGGGGAGGGGGACCGCTCGGCTTCTTCAGCCGAGTGGTGGAGGGGGATTTCCCCACACGCAACCGTGGCGTTGCCGGCCCACCCCCTCCGTCATGCTGCGCATGCCACCTCCCCGTGCCGGGAAGAAGTTTTATGATCATTGGGCTCGGTTCTGACCTGTGCAATATCGAGCGCATCCAGGCCTCGCTCGAGCGGTTCGGCGCGCGTTTCGAGCAACGCGTGTTCACCGATGTCGAGCGCGCCAAAGCCGCCCGCCGCCCGTTCACCAAGGCCGGCACGCTGGCCAAGCGCTTCGCCGCCAAGGAAGCCTTCAGCAAGGCGGTCGGCACCGGTTTCAAGGCCGGCGTGTTCATGAAGGATATCGGCGTGGTCAACGCCCCCTCCGGCGCGCCGGCATTGCTGCTGACCGGCGGGGCCAAGGCGCGGCTTGACGCGTTGATACCGCACGGCCACGTGGCCCAGGTACATTTGACGATGACCGACGATCATCCCTGGGCGCAGGCCTTCGTGATCATCGAGGCCATAAAAGCGCAGGATCTCACCGCATGACGGCCGACACCACGGCGCTCCCCGCCGAGCCGCACAGCACCCCGCTCAAGTCCAAATCGGGCTGGTGGGAGGAAGTGAAGGGCATCTTCTGGCTGATCATGGCAGTGCTCGGCTTCCACAGCTTCATCGCCAAGCCCTTCTATATCCCCTCCGAATCGATGCTGCCGGTGCTGATGAAGGGCGATCGGCTGGTGGTGACTAAATATCCCTATGGCTGGTCGTTCATCTCGCCGACCATCCCCAATCCGGCGGCGATCTTCCGCGGCCTCGTCTTGCGTCAGCCGGAGGAAAGCTGGGGCGTGCAATTGCCGTTCACGCATGGGCGCCTGTTCGGCCGCCTGCCCGAACGCGGCGATGTCGTGATCGTCACCCCGCCCGGGCGCAACACCGATTACATCAAGCGGCTGATCGGCCTGCCCGGTGACCGGCTGCAGGTTCGCGGCGGCGTGCTGTACCTCAACGGCGCCGCGGTGCAGCGCGGGCCGCTTCACTATAAGGATATCCCCGTCGACGCGAATGCGACCTGCGACGATTATCCCGGCGCGCTGATCCAAGGCGCCGACGGCAAGGCGGTCTGCCATCTGCCGCTGATCACCGAGACATTGCCCGGCGGCCGCAGCTACGAGACCGTCGAGATGGGCTATAGTCAGGGCGACAATTACGGCCCGATCACCATTCCCGCGGCGCACGTCTTCCTGATGGGTGACAATCGCGATCGCAGCTCGGACAGCCGCTTTTCGCTCGAGCCGCCCGAGCTCGGTCTCGGCGGCACGGTGCCATGGGAATATGTCGGCGGCCGCGCCGAGTTCATTACTTTCTCGCTTGATGGCGACGCCACATGGAACCCACTGAGCTGGTGGGCGTCCTTGCGCGGGGGGCGAGCGGGCGATTCGCTACATCCCAAGGAAACAGCGAAATGACCGACACGACCAGCGACGCCCCGGTGCACGTCGTCCAAGGCCCAAGCCCCAACGAGATGCGCGATCCGCTGGTCCGGCGTGAGCTGAAAAAGGCCAGCGTGTGGATCGGTCTGATCTGCGCCGTCGCGCTGGTCGTATTGCTGATCCAGCCGTTGCTGATCATCTTCGCCGGCCTGGTGTTTGCGGCGATGCTCGATGGCGGCGTGCGACTGCTTGGGCGCGTGCTTAAGATCGGGCGCGGCTGGCGGTTGCTGATCGTGGTGGTCGGCGTGCTCGTGTTCCTGATCGGCACCTTCTATCTCACCGGCGTGCAGGTGGTGGAACAGGTTACCCAGCTGCAATCCACGCTGACGGCGCAGTTCAACCGCGTCACCGAATGGCTGTCCCGCATGGGCGTGATGCCCGGCCGGTCGGATCTCAATTCGATCATTCAGCAGGCGATGGGCTCGGTCGGGCGGCTGACCTCCTGGGTCGGGACGGCAGCGGGCGCGTTGACCAGCCTGTTCATGATCATGGTCATCGGGCTGTTCCTGGCGATGGACCCCAATATCTATCAGCGCGGCGTGCAATGGATGGTGCCGACCGACAATCGCCGCGAATTCGCCATCACGCTGCAGCGCATGGGCGTGACGATGCGCCGGCTGCTCGCCGGGCGCCTGCTGGGCATGGCGGCGGAAGGCGTGCTGACCTGGATCGCGCTGGCCATTGGCGGCGTGCCGATGGCGCTGCTGCTCGGCATCATCACCGGCGTGCTGGCCTTCATCCCCAATATCGGCGCGTTCGTGTCCGGCGTGCTGATGGTCGCGGTGGGCTTTTCCGGCGGCTACGAGACCGGTATCTGGGCGATCGCCACCTATTTCATCGTCCAGACGTTCGATGGCTATGTGCTGATCCCGATGGTCGCCAAGCGCACCGTCGATCTGCCGCCGGCGCTGACCTTGGGCGCGCAGATCCTCGCCAGCGCCCTGTTCGGCGTGATGGGGTTGGCGCTGGCCGATCCGATGACGGCGATGATCAAGGTCGCGCTTGAGCGTAGCTCGGAACGGACGGAAGAGCAGGACGCCGACGCCGATGGCGACGGGGCGACCGGACCAACGTGATCCGGCTGTACGATTATTGGCGCTCGTCGGCTGCCTACCGGGTGCGCATCGTGCTCGCGCTCAAGCATGTCACGTACGAGCGCGTCGCGGTAAATTTGCTCGCGGCAGAACAAGCGTCGCCCGAAAATATCGCGCGCAACCCGCAAGGGCTGGTGCCGACGCTGGAGGTGGACGGGGTCATGCTGACGCAGAGCCTGGCGATCATTGACTGGCTCGACGCGACCTATCCCGATCCGCCGATCGTGCCGCGCGATGCGCTGGCCCGCGCTCGGGTGCTGGCGCAGGCGCTGGTCATCGCGGCGGACGTCCACCCGATCGGAAATTTGCGCGTCGGCAAGCAGCTGGAAAGTGCCTTCGGCGCAGACCAGGCGGCCAAGGAGGATTGGTCGCGCCACTGGATGACGCTGGGCCTCGATGCGCTGGAGGCGATGGCCGGCGACGGACCGTTCCTGGGTGGCGCGGCGCCCGACCTCGCCGATGTGTGCTTGGTCCCGCAGCTCTACAATGCGCGACGGTTCGGGCTCGATCTGACGCCGTGGCCGAAGCTGGTGGCGGCGGATACGGCCTGCGTCGAGCTGGCGGCATTCGCCGCAGCGCATCCAGATCGCGTGAAGCCGAACTAGACCCCTGCTGTCTTCCTCCTACCATTCCCCGGCGAAGGCGGGGGCCCAGTGGCGGAACAATAATTGGCGGCAGCCGCGCCCCGTTACAGAGACTTTCTCGACCAGGCCCCCGTCGCCCGGGCAGCAGACGTGAGCACAAGCTCGTCGAACAGCGCGAGATACTCCACCGCCGCATTCTCGCCCGGCTGCGGCACCGGTGCGGGCCGAGGGCGTCCCGGCGTCAGCCACTGATCCAGCGCCGCCACCAGCCCCGCCGCATCGCCGACTGCCACCACCGCGCCCATCTCGGGCGATGTCACGATCTCGCGCACCGCCACGCTCGAGTCGCTCGCCACCACCGGCGTGCCGAGCGACAGCGCCTCGCGCAGCACGCCGGGCACGCCTTCGAAGTCGGATACCAGCGCCAGAACGGCGGCGCGCGCGATCACCGGCAAAGGATCCGGTGCGTGGCCGGGCAGGAAGACGCGATTCGCCAGCCCGAGCGCCGCGACCTGCGCCTCCAGCGCGGGCCGTTCCGCCCCCTCCCCGATGATCACCAGCGTGACGTCTTCATCAACAAGCAGCGGCAGCGCGGCGATCAGTCGGTCCCAGCGTTTTTGCGGCGCCAACCGACCCACGCCGAGCAGGAAGCGTCCCGGCGGCAAGGGCGGCAGCCCAGCACCCGCCATCGTCGTGGCGGGCGGATTGGCGATCACCCGTAGCCGCGCTGGCGGCAGGCACATGGTCGCCGCCGCCTCATCCGCCATGGCCGGCGTCATCGCCACGACCCGCGTGAGGAAATGCCCGTGCAGTCGCAGCCACGCGCGATAGCCAGCCGCCACGGCGACCGATTGATCCGTCCGCACCAGCGCGTTCGACACTTTGGCGATGATCGGCGGGCAATCCCAGCCCAGCCGCAACCGCAGCCATGCCGCCGCACCAGTGTAATGATTGCCCGGGCAGAAGATCACATCCGGTGCCCGTGCGCGCACCAGCGCCGGCAGCGCCGCCGTCAACCGGCGCATCCCGCTGGTGCCGGCCGTCACGATCTCCAGCCCGTCGGGCGCCTCGGCGGCGAGCGGCCCGCTGCTATCGCCGATCACCAGCGTCACGCGCCGCCCGGCCGCGATCCAGCCGCGCGCCAAGCGCAATTGCGCGCGCTCGACGCCGCCGCCGCGCCACGTTTCGGCATAGCTCAGGATATGGCGGGCGGCGGACATGCCCCCCGCCCTAACGCCGCGCGCCATCAAGGGAAGCCCCGCCGCCCGCGACTTTGCCCCGATCGGTCGCCCGCAGCGCGCGATGTCATCCGGGAGACATATTTCTTCGTCATTGGCGACCGAACACATCGTCTCACGCAACGGCGATGCTAAACCGGGGATTCACGGGCGCGCACGGTGTGGGGGCACATCGGCATTAACAGCGAATGGTCTTTCCCAGTGGAAATAGCACAGTCTGGTAGCGGGACGAGTATCATCAGGGACACCCCGATTCCCCGCGCATCGGATATTGCCGGCCTTAAGCCGTTACAGACGATCCGCAGCCGCTGGCCAATGATCATCGGCGCGCTGGTCACCGTCGCAATGGTCATCGGCTTGGGTCGCGAACTGCTCGGCTCAGGGCTCGCCGGGTTGCACCGCGCCGTGCCGGACAGCCCCTGGTTCTACGTCGCCTTCACCTTGCTCTATTTCTCGCCGCCGACCGGCGACTGGATCATTTTCCGCCGGCTATGGGGCATTCCGCTGATCGGCGGCATGATCGCCTTGCTCAAGAAGCGCATCGCCAACGAAGTGGTGGTCGGCTATTCCGGCGAGGCCTATTTCTATGCTTGGGCGCGTGCCCGATCGCATATGGTGGCGGCGCCGTTCGGTGCCGTTAAAGATGTCAGCATCCTCTCGGCCATCGCCGGCAACGCCATCACCTTGGCGATGATCGCGGTGGCGCTGCCGCTCGGTTACCACTTGCTGCACGCCTCCGGCTATGTCCCGGAAATCGCCGGATCGGTGCTGGTCGTGCTGGGTACGTCGCTGCCGTTCCTGGTTTTCTCGCGCCGGGTATTCTCGCTGCCGCGCGGCAGCTTGTGGTGGGTGTTCATGGTGCATTGCCTGCGCTTGATCGCGGGATCGACGCTGATCGCGATCGCCTGGCATTTCGCGCTGCCCAGCGTGCCGATCGGCATGTGGCTGTTCCTCGCTGCGGCGCGCTTGCTTGTCTCGCGACTGCCGCTGGTGCCCAACAAGGATCTGCTATTTGCCACGTTCGCGATCCTGGTGATCGGGCAGGATCAGGCATTGTCGGAGCTGATCGCCTTCACCGCCGCGCTTATGCTGCTGTATCACGTCGTCCTGATCGCGATATTCGGCCTGCACGGCCTGGTCAGGAAGGCGGCGTGATGCGCCGCTGGGGGATTGCGCTGGCGCTGGCCGGTCTGCCGCTCGCGACGCCGGCAATGGGCGCCATGCTGGGCGAGGATGCCGGGGCCTGTCGCAGCGGCGGCCCGGCGATCCGTGTCGATATCGTCGGGCTGAAGGATCGCACCGGCGGCCTGAAGCTCGAACTCTATCCCGCGACGACGGCGGATTTCCTCAAGGACGATCGCGATCTGCATCGGCAGGGCAAGACCTTCCGCCGTATCCGCGTCGCCACGCCGCCCGGCGGGCCGATCTCCTTGTGCATCAGCGTGCCGCAACCAGGCCGCTATGCCTTGCTGCTCACGCATGACCGCGACGGCAAGAATAAGTTCAATTTTTGGACCGATGGCGCGGGCTTTCCGAGCAACGCCAAGCTCGGTCGCACCAGGCCGAAGCTTGAACAGGCGATCATCGATGTGCCACGCGGCGTGACCACGACCGCGATCCGGTTGCAATATCTGCGCGGCCTCGCCGGCTTCGCACCGCTCAAGATCGGGTGACCGCGATGCGCATCGTCGACGTCAACGAATTCTATTCGCCGACCGGCGGCGGGGTCCGCACCTATATCGATCGCAAGATGGGGTTGATGGCCGATCTCGGCCACGAATTGATCGTCATCGCGGCGGGGCGTGAGGACCATGTCGAGGAGCGACCGGGCGGCGGGCGGATCATCTACGTCAAGGCGTCGCGGCTGCCGTTCGATCAGAATTACGGCCTGTTCTGGGACGCCGCGCCGATCGTTCGGCTGCTCGACGAATTGCGCCCCGATCTCGTCGAGACCTCGTCGCCGTGGCGCCCGGCCTGGATCGTCGGGCAATGGCAGCCAAAACCGGGGCATGACGTGGCGCGGGTGTTCTTCATGCACAACGACAATGTCGCAGCCTATGCGCTGCGCTGGTTCGAGACGCTGGCACCGCAGGATCGGATCGAGCGGGCGTTTGCCTGGTACAGCCGATATATGAGCCGCTTTCTGGATAATTTCGATTCCGTCGTCACGAACGGCCCGGCGCTGGAAAAACGGCTGCGCGCGCGCGGCGTGCGCATCGACGTGGCCATGCCGCTGGGCATCGAGCGCGGCCATTTCTCACCCGATTATCGCGACGAAGCCTTGCGCGCCGCGTTGCTCGCACAATGCGATTTACCGCCCGAGGGGCACCTTTTGCTCGGTCTGGGGCGGCATCACCCCGAGAAACGCTGGGATCTGGTCGCCGACGCGGTAACGCAGGCCGGTACCAGTCTTCCGGTCGGGCTGATCCTGCTCGGCACCGGCGTCGACAGCCGACGGATCGAAAAACGCATCGCCGGATCTCCCCATATACGTCTGTTCGAACCCGTGTACGACCGTGAACGCCTCGCCCGCATCCTCGCCAGCTGCGACGCTTTGGTCCATGGCAGCGAAGCCGAGCCGTTCGGCCTTGTCGCGTCGGAGGCGATGGCGGCCGGCTTGCCGTTGATCAGCCCGGACACCGGCGGTTGCGCGGAGATCGTCGATCCGCATTGTTCGGAAGTCTATACCGCGCGCGATCCCGCGTCTTGCGCGGCGGCGATCCAGCGTCTGTTCGCGCGCGACCAGATCCTGCTACGCCGCGCCGCGCGTGTCGCGGCCGGGCGGGTGCGCAGCGATCGCGAGCATACCGAGGATCTGATGCGTTATTATGCCGGTCTGGTCGCAGCGAAACGCGGCGGCATGGCGGCGGCGGCCTAGCGCGACGGGACGTAGAGCCGGAAGCGATCGCTAGCGACCGGCACCTGACGCCAGCCCTGGCCCCGCGCCCAATCCTCAAGCACGCGATCGAGCGCCGCGTCGCCGCTGGTCCACGGCCCTTCGCCTCCCGTGACGATCGCCGCGGGCGGGCGGATGAAATGCCCGCCGAGCGTAGCGCGCGCGATGACTTGGGTGGTGACCTCTTGCCCCGCGTCGAGCAGACCGTGACTGCGAAAGTAGAACGGGCCGGTGGCAAAGCGCGGATCGGGCAGCCGCCCGGTTGCGGGCAGAAATTGTGGCGACACCGTTGCGATCGGACCGGTCACGTCCGCACGGTCAAGCGCGGCGCGCAGCTTGCCGCTTTCGCGCATCGCGGTGACCATCGGCACACCCGGTAGCGCACGCATCACGGCCTCGATCGACGGCGCGAGCCCGGCGCAGGCCACCACCACCAGCGCGATGCGCGTGCGCCGACCCGGCGGCGCGACCTGCCAACCGATCGCCAGCCGCACGAAGATCATCGGCAGCATCGGCAGCAGATATTGCCGCCAGGTCGGCGCGGGCAATAGGGCGGCAAGGATCCCGCCCCACAGCATCCAGTCGATCGCCCGCCCGCCCCGCGCACGCCAGCGAAACCGGCTGGCCAGCGCGAGGCACAGCAGGGCCGGCCCGAGCGCGAGGAATTTGAGCGTGTCGAGCGCCTTCACGCCCCAACCGAGTTTCCATGCCTTGCCGATCGCGCGGTAATATTCATCCGGGGCGCGGGCCGGAAAATCGAGCGTGCCGAACAGGAAGCCGGCGGGTGCAAGAAGGTAGCAGCCGAGCACCAAGGCGATCATCGGCACGGCCCCGAGCGCCAGCCATGCAGGACGGTGACTCCGGTCGATCAGCGCATAGAGCCCGTACGCCAGCGCCGGCAGCGCATAAGAGACTTTTGCGGCTGCAGCGCCGGCCAGCAACAGTCCGGTCAGCAGCGCGCTCCATCTTGTCCCGCGATCATTGCCCGCTTGCACCACCAGCGGCAGCGCGGCGCACAGCAAGGCGACCGGCAGCGCATCGTTGCGCGCGGTGCCGATGCTGAACAGCAGGATATCGCAGCACGCGAACAGACCGCTGGCGAGCAGCGCCGGGCGCGCGGCGGCGCCACCGGCGCGCGCGGCGCGGTAGACGCCGGCGACCGCCAGCGCGCCCAGCAGCGCGTTGACGATCCGCAATGCCGGCCAGGCGAACACGCCGGACACGAGGGCCAGCGGCGCGAACAGCAAGGGCTGCAACGGCGTCTGCAGATACGCGAAGTCGCGGTAAGGAAAGTGGCCGTGCGCGACCAGCACTGCCGCGGCGACATATTGGCTCTCGTCATGATCCAGCGGCCGGACCAGCGCGAGCGCGACGAACGCCAGTGTCAGCAAGGCGAACCACGACGCGGGGGACAGATGAAGGCGCTGCATCGCGCTCCTTTCCCGAGCGGACGACCGCAAGTCGAGCGTTTTCGCGCGTGCCGCCCGTTAGTGCGGGGTCACGGCTCGAAAAGCCCGCCGCACCGCGGCATCGGACACCGGCTTGGACAAGATGCAGACAGGCGGCAGGCAGGTGATGCACGCATGCGGCGTAGCGGTGATGAAGATCACCGGCAGCGGCCCCATTTCACCGAGTATCGTCTCAACTGCCTTGGGCCCGGATCCTTCGCGCAGCATCACATCCGAGGTGATGACATCGGGACGCTGCAGGCGCGCCGCGTCGATCGCTTCCTGCTCGGTCTCGGCGAACGCGAAGGTGCTGGCCCCGGTTGCCATCAGAATATCCTGCAGATCGAGAGCGATCAGCGCTTCGTCTTCAATGATCAGGACATGGCACACAGGTTGCTCCCAGTCCGCGTCAATGTGCCGACCGCAATATTGACATGGCGTAAACCAAACATCCTTTCTTGCCCTAACGTACGTTAAAGGGCCATTTACAATGTGCATCAGGTCCGCGCGCTGCCCCAGAGCGGGCGACACGCGGATCGTTACGCGGTTGACATTTTGCAGCGCAGCATGCATATGTCGCTTATCGAGGCGTCATGCAGCGTGATTGGACTTGTGTCCGGCTCCGCTTCGGTTGTTTGCAAACAGACTTCCCATTTCACGCGGGGTGTCACACTCCCCCGCCATTCGTGCGTCCGCTCCAGCGGCGTGCGCCGATGGCCCATCAGGCTATTACTCCCCATGAATTTCGCACAACTCGGCCTTGCCGAACCCCTGGTCCGCGCGCTCGAAGCCAAGGGCTATACCACCCCCACCCCGATCCAGCAGCAGTCGATCCCGACCTTGCTGCAGGGCCGCGACCTGCTCGGCATCGCGCAGACCGGCACCGGCAAGACCGCGGCCTTCGTGCTGCCGTCGATCCAGCGCATGGTCGAGGCGCCCAAGCAGGTCCATCCGACGCATTGCCGTATGCTCGTGCTCGCGCCGACGCGCGAACTGGCCAGCCAGATCGCCGACAGCGCGCGTGACTATGGCAAGTTCAGCAAGATGTCGGTCGCGACCGTGTTCGGCGGCACCAGCATCAACAAGAACCGCCAGGACATGGCACGCGGCGTTGACATCCTCGTTGCCACGCCAGGCCGCCTGCTCGATCTGATCGAGCAGCGTTTCGTCAGCCTTGCCATGCTGGAAATCCTCGTCCTCGACGAAGCCGACCAGATGCTCGATCTGGGCTTCATCCATGCGCTTCGGAAAATCGTCCGCATGCTGCCCAAGCAGCGCCAGACGTTGTTCTTCTCGGCGACGATGCCGAATTCGATCCGCGAACTGGCCGACCAGTTCCTGAAGGATCCGGCGACCGTCAAGGTCGCGCCGGTCTCGACCACGGCAGAGCGCGTCGATCAGTTCGCCACGCACGTCAACCAATCGGAAAAGCAGGCGCTGCTGACCATCCATCTGCGCAACCCGGAAATCGAGCGTTGCCTGGTGTTCACCCGCACCAAGCATGGCGCCGACCGTGTCGTGAAATTGCTCGGCCATGCCGACATTCCGGCCAATGCGATCCACGGCAACAAGAGCCAGCCGCAGCGCGAACGCGCTTTGGCCGAATTCAAATCGGGCAAGGTCAAGGTGCTGATCGCGACCGACATCGCCGCCCGCGGCATCGACGTGTCGGGCGTCAGCCATGTGTTCAACTTCGAACTGCCCAACGTGCCCGAGCAGTACGTCCACCGCATCGGCCGCACCGCGCGTGCCGGCGCATCGGGCGTGGCGATCAGCTTCGTGGCGGATGATGAGCGTCCATACCTGCGCGACATCGAGAAGCTGACCCGCGTCAAGCCGACCGCGCTACCGCTGCCGGAAGGCTTCCAGAACGAAGCCGCCAAGATCAAGGCGGCCCGCCCGGCCGGCGCCGACGACGATCGTCGCCGTGACGAGAGCGGTCGCCACCGTGCGCCGCCGCGCGCGACGCATGCGGCGCGCCCGACGGGTGAACGTCCTGCTGGCGGCGCTGGCCGTCCGGCTGGCGGTGCGCGTCCGGGTGGCCCCGGCCGTCCCGGCGGCAATGCCGGTCGCCCGGCCGGCGGCCCGCGTCGCCAGGGTTCGGGGAATGGCGGCGGCGGTGGCGGTGGCCGTCGCTCGCCGGCTGGCTGACCTTAATTCCTCCCCGAGCTGTCTCGGGGAGGTGGCTCGCGAAGCGAGACGGAGGGGTAGGCCGCCGATGCGTAAACCCTGGTAGCAGAACCCCTCCACCACTCGGCTGAAGAAGCCGAGTGGTCCCCCTCCCTCAGCACGCTGGGGGAGGAATTAGGGGATACAGACCACCTCCGATATGTTCTTCTCCACAACCCCGGAGGAGCCCCGCAATGGACATCGCCCACACCCCCGCCGTCGAGCGCATTGCGCGCGTGCTCACTGGCATGCTGGTCAGCGCCAATGGCGACGGCGACAATGCCTCCGCCAGCGATCTGGTCGATCGGCAATGGCGCGATCATTTGCCCGATGCGCTGTGCGTGCTGAGAACGATGCGGGAACCCTCCGAGGCGATGGCCGCCGCCGGCGATCTGGCGGTGTGGGAACGCATGATCCTGGCCGCGATCCACGAGGCGGAGATGCCGGCAGTGGTGCTGTGACCTAATTCCTCCCCCAACGGGACAGGGGGACCGCCAGCCTTCTTCAGGCTGGTGGTGGAGGGGCAGCCCCAAACGTAACGCCGCTTGGCTGCCCCTCCACCACTTCGTGGCCCCCCTCCCCGTCCCGGGGAGGAATTATAGCCGCTCGGTCAGCCACTCTGCCTCCGGCGCGCGCGCCGAGCGCAGCCGGTTGGCCGGCTCCTCCACATCCTCATAACCGATCGCCATGCCGCAAAAGAGCATTCGCTCAGCCGGCGTGCCCAGGAACGTCGTCACCGTCTCGGGATATACCGCCCAGCATTCCTGCGCGCACGTCGCCAGCCCTGCCTCGACCGCCAGCAGCATGACAGTCTGCAGATACATGCCGAGATCGGCCCATTGCGGCGGCCCCATCCACCGATCGACCGTGCAGAACAAGGCCGATGGCGCGCCGAAAAACTGGAAGTTGCGTGCGAACCAAGCGCGGCGGGCGTGCTTGTCCTCGCGGGGAATGCCGATCGCAGCATACATCGCCTCGCCCACGCCAAAACGCCGGTCGCGATACGGGGCGGTCAGTTCGCGCGGATAAATGTCGTACGCCGGCGTCTCGGTTTCTCCCGCCATCAGCTTGGCCATCACCCGCATCTTCAAGTCGGCCAACGGCGCGCCCGAGACGAGATCGATATGCCAGGGCTGCAGATTGCCCCCGGTCGCCGCGCGCGCCGCCTTTACCGCAATCTCGCGCAGCACGGCCGGATCGACCGGCGACTCGAGAAATCCACGAACCGACCGTCGTGCCGCTACGGCTTGCGTGACATTCATCGATCCGCTCCTGACATGGTGACCAAACCCTTGCCCAGCGCGCGGGATTGGGCAAGAGAGGTTGCAAAGAAGAACTGATTGGGAGAGTCGAAATGGCCGAAGCCTATATCGTCCAAGCCGTGCGCACCGCCGGCGGCAAACGCGGCGGGAAACTCGCCGGCTGGCACCCCGCCGACATGGGCGGCGCGGTGCTCGATGCGATCGTCGACCGCACCGGGATCGATCCCGCCAGTATCGAAGATGTGATCATGGGCTGCGTCAGCCAGGGCGGCGAACAGGGCTTCCAGGTCGGGCGCGGCGCGGTGCTTGCCTCCAAGCTCCCTGAAAGCGTGCCGGCCGTGTCGATCGACCGGCAATGCGGCTCGAGCCAGCAGGCGATCCAATTCGCCGCACAAGCGGTGATGTCCGGCACGCAGGACGTGGTGATCGCCGCCGGCGTCGAATCGATGACCCGCGTGCCGATGGGCTCGACCGGCATGCTCTTCGCCAAGGCCGGCCTCGGCTCGTCCAAATCCGTGCGGCAGGAAGCGCGCTACCCCGGCGTGCAGTTCAGCCAGTTCGCTGGCGCGCAGATGATCGCCGACAAATACGGCTTCACGCGCGACCAGCTCGATCAATACGCGCTTGAATCGCACCGCCGCGCGGCCGCGGCGACCGAACGTGGCGACTTTCGCGACGAAATCGTCGGGCTCGAGATCGAGACGCCGGAGGGCGAGGCACGCCACCTGACCGACGAAGGCATCCGCTTCGACGCGACGTTCGAAGGGATCCACTCGGTCAAATTGCTGCAGGAAGGCGGAGTGATCTCCGCCGCCAATGCCAGCCAGATCTGCGACGGCGCCTCCGCCGTCCTGGTGGTGAGCGAACGCGCGCTGAAGGAGCATGGCCTGACGCCGCTGGCGCGGATCCACAACCTCACCGTCACTGGCGGCGATCCGGTCGTCATGCTGGAAGAGCCGTTATTCGCGACCGACAAGGCGCTCAAGCGCGCTGGGCTGAACATCCAGGATATCGACCTGTACGAGGTCAACGAGGCGTTTGCCCCCGTCCCGCTCGCCTGGCTGCGCCATACCGGCGGCGATCACGCCAAGCTCAACGTCAATGGCGGGGCGATCGCGCTCGGCCATCCGCTCGGTGCGTCCGGCACCAAGCTGATGGCGACATTGGTCCATGCGCTGCATAAACGTGGCGGCCGCTACGGGCTGCAGACGATGTGCGAAGGCGGTGGGCTCGCTAATGTGACGATCATCGAGCGATTGTAACGCGCACAGTAATATAACACGTCACCCCAGCGCAGGCTGGAATCTGAGGGAGGCGTGCGATCCGCCCGCCCCACGACGATCCCAGCCTTCGCTGGGATGACGGTACAGGGACAGATCATGGCCAGACCCGAAGCATGGCGGCTCGACCCCGCCACCTATCCGCACCGCACGACGATCCAGACTCGTTTCCAGGATCTCGATCCGCTTGGCCATATCAACAATGTCGCAATGGCGGGATTGTTCGAAACGGCACGCGTCCGCTTCAACCGCGCAATGGGGCTGGCCGGGTGGCATGGGCACCGCTGGCTGGTCGCCAACATCAACCTCAACTATCTCGCCGAGAGCTTCTTCCCCGACGATGTCGAGATTAGCACCGGCATCGGCCAGGTCGGCACGCGCAGCTGGCAGATCCTCGCCGCCGGCTTCCAGAAGGACGAGTGTATCGCCACGTGCGACGCGGTGATCGTGATGAGCGGCGGCGGCGGCGCGACCTCGCTGGCGGAAGATTTCCGCGCCGGGCTGGAAGCGAACCGCGTGATCCGCATCGGCGAATAGGCTCGTTCTCGCTCAGGCGCAGGCCTATATCGCCGCCATGCGCGAGATCGAAAACATCGTTATCCTCACCGGCGCGGGCATCTCCGCCGAAAGCGGCATCGCCACGTTCCGCGGCCCGGGCGGGCTATGGGAGGGCCACCGCGTGGAGGACGTGTGCACGCCGGAGGCTCTGGATGACGATCCCGTCTTAGTGCATCGTTTCTACGATACCCGCCGTGCCGCGCTGGCCGGCGTCGTGCCCAATGCCGCGCATAGCGCGCTGGCGCGGCTCGATGCGGCCTGGCCAGGCCAGCTGTTGATCGTGACGCAAAATGTCGATGACCTCCACGAACGCGCCGGGGCCCGGCGCCTGCTGCATATGCATGGCGCGCTGAAATCGGCGCTGTGTGCGGCGTGCGGCGACCGTCGCCCCTTTGAGGGAACGATGCCGCCGGGGACCGTATGCGACGCCTGCGGAACGGCGGCGGTGCGCCCGGATATCGTGTTCTTCGGGGAGTTGCCGTACGACATGGGGCGGATCGAGGCGGCGGTGAAGGACTGCGATCTGTTCGTGTCAATCGGCACGTCGGGCGCGGTATATCCCGCGGCAGGGTTCGTGCAGACCGCGCGATATTATGGCGCGCGGACGCTGGAGCTGAATTTGGAGCCTTCGGCCGGAAGCGTATTTTTCGATGAGGTGCGGCTGGGGGCGGCTGGCGTTGTGGTGCCGGAATGGGTGGAAGAGGTGCTCGCCTAATTCCTCCCCAGAACGGGGAGGAATGAAAGGTCAGTCGACCCAGTCCAACCCCATGTCGCGATACACGTCGCGTTCTTCGTCCCAGCCTGGCTTCACTTTGACGTGCAGATAGAGGTGCACCGGGCGGCCCATGATGCTGCTTAGCTCGGCGCGGGCGCGGGCGCCGATTTCCTTGATGCGGGTCCCGCCCTTGCCGAGCACGATCGCGCGTTGAGTCGGGCGTTCGACCAGGATCTGCTGGTGGATTTCGAGCGACCCATCCTGCCGCTCGTTATATTGCTCGGTTTCGACCGCGCTCGATTGCGGCAGTTCGGCGTGGAGCTGGAGATAGAGCTGTTCGCGAGTGACTTCGCTGGCCAGGCTACGCTCGGTCGCGTCGGACACCTGGTCCTCAGGATAATGCCACGGGCTTTCAGGCATGGCCTTGGCCAGATGCGCCTTGAGATCGGCGAGGCCGTCGCCGGTCGTCGCGCTGACGAAAAAGGTTTCCTGGAACGGCACCAGCGCGTTCAATTTCTCGGCATGAACGAGGAGCTTGGCCTTGTCGGCGAGATCAACCTTGTTGAGGATGAGGTACTTCGGTTCGCTGCGCCCGGCGATGCTCTCGACGATGGCGGTGACTTTCGAACCGAGCCCACCCTTGGCATCGACCACCAGCGCCAGGATATCCGCGCCCTCCGCGCCGCCCCAGGCGGCGGACACCATCGCGCGATCGAGCCGCCGCTTGGGCTCGAAGATGCCGGGCGTATCGACCAGCAGCAATTGCGTGTCGCCCTCGATCGCCACGCCCATCAGGCGCACGCGGGTCGTTTGCGCCTTGGGGCTGACGATCGCCACCTTCTGCCCGACCAGCGCATTGACCAGCGTCGACTTGCCGGCATTGGGCGCGCCCAGAATGGCGATCAGGCCGCAATGTTGGCCCCCTGAGTTCTGCGTTGCGTCGGTCATTTCTTGCTTCCGTTGGTCAGCGTCGCCAGCAAGGCGGCGGCGGCGGCGGTTTCCGCTTCTTGTTTCGAACTGCCCTCGGCGCTCGCTTCGGCGAGCGTGCCGATGCTCGCTTTCACCGTGAAGCGGGGCGCATGATGCGGGCCGGAACGGTGGACGATGTCGTACGCGGGCGTGCGGCGGTTGTGCGCGGCGGCCCATTCCTGCAACGCCGATTTGGGGTGTTGCGGCGCCACGCTCTGCGCCTTCACGCGGTCGCCCCAGGCGGTGCGGATGGCGTGGCGCGCGGCGTCGAGCCCGGCATCAAGATACAGTGCGCCGATCAGCGCCTCCATCACATCGCCGAGCACATTGTCGCTATCGGTCGCGCCGTCGTCGCGCGCTTGCTTGCCGAGCTTGAGATGCTGCGCCACACCCAGGCCACGCGCGACATCGGCGCATACCGCGCCGGTGACCACCGCGTTGAGCCGCTTGGACAGCGCGCCTTCGGGCTCACCCGGGAACAAGGTGAACAACCATTCGGCCATGACCAGCCCGAGCACGCGATCCCCCAGGAATTCGAGCCGCTCGTAATTGGCCTTGGCCTGGCTGCCATGCGTCAGCGCGCGTTCGAACGGGGCAAGATCGGCCGGGCGATGGCCGAGGATCGTCTCCAACCAGTCGCCCAGAGTCCCGACAGGGCTGAGACTCAAAAGCCTTCCCCGATGCGGCTCCAGCGCGCCGCGGTGAACCAGGTCCAGGGCAGCAGCCAGGAGGCGCTGCCATCGGTCGAAAAGAAGCCGATCACAGCCTTGCCCTCGAGATTCTCCAGCGGCACCATGCCGATGCCCTGGCCCTCGACTTGCGGGAAGCGGCTGTCCGCGCTGTCGTCACGGTTATCGCCCATCATGAAGACGTGCCCCTCGGGCACCGCGAATACGCCGGTATCGTCGGCAATCGTCGTGCCGCGATCGAGCACATCATAGCTGCGCCCGCCGGGCAATGTCTCGCGGAAGCGCTGGTAGCGGCAGATCGGTTGGCCCTTATCGTCGGTATCCTGATAGGCCGCACCGCATTCCTGCGGTCCGAAATTCGGCGTCAACGGGATGGTGAAATCGGCAACCCGCTCCTTCGGCACGGCGACGCCGTTGAGGATCAAGTGGCCGTCACGCATCTGGATCGTGTCGCCGGGCAAGCCGATCACGCGCTTGATATAATCGACCTGGTTGCCCGGCGGTGCCTTGAACACCGCGACATCGCCGCGCGTCGGGAGCTGGGCGAAAATCCGCCCAGGGATCAACGGCACGCTGAACGGCAGCGAATGCTTGGAATAGCCGTAATTCCATTTCGAGATGAACAGATAGTCGCCGATCAGCAGCCGCGGTAGCATCGATTCGCTGGGAATGCTGAAGGGCGAGAAGATAAAGCTGCGGAAGATCAGCACGACAATGGCCAGTTTCAGCAGGAATGTCAGCGTCTCGCGCGTCTCGGATTTCGGCTTTGCGGGCGCCGGCGTGGCGGGCGCGGACTCGCTGAGCAAGGTATCGGTGTCGGACATTGGCGCGGTTTGCGGCGACGGGACCCAAGCGTCAAGCTGGCGGTTGTAACGCGTGGCAGCTACGCCGATCTAACAGCCACAAACTTGACCCCGAGGTGACCGATGCCGACTGCCGACTGGAGCGCGATCGAAGCGCTGCCAAGCCCCAAGCTCACCGATCTGTTCGCGGGCGATAGCGAGCGGCTGGCGACCTTCTCGCTCGATGTGGCGGGGCTGCATTTCGATTGGTCCAAGACGCATCTGACGGCAGAGGCGGTGACCGCGTTTGCCGCCTTGGCCAAAGCGCAAGGGTTGGCGGCAAAGCGAGAAGCGCTGTTCGCCGGCGAGGTGGTCAACGTGACGGAGGGCCGCGCGGTCGAGCATACCGCCGAGCGTGGCGAGGGATCGGAAGAGGCAGTGGCCAAGGCGCGCGCGCTGCAATCGCGCATGCGCGCGTTGATCGATGCGATCGAGGCCGATGCTTTGGGGCCGGTGCGGCATATCCTGCACGTCGGGATCGGCGGATCGGCGCTGGGCCCGGACCTGCTGATCGATGCGCTAGGCCGCGATGCCGACCGCTATGACGTGGCGATCGTCGCCAATATCGATGGCGTGGCGTTGGAGGATGCGTTCAAACGCTTCGATCCCGACGCGACCCTGCTGGTGATCGCGTCCAAGACCTTCACCACCACCGAGACGATGACCAATGCACAAAGCGTGCTGCAATGGATGTCCGAGCATGGCGTATCGGACGTGTACGGCAAAGTTGTCGCGCTGACCGCCGACCCCGACAAGGCGCTGGAATGGGGCGTGGACGAGACGCGCATCCTGCCGTTTAGCGAGAGCGTCGGTGGACGCTATTCCTTGTGGTCGTCGATCGGCTTTCCCGCGGCATTAGCCTTGGGCTGGGATTGCTTCGCCGAATTGCTCGAAGGCGCGGCCGAGATGGACCGCCATTTCCGCCTGACCGCGCTGCACGAAAACGCCCCCGCGCTCGCGGCTTTTGCCGATCTTTACTACACGCAGGTGCGCCATGCCGAGACGCGCGCGACCTTCGCTTATGATCAGCGGCTCAAGCTGCTGCCGCCCTATCTGCAGCAGCTTGAGATGGAGTCGAACGGCAAGGCCGTGACGATCGATGGCGAGCCGCTCGGGCGGGCGAGCGCGGCGATTACCTGGGGCGGGGTCGGCACCGAGGCGCAGCATGCCGTGTTCCAATTGCTGCACCAGGGCACGCATCTCGTGCCGGTCGAGTTCGTCGCGTGCATCGAGCCGGGCGATACGCTTGGTGACGAGCATCATCGGCAATTGCTGATGAACGCATTCGCCCAAGGTGCCGCGCTGATGGCGGGCAAGCAGACCGACGATCCCGCACGCAGCTATTCGGGCGATCGACCAAGCTCGACGATCCTGCTCGAGGACCTCGACGCGCGGTCACTGGGCGCGTTGATCGCGTTTTACGAGCACCGGGTGTTCGTCAACGGCGTGCTGCTGGGGATCAATTCGTTCGACCAGTTCGGCGTCGAGCTGGGCAAGGAAATGGCCAAGGCCGCGGTCGAGGGTGGGCAGAGTTTCGATGCCTCGACCGACGACCTGATCAAGCGGGCGTTCGGCTGACATCCTTTACGCTTCCCCGGCGGAGGCCGGGGCCCAGTTGCGACGGTCGAGGTAATGACGCGCAGCGGCCGTTACCCGCCGGCCCGCGACTGGGCCCCGGCCTGCGCCGGGGAAGCATTCTTTATTCGGCGTGAAAGACTGTATCATGAGTGATTACGACTACGACCTGTTCGTCATCGGCGCTGGCTCCGGTGGCGTGCGCGCCGCGCGCGTATCCGCCGCGCATGGCGCCAAGGTGGCGGTGGCGGAGGAATATCGCGTCGGCGGGACCTGCGTGATCCGCGGCTGCGTACCCAAGAAACTACTGATCTACGGCGCGCATTTCGCCGAGGATCTGAAGGACGCCAAGCGTTTCGGCTGGAACGTGCCGGACACCTATGACTTCGACTGGAAGGTGCTGCGCGACAATGTGATGGAGGAGGTCGACCGGATCAACGGCGCCTATACCAACACGCTGACCAACCATGATGTGGAGATCATCCCCGAACATGCCGAGGTCACCGGCCCGCATAGCGTAAAGCTCGCCGGCGGGCGCGAAGTCAGCGCGAAAATCATCCTGATCGCCACTGGTGCCAAGCCATCGGTGCCTGACTGCCCCGGCGCCGAGCTCGGCATCACGTCGAACGAGGCGTTCCATCTCGACGCCGTGCCCAAGCGCATCCTGATCGCGGGCGCCGGCTATATCGCCAATGAATTTGCCGGCATCTTCCACCAGCTCGGCGCGCACGTCACGCTGATCAACCGCAGCGATGTGATCCTGCGCGGCTATGACGAATCGATCCGCGATCGCCTGCTGCAAATCTCGATGATGAAGGGCATCGAATTCCGCTTCCACGCCGATTTCCAAGGCATCGAAAAACTCGACAATGGCTGCCTCCAGGTCAGCATGTCCGGCCACGACCCGATCACTGTGGATTGCGTGATGTTCGCCACGGGGCGCGAGCCGAACACCGACAATCTTGGGCTGGCCAGCGCCGCCGTCGCGCTCGACGACAAGGGCGCGATCGTGGTCGACGCGGACAATCGCTCGACCTGCGACAGCATCTATGCGGTTGGCGACGTGACCAACCGCGTGCAACTGACCCCGGTGGCGATCCGCGAAGGCCAGGCGTTCGCCGACACCGTGTTCGGCGGCAAGCCGACGCGGGTCGATTACGAGAATATCCCGGCCGCCGTGTTCAGCCATCCGCCGATGGCCGGCGTCGGGCTGACCGAGAGCCAGGCCAAGAACAAGCTCGGCTCGTGCAAGGTCTATACCTCGGACTTCCGCCCGATGAAGAACGTGCTGGCCGGGCGCAACGAGCGTGCACTCTACAAGATGGTTTGCGACAGCGAGACAGGGAAGGTGCTCGGCCTGCACATGATCGGTCCGGACGCGCCGGAAATTCTGCAGGCGGCGGCGATCGCGGTGAAGGCGGGCCTCACGAAGGACGCGTTCGACCAGACGGTGGCGCTGCATCCGTCGATGGCGGAGGAATTGGTGCTGATGCGCTAGGCTTACTAAGGGCTCGGCCCCGGGGAGCGCTGCCCACACCCGCTTGGCGGACCGCACTAAGCCCGGAGTTACAAACGTAAAAAGGGCCGTCATCCCGATTGGGACGGCGGCCCTTTTTGCATTTTGTGTTGATCAGAATTCGAAGTGAACCGAACCGATGAACGTGCGCGGTGCGCCGAAGGTGAAGCGCGGTGCACCCGTGCTGGTCGATGTGCCGATCGGGAAGGCATTACCTGCGGTGGACAAGTTGCTGAAATAGCGCTCCTTCAACAGGTTGGACACATTCAACTGGAAGAATGTGCGATCAAGCCCGGCAAAGCCAAGATCGAAGCGAGCGTCCAGGTCGACCAGGGTGTAGCCTGCCGCCTTGAGGTCGTTGACGTCCGTTACCCAACGCGATCCAGTGCGCTTGGCCTGGATGCCGACCGATACCGGCGAGAAGTCGATCTGCGCCCGGCCGCCATACTGCCATTCCGGCGTTTCCACGACGAACTTGCCAGCGGTAGGCAGGATCACTGCACCAGTAGCCGGGTTCACCGCATCAGCCTGCAGCTTGGCATCGGTGTACGACACGAAGCTGTACAGCGAGAAATGACGATTGGGACGGATACCCAAGCTGGCGTCGATGCCCTTGCTGCGTACGTCGCCGACGTTGCGATCAACGCTCAGGGTCTGGCCGCCCTCCAGCAAGGTCGTCGTCGAGATAATACGATTCTGATAATCGATCTTCCACGCGGCGACCTGCGCTTGGATCAAACTGGAAGAGTAACGCAGGCCAAGATCATACGAGTCGGTCTTTTCCGGCTCAACCGCCTGGACCGGCGTGATCGACACATCGTCAAAGCCATACAGGTTGTCTGTCCGTGGTACCGAAATGCCCTTGGAGAAGCTGCCAAATGCGCTAATTTCGGATGTCAGAGCGAACGTTGCGCCAACGTTAGGCAGCACCGCGTCATACTTCTTAATCCGTTTCGCATAAGGCGCACCAAGCTGCACCCCCGTCACCGCGGCGTCGACTGCTGCTACCTGTGCCGGCGTTTGCGACGTGCAATACGCATCGTTCGATTGGCCCGCGATCGTATAACAATAGTTGTTCAGGTTACGGCGAAAGAACGGTGCACGCACACCGAGTGCCACCTTCAGCTTATTGTCAAAAAACTCACCGCGATATTCGCCAGAAATCTGGTGAAGAATCGCGTAAGACTTACGGTTGCGCTTGTTGATCACGTTACCAGCGGCATCAACCACCTCATACCGTGTATCACCATCTGCCGCGAACGGCACCTGCGGCATGCCATGGGCATCCAGCAGACTTGCTTCACCGGTCTGGCGGTGACGCGCGCTGTCCCACGTATACGCGATGCGGATCAGGTTGTCCTCGTCGAGCTGATAACGCAGACCGGCGATTGCCGTGTAGCGGTTGGTGCGCGTGTTTGACGGGAAATACACCCGGACGAAATCTTGCGTATCTCCATCGCGGTTGATGTCGACCGCAGCTGCAGTGCCGGCACCAATGCGCGTCAGCTGATACTGATAGACACTGGTGTTCGCCGCCGTGCCGCCAGCGTTCAGCGCGTTGGTATTGCTCTCGGCGAGCACGGCCGAGCCGCCGCCGTTTGCGCGGGTATACGAATAGGCGCCATCAAGCGTAAAGAGCAGCTTATCGCTTAGCTCATAACGCGAGTTGAGACGGATATTGCCCGTATTCGATGGATTATAGGCAGTTGCAAAGATGTTACCGCAGGAAGAGCGATCGTCCTGCTGGGTGCCGTTGCCTGCCGCGACGCTGGCCGAGGGCAGGTTGCAGGTTGCATCATAGCGATACGTGCCGGAAGGATCGTCGAAGACGAAATCGTAGCGCTCGTTGCTCAGGTCGAGCTTGTAGGGATTTGCGCTCGATGCCGTCGATCCAGCACCAGCGACCGGGAGTGTCTCTAGACCGGTCAGGCGCGACCGGATATTGGCATAGCTCGGGTTGCTGTAAAAGTTGCTGCGGTTCTGATTATAGTGTGCAGCGATCGAGATGAAGTCGCCATTGCTGCCGATCGGCTGATAGATCTTACCGTTATACTGCTGCTTGTAGATCTCGCCCGGGCCCCGGAACTGGTTATACCGTTGCGAAGAGGCAGATAGCCAAGCCTTGGTGCCGAACGAAGTGAACGTGCCGGTGTTAAGCAACACGAAGGCGCGGTTCATGTCGTTGGTACCGTGCGAATAGACGGCTGTTGCGCTCAATTTGTCGGTCGGCATCAGCGAGCGATAGTTGATCGTACCGCCCGAGGCCGCTGCGGTCGGCGAATCGACATCTGCCGAGCCGAAGTTGACGTTGACGGTCTCGATCAGCTCGGGATCGAGCTGCTGGTTGGAATAGATTGCGTAGTTGCCCGAATCGTTGAGCGGGATACCGTCGAAGGTTAGCGCGATGCGGTTACCATCGAAACCGCGGATACGGATTTGGCCGCCCGACGAACCGTAAGCGTCGCTGTTAGTGAAGCTGACGCCCGGGATCAGGTTGATCGTGTCAAGAATGGTCTGACCAGGTGCGCGACGCTCAATCAGTTCCTGCGTGATCACCGCACGCGCCTTGGGCGAATCGGGGATTTGAACGCCGCTGATCGTGGTCGGCCCGCGACTGCCGGTAACGACAATCTCTTCGCCTTCGGCTTCCACAGTACCGGTCGACTGGGCATAGGCCGCGCCCGGCAACATGAGCGCAGCGAAGGCCACGCTCGCAAAATACTTCGTTTTCATGGTGACATTCCCTTTTGAGCCTGCGCGCTCGGTCCTGCGGATCGTTGTCCGTTGCAGGGGCCCCTGCGCTCCCATTATTTCGGTTACATGACACAACAGTCACGTTGGAAGAGTTTGTTGCAACGATTGCTGCTGCGTTGCAAAAAAGCATCACTTAACTTGGTGACGCGCTCATTAGGATTAGCCTGCGGCGGCGACGATCCTGACCCATGCAGCTTCGTCGATCACCTCGATGTTAAGATCTGCAGCCTTTTTGAGCTTCGAGCCCGCGCCCGGCCCGGCCACCACCAAATCGGTCTTGGCCGAGACAGATCCCGACACGCGCGCGCCGAGCGATTCGGCCTGCGCCTTGGCCTCATCGCGGCTGACCAATTCCAACGTGCCGGTGAACACGATCGTCTTGCCGCTGACCGGCGATTCGCGAGTCTCGTGGATCACGTCCGACGGCGCCACTTCGCGCAGCAGATCGAACACCACCGTGCGGTTGTGCGGCTCGGCGCAGAAGGCGATCAGCGCGCCGGCGACCTCCGGGCCGATGCCCGCAGTCTCGATCGCCGCGACGAGCAATTTGTCACGCCGCAGCACGAACTTGCGCTCGGGCTCGCCGATCGCGGGAAGCGTGCTGTTGTGCAGGAAGACGGCGCGACGCAGCACGCTGCCCAACGCCTTGGCCGAACGATAGCGGCGCGCCAGATCCCGCGCGGTGATCTCGCCGACATGGCGGATGCCCAGCGAAAAGAGGAAACGATCGAGCGCAATCGTGCGCTTCTTGTCGATCGCCTTGATCAGGTTGGACGACCACACTTGTCCGTCCTTCTTGCGCGCGGCGAGTTGATCCTCGGTCAGGCGGAAAATGTCGGCGGGGGACGCGATCAGCCCGTCGGTAAAGAACGCCTCGATCAGCGTTGCGCCCAGACCCTCGATATCGAAGGCGTGGCGCGAGACGAAGTGGATCAGCCGTTCGACCCGCTGCGCCGGGCAGATCAACCCGCCGGTGCAGCGATAGACCACTTCGCCTTCCTCGCGCTCGGCTGCGGAGTGGCACTCCGGGCACAGATCCGGAAAGGCCCAGGCATCGCGCGGTTCGGCCGGCGTGAGATTCTCGACGATTTGCGGGATGACGTCGCCGGCGCGCTGGACAAGCACGCGGTCGCCAGGACGGACACCGAGACGCTCGATCTCGTCGGCATTGTGCAATGTTGCGTTTGTCACGACGACACCGCCGACGGTCACCGGTTCGAGCCGAGCGACCGGGGTCAGTGCGCCGGTGCGGCCAACCTGGATGTCGATCGCGCGGAGCGTGGTCTGCGCACGTTGGGCGGGGAATTTATGCGCGATGGCCCAGCGCGGGGCGCGCGCGACCGCGCCGAGTCGCGCCTGCCAGTCGAGTCGATCGACCTTGTAGACGACGCCGTCGATATCGAACGGCATGTCGGCGCGGCCCGCTTCGATCGCGCGATAGACGGCCAACGCCTGCTCGGCCGTCTCGACGCGCGTGAAAGCGTCGGCCACGGGCACGCCCCAGCCGCGCACCGTGGCGACGAGCTGTTCCTGCGTTTCGCCCGGTACGGTGCTGGCCTCGCCCCAGCCGTGCATCAGGAAGCGCAACGGACGCGCGGCGGTGACCGCCGCATCCTTCTGGCGTAGCGATCCGGCGGCGGCGTTGCGCGGGTTGGCGAACTGGCGCGCCTCCTTGCCGGTGCCTTCAGCGTCAGACAGCAAGCGAGCGTTGAGTTGGGCGAAGTCGGCCTTGGCCATATAGACCTCGCCGCGAATCTCGAAAATATCGGGCGCGGTGTCCGGCAGCGTCTGCGGAATGTCAGCAATCGTGCGAACATTGGCGGTGACATCCTCACCGATCTGGCCATCGCCGCGGGTCAGTGCCTGGACCAGTGCACTACGTTCATAGCGCAGCGAGCAGGACAGACCATCGATCTTGGGTTCGGCCGTGAGGGCGACGGGTTCGTCCTCCGTCAGCCGGAGGAAGCGGCGGACGCGGGCGACGAACTCGACGATCTCGTCGTCGCTGAACGCATTGTCGAGGCTCATCATCGGCCGCGCATGCGTAGCCTTGGCTAGATGTCCTGCGGGCGCGGCACCGACCGAGCTGCTCGGCGAATCGGCGCGGACAAGATGCGGGAAGGCCGCTTCCAGCGCGGCATTGCGGCGGGTCAGCGCGTCATAGGCAGCGTCGGAAATCTCCGGCGCGTCCTCGGTGTGATAAAGGGCGTTGTGCCGCGCAATCTCGGCGGCGAGGGCAGCCAGCTCGGTGGCGGCGGCTTCGTCGGTGTCGGGCAGTTTGGCGCTAGCGGTCATGCGATGATGGCTAGCTGAGGGATAGGGCGGCGATCAAGCCGCCCGAAGCGATCGTGACGGTCTAATCGTCATCCTCGGCGATCATCGCCTTGGCTTCCTCGTTGACGGCGCGGCGATCGGCTGTTTTTTCAGCGCGCGTGGCCATCTCGTCCCAGGCCTTGGCGGCACGCGACCAGCGATCGCGGACGTTGTCGAGGGTCGCGGAATCGGCGTCGGCCTCGGCCTGACGTGCGCGATCGCGATAGAACATTGCGGTGGTATTCGTGACAAATCTCCTCGTGTTCTAACCTGAAAGAGTGGCGGGCACCGGATCGCTCCGGTGCCCGCCGACATCAATCACGCAGAAGCGAGGTTCACAGCCGACATCTTGCCGCGGCGGTCCTGCTCCAGCTCGTAGGAGACGCGCTGCTCCTTATCGAGCGTGCGCATGCCAGCTGCTTCAACAGCGCTGATGTGCACAAAGGCGTCGTTCCCGCCGCCTTCAGGCGCGATGAAGCCATAGCCCTTGTCCGCGTTGAAAAATTTTACGGTGCCGATCGGCATAGGTATTTCCTTGGGTAGAATGAAGCCGGGAAGAAAAGCCGAAAGCACCGTCCGGCTTCGGCCGGCGCCTTGGATAGCGGTCGTATCGTCAGCCGAGGCTGACGACGGTACGAAAAACAACCCGATTGCGTACGGTGCACGACGTTTCCGCCTGAGCATCGCTCGTAATCCGTTACCTGCGAGCAGGATATCGTGGGGCCGACAACAGGGCTCCGGGGCTTTGACAAGCGGGAGCGCGTGAAGTCTCTCAGCCGTACGACGCTTGTGGGCAATGTCGCGCGGTGACCGGCGTATAACAGATGTTTTGGAGAATGTCGCATCATTTGAATCGGGCCCTTGCGGCCGGGCCATCACGCCGTTTCCAGCAACCGCTCCGCCTGCGCCCTGGCCTCGTCCGTCACGGTCGCGCCGGACAGCATGCGAGCGATTTCCTCGCGCCGCTCCGCCTCGTCCAATGCGCGGACGCCGGTGCGGGTGACGGTGCCGTCATGACTTTTGGCGATCAACAGATGCCGCCCGCCCCGCGCCGCGACCTGCGGGCTGTGCGTGACCACCAACAGCTGCGTGCGGCTGGCCAGCCGTGCGAGCCGTTCGCCGATCGCGCTGGCCACCGCGCCGCCGACGCCGCGATCGATCTCGTCGAAGATCATCGTCGCCGCCCCGCCCTCCTCCGCCAGCGCCACCTTTAGCGCGAGAATGAAGCGCGAGAGTTCGCCACCCGAGGCGATCTTGGTCAGCGGCGCGAACGGCGCGCCGGGATTGGTCGAAATTTCGAATTCGACGCGGTCTTTGCCCGCCGGGCCCCAGGCGTCGCGCGCCAGCGGGGCAATTGCGGTGCGGAAGCGCGCGGCATCGAGCTTGAGCGGCGCGAGTTCGCTCTTTACCGCAGCGTCGAGCCGCGCCGCCGCTGCGCTGCGCTGCTTGGTCAATCGATCGGCCTCGGTTTCGTACGCCTTGGCAGCCGCCGCCAGCGTGCGTTCGAGTGCGGCAATCCCCGCCCCACCGCTTTCGATCCGCTCCAGCTTGTCGGATAGTTCCTGCGCCAGCGCGGCAAGTTCGTCGGGCTGAACGCGATGTTTCCGCGCCAGCGCGCGGAGATCGAACAATCGCGTCTCGTCCGATTCGAGCTGGGCGGGATCGAACGCCAAGGCGGCGGCGGCTTCGTCGACCTTTTCCTGCGCTTCAGCGCCTTCGATGATCGCCCGGTCGATCGCTTCCAGCGCTTCGCCCAACGCTTCGTGGTCCTGCCCGACGCGCTCGAGAATACGCGCCGCCTGGCGTAATTTGGCCAGCCCGCCGTCCGATCCGTCAAGCAAATCGGCGATCGCCTGCAGATCGTCGGCGATCTTCTCGCCGCGCTGCATTCCCGCACGGCGCGTGGCGAGCGTTTCCTCCTCGCCTTCCTCCGGCCCGAACGCGCGCAATTCGGCTACGGCGTGTTCGAGCCATTCCTGGTCGCGCGCTTGCGTGTCGAGTTCCTCCCGCGCTTCGGCCAACGCCGTCTCGGCCGTGCGCCAGGCGCGATGGGCGGCGCCAGCGGGAGAAGGATCGATGCGCGCGAAACTATCAAGCAGCGCGCGATGCCCGCGCGGGTTGAGCAACCCACGATCATCGTGTTGGCCGTGGATCTCGACGAGATGCGTGCCGAGCTCCCGCAGCAGGCCCGCCGAGGCCGGCTGATCGTTGACGAAGGCGCGGCTGCCGCCATCGGCCTTGACGATGCGGCGGATGATCAGCGGCTCGCCCGGCTCCATGTCGAGCCCGTTGTCGCCCAGCAGGCCGGCAAGCGCCCCACCGTCGACCGGCGCATCGAAGCTTGCGGTGACCACCGCCTGGCTGGTGCCATGCCGGACTAGCGCGCTATCGCCGCGCGCGCCGAGCGTAAGGCCCAACGCATCGAGCAGGATCGACTTGCCCGCCCCGGTCTCACCGGTCAGCACACCGAGCCCGGTCCCGAAATCGAGGTCGAGCGCCTCGATCAGGACGACGTCCCGAATGGAAAGCTGGGTCAGCATGATCGACACGCCCCTAGCGCATAAACCCGCGTTCCGGAATTGTTCTTTGCGCGGTGCAGCGGATCAGCCGCCGTTGGGGCTGCTCGATGTCGGCGCGGCGCGGCCCTCGTCTTTAGGTGCAACCGCATCGCTGCCCGGCAGCGCCTTCTTGTCGGCCGCCACAGGCGCGGTCACCGGCACGATCGGCTGGCCGGGGGGGATCATCGCCATGGCGGTACCCGGATGTTCGTTCACAAGTTTGTACGACCTTTCATACCAGTCGCTGCCGGGATAATTGGCGCCCAGCACCGCGGCCGCCTTCTTCGCTTCTTCCGGCACGCCAAGCGCGAGATAGGTCTCGGTCAGCCGCATCAGCGCTTCGGGTGCGTGAGTCGTGGTCTGATAATCGTCGACCACCTTGCGGAAGCGCATCGTCGCCGCGAGCCACTGGCCGCGCGTCTCGTACCAGCGGCCGATCTCCATCTCCTTGCCGGCGAGGTGATCGCGCACCAGATCGATCTTGAGCCGCGCATCGGCAGCGTAGCGCGTGTTGGGATAACGGCGGGTCAGCTCGCCCAGCGCGTCCAGCGACTGCTGGGTGATCTTCTGATCGCGCGTCACGTCGCTGATCTGCTCGTAATAGCCGAGCGCAATCAGATAATAAGCATAAGCCGCGTCGCGGTTACCCGGATGGACCTGGAGGAAGCGCTGCGCCGACTGGATCGAGCTGGTATAATCCTTGCCCAGATAATTGGCGAAGGCGCTCATCAACTGCGAACGACGCGCCCAGATCGAATAGGGATGCTGGCGCTCGACCTCGTCGAACAAGGCAGCCGCTTCCTTGTAGCGGTGCTGATCGAGCCGCCGCTTGGCCGCGGAATACAGCGTGCCCACGTCGCGCGCGATATAGGGAACGTCGTTCTTCGCGGTGTTGCGCGCGCAACCGGCGGTGGTCGCGGCGAGCGCGGCGATGGTCGCAAGAGCGATCGGGCGGGACAGGGTTATACGCATGGCAGCTGCCATAACGCAGCAAGGCCCGCGCTCACAATGTTTTTCGGTGGCGGGCACGCGGCGACACGATGCGGTGGAGCCTGGACGGTTATGGTGCGTTACACAGCCGCAACGAACCTCTCGAGGAGCGAAACGAATGACCGCTAGCCTGCTGACCACGCGCCGGGTCGAAAAACCGTGGGGCCGGCATACGTTATGGCCCGGTTTTGCCGATCCCGCACCAGGGGCCGAGAAGATCGGCGAAGTGTGGTTCCAGACGCCGGATGCCGGCAAGCCCGATCTGCTGATCAAATATCTGTTCACCTCGGAAAAACTCTCGGTGCAGGTCCATCCCAATGACGAGCAGGCGCACGCGCGGGGACTACCGCGCGGCAAGGACGAGTGCTGGGTGGTGCTGGCGGCCGAACCGGGCGCGACGATCGCGATCGGCACGCTGGAGCCGATGACCAAGGATGCGCTACGCGCGGCATCGGAAGATGGTTCGATCGAGCATCTGCTTGACTGGAAGCCGGTCAAGGCTGGCGATTTCTTTTACTCCGCCAGCGGCACGGTCCACGCGATCGGCGCGGGGATAACGGTGATCGAGATCCAGCAGAATTCGGACACCACCTACCGGTTGTACGATTATGGCAGCGACCGCGAACTGCATCTCGACGATGGCGTCGCGGTGGCCGATCCGGTGCCGTTCGTCGCGCCCTCCGCGCCGGGCCGCGTGGCGGACGATCGCATCATCCTGGTCGAGGGACCAAAATTCGTGCTCGAACGCTGGCCCGCGGGCGAGCGCGTGGTGACGCTGCCGGACGGCGTTCCGGGCTGGTTCGTGCCCGTTACCGGCGAGGGCGCGGCGGATGGCGTCGCGTGGAAAGCGGGCGAGTGTCTGCAGTTTACCGGCACCACGCACGTCAGTGCGGCAACGGGAAGCGATTTGCTGTTCGCCTATCCGGGGAATGTGCGGATCTGATCCCACTCCCCTCCCTTCCAGGGAGGGGGGCCTCATCGACAGCACTTTAACCTTCCACCGCTAGCATCCCACAAATGCTCCGTGTCCTCACTCTCGCCACGCTCTTCCCAGACGCCAGCCGCCCCAATTTCGGCGGCTTCGTCGAGCGTCAGACGCTGCGCCTTGCCGCGCACCCGGATGTCGCGCTGCAGGTTGTCGCCCCGCTCGGCATGCCGCCCTGGCCGCTATCGCGCGTGTCGCGCTACCAGACACTCGCCGGCCTGCCCGAACATGAGACATGGCACGGCGTCCAGACCTGGCGCCCGCGCTTCACCACCCTTCCCGGGACTAAAGGCCGGTTCCACGCTGGCGCGCTGGTGCGACGCCTAAAACCGTTGCTGACCGCGCTCCGCCGCGATTTCGCGTTCGACGTGATCGACGCGGAATTCTTCTTCCCCGATGGACCGGCGGCGGTCGCGCTCGGGCGGCATTTCGGCGTGCCGGTATCGATCAAGGCGCGCGGCTCCGACGTGCATCACTGGGGCAAGGCGCCGGCCACCGCCGCACAGATCCTGGCGGCGGGCCGGCAGGCCGGCGGGATGCTCGCGGTGAGCGCGGCGATGCGGGCGGACATGATCGCGCTGGGCCTGCCGGAAGCGCGTATCCGGGTACATCACACCGGCGTCGATCTCGCCCGCTTCGCCGTGGTTGATCGCGCGGCGGGCAAGGCGGCGCTGGGCATCGACGGACCGCTGATCGTCGCGCTCGGCGCGCTGATCCCGCTCAAGGGTCATGATATCGTGCTGCGCGCGGTGGCGGCCCTGCCCGGCGCATCGTTGCTGATCGTCGGCGAGGGACGGGAACGCGCGGCCTTGGCCAGCGCGGCCGCGGCGCTTGGCATTAGCGAGCGTGTGCGCCTGCTCGGCGCGCTGCCCCATGCCGAGGTCGCCGCCTTGCTCGCCGCGGCCGACGTGATGGCGCTCGCCTCGGCATCGGAAGGGCTGGCCAATGCCTGGATCGAGGCCCTGGCCTGCGGCACGCCGATCGTCATCACCGATGTCGGCGGCGCTCGCGAGGTAGTGACGACGCCCGCCGCAGGGCGCCTCGCCGCGCGCGATGCCGCGTCGTTCGCCAGCGCCATTGGCAGCCTGCTCGCCGATCCGCCGACTCAGGCGGAGACGCGGCAGGCGGCGATGGGCTTCACCTGGGAGGCCAACACCGCCGCTTTATACGATCACTTGTCCGGTCTGGTCAGCGCTTCTTCCGCCACGTAGCGCCGCGCCATTCGGTCGCCTGGCGATCGGCCAGTTCGACGAGATTGCCCATCTCCACCGGCATGTCGATTAGGTGCAGTCCCCAATCCTTGAGGATCGCCGGCCCGATCGCGACATCGCCGACGATCGTATCGGTGCGCGGATCGGCCGGATCGGCATTCACCGTGATGGCGAGATAGTCGAACCCGCCCTGCGACACGCATTCCGCCGAGATCAATCCCGGCACTTTCACGAATGGCGTGCTGACCGGCGCGCCATCCTTACTCCATGGGCCCATCGCAGCGGAGCCAGTGCCAGCGCCGTTCGCGCCGAGGATCGCATCGGTGACCGCCTTACCGCCGGCCAGTGCCGCGGGATTGGTGCAAGCGGCGACCTGACCCGCAGTCGGCACCTTGCCGAAGCGGCTATTGGCGGGCGGCGGCGAATCGGCGCGGAACGAGACGTAGCTGACGATGCAGCCATATTGTCCCTCCTTGCGGCACACGGGCAGGCGCTTGAAGTCGCCGCCGACATCTTGCCCCGCGGGCACCGCGATATTGGTGCCGAGCAACATGGCCGAGATCAGCCGGCGCTGCACCGGCTTACCCTCGATCTCCTCGGCGATCAGCCGCTTGAGCACGCCCGATCCCTGGCTATGCCCGATCAGCACGACGCCACGGGCGCCATTGTCGCGCGCCAGATAGGCATTCCAGGCGGCCTTGACGTCGGCATAGGCCAGTTCGCGATCCGCCTGCAGCGGCGCGCCGGTCATCGCGCTGCGCAACGCGGTGAGCGTCACCTGGCGATAGAGCGGGGCGAACACGCGGCAATGCTGGCGGAAGCGCGCCGCCTGCGATGTGGCGACGGCGATTTCCTGCGGGCCTGCGACCATGTCGCTGTTCGGCGTCGCATCCATCGACACGGTGGGATAGACGTAGAAACAGTCGAACGGGATCTGCGCGTCCGCGCGCAGTTTCTCGATCTTACGCTTGCCGTCGGCGCGGATCACTGTGACGTCCTGATTCGAGGTACAGGCATCGCTGCGGCCCGGGCGGCACAGCCAGGTCGCATCCTGCGTATAATCCGGCGTCGGCGCGGGACCGGTTTGCGCCGCGGCGGGCGCCGCGACCAGCATGGCCAGCGCAGTGACGAGCATGTTCATGAATTCTCCCCCCGACTCTTATGGTCTTGGGGAAAGTGTATCGTGGAAATCGCCGGCGTCGAGCCGGTTAATCGAGCGGATAGAGCGCGGCGGCGATCCAGCGGCCTTCGCCGCGCAACACCGCCCAGGCGCGCGCCGCGGCGCGGCTGTCCATCGCCTCGACGCCGAAGCCCAAGGCCTCGATCGCGCGAATCAGCTTCGGCGCGGGGCGTACCAGCGAGGGGCCGGTACCAAGCAACACGAATTCGGGCGGCGGATCGAGCGTGAGTATGGGCGCGAGATCCGTCTCGCCAAGGTCAGCCAGCGGCGGCGGCACCCAGCCGTCGGCGCGCTGCGGGGTGATCAGCAGCGCGCGATAGACGCCGTCATCGACCTTGAACCCGCCGGCGGAGAAGCCGGCGATGATCGGGCCATCGGTCTTCGGCTTGTCCATTTTCATGCGCGAATCAGCCCTTCGGCCCAACCCGCTCCGCACCGCTCGTGCCGCGTTCCGGCTTGTCCGGCGCATCTGGATTGGCGCGCAGGCCGAGCGTGATGAGCAGCGAGGACGACACGTAGATCGATGAATAGGTGCCGACGAAGATGCCGAGGATCATCGCCGCAGTGAAGCCGCGCAGCACATGGCCGCCGAGGAACAGCAACGCGAACAGCGCGAGCAGGATGGTCAGCGAGGTCATCACCGTGCGCGGCAACGTCTCGTTAACCGAAAGGTCGACAATCCCGGCCATGTCCATCTTGCGATAGCGCCGCATATTCTCGCGAATGCGATCATCGATGACGATCTTGTCGTTGATCGAATAACCGATGATGGTGAGCACGGCCGCCACGATATTGAGGTCGAACTCGAACTGCGTCAGCGCGAAGAAGCCAAGCGTCATGAGCAGATCGTGGACGATGGCGACGACGGTGGAGACGCCGAACTGCCATTCGAACCGCACCACGGCGAACAGGCCGATGCCGAGCACCGCGAGCACGACGGCCAGGATGCCGTTGCGGATCAACTCGTCCGAAACCTTGCCCGAGACGGTCGAGTAACGCGAGAAGGTCGCGCCCGGAAAGGCTTGGCCGACGGCGGCCTCGACCTTGCGCACGACGGCATTGGTCGCGCCTTCGTCGGCGCTTTCGACCACCGGCAGGCGGATCGTCATGGTCTTGCCGTCACCGAACGGCTGCAGCTGAGCGTCGCCGACGCCGAGGCGATCGATCGTCTGGCGCAATTGATCGACATTGGGCGCGGTGACGAACTTTTCCTCGATCATCAGGCCGCCGACGAAATCGACGCCGAAATTGAGACCTTTGGCCCAGACCAGCCCGACCGAGGCAAGACTCAACGCCATGGTCAGCGCGAACGCCCATTTGCGTAAGCTGACGAACGGCAGGTTGGTATTGTCGGGGACGATTTTCAGCAGGCGCATCTTACGACCTCGTCATGCCAGCCAAGGCTGGCATCTTGATGGGGCGGGCGCGGCACGCGCCACGCAGAGATCCCAGCTTTCGCTGGGATGACGGGGGAGGGATCATATGTTGATATCCGTCGGCCGGTTCTTGCGCAGCCACAACGCGATCATCATGCGGGTGAACACCACGGCGGTGAACACCGAGGTGGCGATGCCGATCAGCAGCACGACCGCGAAGCCCTTGACCGGGCCGGAACCCAATACGAGCATGATCACGCCGGAAATGGCGTGCGTCACATTGGCCTCGAAGATCGTCCGGCTGGCTTCCTTGTACCCCAGCTCGACCGCTTGGACCACGTTGCGACCGCGCCGGCGTTCCTCGCGAATACGCTCGTTGATCAGCACGTTGGCGTCGACCGCGGTGCCGATGGTCAACACGAAGCCGGCGATGCCGGGTAGCGTCAACGTGCCGTTGAGCAAGGCCAGCACGCCGACGATGACGATCACGTTGATGACCACGGCAAGGTTCGCGTAGAAACCGAAGCGGCCATAGGTGAGGAACATGAAGATGATCACCGCGGTCACCGCGATGACCGAGGCAAGAATGCCCGCGCGGATCGAATCCGCGCCGAGATCCGGCCCGACGGTCGATTCCTCGATCACCTTGAGCGGCACGGGCAATTTGCCCGAGCGCAAGGCGATGGCCAGCTGGTTGGCCGTATCGACCGTGAAGCTGCCGGAAATGCTCGCCGTGCCGCCGAGGATCGCCTCGTTGATATTCGGCGCGGAAATCACCTTGTTGTCGAGGATGATGGCGAACGGCTTGCCGACATTTTCCTGCGTCACGCGGGCGAAGCGGCGGCCGCCTTCGCTGTTGAAGGTGATCACCACCTGCGGCTCGTTGCCGTCCGGCGAGAAACCCTGGCGCGCATCGGTCAGCTGATCGCCCGAAATGATTGCCGAACGCTTGACCGCGATCGGCGCGCCGCCCTCCTGATATTGCAGGATCTGGCTACCGATCGGGGCCTGGCCCTTGGCCACCGCAACGGGATCGGCGGCGATGTCGACGAGCTTGAATTCGAGCTTGGCGGTCTTGCCGAGCAGATCCTTCAGCGCCTGCGGATTCTGCAAGCCGGGCACCTGCACGACGATCCGCGTATCGCCCTGGCGGACGATGGTCGGCTCGCGCGTGCCAAGCTGATCGATACGCGTGCGGACGACTTCGGTGGCATCGTCGACCGCGGTCTTGATCGCCGCCTTTAGGCCGGCCTCGCTCGGCGTCATGACGAAGCGCGAGCCGTCGACGACCTGGATGTCCCATTCGCGCTGCCCGGTCATGCCGACGCCGCTGCCGGCGATCTCGAGCAGTTTCTCGCGCGCCGCATCGACCTGGCTCGAATCGCGCAGCATGAAGCTCAGCTTGCCGTCGCGCTCGGACACGTCACCGGTCTCGATCCGCGGCGAACCGCGGCGCAACTCAGTGACGACGCGGTCGCGCATTGCATCGAGCCGCGTCTGGGCGACGTCCTTGGTGTCGGCCTCGAGCAGCAGATACGAGCCGCCGGCGAGATCGAGGCCGAGGTTGATGCGTGGATGGGGGAATCTGCCCCATTTGGCGGTGGTGGATTCGGGCAGGAAGCTCGGCACCGCCAGCAGCATCAACGCCGCCAGGAAACCGAGGATCGAAAGCACTTTCCAGCGCGGGAAATCGAGCATTGCGGGGTCAGTCGTTCGCGGGCTTGGCCGTGCCGACGCCGGTCACGTCGGTCAGCGTCGCCTTGACCACGCGGACGCGCGTGTTGGCGGCGATCTCGATTTCCACGATGGTGTCCTCGACCTTGGTCACCTTGCCCAGGATGCCGCCGGCGGTAACCACCGAATCACCCTTCTTCACCGCATTGACCGCCGCCTGCATGGCCTTCATGCGGCGCTGCTGCGGGCGGATCATCAGGAAGTAAAACACCACGAACACGAGCAGCAACGGCGCGATGCTGGCGAACATGCCGAGCGGGCTGGAGCTCGCCGCGGCGCCGGTGGTCTGGGCGAAGGCTTGGGGAATCAACATGCGGCTACCTGAATGGAGGCGCGCGGGGATGGCCCACGCTATAAGCGCCGCGCGCTATCATCAACGTGGCAGGGGTGCAACAAACGGATGACGGACAAGCCGTGCCGCAATCGCGGCGCTTGCATCCTGTGGCCAGCGGGCATACACGCCCGCCCTCGGTCGGGGCGTAGCGCAGCCTGGTAGCGCATCACACTGGGGGTGTGGGGGTCGCAGGTTCGAATCCTGTCGCCCCGACCAAGAATTTCCGCTCCCCTTCAGTCCAGGCCGGCGCGCATTGCCGCGCCCGCCACGAACGGCGCGCCCGCCAGCAGCAACAGACTGACCGCGCCGAGCAGCTTGACTGCGCCGCTGCCGCCGTCGATCGAGCCCGCGCCGAAGATCAGCAACGGTATGGCGAGCGGCAGCATGACCAGCCCGGCGACCGCGCCAGCGCCGCGCAGCCCGGCGACCAGCGCCGATGTCGTCACCGTCAGCGCGGCCAGGCCGGGCGTGCCGATGAGCAGGCCGAGTTCCACCGCGAGCAACGTGTCGGCAGACAGATCCAGCAATCCCGCGGCGGCGATCGCGGCCAGCATCAGCGGCGGGCCGAAGCTCAGCCAGTGCGCGACGATCTTGGCCGCCGCCACCGTCGCCATGTTCACCCCGCGCACGGCCAGTTGGTCGAGCATTCCCGCCTCCAGATCGGGCGCGACCAGCCGCTCGACCGGCAGCAGGGCCGCAAGCAAGGCCGCGGCCCAGATCACCCCGCCGCCGACCCGCGCCAGCAGCCGCGCATCGGGCCCGATGGCGAACGGGAACAGGATCGCGACGAGCAGGAAGAAAGCGACGACCAACGTCACGCCGCCGCCGGCCCAGGCGCGGCGCACATCGCGTACGATCAGGGCAGTGATCACGCTCATGCCGTGCCGGCCAGGTCGATACGCTGCGCGCCGGGCAGCGCCAGCGGCAGATGTGTAGCAACGAGCGCGATACCCCCGCCACTGCGGTGCTGCGCGATCGCCGCTTCGAGCATGGTTACCGCCGCCGCATCAAGCCCGTTGGTCGGTTCGTCGAGCAGCCACACCTCTGCCCCGCTGGCCACCACGCGGGCGAGGCCGGCGCGTTTCCGTTGCCCGGTAGACAGCAGCCGCACCGGCACGCCGGCCAGGGCGGTCAGTTCGAACGCGGCGAGCGCCGCCGTCACGGCATCGCGCCGGCGGTCGATGCGCGCCCAGAAGCCCAGCGCGTCAACCAGCGGCAATTCCGCGTCCATCGCGCTCGCCTCGGTCAGGAACGCACGCGCGCCTGCCACCGCTACCGTGCCCGCGGCCGGCCGCAACAAGCCGGCGGCAACGCGCACCAAGCTCGACTTGCCCACACCGTTCGGGCCGACCACCAACGCCGCCTCCCCCGCCGCCAGCGCCAGGGACAAGCCGGCGAACAAGATCCGTCCGCCGCGCGCGCAGGTCACGCCCTCCAACGCCAGCGCCGCGCTCAAGCGACCGCCGCCTCCAGCGTGTGCATGTCGTCGTCCGACAGGCCGAAATGATGTCCGATCTCGTGGATCATGACATGCGAGACGAGCGCCCGCAGCCCGACCCCGGTCTCGATCCATTCGTCGAGGATGGCGCGGCGATAAAGATGGATGCGGTCGGGCGGCGCGCCGGAATCGCTGGAGGATTTATCGCCCAGCGGGCGGCCATGATACAGGCCGGTCAGATCGAGCGGATGATCGATGTCGAGCGCCGCCAGCGTCTCGTCATCGGCCAGATCCTCGACGATCAACACGACGTCGCCGAGATGCGCGCGAAATTCGGCCGGGAGGCCTTCCAGCGTCGCCAGCGCAATCTCCTCGATCGCCGCCGTGTCGGGCGGAACATCGCGGACGGGTTGATCCAAAGCGGCCATCGGCTAAGCCTTACGCATTGGGCGCAAGTTGCGCCAGCGGGAGAGAGACGTGGCGATCGAGCAACTGAGCGACGCCGAGCGCGCCGAAGCCTTGGATGCGCTCGACGAATGGGATTATGACGAGGCGCGCGACGCGATCACCCGCACGCTGACCTTGGCCGATTTCAGCCAGGCCTTCGCCTTCATGACGCGCGTCGCCTTGCTCGCGGAAAAGGCCGATCATCATCCCGAATGGTCGAACGTGTGGAACCGCGTCGACATCCTGCTCACCACGCATGACGCCGGCGGCCTGTCGCACCGCGACGTCGATATGGCCCAAGCGATCGACGCGCTGCTCGACGCCTAGCGCAGCCCGCTGCGCATCGTCTTGCGCAGCTTGCCCGGCATCCAGCGGGCGGCGAACGCCATGCGCTTGGCGGTCTTGCCGACAAAGGTGTGCAGTCGATCGCCATGCACCGCCGCCCAGGCCGCTTCCGCCACTGCTTCAACCGCAGTCAGTTCCAGCCCCGCGCCGGTCACCGCGTCGCGGATCGAGCGGTTCGATCCGCCGACCGCGCTGGCCAGCAGCGGCGTATCGATAAAGCTCGGCACGATGGCGCGCACCTTGATGCCGCCGCGATCGACGCCCGCGCGCGACCATTCGCCGTCCAGCCCCTCGCTCATCGCGCGCACCGCGAACTTGGTCATCGAATATGGCACCAGCCCGGCCGAGCCATAGATGGCCGATGCCGAGGCGGTATTGAGCAGGCACGATCCCGGCGTGCGGGCGAGATAGGCGTAGCCGATCCGCGCGCCGTTCAGCGCGCCCATCAGGTTGATCGCCACGACCCGATCGAGCTCGGCGAAATCGCTTTCGGCCAGCGGCCCGCCAGTACCGATCCCGGCATTGTTGAACAGCACGTCCAGGCGCCCGCCGCTGGTGGCCGTAAACGCGTCCAGCGTCGTCCCCCAGGCGTCGCGGTCACGCACGTCCATCACATATGTGCTGACCAGATCGGCGGGCAACAAGGCCGCGGTCTCGGCCAGGCCGGCGGCGTTGACGTCGGCCAAGCCGACCCGCCAGCCGCGCGCGGCGAATAGTTGCGCCGTAGCGCGGCCGATACCGGAGCCGCCGCCGGTGATGAAGATCGCTTTGGGAAAGGTGGTCGCCATTCTACTCTCCGTCATGCGGGACTTGTTCCGGTATCCACAGCGAAGCACAGTCTCTCGTCCTTGCTTTGCGGCACGTCGGCCCGCGGAACAAGTCAGTAGCGCTTCCGCCGCCCCCCACTCCGCTTCCCCGGCGGAGGCCGGGGCCCAGTCGCGATGGCAGATGTAACGTAGTGCACCGCACTAAATCCGTGTTCCGCAACTGGGCCCCGGCCTTCGCCGGGGAAGCGCTGAAGGAATCGTGGCGACTTCCGTTTGACCCTCTTCACCCGCTCCCGCACAACCGGCGCCATGCAACGCCAATCGCCCGGCCCGCCGATCACCTTTGCCAGTGTGGCCAAACACTACGGCCCGGCCACCGCCGTCGATACCGTGTCGGTCGAGGTCGCCGGCGGCAGCTTCGTTGCCTTGGTCGGCGCGTCGGGATCGGGCAAATCGACCTTGCTCAAGATGGTCAACCGGCTGGTCGAGCCCAGCGCGGGCCGCATCGCCATCGGCGGCGAGGACGTGACAGCGGCCGAGCCGTACGCCCTGCGCCGCCGGATCGGTTACGTGTTCCAGAATATCGGCCTGTTTGCGCATATGACGGTGGCGGAGAATATCGCCATCGGGCTGCGTATCGCCGGCCTGCGCGTGGACGGGCGGGTCGCCGAACTGCTCGAGCTGGTCGATCTCCCGACCGATTTTGCCGCCCGCCGGCCCGACGCCTTGTCCGGTGGGCAACGCCAGCGAGTCGGCGTGGCGCGCGCGCTCGCCACGGCGCCGGGGCTGATGCTGATGGACGAACCGTTCGGCGCGCTCGATCCGGTGACGCGCGACCAATTGGGCGCGCGCGTGCGGGAGCTGCACGATCGGCTCGGGCTGACCACGATCATGGTGACGCACGACATGGCCGAGGCGTTGCTGCTCGCCGATCGCGTGCTGGTGATGGAGCGCGGCCGCATCGTTGCCGACGCCACGCCGCGCGCGCTGCTGGCCGGCGCGGGCGGTGCCGCGGCGGATGCGCTGGTTGCGGTGCCGCGCGAACAGGCGCGCCGCCTGCAGGCGCTGGAGCGCGAAGCGTGAGCGCGTTCATCGAGGCGATGGGCCGCGTGCCCGATCTGCTGGCCGCGCACCTGCTCGTCGCGGCTTCGGCGCTGCTGCTCGGGCTGGTGATCAGCCTGCCGCTCGCCGTGTGGTCGGCGCGGCACCCGAGCGTCGCCCGCGTCAGCCTGGGGTTCGCCAGCCTGGTCCAGACCATTCCGAGCCTGGCGTTGCTGGCCTTATTCTATCCGTTGCTGCTGTCGCTGTCGGCGCTGCTCGGCGGCGGCATTCCCGCGCTCGGCTTCCTGCCATCCTTGCTCGCGCTGACGCTCTACGCGCTGCTGCCGATCCTGCGCAACGGCATTACCGGCCTGAACGGGCTCGACCCCGCCGTGATCGAGGCCGCCGACGGCGTCGGCATGACGCCCGGGCAGAAGCTTCGTCTGGTCGAGGCGCCGCTCGTTGCGCCGGTGCTGATGGCCGGCATCCGCACCGCCGCCGTGTGGACGATCGGCGCGGCAACGCTCTCCACGACGGTTGGCCAGCCGAGCTTGGGCGACATGATCTTTGCCGGGCTGCAGACGCAGAACTGGGCATTGGTGCTGGCCGGCTGCCTGAGCGCTGCCGGGCTGGCATTGGCAGTCGATGCGCTGCTCGGCGTGATCGAACACGGCATCCGCCACCGCCGCCGGGCGCAGATCTGGATCGCCGCGGCGGTGCTGGCGCTCGGCGTCGGCGTCGCGCTCGCGCCGCTCTGGCCACGCGCCGGCGACGACAAGGTGCTCACGATCGGCGCCAAGGGTTTCTCCGAACAGTTCATCCTCGCACGGCTAATCGGCCACAAATTGGAGCGCGCGGGCTATCGCGTGCGCTACCGCGAGGGGCTAGGCTCGGCCGTCGTGTTCGGCGCGCTGAAGAGCAATGATATCGACGTCTATGTCGATTATTCCGGCACCGTCTGGGCCAATGAGATGCGCCGCAGCGACGTGCCCGATCGCGCAGCCATGCTGCGGCAGATCGGCGCGTGGTCGCAGCAAAAGTTCGGCGTCACCCTGCTTGGCTCCTTAGGCTTCGAAAACGCCTATGCCTTTGCTATGCGCGGCGACGATGCGGCCAGGCGCGGCATCGTCTCGCTCGACGATCTCGTCGCCGCAGCGCCCGCGCTGGACTTCGCCGCCGATCTCGAATTCCTCGAGCGCCCGGAATGGGCGGCCGTCAAACGCGCCTATCCGTTAAAATTTAAATCGGCGCACGCTTATGCCCCGACCTTCATGTACCGCGCGCTAGACAGCAAACAGGGCGACGTGATCTCGGCTTTTTCGTCCGATGGGCGCATCGCCGCGCAAAAGCTCACCGTGCTGAGCGATCCGCGCCGCGCGATTCCGAGCTACGATGCGATAGTGCTCGTCTCGCGCCGCGCATCACGCGACCAAAAGCTCCGCGATGCGTTGAGGCCTTTGATCGCCCGCATCCCCGTCGCGGCGATGCGGGAGGCGAATTACATGGTCGATCGCGATGACGACAAGGCCACGCCAGAACAGGCGGCGCGCTGGCTCGAGAAGAAGGTCGGACTCGAACGCCGCACGGGCGTGCGCTGATGGCGATCGCCGATCTGTCCCCCGTCGCGCACGTCAAGCGCCGCATCGTCGGCCAGGTACGCGCAGTGTTCAACGATCAGAAACGGGGGCAGCAGCCGGTGCAACGCCGCACCGACGGCCTGTTCGGGCCCGGTTCCGCGGCCTGGGCGGTGCATGGCGACGTCACCACCATGATGGTCGGCGGGGTCGCGTCGCTGCTCCTGCAGATGCTCCACCCCGCCGTGCTGGCCGGCGTGTGGGATCATAGCGATTTCAGGAACGACATGCTCGGCCGCCTGCGGCGCACGGCGCGGTTCATCGCCGTCACCACTTATGGGTCGCGCGATGATGCCGAGGCGCTGATCGCGCGCATCCGCAAAATCCACCATCATGTGCTCGGCACGCTGCCCGATGGTACGGCCTATACGGCGGACGATCCCCGCTTGCTCGCCTGGGTGCATGTGACGGAGATGACCAGCTTCCTCGATGCTTGGTTGGCCTATGGCAATCCGGCGATGTCGCTGGCCGATCAGGATCGCTATTTTGCCGAAGTGGCGTTGATCGGCGAGAAACTCGGCGCCGACCCCGTGCCGCGCAGCAAGACCGAGGCGCTGGCGCTGATCCAGGCGATGCGCCCCGAACTAGTCGCCGATGCGCGCAGCCGCGAGGTCGCGCAGATCGTGCTATCGCAACGCGCGCCGAAGCTGGCGGCGCAACCGATCCAGGCGGTGGCCTTTCAGGCGGCCGTCGACCTGCTGCCCCGCTGGGCGCGCGAGATGCATGGGCTGCCGGCGTCGGGCCTGGGGCGGCCTTTGGTCGCGGCGGGCACGTTCGGCCTGGCCAAGACGCTGCGCTGGGCGTTCCAGAGCTGACGCTTTCGCGCTTGCGGCAATGCCCTATCCCTCGCACACTCCCCCCATGTCCAGCATGCCGACCGTAACCACGCCGGGCGCCGACGCCAGCCGATCCGCCGTGACGCTACCCGCGCGCCCCGAAGCATTGCGCCTGGCACCAGAACATACCGCGATAATCGTCATCGACATGCAGAATGCCTATGCTAGCCCCGGCGGCTATGTCGATCTTGCGGGGTTCGACATCGCCGGCGCGGCCGCGGCGATCGCGCGCATCGGCATGGTGCTGGACACCGCCCGCAGCGCCGGGATGCCAATCGTGTATCTGCAGAACGGCTGGGATCCTGACTATCATGAGGCCGGCGGGCCCGGCTCGCCCAATTGGCACAAGTCCAACGCACTGAAGACAATGCGCGCGCGGGCCGAACTGCACGGCCAGTTGCTCGCCCGCGGCGGCTGGGATTACGACATCGTCACGGCGCTCGCCCCGCAGCCGGGCGATCTGCGCGTGCACAAGACGCGCTACTCCGCTTTCTTCAATTCGCAGCTTGACAGCGTGTTGCGCGCACGCGGCATCCGCAACCTGGTGTTCGTCGGCATTGCCAGCAACGTCTGCGTCGAAAGCACGCTGCGCGATGGCTTCCACCTCGAATATTTCGGCGTGATGCTGGAGGATGCGACGCATCATCTCGGGCCGCCGGCGATGCAGCAAGCGACGGTCTACAATATCGAGAAGTTCTTCGGCTGGGTCTCGACCGTGGCCGATTTCCGCGCCGCGTTCGGGCCGAGGGAATGAGCCGCCGTGCTCCTGCGAAAGCAGGCGAACTCGAATGATTACCAGTCCCACGGGCTAAACGCCGAATACACCCTGGGGTGACGACAAGGACCTAAGGAACGAACATGCCCTTCACGCCGATCAACCCGCCGCAATTCCCCACCCCGATCGCGCCATATTCAGCCGGCGCCAAGGCCGGCAACACTGTGTACGTCTCGGGCGTCCTTGCGCTCGGCGAGGGCGGCGCGGTGCTCCATGTCGGTGATGCCGCGGCGCAGACGCGCCATGTGCTCGACGTCATCAAGATCACGTTGGAAGCGGCCGGCGCCACCCTCGCCGACGTGGCGATGAACCATATCTTCCTCAAGGATCTCGGCGATTATGCCGCGTTCAACGGGGTCTATGCCGAATATTTCCCCGGCGCGAAGCCGGCGCGCTATTGTATCCGGGCCGATCTGGTGAAGCCCGATTGCCTGGTCGAGATCGCCTCGGTCGCCCATCTTGGCTGAGGCCGCCGGGCTATATTATGAGGAGCATGGCAGCGGCCCGCCGCTGATCCTGTCCTCCGGGCTCGGCGGCTCGGCGAACTATTGGCAGCCCAACATTCCGGCGCTGGCCGAGCATTTCCGCGTCATCGCCTATGACCATCGCGGTACCGGGCGCAGCGACCGCGCGCTGCCGGCGATGACCTCCGTCGAGGATATGGCCGCCGATCTTCTGACGCTGATGGATGCGCTGGGCATCGAGACCATGAGCCTTGTCGGTCATGCGCTGGGCGGCATGATCGGCATCGAAACCGCGCTGACCACGGCGAGGATCGATCGGCTGGTGGTGGTCAATGGCTGGCGCACGCTCAGCCCGCATACGCGGCGCTGCTTCGATGTCCGGCTCGATCTGCTGCGCGACAGCGGCCCGACGGCCTATCTGCGCGCGCAGCCGCTGTTCCTGTTCCCGCCCGACTGGATCGCGACGCACGATGCCGAGCTGGTCGCCGAGGCCGCGCATCAGCGCGCCGACTTTCCCGGTGTTGCGACGATCGAGAAGCGGATCGCCGCCGTGCGCGCCTATCGCCCCGCGGCGCTCGATCTTGCCGACACCGCATCCTGGCTGGTCATCGCCACGCGCGACGACATGCTCGTGCCGGTGCAGAGCGCGTTGAACGTGGCCACGGCGGCAGCCACGGCGGTGACGCTCGACTGGGGCGGCCACGCCTGCAACGTCACCGATCCCGACACCTTCAACCGCCTCGTCCTCGATTTCCTCAGGAGCTAATCATGCAGGTCGGCGTCTTCGTTCCCATCAACAACAATGGCTGGCTGATCAGCGAGACCGCACCGCAATATCTGCCGAGCTTCGACCTGAACAAGCAGATCGCGCTCTCGGCAGAAAAGCACGGGCTCGATTTTCTGCTGTCGATGGTCAAGCTGCGCGGCTTTGGCGGCAAGACCGAGTTCTGGGAATATGGCCTGGAGAGCTTCACGCTGATGGCCGGCCTCGCCGCGGTGACCGAGCGGATCAAGATCTACGCCACCTGCCCCACGCTGATCATCCCGCCGGCGTTCGCCGCACGGATGTGCAACACGATCGATTCGATCAGCCATGGCAGGTTCGGCTTGAACCTGATCACCGGCTGGCAGCGCCCGGAATATAGCCAGATGGGTTTGTGGCCCGGCGACGAGCATTTCCGCAACCGCTACAAGATGCTCGACGAATATGCCCATATCCTGCGCGACGTGTGGGCCACGGGCGCAAGCGACTTCAAGGGCGACTATTACCAGATGGACGATTGCCGCGTGCGTCCACAACCCGCGGGCGACATGAAGATCATCTGCGCCGGTTCGTCCGAGGAGGGCCTCGCTTTCTCCGCCAAATGGGCGGACTATGCCTTTTGCCTGGGCAAGGGCGTGAACACGCCAACCGCCTTTTCACCCAATAATGACAAGCTGGCGCTGGCCACCGCCAAGACCGGCCGCGACGTTTCGATCTTCGTATTGGTGATGATCATCGCCGCCGAAACCGACGCGGAAGCGATGGCCAAATGGCGATCCTACAATGACGGCGTCGATCTCGAGGCGATCGCCTGGCTCGCCGATCAGGGCGCGGCGGACAAGCACAATAAGGACACCAATGTCCGCCAGCTCGCCGCCCCCGAGGGCGCGGTGAACATCAACATGGGCACGCTGGTCGGCAGCTATGCGAGCGTCGCGCGGATGCTCGACGAGATGGCCGCCGTGCCCAATACCGGCGGCGTTCTGCTGACGTTCGACGATTTCGTCGCCGGCGTGGAGGCGTTCGGCACGCGCATCCAGCCACTGATGGAAAGCCGCCAGCATATCGTCACGCCAGGCTGAACGACGGCGTGACGCGGATCACCCCGCGCCCGGCGCCGCCTGCAACAAGCCGAGCGGCAGGGGGCGGGCGAAATGGAAGCCGTATTCGCCCTTTTCGACCCAGCGAATCGCACCGGACAAAGCAATTTCGCGTCCAGGCACGATGATCTGCCCGGTTTGGCCGAGTTCGAGCGCGATATCGGCGGCGAGACGCACACCGCGGGCGGAGATATTGCCAATATCCACCGCCACGGCGCGACCGTCGATCAGCAGCACGGCTCTGAGCGCCACCGGGTAGCGTGGCGCCCGCGCGAGGAAACTGTCGTCGCCCATCAGGCAGAATACCGCATTGAGATTCTGCGGATGATCGAATTCGATGCCCGCCCTGGTGCCGCGCACCCAACGCACCGTCGCCGCGGCCAACGGCATGCCGCGCATCTCCACCGCGACACGCGCGCCCACCTCGGTGGCAAAGTCGATCCGCACCATCAAGCCGAATTCGGACAGATTGAGCACCGGGCAGGCGATCGTCTCGCTACCGTCATGGATCGTACCGACCAGCAGCACTGTGGAGATGCGCTCGGCCCAACGCATGCTCGGCATGCCGCGGGATAGTGAGGGGAAAGGCAAGACGGTCACGCTCCTTTCGCCGGTGACGTGGCGCGCAAGTGGCGCGCGCGGAAGCGCACGCGTTGCCAAAAGGTCGCATCCGCTAGCCGCCATTGTCGGATCGCCTCGCTGCTCAAGGCTTCTATCATCACGTCTGTTTCGCCGACGCTACGCAACGCAAATGCCGCAGCGAATTCGTTGAGCGCCGTGCCGCCATCCGCTTCCGCCAGCGTGCGGAACGCACGCGCATCGCCTAATGCCATCATTGCAACTTCGCCCGGTGGCGCAGGCGAAGCCGGCCGACACGCGCGCGGTCGGCGACATGCGCGGCATGACTAAGCGCGGCGTCGTGGGGCAAGCGCTTGCCGGCTAGCCTCTTGGCATCGCCAATGGTGAAGACGCTGGCGGCGATCGTGCTCGGCAAAAGGTGCGGGCTCGATCTGCCCAGCGGCAATGCCCGCGCTCCCCTCCCCCGATATTGGTTACGCTCTACTCGCATGCTGACCCCGAACGTTCACGTCCGGGGCAATTTTTATGCGATCCAGATTAATGAAAAGCTACGATCTCGATTCGGGCCGGTTCGCCTGCCATTATCAAAATAGGTCGTATAACGGTTTGATTTCAAGCCGTTGCTTCATCGCCTTGCACGCCCCGATAGTTAATCGGGCGCCGATCTAGATGGGGCAATGAAGCCTTGGCTAGGCGCACCGAAGCGCCGCACTCCCCTGGTCCAGTGGCTAGGCGACCCTTGGACCAAGCAGATACCGGCAATTCCCTGCAGCGGTATCGCCAAGATCCGGCGGGTAAACGGCTCAGCTTTCGTCGGCAAGCTCGCTTAGATAGCGGGCCATCGCATCATAGCCGCGATCGCTGAGCGATATATCGATGCGCCGGCGATCCACGGTATCGGTGACGCGGTCGATCAGCCCGGATTTGTGCAGATGATCGATCCAGCGCTGCGATGTAGTCGCCGGCGCGTCGCTGCAGGATACCAGCGCCTTTACGTTCATGCTGTGATCGGTCTGGTAGATGATGAACAACGCCACGAGCATTTCCCAGGCCGGTTCGTGGAACAGATCGGCGGGGAAATAGCGCCGTCGCGCCTTACGCACCGCCAGCTGCTGCCGCGCACGCGCGACCAAGTTGACCGGTGTGAGCGGATCCGTGCCGTTCGCATCCCCCACCGCGCGACCCGATGCAATGATCCGATCAGCCCGCGAGCTGAACTCGCCAGCGATATCCCCCAGCTTGGTACTAAGGTCCTTGATCAGGTCCTCGACGCTTTCCATCGTGTTGCTCCCCCTGTGCCGAAACAATACAGCCCGTTTTGGCTATCCTGTCCCCTCAATCACGTTCAAACCGGTTCCGCATTTGGGTCATTAACATGTATCATAATTCCGGTGTAGTACCGCACACATTGATTTATGTGATGCCAAGCATTCACCGTGACTGGTCTCGTGGTTGGGTAAGTCTACGCGACCGCACAATTTGCGGCGTGCGCGGCCACCTCAGGGCGTCCTTGACGTGACCCGCCGCAACCGCGCACAAGACCATCGGGACCGGCCGACAACAAAACCATAGCAGGCCGTATCTACCCGGGAAAAGCCCGGATATTGGGACTTTCCGGCCTGGCATGTTTGGTCGGCGGCGACGCATGCGGTACAGTTTGCAGTTCCGGAAGCGCTGCGGGGCCTGTATAGGACAACGCCTACCGGGCCGTCGTCCGGCTCCCTTTTTCCGGAGGACCAGATGGACCCGCTGCGGGTATACACATTGCTGCAAGAGGCCTGTCGGGCGCTTGAGCGGATGGGCGATCACGCGATCGCCGCGCATGTCGGCCAGTCGATGGCGCTGATCGAGCACAAATATGGCGTCGGTCGCGATCATCTCGATGTCGGCGCGGTCGAGAGCAGGTGAGCGGTGGCGCGGCCGTCAACGATCGCGCGAAATTTCCGCACGCTCTCCGGGGTCGGCTGGCGGCGCCAGGCGTTCGCCGAAGCCGCGGACAGCATGCTGGCCGCTCGTATCGAACTGCTGGTGCGACCATTCAACCGCATGTCGCCGCGCTTCGGCACGTTCGTGCGCCCCGATGATCCGCGCTTCGCTCCCGCGCGCGCCACAGCAAAAGAGCTGCGCCTGGGGCGCAGCATCGGCTGGGCAATCCGCGCCACGGCACCGTTCATGCCGTTCCGATCGATTTGCCTGCACCAGGCGATAGCGGGCACGCCACGCTGCGTCGTCGCGGCGTGCCCGGTGTGATCCATCTTAGCGCGGGCCGAGGCGCCGATCGCCCGCTCGATGCGCAAGCCTGGTTAGAGACCGGCGGCGTCAAGGTGACCGGTTATCCGGTCGAGGCCAATCTCACCGAACTCGGCTGCTTCGTCTGACCGATCGATAGCCGAAGCGGATGCCGCCAGCGCCCCACTGGGGCGCCGGCGACGTGCGCGTCACGCCTTAAGTTCGCCGGTGGTGCGCAAGCCGGCCGCATCGGCTTCGCCGATCTGTTGTTCGCCGGCCAGCGCGTGATCGGCATCCTGCAGCGTATCAAGATGCATCAGCCGCTTGATCAGCGGCGCGACGAGCAGCACCGCGACACCGGCACCGATCGAGATCCAACCAATCAGTTGATAGACGTCGAGCACGGTCTGCTGCCCCGCGCCGGGGCCCGAAGCCGCTTCCGCGCCGGTCGCTGCCGAGATCAGCCCGGCGGTGAAATTGCCCGCCGCCGAGGCGAAGAACCAAGTGCCCATGATCAGCGAGGCCATATGCGCCGGGGCAAGCCGGTTCATCGCCGACAGGCCGACCGGCGAGAGGCAAAGCTCACCCATCGTGTGCAGCAGATAGAGCAGGAAGATGAACAGGACCGGCGTGGGCAGGCCGTGCCCCGTCGCCGCCGCGCCCGCGACTAGCACCAGGAAGCCGGCGCCCAATTGCAGCAAGGCTAGACCGAACTTGGCTGGCGCCGACGGCTCGAGGTCCTTGCGCCCGAGCACCGTCCACAAGGTCGCGAAGACCGGGCCGAGCAGCACGATATAGGCGGCGTTGATCGACTGGAACATCGAGGCCGGCACGCCAGAGCGGGAAACGTAGCGATCGGTGTACAGGCTGAGCGACGAGCCGGCCTGTTCGAACAAGGCCCAAAATAGGATCGAGCCGAGGATCAGGAACATGGCGGCGAAGATGCGGTTGCGATCCTCGCGCGGCAATTTGGTCACCGCGAAGGTCAGCACATAGCCGACCAGCACGATGCCGGCGACGAGCAGCAGCCAGCCGACCGCATCCTGATACTGGATCAGCACCCAGATGCCGAGTACCGCGACGAGACCGATGCCATAGAGCAGCCATTCGAGCGGCACGCCCAGCACCGGTTGCTTGAGCCGCGCGGGATCGGGCGCTTCGCCCTTGCCGAGCAACAGCGGTTTGCCGAGGATGAAAACGATCAGTCCGAGCAGCATGCCGACACCGGCTGCGCCGAAGCCGTACGACCAGCCATAGACCTCACCGAGATAACCGCACGCCAGCGAACCGAGGAACGCACCGACATTGATGCCCATGTAGAAGATCGTATAGGCGCCGTCGCGGCGCACATCGGTGCGCGGGTAAAGCTGCCCGACGATCACCGAGATATTGGCCTTCAGGAAGCCGGCGCCGACGATAATGAAGGCCAGCGCGAGCCAGAACATGTTGATCGCGCTCGATCCCTGCCCGCCGGTGCCTTCGAAGCCCATCAGGAAGTGGCCGAAGGTGAGCAGCACCGCGCCGTAGGTCACGGCCTTGCGTTGCCCAAGATAGCGATCGGCGAGATAGCCGCCGAGCACCGGCGTGATGAACACCAGAGCGGTATAGGCGCCGTAGATGACGCCCGATTTCTCGTCAGAAAACAGCCAGTGTTTTGTGAGGTAGAAAATCAGCAGCGCGCGCATGCCGTAATAGGAGAAACGCTCCCACATTTCGGCGAAGAACAGAATGAACAGCCCCTGGGGGTGCCCCAGAAACGTCTTGCCGCTGTTTGCGGCGTGGTACGCACTCGCCATGTGGCGGAAACTCCCTGAAACCCTCAGCCGCTCTTGGGCGACCTGATGCGCGGCAACCTAGCGGCAATCGCCCGGGTGTAAACATCCGTCCCGACACGCTAGAGGGCGGCGATGACCTTCAACGATCGCACCACTCCGCTCTCGCTGCTCGCTACGCGCCGCTCGGGCAAACCGCGCGACCTGATCGCCCCTGGCCCCGATGCCACTGCGCTCGACCAGATCCTGACGATCGCCGCACGCACGCCGGACCATGGCAAGCTCGCGCCATGGCGCTTCGTGATCGTCGATGCGGACGCGCGGGATGCCTTGGCGACGGTCATCACCGACGCCTATCGCGCCGAGCGGCCGCAGGCGTCGCGCAGCGAAATCGATTCGCTCGAACAGTTTGCGCATCAGGCCCCGGTCTTGGTCGTGGTGCTATATGCGCCCAAGACGGAGAGCCATATTCCCTTGTGGGAGCAGGAATTGTCAGCCGGCGCGGTGTGCATGAATTTGCTTCACGCGGTGCATGCGCTGGGCTTTGCCGGCGGCTGGCTGACCGGCTGGCCGAGCTTCAGCGACGCGGTACGCGATGCGTTTGGCGCCGCGCCGGAGCGCATCGCCGGATTCATGTTCATCGGCACGCCGGCGCGCCCGCTCGACGAACGCCCGCGGCCGGACCTGGCACGGATCGTGTCGCATTGGGCGCCTGCGCATAATCGAGATCAACACGCTGGACGAAACGGCCCATTGCTGTATTAAGGCGCTATGACAGCGCTCAACAGCGAAGACAGCCCGGTATATCTGAAGCTGCGTGCGACGATTTCCGCCGCGATCCTGCGCGGCGATTTTGGCGCCGGCGATCAGCTGCCTTCGGTCCGCGCGCTCGCCGCCGAGCATGGCGCCAATCCGCTGACCGTGGCCAAGGCCTATCAGAGCTTCCAGGACGACGGTTATGTCGAGGTGCGCCGCGGCGTGGGCATGTTCGTGTTGGCGGGCGCGGCGGAGCGACTGAAGCTGGCCGAGCGGGACTTGTTTCTGAAGACGAGCTGGCCGCGAATCAGGAGCCATATCGATCTGCTTGGGCTTGATGCGGCGGATCTGCTGGAGCGGGAACGGGTTTAGCCTCCCCAACCATCTCCTACCGCCATTCCGGATTTGGTCCGGGATCCAACGGGTGGCTGTGGATGGGAATTTAAAGGCGAGGATTGCGGGCGCGGCACCTTGGATCTCGGACCAAGTCTGGGATGACGGTGGTTTGAGTGGCGAAGGAACGACGCCTAAGCCTCGAACACCCCCAAAGCCGCCACGTCCTCCGCGCTCAGATCGATCCCGAACAACATGCTCAAGCGCAGCTTGTACACCCGCGGATCGCTGATCTCCGCCGCCGTCTCGTCCGCGCCGTTACGCCGGCGATAGGACAGGCCGTTCAAACTCGCGAAACCGTTCGGCAGCACGATGCTGACGATGCGATTCCGCGTGAAGCGGCTTGCCAACGCGGTGGCGCACCAATGATTGGCCATCGCCAGGTCTGCATCCCACACGTGCGCCAAAGTGAAGCTGTATTCGCGCTGCCACCCCTCGCCGGCGTCACGCGACAGCATCCAGCCATAGGTCGCGTCGGCATCGAGCCGGAACGTCGCCCCGTCGGGCGCGGTAGCAGTGGCGCCGTCCTGCACCGGCATTGGCGGGGTATAGCTGCCGCCGAAGCCGGGATCGGCGATCCAGTCCTGCCCGTCGATCGTCACCAGGCTCAGCGTGTGCGTCTGCCCCGGCGTCTGTTCGGGATTGAGGATCCACACCCGCCCGAGCAGCGGCCGCGCGACGAAGCCCAGTGCCGCCAGCGCGTCGCCGAACAAGCGGTTATGCTCGAAGCAATAGCCGCCGCGCCGCGCGGTAACGAGCTTGGCGAACACGCTGCCGCTATCGATGGCGATCCCGCGACCCAGGATCACGTCGAGATTCTCGAACGGGATGGCCAAGCGATGTGCCCGCTGCAGCCGCGCGAGCCCCTCGGCGTCGGGCGACGGCCGCGCGCCGAGCGTGAGCCGTGCGAGATAGGCGTCAATGTCAAAGCTGCGATCAAAGCTCATGCCGCGAACGCTTCCGCCTCGACCGAATACAGCACATCCGCCTTGGCGGTCGCCGCCGCCTTCAGGCCGAGCGCTTCGGGCACGATCTGCTCGACATAGAAGCGCGTCGCCGCCTTCTTCATGGCGAGGAAGCTGGCATCACCTTCGGCACCTTCGGTCGCGCGACCAAGCCGCTCCATCAGCCAACCGCAGGTCGCGACCGACAGCATGGTGAGGAACGGATAGGAACCAGCCAATTTATCGTCGGCATCAAGCGCCATCATGCCGCGCCCGATCTCCTCGCACGCGTCGATCAACTGGATCAGCCCGGCATCCTGCGCTTCGGCGCGCATATCCGCGATCAGCGCGGCAAAGGCGCCGCCATTATCGAGCCCGAGCTTGCGGCCGACCAGATCGGCGGCCTGGATGCCATTAGTGCCTTCGTAGATCGGGGTGATGCGCGCATCGCGGAAGAACTGCGCCGCGCCCGTTTCCTCGATATAGCCCATACCCCCGAACACCTGCACGCCGATCGAGCTCACTTCGCAGCCGATATCGGTGCCATGCGCCTTGGCCAGCGGCGTCAGGATCTCGAGCCGGTTTTGCGCGCCAGCTTCGCCGAGCGTGGCGCGATCGACTTGCGCCGCCGCAAGATAGACGAGCGCGCGTGCCGCCTGGGTTTGCGCCTTCATGCGCATCAGCATGCGACGGACGTCGGGATGTTCGACGATCCGCACCGAATCGCGACTGGCCGAACCGGCGCGGGCGGATTGCACGCGCTCCAGCGCGTAGGCGACCGCTGCCTGGGTCGCGCCCTCGGCCACCTGCACGCCCTGCAGGCCGACATTGAGCCGCGCATTGTTCATCATCGTGAACATCGCGCGGATGCCGCCGAACTCGCCGCCGATCAGCTCGCCGATGCAATCGTCGTTATCACCGAAGCTCAGCACGCAGGTCGGCGAGGCATGGAGGCCCATCTTATGCTCGATCGACACGACGCGAACATCGTTGAACGCGCCCGGCGTGCCATCCGCGTTGAGCCGGTATTTCGGCACGAGGAACAGCGAAATGCCCTTGGTGCCGGCCGGCGCGCCCGGCGTGCGGGCGAGGACGAGGTGGACGATGTTCGGCGCCATGTCGTGATCGCCGAACGAGATGTAGATCTTGGTGCCCTTGATGGCGAACGTGCCGTCCCCCAGCGGCTTGGCGGTGCTGCGCAGCGCGCCGACATCGGAGCCGGCCTGCGGCTCGGTGAGGTTCATCGTGCCAGTCCACTCGCCGGTGGCGAGATGGGGCAGATACAGCGCTTGTTGCTCAGGCGATCCGTGATGCGCCAGCGCCTCGATCGCCCCCACGGTCAGCGTCGGGCACAAAGCGAAGCCCATATTGGCCGAGCCCAGAGTCTCGATCACCGCGGTCTGGATCGCGAAGGGCAGCCCCTGGCCGCCGAATTCCTCCGGCACGCCGATCGTGCCCCAGCCGCCTTCGACATAATCGTGATAGGCCTGCACGAAGCCGTCGGGCATCACCACGCCCTCGGCGGTCCAGGTCGCGCCGACCGTATCGCCTATTCGCGCAAGCGGCGCCCATTCGCCCTCGGCCAGCTGCCCGACGCCGTCGAGCACCGCATCGACCACATCGTCGCTGGCGGCGGCGAAGCGTTCGCTGCCGGCGAGCTCGGCGATGCCGGTGATGTGGGTCAGTACGAAGCGTTGTTCGGCGGTGGCGGGCGTGAAGGGCATGGCTCTTATCCTGTCGGTTTGCGGGCGCTATAGCCTCGCCGCATGGCCGATCCAAATCCTGCGCGCGAGACGCTGACCTTACCCTACGGCGCGGCGGCGATCGCCGATGCGGCGCGGGTGATCGCCAGCGGCGGCTGCGTCGCGGTGCCGACCGAAACGGTGTACGGGCTGGCGGCGGACGCCACCGAGTCGGCGGCGGTGGCGGGGATCTATGCGGCCAAGGGCCGGCCGAGCTTCAACCCGCTGATCGTGCATGTGCTGGATCTGGCGGCGGCCGAGCGCATTGCTGTGTTTGACGACGCAGCGTCGCGGCTGGCGGCGGCCTTTTGGCCGGGGCCGCTGACGTTGGTGCTGCCGGTGCGGGGCGATGCGGGAATTGCGTCGCTGGTCACGGCAGGCTTGGATACGGTAGCGCTCCGCGTGCCGGCGCACCGCGCGATGCGCGCGCTGCTGGAAGCAAGCGGCGTGCCGCTGGCGGCGCCCTCCGCTAACGCCAGTGGCGGAATCAGCCCGACGCGCGCGGCGCATGTCGTGGCGAGCCTCCATGGGCGGATACCGCTGGTAATCGATGACGGGGCGACCGAGGCCGGGGTTGAGTCGACGATCGTTTCCACCGTCCGCGGGGTGCAGATTTTGCGCGAGGGGCCGATCACCGCGGAAGCGATCGATACGCTGTTCTCCCGCGAAAGTGGGAGCCCAGGGTCACCAGGGCTGCGCACCGTTACCCTGGACTCCCGCGTTCACGGGAGAACGGTGACCGCGCCCGGGCAGCTCGACAGCCATTACGCACCAAGCAAGCCGCTGCGCCTTAACGCCAGCGACGCGCAGGCCGACGAATGGCTGATCGGTTTCGGCCCCATCACCGGCGACGCCACGCTCTCGGCCACGGGCGACCTGACCGAAGCCGCCGCCAACCTGTTCGACGCGCTCCATCGCGCCGACGCCAGCGACCGCGCCACGCTCGCCATCGCCCCGATTCCCCACCGCAATATCGGTGCCGCCATCAACGACCGCCTGCGCCGCGCCGCGCATAGATAGTTTCACGCGAAGGCGCAAAGGGACTAGGACGCGAAGCACTTCAATATCTTCGCGCCTTTGTTCTTCGCGCCTTCGCGTGAACCAATTCTTCTCATCCACCGGTAGCGCCGGATAAGTAGCGCTGATAGGCGGAACGCCGAGGGAGCAGCACATGCGCGACATGACGGTGATGGTGACGGGCGGGGCCGGATATATCGGCAGCCATGCAGTGCTGGCGCTGCTCGATTCAGGCTATAAGGTCGTGGTGATCGACAATTTGGTAACCGGCTTCGCCTGGGCGGTCGACCAGCGCGCGACGCTGGTCGAATGCGCGATTGAGGATGCCCAAGTGCGCGACGTGATCCGCGACCATCAGGTACAGGCGATCATGCATTTCGCCGGATCGGTGGTGGTGCCAGAATCGGTCAGCGATCCGCTCAAATATTATCGCAACAATACCGCCGCCAGCCGGTCCCTGATCGAAAGTGCCGTGGCCGAAGCCGTGCCGCACTTCATCTTCTCCTCGACCGCCGCAACCTATGGCACGCCGGATACCGAGAAAGTGTCCGAGACCAGCCCGACCGTACCGATCAACCCGTACGGCATGTCCAAGCTGATGACCGAGGCGATGCTGCGTGACGTGGCCGCAGCGCACCCGATCAATTATGCGGCGCTGCGTTATTTCAACGTCGCCGGCGCCGACCCAGAGGGCCGCAGCGGGCAATCCACCACCGGCGCGACGCATCTGATCAAGGTCGCGGTCGAGGCGGCGACCGGCAAGCGTGATTCGGTCGCCATCTTCGGCACCGATTTCGATACGCCGGACGGCTCCGGGGTGCGCGATTACATCCATGTTAGCGATCTCGCCGCCGCGCATGTCGGCGCGCTCGAGCTGCTGGTCGCCGAGCCCAGCAAGAGCCACACGCTCAACGCGGGCTATGGCCGCGGTTTCTCGGTCAACGAGGTGCTCGATGCGGTCGATCGGGTTACCAACATGGCAGTGGTGCGCCAGCCGCAAGGCCGGCGGCCGGGCGATCCGGCGGCGCTGATTTCCGACAATGCGGCGATCCTGCGCACGCTCGACTGGACGCCGCAGCGCGCCGATCTCGATCTGATCGTCACCGATGCGCTGGCATGGGAACGCAAGCTTGGCGAGCGGGCCCCGGAGCGTGAGCGCCCCGACACATGAGCGACACGCTCGCGCCGCGCTCCACCCGCTTGGCGGTATTGATCCCGTTCGCCATCGTTACCGTGATCTGGGGCTCGACCTGGCTGGTGATCAAGGACCAGTTGGGCGTGGTGCCCCCAAGCTGGTCGGTGACCTATCGCTTCCTCGTCGCCGGCGTGACGATGCTGGGCTATGCCGCGTTCAAGCGCGAGAAGCTCAGCGTCGATGCGCGCGGCTGGGGCTTTGCCGCCGCGCTGGCGCTGGCGCAGTTCTGCCTCAACTTCAATTTCGTCTATCGCGCCGAAAGCTATGTCACGTCCGGCCTGGTCGCCGTCGTCTTCGCGCTGTTGCTCGTGCCCAACGCGATCCTGGCGCGCATTTTCCTGGGGCAGAAGATGGGCGCGCAATTGCTCCTTGGATCTGCGGTGGCGATGGCCGGCGTGGGGTTGCTGTTCCTGCACGAGGCGCGCGTCAGCGGCAGCGGATCGCACGCCGTGCTGATCGGTATCGGCATCACCTTGCTCGCGGTCTGCTCTGCCTCGAGCGCCAATATCATGCAGGGCACGCAGGCGGCCAAACGCTATCCGATGGCAACGATGCTAGGCTTCTCGATGCTGATCGGCGCGGGCTTCGACGGCGTGGTGGCCTTCACGCTGACCGGCCCGCCGGTGTTCGAGTTACGCGCAGCCTATATCCTCGGCGTACTGTATCTCGGCGTGTTCGCCTCGGCGATCGCCTTCACCTTGTATTTCGGGCTGATCCGCGTGATCGGGCCAGCCAAGGCGGCCTATTCGGGCGTGCTCACGCCGGTGATCGCGATGGTGCTGTCGACCTTGTTCGAAGGCTATCGCTGGTCGCTGCTGGCGGGCGTCGGCGCGGCGCTGGCGATGGCCGGGCTGGTCATCGCGCTCAGGGCGCGCAGGCCCAATCGGTAATCGGGGTAAAGCGGCTGCCAGCCGAGCACGCGCTTGGCCTTGAGATTCGAAACGCGCCGGTTCTCGGCGTAGAAAGCGCGCGCCATCGGGCTCAGCGTGTCGAGGCCGACGAAGGGCGGCGGCTGCCGGCCCAGCAGGTGCGCGGCGAAGGCGATGACCTCGTTCTGGCCGCACGGTGCGTCGTCGGACAGATTATAGGCGCCCGACGGGGCGGTGCGCGCGGCGAGCACGCCGGCGACGATGTCATCGACATGCACGCGGCTGAACACCTGTTCCGCTAGATCGACACGATGCGCCCGGCCCTCGGCGACGCGATCGAGCGCCGAGCGGCCCGGACCGTAAATGCCCGGCAGCCGGAACACGCGCGCGCCGAGCGTGAGCCACGCGCCGTCCGCTGCCGCGCGTGCGCCGCGCCGGCCGCGGATCGGGGCGTTTTCATCGACCCAGGCGCCGGCGGCGTCGCCATAGACACCGGTCGAGGAAAGGTAGCCGAGCCAGGCGCGGGATGTGGCGAGGTAGGCGCCGTAGCTGGCCAATACGGGGTCTTGATCATTGGCGGGCGGCACGGAGGACAGGATGTGCGTGGCCAGCGCCATTTCGCGGGTGACGGCGGCGCTGTCAGCGAAGGCGAGCGTGCCGTCGCGGCCGTCCCGGCTGGTGCCCGTAACGTGCCAGCGCTCGGCAGTGAGCGCGGCGGCGATGCGCTCGGCGGTGTAGCCGAGGCCGAAGATCAGCAGGCGAGACATTTGCTCTCCCTACCCCGAGCATCCCCGTCACCCCAGCGAAAGCTGGGGTCTCGTGCGGCTCCTGTTCCACATCGGCCGCTTGAGATCCCAGCTTTCGCTGGGATGACGGTATTGGCTACCTTCCCGCGATCGGCCCCGGCATCACCACCGTGGCACCCGGCACATGATCCTTCTTCCACTGCATCGAGCGCCGAACGCGGTTTTCGCCCGAGGGGTGATCGAAGAACAATATCTCCTCCACCGGCCCGGGCGAGATCTTGCGATATTCCGACAGCCGCATCGCCACCTTGGCGAAGCCATCCGGCTCGCGCGCCGCATCGAGCCCGAAAATGTCCGCCTCGGTCTCGTGATGGCGAATGATCGAGTTCAGCACCGGCGTCAGCACCAGCACGCCCAGCCCGGCGAGCAGCAGCAGCACCGGCGTTGCCGCGGGATCGGCGACGTCGCGCACGCCCCAGCGCGGGTTGCGCGCGATCAGTGCCGGCGCCAGCCGGCTGACCACGAAGAATAGCAGCAGGAACACGAGCGTGAAGGAGAGGATCAGCTTCCAGATGTGGTTGAGCACATAATGACCCATCTCATGACCCATCACCGCGACGACCTCGGCCGGTGCGGTGCGCTCGAGCAGATTGTCGTTGAGCGTGATGCGGATCGTCGGCCCGACCCCCGAGACATTGGCGGAGATGCGCTTGGTCTGGCGCGACGCATCCGAGACATAGATATGCTCGGCCGGGATCTGGTTGGCGGCGGCGATAGCAACGATGCGGTCGCGGATCGGCCCGGCGGGCAGCTCGGTATAGGTGTTGAACAAGGGCGCGATGAACACCGGCGCGATCAACGCGCGGAACAGCACCACCCCCGCCATCACGCCGGTGCCGATCAGCCACCAGCCGCGGCGGAAGTGACGGATCACCCAGAACATCAGCATGAACAGCAACGCATTGACGATCAGGCCGATGCCGAACGCCTTGGCCGCATCGATCGCCCAGGCAGCGAAGCTCTGGTTCATCAGGCCGTATTGATACTCGCGCACGAACTCTTCGTAGATCGACCACGGCAAGGCCAGCACCGTGATCAGCGCGACGAACGGCAGCGCATAGATTGCCGGGACCAGCCAGCGCTTCCTGGTCTTACGCTCCGCCCAGGTGCGCAGGCGCTGCGACACGCCGGTGTATAGCAGCGCAAGATAGATCAGGCTGGAGACCAGCGTGCTCCACAACGGCAGCCAATAGCCGCCTTCGAAATAAGCGTCAGATTTCGCCCGCGCCGGGCCTTGCAGCAGATCGAGATAGGCGCGCGTTGCGGCCTCAACATCGAAGCCCGGATTGGCGGCATGCGCCATGCCGGGCAATGTCGCCGCCAGTATCACGCCCGCCCACACCGCTTTGCGCATCGCCGTCTCCCCAAACCCAACCGGCCATAGGGGACATGAAACACTATTTTGCGCCATAACCTTTGTAGAGCAGGCCGAAGAAATCGCCCTTGTTCCAGCGCGGTCGTTCGTCCGCGTCGGCGATGGCACGGGCAATGGCGTAATTGGCGTCGACGAAGCGGATGCCCTGCGCCCAATCGAGCGACGGTTGCTGCGCCAGATCGTCCGACGGCTGGTGATAATGTTTGCCGAGGAAATCGGCATAGGCCGCTTTGCCGGCGCCGGCCTGACCGGGCCACAGGAACACCGATGGCACGCCCTGCTGGACGAAGCGGTAATGATCCGAGCGCACGAAAAAGCCCTGCGCCGGATCGGGATCGGGGCCCATCTTGACGCCCAACGTGGCGACCGCCTTGGCCACCAGCGGACCGAGCGTCGAACGGTCGGCGCCGTAGACGGTCATGTCCTGAAAGGCGAAGGTCAGGATCGGCATGTCGAGATTGACGTCGGCGACGATCGACGCCAGCGGCACGGTCGGGTGGTGCGCGAAGTAATCCGCGCCGACCAGGCCCTTTTCCTCGGCGGTGACGGCAAGGAACATGATCGTGCGGCGTGGCGGCTTGCCGCTGGTTTTGAAGCGCTTGGCCTCTTCGATCAGGCTGGCGATGCCGACGGCATTGTCCTCGGCGCCGTTATAGATCGTGTCACCGCTAGCATCGGGCTTGCCGACGCCGAGATGGTCGAGATGCGCGGACAGCACGACGACCTGCTTGCCGAGCGCGGGATCGCTGCCCGGGATGATGCCGACGACGTTGCTGCTCTGCGCCGGCTCGAAGGTCGAGCGCAAGGCGACGGCCAGGCTGCCGGGCAGCAGCTCGGCCTTGAAGCGCGTTTCGCTATTGCCGGACTGTTTGAGCACTTGCGACCAGGAGGTCTTGCTCCCTTCGAACAGTTTCGCCGCGCCGGCGGGGCTGAGCGTGCCGAGATTGGGCACGCTGTCCGCTTTGCCGGTGCCGTCGGGCTTGGCCCAGGTGGTGCGGGCGCGGTCCCAGCCGGCGGCGAACTTGGCGAAGCCCGCCGCGTCGGTGCGGTCGATGGTCAGCGTGCCCAGCGCGCCATGCTCGGCGGCGATCGCCTGCTTGGCGCTGCTGCTGGAAAAATGCGCGCGTTCCTCACTTTGCAAACTGTCCGGCGCACCGGCGAAATAGACCACGATCTTGCCGCGCACATCGACGCCGGCATAATCATTGCGGCCCGCCTGCGGCGAAACGATGCCATAGCCCACGAAGACGATACCGGCGTCGAGCGACGTCACGCGTGCGGCGGGATCGGCGGCGGGGGCATAATCCTCGCCTAACAGCAGGCGGAGCGGCGGGCGGCCGGCACGCGTCAGCACGAAATTACCGCGATCGGCAGCGCGATACGTGGTCAGCGGCACTTGCTGCAGATAGCCGCCCTGGTCACCTGCCGGGCGCAGCCCCGCGGCGTAGAATTGCGCCGCGACATATTGTGCGGCGATATCATATTCCGGGCTGCCCGCCTCGCGCCCGCGCATCGCATCGGAGGCGAGAAACATGACATGTGCCTTCATCGCTGCCTGATCGTCCGGCAAGGGTGCGGTAACGATCGCGTTGATCGCCTTCAGGTCGCGCGGCCGAACGGTCGGCGCATCCTCGGCCAGCGCGGCGCCCGCCATCATCGCCAATGCCGCAGCGCCCAAGAAACGAAGCATTACAAGTCCTTTACGCGTCCAAGCGCGTGTTTGCGCGGTAGCATGGACATTAGCGCGCGCAAGCGGCGTGATTCCGATGACAGGACGGCGCCGCATCCCTACATCTGGCCTATGCTCGACGTTCAGGCCATCGCCCACCCGCCCCTTTCCCCGCACGTCATCCGGCGCGAGGATTATACCCCGCCGGATTGGCAGGTGCCGGAGATCGCCCTGGATTTCGCATTGGACGCGGCATCCACGCTGGTCCGGGCGACGCTCAACGTGGTGCGCAGCAGCGCGCACGACCGCCCGCTGGTGCTCGACGGCGCCGGGCAGACGCCGCTGTCGGTCAAGGTCGACGGCGTGGCGATCAACGATTGGTGGCTGAAGGATGGCGGGCTGGTCATTCCGCTCGGCGGCACGGCCCATGTCGTCGAGACCGAAGTGGAGATCGCGCCCGAACGCAACACGCAGTTGATGGGCCTGTACGCCTCAGGCGGCAACCTCTGCACGCAGTGCGAGGCGGAGGGCTTTCGCCGCATCACCTTCTTCCCCGATCGCCCCGACGTGCTCAGCGTCTACAAAGTCCATATGGTGGCGGACGAGGCACGCTATCCCGTGCTGCTCGCCAATGGCGATCCGATCGCCTCGGGCACGCTGCCGGACGGCCGGCACTGGGCCGACTGGCACGATCCGTTCCCCAAACCCTCGTACCTGTTCGCGCTAGTTGCAGGCGATCTCGTCGCCAATCGCGCGACCTTCACCACCATGTCGGGCCGCGACGTGGCGCTCGGCATCTGGGTGCGCGCCGCCGATCTCCGCAAGACCGAACATGCGCTGGCCGCCTTGCAGACCTCGATGGCGTGGGACGAGCGCGTCTATGGCCGCGAATATGATCTCGACGTGTTCAACATCGTCGCGGTGGACGATTTCAACTTCGGCGCGATGGAGAATAAGGGGCTGAACATCTTCAACAGCCGCTACATCCTGGCCGATGCCGACACCGCGACCGATTACGATTTCGACGCCATCGCCGCGGTCGTGGCGCACGAATATTTCCACAATTGGTCGGGCAACCGCATCACTTGCCGGGACTGGTTCCAGCTGAGCCTCAAGGAAGGCTTCACCGTGTTCCGCGATCAAGGCTTTTCCGCCGATCAGGGCAGCGCCGCGGTCAAGCGCATCGAGGACGTGCGGGGCTTGCGCGCGGCGCAATTCCCCGAGGATGCCGGGCCGCTGGCGCACCCGATCCGGCCGGACGAATATCAGGAGATCTCCAACTTCTACACCGCGACGATCTACAACAAGGGCGCCGAGGTGATCCGCATGATCGCCACGATCCTCGGGCCACAGCGCTTCCGCGCCGGCACCGATCTGTATTTCGAACGCTTCGACGGCACCGCTGCGACGTGCGAGGATTTCGTTGCCAGCATGGAGGCGGGCAGCGGCGTGGACCTGGCGCAATTCCGGCTGTGGTACTCTCAAGCCGGCACGCCGCGAGTCACCGCCAGTCTGGCGCACGATGCTGGCAGCGACCGCGCCACGCTGACCTTGTCACAGCGTACCCCGCCGACACCGGGCCAGCCGACCAAGCAGCCGATGGTCCTGCCGCTCAAGCTCAAACTGTTCGGTGCCAATACCGCACAAACGCTCGCCGCGGAGCAATTGGTGTTGCTCGACCAACCATCCGAGCGGATCGTGTTCGAGGGCATAAGCGAACGCCCGGTACTGTCGATCAACCGCGGCTTTTCCGCGCCCGTCGTGGTCGAGACCGACCGTAGCGCGGCCGATCTCGCCTTTCTGAGCGCGCATGACGACGATCCGTTCGCGCGCTACGAGGCGATGCAGCAGCTCATGCTCGACACCTTGGTGGAAAGCGCCGCCAACGGCGCGGCCGATCATCAGGCGGTGATCGCCGCGATCGCCAATACGCTGGACGATGCCACGCTCGATCCGGCGTTCGTGGCGGAAGTCGTGTTGCTGCCGTCCGACGCGTTCATCGGCGATCAGATGGCGCGCGTCGATCCCGAAGCGATTTTCCGCGCGCGGGAGGCGTTGCGCCGCGATGTCGGGCGCAGCCTCGATACCCGCTGGCGCGCCGCCTATGACGCAACGCAGGCGGACACGTTCGAATATTCGCCGGCGGCGAAGGGCTTGCGGCGGCTGAAAACGGTGGCGTTGGGCTATATCGCGGCCAGCGGGGCAGCGGACGCGGCAGGGTTGGCCTTCGCGCAGTTCGACCGCGCCGACAATATGACCGACCGCCAGGGTGCGCTGGCCACGCTTGTCGCCGGCGATTCGCCGCAACGCGTCGCCGCGCTCGACATCTTCTACAATCGCTACAGCGACAATGCGCTGGTGCTCGACAAATGGTTCCAGGCGCAGGCCTTGAGCGCGCGCGACGACACATTGGCGATGGTCGAGGAGCTCGCGCGGCACCGTGACTTCACGCTGGCCAACCCCAACCGCGCGCGGGCGTTGATCGGCGCGTTCAGTGTCAACCAGCGCGCGTTCAATGCGGCCGATGGTGCGGGTTATCGCTTCGTCGCCGATCAGTTGATCGCGCTCGATCGGCTCAACCCGCAGACCGCGGCGAAAATGATCCCGCCGCTCGGCCGCTGGCGTCGCTTCGATAAAGCGCGGGCGGCGCTGATGTGCGGCGAACTGGAGCGGATCGTGGCCACGCCGGGGCTATCGAGGGATATGTTCGAACAGGCGTCGAAGAGTTTGGCTGGCTAGGTCGGGCCGCGCGGCGCCCTTGTCCTCCTCTCCCCGAAAGGGAGGGAAGCTAGAGTTGGGCGCTAATCCCGAGCATCCGCGCCAGTTCCAGCGCGTTGGCCAGCGCAAAGCCCGCGGTCGTATTGTCGTAGATCGTCCAGCTCTCACCCGGCGAGGCGCGCGCCGCGGTGGCGTGGTCGGCGATCGCGGCGGCGTCATATTCCGAGCGATACATCTGCGGCGAGCCGTGCAGGCGCGTATAGTGCAACCCCCGCCAGCCGCCCGGCTGCGCCGCGCCCGGGACCTTGGCAGGATCGGCGGCGACGCGGGCGATGCGATGCGCGACCAATAGCGCGTCCGCCGCCGCGTCGAACCAGCTGGCATGGCGGGGCTCGCACACGATCGTGCCGCCGAGCATGGCGCTGGCCTGGGTGAAGAACGCCGCCGCCACGTCCGCATCGAAGATCAGGCTCGGCGCCAGTTGCACCAATATCGGCCCACGCTTGGCACCCAGCCCGGCAATCTCCCCGGCGAAGCGCGCCATGACCTCTTGACCGCCGACCAGCCGGAGCTCGTGCGTGATCGTCTTGGGTAGTTTGACCGAGAAGCGGAAGTCGGCCGGCACGCTTGCCGCCCAGCGTTCATAGGTGCTGCGCCGGTGTGGGCGATAGAAGCTGCTGTTGATCTCGGCCGCGTTGAGCCGCGTGGCATAGCGTTCGAGCTGGCTGCCGCTGACCGGAAACGCTGCGCGGGAGGGCGCTGGGATCGACCAGCCCGCCGTGCCGATGCGGGCCGCGCTAGAAAAGACGGCCACCATTGGGCACGGGCGCGCTTGACGAGACCAAAACGACCTTGCCCTCGGCATCGGGGAAACCCAGCGTCAGCACTTCGGACATCATCGGCCCGATCTGGCGCGGCGGGAAATTGACCACGGCGGCGACCTGGCGGCCGGGCAAATCCTCCAGCGCATAATGTTCGGTGATCTGCGCCGACGAGCGCTTCACGCCGATCACCGGCCCGAAATCGATCACCAGCTTGACCGCCGGCTTGCGTGCCTCGGGAAAAGGCAACGCTTCGAGGATCGTGCCGATGCGGATATCGACTTTCAGGAAGTCGTCGAAGCCGATCGTCTGCGCCGCGGCGGCGGCGGCATCGTGGGTGACATGCATCAGAAATTCACGTCGTCATAATGCGGCGGCGGCGAGATGCCTTCCATCCGCTCGGACAGAAGCGGCCGGAAGCCCGGCCGGCTCTTCATCCCGGCATACCAGCGCGCGGTTTCCTCGTGATTCTTCCAATCGATCCCGCCGAGATAATCGGTCACCGAAATCTGCGCGGCAGCGGCGAGATCGGCCAGGCTCATCGTCGTGCCACCGATCCAATTGTGGTGGCCGAGCAGATAATCGGTATAATCCAGATGCCGCACCGCCGCTTTCATCGCCTCGCGCAGCGCCTTCGAATCAGGCGATTCCTTGGTCACCAGCCGCTTGATCATGCGTTCGTGCATCAATGGCGCGGTGATATCGGCATAGAATTGCGTGTCGAACCAGGCGACCAGCCGGCGGATTTCGGCGCGATTCTGCGCCGTGCCGCTGATCATCTGCGCCTTGTCGACCGTTTCCTCGAGATATTCGCAGATCGCCATCGAATCGATCAGCAGGATCTTGCGGCCCTGATCGACCATCAGCGGGACCTGCCCCGCCGGGTTCATGTCGAGAAATTCGTCGCGCCGCTCCCACGGCGATTCGCGCTTCAGCTCATAGCCGACGCCCTTTTCGCCGAGCAGCAGGCGGACCTTGCGCGAGAACGGGCAGAGCGGAAATTGATGAAGTTGCCACATGCGAGTCTGTTAGGCGAAGGTGCCGGGGGCCGATAGGGTCACCGCGCGTAAATCAGCGCTATTGATCGTCGGGCGATGCGTTGCTGGCGGCATTCAAGGCGCCGGACGTCATGGCGATCAGGCCGCGCAGACGTTCGGCCGTGGCGGCGAGTTCTTTCTGCATCGCGGCGGCATCGCGCGCGGTGCGGCGGGCCAACGCCACCGCGCCCCGCGTGCGGTCCTGCAAATGGCGGTCGAAGGCGGGATCGTCGCGGCGGGCAAGGTCGCGCAGCGTGTCGTCCGGGCGGACCTTGTCGGTATAATGCGCTAGCGGGCCGACACGGGTGTCGAGGATCGCACCGGCGAAGGCATCGAGGACCGTGGCCACACTGGCCTGCACCTGCGGATCGGCGAGCGCCTGCGCGACCTGATCGACCGTGGGGGCGGTACGCTCGTGCGCCGCAGCGGGCGCCGCAACGGCCACGGCCGCGATGAAAGTCGCTAAGGAAATCAGTCGCATGATACGCCGTCCGATCCGAATACCGGCGCGCTGCATAGCATGCTGCGCGCCGGTATTCGAGTCCGCCCTCACTCCGCGGCGATCACCGCGAGGCTATCATCGAGCACGTGTGGCAGGCGACCGAGCATTTCCTTTGGCACCACCTGCCAGAACAAATCGATCGCGCGGCCCCAATCGTCGAGCAACGCGCCCGACCATTTGCTGTCGGTAGCGGCATGGTGCGCGCGGACCAGGCCGAGCAGCACCGATTCCCAATGAACCGACGAAAGCCGGTTCCAGACGATGCTTTCCGGATTGGCGCGCCGCTCGAAACTGCCATCGGGATCGTAGACGAAAGCCATGCCGCCGGTCATGCCGGCGCCGAAATTGGCGCCGACCTCTCCCAATACGACCGCCACGCCGCCGGTCATATATTCGCAACCGTTGGCGCCGCAACCTTCGACCACCACCGTCGCGCCCGAGTTGCGCACCGCAAAGCGCTCGCCGGCCTGACCCGCCGCCAGCAGGCTGCCCGAGGTGGCTCCGTACAGGACGGTGTTGCCGATGATCGTGTTTCGCTGGCTGGCCAAGGTCGCGCTGACCATCGGTCGCACGACGATCTTGCCGCCCGACAGGCCCTTGCCGACATAATCATTGGCATCGCCGAACACTTCCAGCGTGACGCCCTTGCACAGGAACGCGCCGAGGCTCTGCCCGGCCGAGCCGCGCAGCCGGACATGGACGTGGCCATCGGCAAGCGTGGACATGCCGAACTTGGCGGTGATCTCGCTCGACAGCCGCGTGCCGACCGCGCGGTGCGTGTTGCGTACCGAATAGGTCAGCTGCATCTTTTCGCCGCGGCTGAATACCGCCGCCGCATCGCGAATCATCTGCGCGTCGAGACTGTCGGGAACGTCGTTGCGGAACGTGCCCAGCGAGAAGCGGCGCTGGCTGTCGTCGGCATCGACCTTGGCCAAAATCGGGTTGAGATCGAGATCGTCGAGATGCTCGGCGCCGCGGCTGACCTGGCGGAGCAATTCGGTCCGCCCGATCACGTCGTCGAGGCTCTTGAAGCCCAGCCGCGCGAGAATATCGCGCACTTCCTCGGCGATGAAGGTCATCAGGTTGATGACCTTTTCCGGCGTGCCGGTGAATTTCGCACGCAGCCGCTCGTCCTGCACGCACACCCCAACCGGGCAGGTGTTGGAATGGCATTGCCGCACCATGATGCAGCCCATTGCCACGAGGCTCAGCGTGCCGATGCCGAATTCCTCCGCCCCCAGGATCGCGGCGATAACGATGTCGCGCCCGGTCTTAAGCCCGCCATCGGTGCGCAGCTTGATACGCCCGCGGAGGCCGTTGAGCGTCAGCGTCTGGTTGACCTCGGACAGGCCCATTTCCCACGGCGTGCCGGCATATTTGATGCTGGTCTGCGGGGAGGCACCAGTGCCGCCGACATGGCCGGCGATCAGGATCACGTCGGCATGTGCCTTGGCCACGCCCGCTGCGACCGTGCCGATCCCGGCCGAACTGACCAGCTTCACGCAGACGCGGGCGCGCGGATTGATCTGCTTGCAGTCGTAGATCAGCTGGGCGAGATCCTCGATCGAATAGATATCGTGGTGCGGCGGCGGGCTGATCAGCGTCACGCCGGGCGTGGCATGGCGCAATTTGGCGATGAATTCGGTGACCTTGAATCCGGGCAATTGCCCGCCCTCGCCGGGCTTGGCGCCCTGCGCGACCTTGATCTCGATCTCCTCGCAGCTGCCGAGATATTCCGCGGTCACGCCGAAGCGGCCGCTCGCGATTTGCTTGACGCCCGAATTGGCGTTGTCGCCATTGGCATAGGGCTTGAAGCGCGCGACATCCTCGCCGCCTTCGCCCGACACAGCCTTGGCGCCGATGCGGTTCATGGCGATGGCCAATGTCTCATGCGCCTCGGGGCTAAGTGCGCCCAGGCTCATGCCGGGCGTGACAAAGCGCTTGCGGATTTCGGTGATCGCCTCGACCTGATCCTGGGCAATGCCTTCGTCGGGGAAGTTGAACTGCAGCAGATCGCGCAGATAGACCGGCGGCAAGGCCTCCACGCCGCGTGAGAATTGCAGATAGGTGGAGTAGGAATCGGTCGCCACGGCGCTTTGCAACAGGTGCATCAGTTGCGCGGAATAAGCATGCGTCTCGCCCGAATGTCGCTGACGATAGAAGCCGCCGATCGGCAGATGGACGATGGCGCTGTCATAAGCGGCATCGTGCCGGTCGGTCGCGTTAACGAACAAAGAGGCATAGCCCTCGCCCGAAATCTTCGCCGGCATGCCGGGGAAGAAATCGTTGACCAGCGCGCGGGAGAGGCCAACCGCCTCGAAATTATACCCGCCGCGATAGGAGGAGATCACCGCGATCCCCATCTTCGAGATGATCTTGAGCAGCCCCTCGTCGATCGCCTTGCGATGCCGCTTGAGGCATTCCTCGAGCAGCAGATCGCCGAACAGCCCGCGCTCATGCCGATCGGCGATCGAGGCTTCGGTAAGATAAGCGTGCACCGTGGTCGCGCCGACGCCGATCAGCACGGCATAATAATGCGTGTCGAGGCATTCGGCGGTCTGGATGTTGATGCTGGCGTAGGAGCGCAGGCCCTTACGCACGAGATGCGTGTGCACTGCCGCGGCGGCGAGCACGCCGGCAATGGCGATGCGATCTTCGCCGACATTCATGTCGCTCAGGAACAATTCGCTCTTGCCCTCGCGCACTGCCTGTTCGGCCTGCATACGAATGCGCGCGATCGCGCCGCGCAGCGTCTCCGGCGTGCCGCCCGTCTCGAACGTGCAGTCGATTTCGGCCACCTTGGGCCCAAAAAACGCCTTCAGCCGCAGCCAGTCCGCCCCGGTCAGCACCGGCGATTCAAGCACCAGCACGCCATCGCGCCGCTCGTCGGTATCGAGGATATTGCCGAGATTGCCGAACCGCGTCTTGAGCGACATGACATGGCGTTCGCGCAAGGAATCGATCGGCGGGTTGGTCACCTGGCTGAAATTCTGCCGGAAGAAATGGCTGATCAACCGCGGATTGTCCGACACCACGGCCAGCGGCGTATCGTCGCCCATCGATCCGATCGCTTCCTTGGCGCCTTCGACCATCGGCGACAGGATCAGCTCCATATCCTCCAACGTCTGCCCGGCGGCGATCTGGCGGCGCGTGAGATCGGCGCGCGGAAAGCGCGTCACGGCATCGCCCGGCGGCGCCGGCAGATCGTCGATATCGAGGAAATTGCCCACCATCGCGCCGTAATCGGCCTCGCCGGCAATCTGATCCTTGATCTCCCGGTCCTTGAACAAAGTGCCACTGTCGAGATCGACCGCGATCATCTGCCCCGGCCCCAGCCGCCCCTTCTCGACCACGGTCGATTCCGGCACCACGACCATGCCGGTCTCCGATCCGACGATCAGCAGCCCGTCGCTGGTCAGCGTGTAGCGCAACGGGCGCAGCGCGTTGCGATCCATCCCCGCGACGGCCCAGCGCCCATCGGTCATCGCCAAGGCGGCGGGGCCGTCCCACGGCTCCATCACCGAGCCGAGATATTTGTACATGTCGAGATGCTCTTTGGGCATCTCGCCCTTGGGCCCCCAGGCCTCGGGCACCAGCATCAGCTTGGCGGTCGGCGCGTCGCGGCCCGAACGGCAGATTGCCTCGAACGTCGCATCCAGCGCGGCAGTGTCGGAGGCGCCAGCCGGGATCACCGGCTTGATATCCTCCGAATGCTCGCCAAAGGCATTGGCGGCCATCTTGATCTCGTGGCTGATCATCCAATTCTTGTTGCCGCGAATGGTGTTGATCTCGCCATTATGCGCCAGGCAGCGGAACGGCTGCGCCAGCCACCATTGCGGGAAGGTGTTGGTCGAATAGCGCTGATGGAAGATTGCGACGCGCGATTCGAAGCGCTGGTCCTGAAGGTCCGGATAAAACACCGAAAGGGATTCAGCGAGGAACAGCCCTTTGTAGATGATCGAGCGGCAGCTGAGCGAGCAGACGTAAAAGCCCTGGATCTGCGCGGCGATGACGCGCTTCTCGATCCGGCGGCGGACCAGATACAGGTTCTTCTCGAACTCGGCGGCCGATTGCTCGTCGGGCAGCGGACCCGCGATCATGATCTGCTCGATCTCGGGCCGCGTGGTCTGCGCCTTGAGGCCGATCACCGACACGTCGACCGGCACTTGGCGCCAGCCGTAGATCTTATAGCCTTCCTCGATGATCGCGCTTTCGACGATCGTGCGGCATTCCTCCTGCCCACCGAGATCGGTGCGCGGCAGGAAGATCATGCCCACCGCCAGGCGATTAGGCAGCGGGCGATGGCCCGAGGCGGCCACCGCGTCGTCGAAGAATTTGAGCGGCAGATCGACGTGCAGCCCGGCGCCGTCGCCGGTCTTGCCATCGGCATCCACCGCGCCGCGATGCCACACCGCCTTCAGCGCATCGATCGCCGACTGCACCACGCGGCGCGAGGGCGTGCCATCGGTGGCGGCGATCAGCCCGACGCCGCAGGCATCGGATTCGAATTCGGGGCGGTACATGCCATGCTCGGCGAGACGCTGGCGTTCGGATTCTAAAGTCATTGCGGCGACACTTTTTTCTTGGGTGCGGGCGGCAGGTGGGCGGTGGCCGCCTCGACCTTCTTCATGATCGCCGGCATTGCACGCATCATTTCCGGGGCGAAGGCCTGCATGCCCTTCATGATCTCCGGATCCATGAAACTCAGCAGCCATTCGCGCGCATAGGCTTGGCCCGCCGGCGTGGCGAAGAATGCCTCCATCGCCTGCAACTCCGAAGCCGAGAATTTTCGAGCGTAAATTGTGACCATACTGTCGCGCACGGAGGGCTCGATCTTGTCCATCAAGGGCAGCATGGCGTCGAACATCGCCTTGGTGCTCAGCTGCATGCGCTCGCGAAAATACGGATCTTCGGCGGCGATCGCCTTGCCCATCGTCTGTTGACCGGCTTCGCCCTTCGCGGTGGGATCCACGTCGCTCGTCTTCATGGCGTACATCTGGTCCATCATCGTATCGACCATCTGTGACATCGTGCCGTCCATCAGCCGCCGATAGGTGCCAAGCGGCCATAGCCGATTGATCACCCGCTGGGCTGCGGCCTGCCGTGCCGGATCGGGCTGGGCCGGAGCAGCCGGAGCGGCCGGCGTCTGCGCGCCCAGAGGCGTCGCCAGTGCAAGCAAGGCCAGTGCGGAAAACCGGATCATCACGCTGCCTGCCTTTCGCTCGCCGCCTTGGCCTTCAGCCACTTGTGCATCGCCGCGCTAACATCGCGCCCGTCGCGGATCGCCCACACCACCAGGCTCGCCCCGCGCACGATGTCGCCCGCCGCGAACACGCCGTCGAGCGAGGTCATCAGCGTCTTGCCGACCAGCAAGGTGCCCCAGCGCGTCACGCCCAGTTCCGGCGCACCGAACAGGGTCGGCAGATCCTCGGCATCGAAGCCCAACGCCTTGATCACCAGATCGGCGGGCACGTCGAAGCCACCCGCGGGATCGATCTCCGGCGCGCGGCGGCCGCTCGCGTCGGCGGCGCCGAGCCGCATGCGGCTGGCCTTGACGCTGGTCACGCGCTCCGATGCGGCAAAGGCTTCCGGCGCGGACAGCCAGACGAACTCGACGCCTTCTTCCTCGGCATTGGCGACTTCGCGCTGCGATCCCGGCATGTTGGCGCGGTCGCGGCGGTACAGGCATTTCACGCTGGCCGCGCCCTGGCGCACCGCGGTGCGCACGCAATCCATCGCCGTATCGCCGCCGCCGATCACCACGACATGCTTGCCCGCGGCATCCAGCGAGCCATCGTCGAACGCCGGCACGGCATCACCGAAACCCTTGCGGTTCGAAGCGGTAAGGAAATCGAGCGCATCGACCACGCCGTCGCTGCCCACGCCCGGCGCCTTGATCGCGCGCGGCTTGTACACGCCGGTGGCGATCAGCACGGCGTCATGGCGCTGGCGCAGCTCGTCGAGGCTGGCGTCGCGACCGACCTCGAAGCTTTCGTGGAAGACGATGCCGCCTTCTTTCAAGCGATCGACCCGCCGCGTCACGACGTGTTTCTCCAGCTTGAAGCCGGGAATGCCGTAAGTCAGCAACCCGCCGGCGCGATCGTAGCGATCATAGACGTGCACGTCATAGCCATGGTTACGCAGATATTCCGCCGCCGACAGTCCGGCCGGACCAGCGCCGACCACGCCGACCGACTGGCCGCGCGCCGGGCCGACCGTCACTGGCTCGATCCAGCCCTCTTCCCACGCCGTATCGGTAATGAACTTTTCGACCGAGCCGATCGTCACCGCGCCATGGCCAGCGAATTCGATCACGCAATTGCCTTCGCACAGGCGATCCTGCGGGCAGATCCGGCCGCAGATTTCGGGCATGGTCGAGGTCGCGTTGCTCAGCTCATAGGCCTCGCGCAGCCGGCCCTCGGCGGTCAGCCGCAGCCAATCGGGGATATGGTTGTGCAACGGGCAATGCACCGAACAATAAGGCACGCCGCATTGCGAGCAGCGCCCGGCCTGATCCTCGGCCGCGGGTGGCGCGTAGCGATCGGCGATTTCGCGAAAATCCTCCGCGCGCAGCTCTGCCGGGCGCTTGCCTGGATAGGCCTGCGGCCGTTCCACGAAATGGAGCATCGTTTCGGTCATGCAGCCTCGCCTTCTGTCGAAAGCGGCGCATAATTACCTTTTTACGACGAGTCACGCAAAATTACAACGGTGCGTAAGCTATGCTTACCTATAATCGGCGACGTTTATCAGATTGACATGTGATACTCGCGACATGCGGTTATAAAATACCGTTTCGGCCCTATCGGGCGAGCAGCGCAATAAGCGCGATCGAGCCAGCGACGATGCGATACCAGGCAAATGACGCAAAACCGTGTTTGCCGACAAAGGCGACGAACCAGCGGATCACCGCCAGCGCGACCAAGAAGGACACGACGAAGCCGATCGCAATCGCGGTCAGATGCGCGTCGCCCAATTCATGACGGCTCTTGTACAAGGCCAATGCGGTCGCGCCGCACATCGTCGGGATGGCCAGGAAGAAGCTATATTCGGCCGCGGTCTCGCGATCGACGCCCAGCGTGAGCGCACCCATGATCGTCGCGCCCGAGCGGCTGACGCCCGGGATCATCGACAGGCATTGCACCACGCCGATCGCCAGCGCTGTACGCCACGGCATCTCCTCCACGGAGCGGGTCACGACATGCTTCTGCAATTTTTCGATGATCAGGATCAGCACGCCGCCGACGATCAGCGCGATCGCTACCACCAACGGCCCGACCAACGGCGCTTCGAGCACTGCCTTGATCGATTTGTAGGCGATCGCACCGACCAGCGCCGAGGGCAGGAAGCCGAGCAACACGTTGCGGGTGAAGCGGATCGCCGCGGGATCGCGCGCCAGCAGCCCGCGCCCGACCTTCATGAACCGACCCCAGAACAACACGACGACGGCCAGGATCGCACCCAATTGAATGACGATATCGAACGTCGCGTCCGCCTGCGGCAGGCCGAGCAAGGCGCCCGCCAGGATCAGATGGCCGGTGGACGAGACGGGCAGGAACTCGGTCACCCCCTCGACGATGCCGAGCAGGATGATGACAATCAGGTCGTACACGTGGAGTCCCCCGTTTCGCGATAATAGCGGCCGATGGCCTCAGGCAGCGTCGCTGACCACACCGAACCGGCCCTGCCGGCGATAACGCACCAGCCAGGCGGGCGCGACCGCGCCGAGCGGCGTCGGGGCAATGCCCAAGGCGGCCAGCCCGTCCGCGCCGGTGACGATATTGTCGCTCTGCAGCATCTTCCACTGGTCCATCGTGATCGGCGCGCCCGGCAGGAAGCCGGCGCGGGCGATCAGCGCACCAGCCATGTCGGGCACCTCGACGATGCTCGGCGTGCGCCCGATCGCCTGTACGATCCAGCGGATCAGCGCGCCCATCGTCAGCACGTCCGGCCCGCCCAATTCGAACGTCTGCCCACCGAAGGTCTCGGGATCGGCCAGCGCGCGCGTGGCCGCCGCCGCCACATCGCCGACATAGACCGGCTGGAATTTCGCGCCGCTACGCAGCACGGGCACCACCGGCGCGCTGGCGATCATGCCGGCAAAGCGATTGACGAACTGATCCTCGCGCCCGAACACGATCGACGGCCGCAGGATCGTCGCATTCTCGAATGCCGCGCGCACCTGATCCTCGCCTGCCGCCTTGGATTGGCCATAGGCCGAGGGGGAGGCGGCATCCGCGCCGATCGCGGACACATGCACCAGCGCGCCGACCCCGGCGATGGTCGCGGCGCGCGCGACATGGCCCGCGCCGTCGGCTTGAACCGCGTGGAACTTGCCCTTGAGGATGCCGACAAGGTTGATCACCGCGTCCGAGCCCTGGACGGCGCGGAGCACCGAATCCGGCTTGGTCACGTCGACGACGGCGAACTGCGTCTGTCCCAGCCCCCCCTGCGTGCGCAGAAACGTCGCACTGCGCGGATCGCGCTGCGCGATGCGCAGCCGCGCGCCGGCTTTCAACAAATCCTGCGCGACATAGCGCCCGAGGAACCCGCCGCCGCCGATCAGCGTCACCAATTTGCCGTTCATGTCCGCGTTCATGCCGAAATCCTGCCTAAATTCTGCAAACCCCTTGCCCCACCACCATGCGTGTTGACAAGGCCGTCACCCCACCCCTAAAGCCCGCCCCCTACCCAGTGCCCGGATGGCGGAATTGGTAGACGCACCAGCTTCAGGTGCTGGCGATCGCAAGGTCGTGGAGGTTCGAGTCCTCTTCCGGGCACCATTGCTTCTTGACCAAGGCGTTGAGAGTAGACAGAAATATTGGGAAATTGGCAGCGCCGTTCCCATACTTCCTCCCTCATCATGTTCCGGTCATACGCGAATGGTGGCGACCAGCGCGAAGATGACGCAGTTCGGCACATAGCGCTCGGTCGGCCTTCAAGCCGATCGTGATCACCCGTTTGAGCGTCGGGACGTTTGTTTAACGGCTGGGGGTGACAATGAAACGGTTGATGAAACTTGGGCAGGCGATCTTTTCAGCCCGAGCGAGGAGGCCGAAGACCTCATAGGTTACGTGGAGAGCGTTTTTACAAGACAGGCAGTACGAGACGAAGGTCATGCGCACGTCCTGGCAGTGGACACCTCTTACCCTGTGCCGACCGACAACGCTTTCGCGGACCTGATCGCGCGACTTTAAGAAATCGCGGCCCCGCAGCATCGTGACAGCGCTACACCGACGGTAAGCCGCGGCTCATGACCGGTCGGGGCAACAAGCGTCCGAGCCTCGCTGCAAAGGTGATTTTCGCGCTGATCGTCGTGCAGGGAATCGGGTGCTGTGGCTGGGCATCCAGGGGATGAGAAAAAGGCCATATCTCCTCCGCCGGGTAGTGCCTGGATCAACCACCGAGCGGCAGATCGCGGCGCCCAAGCCCAACTAGCCGTGCTGAGCCTTATGTATCATTCCCTTGATCTGTTTGCCGATCGAGCTGCCCGCTAAGTGCTGATCGACGCTCGAATACCCCTCTGGCGACAGCTGGCGACGGAGATCCACAAGCGAGTTGCACTTTCCCGACTGAGCAATTTCGATCGCGCGCTCGATGATTGGCGTTGGTTCATAAGGAGCTGATACTTCAAGCACTACGGCGAGCATAATATGGCGCCTCCGCCGTCATGCGACGGCCGCACAACGAGGAAATTATGGAAGATCAGGACAATCCGGAGATCTATCGATCGAAAGCTGAGCCATTCGGTAGATGGCTGCTCTCCCAACGCGACCGCGGCGATTGGGTCGATGATCTTGCGATCACAGCGCGCCAAGATGTTACCTTCCCAAGCGATGGTGATCCCGAAGCCGTTAGAGCGCATCTTTTTGCGCAGCAAGTCGAGGACGATATATTCCAAGCGGTAGACGACGCCGAACATGGCTGGCGAGACGCCGGATGAAGCGATGACTGCGGCTAAAATACCGCGCATTGCCGTCGATCACGCGCCTGCGGGAACGAACATCGTGGCGTCGCGCGCATGTCGCGCGCGTTCACTAAATACCATCTCGACGACGGTCGAGCCCTGCATCGATTCCGCATAGGCGAACCGAATGCTGATCCACGACCATACGTGGAGCTTTGAAACTGAGATCTTGGCTAGCGGCTATGTCGAGGAGGTGTTCCAGCTCGCGCCGGATGGGAGTTGGCGCAGCGAGCTCGTTCACCGAAACCCTGGCACCGTGCATCAGGTGACGGCCGAGCATATCCATCGGATCGTCGAGCTGCCCAAGCGGGAATGCTGGGCCGGGATTCGCGCAGGCCCCAACCAGCGAGAGACACGGTTCTGGCGGTTCGGCGACGAAGTCTGATCACGCGCTTGGCTTGACCGGCGGTGGAGGCAGCAAAGATAGCGGCGGGCGGCTTGTCCCGCTTGTCAGCAATGACTCGAGCAACCACCTGCCTGCCATGGATGCTGATCGCGAACGTTGGGCGGAGGCGCTGCTGGTAGAGCGGCAGCACGGCCCGCGCGCGCCCGCGTTCATCGCCGGGCGTGTCGCCGCCCTGGTATTGGCCGGCGATCTGCAGGGAGTCGCGCGGTGGCGGGCGATCGCCGAACGCTATGATCAACTCACTCGGGGTCCGCGGCAATGAAGCCGGCGCTTCACTTTATTTGCTTCCGCGGCGACGCATACCACAGCGCCGTCCGGATCTTCGGACCGCCCGACTTCATCCACCGCCATTGGATGCGCAGGCCAGGGATGAGATCGCGCCAGGCGACATCGCCATATTTGCCGTCGGGACGGATCAAGATCCGGTCGCGCCCTACAATTTTAACGATTCAGCCGTCCTATGACGCGGCGGGCGGTGGGAGCTGGTCGACGCGCTTTAACGTGCGGTTGAGCAGAAAACCTCCCTCTTCAAGGTTGCCCTGCAGGTAGACGAGCGGTGTGGAACCATGGGGGTGAAAGCGCATGATCTCTGTCTCAAAAGCAATCACCAGGCAGTCCCCGTCCACCCGGCATTTGCCGGCGTAATGGCGACCCCTAAAAACACGGCCACCTTGAATTGTTAGACGTCGCCGGGGCTCACCTGTTAGCGGTTCGTCCTCGTAAATAAGCCACCAATCGCCCTCGTATGCATCTAGGTCGTATGCCAACGTTAGCTCCCGGTGATTCGACGCGCCGGACATTGGAGGAACGAGCGTGCGGAGACCAGCCAGTGTGTAATCGAGCGCGCATGCTCGGCGAGCCTGAGACGATCATCGAGCAATTCCGTGCGACTGGGTGGTTAAGCGCCAGGCCAATGGATAACCGCTTCGATCCGCGCGAGCTGCGGCCCAAGGGCCGCGCCTATGTCGTTCGTCAGCACGACGGCAACCGCAGTATCGATGTCATGTTTTGGGACGTGCTGGGCGGTGCGGCGCCTTGGCCGATGACCAACGTCCGCAACTTGGGGCTATCCCAATGGGGAGCGCTGGCGTCGAAGCCTGAGCAGCGCTGCCTTGTGCCGCTGACCGAATTTTGCGAATGGACGCCGGAAACGCACGACCTGGGCGACGGCAAGAAGCCGCTCAAGGGAGAGATGTGGTTTCAGGTGACGGACCAGCCGATCTTCGCCGTTGCCGGCTTCTGGCAGCAGACGAAGGAGGGTGCCGGGTTCACGATAGTGACGTGCGATCCGAACGAGCTCGTTGCGCCGATACACCCAAAGGCCATGATTACCGTCCTCCACCCGGACGACCACGAGCGTTGGTTGACTGGCAGCTATGACGACGTGCGAGCCCTGCAGTGCCCATATCCGGCCAATCGGATGACGGTGCGGGGACCGGCGTTTCCCACGCGTCAGCCAAAGCTGCCTTGATGCCTGCCCGACGCGGCGAAGCTTGGACCAACGAAGACGACGCCAAGTTTCGAAGCATGGCACGTGAGGGCTTGGGCGTGGCTCGGATTGCCAGAACGCTTGAGCGAACCCAATCTGCAATCCGGTCCCGTGCTCTCGCCAAAAAAATCAAGGTTTCGGGGCGGTGAACGGGCCAACGCCGTGACGGTCTCCGCGACCCGCTCAGCAGATCCTTCGAGATGCTGCCAGCGGTGGCAATGCGCGGTGCCGCAAAGCCAGTAAAGAGGCTAATGAATTAGCGAAGACCTACAACATTGATCTGCTTAATCCGGATGGGGGCGTCACGACACCTATCTGAAGCAATTGACCAGTTCGTGTGTTAGCTGGGGGCGCCAAGTTTCGCCGCGACGAGAGTCGTCAGCTCATGCGGGGAATAAGGCTTTGATATGAAAAGGCCATGATCCGGGACTTCGTCGTCAGCCAGCTTGTTAGCGCCCGACGTAACAATCAATTTTACGTCTGGTTGCTGGCGATAGGCGATCCCGGCAAGATCGAGGCCATCTAATTCCCCAGGCATGTTAATGTCAGTGAACAGCAGATCGATCCGCTCCTCTGCCGCAATGACCTCCAGCGCTTCTTCGGCGTTACCAGCTTCAAGAATGACGCGTCCCTCCGCAGCCAGCAGATCAACCGCGGCCATACGGATAAAGGGTTCGTCTTCGACAATGAGAATGACGGTGCGTTCGGGGAATTCAGCCATCACGGCCAAACCGTTCCAAGACGCGGTCGTTCCGCTGCGACGCCTTTTCCGCTTACCTAGCCAAACGAGAGCGCTTGATGCGGAGGGTCACGATCAGGCCGCCTGCCGACCAATCATAGTCGATTGCTCCGCCGAGTTGGCTGGCGACGCTTCGTCTGATCAGTTTGCTACCATAGCCGTCCGGCCCATCGGGGGGCGAAACCGGCGGACCGCCGCGTTCCAACCAGGTGAGGACGATGTGATCGGTCTCGGAAGCGCTGGAAATGTCGAGCGTTCCCGTCGCGTCCGATAGGGATCCATATTTCATCGAATTGGTGGCAAGTTCATGAATCACCAGCGCAAGTCCGGTTGCGGCCGTCTCGCCTACGCCGGTCCGCTCAACCGCAACCCTGATTCGCCCTTTGAACGCTCCTAGATCGTCATACGGAGCGAGCAAAATCGACAACAAATCTCCGAGCAACGCAGCTTCGCCCTGGCCACTTGCCAGCGGCCTGACCAAATCGTGTGCGCGGCCTAGCGCGGTCAGGCGTCCGGTGAGGTCCTGCGCCATCTCCTCGGTGGTCGTCGCCGATCGTGAGGTAATGGTGGTCAGGCCGGAGGCGATGGCGAGCAGGTTTTTGACTCGGTGGCTCATTTCCCCGGCGAGCAGCTCGTTGCCTTCCTCGGCTTGTTTGCGGCCGGTGACGTCAAGAAAAATGCCAAACATCGTGCGGCCGACGATACCGGCGTCGTCGCCTTTGCCGCGCGCCGAGATCCAGCGAACTTCGTCACCAACAATGACGCGAAAATCTGTCTCGTAATCGCCCAAGACGGCTCGCGTCGCTGCGAATGCTGACCGAACACGGTCACGATCTGCCGGGTGAATGTGGGCCGACAGTTCCTCAAACGTGACCTTGTCGCTCCACGGTATGCCCCAAAGTTCGAAGCCGCGATCATCCATCGTCAGCAAATCCGTGTCGACATTCCATGACCAAAGGGCCACACTTGCCGCGTCGATCGCCAAGCGAACGTGTTGCTGGTTCCACTCATGTCCGGTCGGCAATTCAGTCGTCACGTCGTTACCTTTGTTCGATCTCGTTCCTGCATAGCCTCAACCGGCTGCGCGGCAACATACTACCTGGGCTGCAGGGCCCGATGCCCGCGCTACGCCCGAACGCTGGGCACCTCGGCGATATTCGTCGTCCACGCTGGCGACCGAATCTCTGACCGCAACTTCCACTCCCGCCGAAAGCCCTGAGACGCTGTCACCGCGGTCCACTTGCCGAAACGCCCGTTGATTTCGTCCAGCGGCCCATCAGCCGGTCCCGCTTCCTCGTGTTTTCCTCAAACAGCGTCCGCGGTCGCATATCCGCAGCCACCAGATCGTCGAGCATGATGAACGCCTTCATATAGGCATAGCCGTCCCGCCACGCCCGTTGCGCCGCGCCATTGATCTGAGCGTCTGAAACGTGATGCACGAAGATTTGGGCAACAGCCCACGGTGCCGCACCGTGTTCGACGCTGGTAGCCGAATTTAGTTTATCATAGAGAAGCCGCGATCGGGACCGTTGACCTATAACTAATTATGTGCCGTGCGCCCGCCGTTTCGCGAAACCAGCCGTTCGTTCTGCTCGAGTGTCCTGCTCGCATCGAGCTACTCCAAAGTCGCAGCGACGAGCGCGGAGCGCTCAGGCCGATCGCAATGGACAGCAGCGCGCATCCTGCGACGCCGCCGGCGCACGCGTCATCGGCGGCGGAGGCCATACCGGTGACGATCAGCGAACATTAGTGGCAGGACGGTGTTGCGCAGCCAGCCCACCCACGCCTCGCTGATCAGTTCGGCAGTCGGCGCGACGTGCGCGCAAAGATCGGCAAGAACGGTGAGCAGCAGCTCGCGGGCCAGACCCGCGACCAGGCGGCGGGGATTCGTCTAGTCGGCGGCGTGCGGCGGCCCTATCGACTTGCCCCGCACGAGTTAGAAGCCGATCACGGAGGGGCGTCGGCGTCATTGGCGATTCGGCCGGGGCGGTTGCTTTGATCGAGCATCGCGCGAGCCAAATCGCGGTTCGGGTGGTTAGCGACGATCTCCGCAAAACTGCCGTCGGCCTCATCCTGCCCCAGCTTGAATACCGCTTCGCACGATTTGACGGTGGCGCGGAACGCGACGATGTCGTGAATCATGCGGTTGTACCGCTTGCCCATCGCATCGACCTGCCAAGCGCCGGGGGGCTCGAGATGCGCGGCAAGCTGGCGCAGTGCGGTGTCCGTCTCGTCCGGCATGAACGCGATATCGGAAGTGATGCGCAGCGTCGCGTAATTCCAAGTTGCGCCCCAGACAGGGTTCGACACTAAAGTCGGCGAGACATAGTCCTGCGGCCCGTTAAACAGGATTAGCGCCCCGGCATCGGCCTCGAACATTGCGACCTGCGGATTGCGGCGGGCATAGTGACCGAACAACGACACCAACCTCCCCTCCCCGTCGCATTCGGCGAGCAGCGGCAGCGGCGTGGCATCGAAATCGCGCGAGATCACCCAGGCGAGCGGGTGTGCCGCGATCAGCGCGACGATATCATCTGGCGAGCGCGGGGCGAAGCTCACGCCGGGTGCGCGCCAAGCCGCGCGGCAAGCCAGCGCGCGGCATCGTCCAGTGCTTGGTCCGCCAGCGTGGAGATCGAAACTGCCTCGAGAAAACTATGCGTCGCGCCGCGGTAGAATCGCGCTTCAACTGCGATGCCAGCCGCCTCCAGGCGTGCGGCCATCGTCAGGTTGGCATCGGCCAGGATGTCGCATTCGGCGATCGCCAGGAAAGTCGCGGGTAGGCCACTCAGATCGGCATTGAGCGGTGCGACGAGCGGGTCGGTGCGCGCGGCTGGATCGGCGACATAATTATCCCAGAAGCGATCCATCTCGGCAATCGTCAGCATGTAGGCGGGGCCATCGAACCGTGCATAGCTCGGCGTCTCCGCGGGATCGAACGCGCCGTAATTGAGGAGCATCGCAGCGGGCAGCGTCTCGTTCGCGGCGCGTAGGCTGAGGCAGGCGGCTACCGAGAGGTTCGCTCCGGCGGAGTCGCCGCCGATCGCGATCGCGGCGGGATTGATGCCGAGCGTGGCGGCGTCCTGGCGCAGCGCGCGGAACGCGCTTGCCACTTCGTTCAGGGCGACGGGATATCTGACCTCAGGCGAGAGGCTGTAATCAATGCCGATGACGACGATGCCGGCGCGCGCGGCATACTCCCGCATCAGGCGATCGTGCGTGTCGATGCTGAACATCGTCCAGCCGCCGCCGTGAATATAGAGCAAGGCGGGTGGCGTAGCGACTCCTGCCGGCATTGCCGGACGGTGCAGACGCGCGCGGCAGCCGGCGATCACCGTCTCGGTCGTTTCGGCCATAACCGGGCCACCCGCGCGCCACTGTTCCCGCACCGTCTCCGCCGCTGCGCGCCGTTCTGGCAGGGGAAGCGCGTCGAAATCGGAAAACTGGCCGTAGCCGTGGTTCAACGCGGCGATGAAGCCGCGAATCTCGGGATCGACGTCATCCTGCTCGGCCATCGCCTCGATCGTGGAAATCATGCCTTGTCCTGCTCCGTTATCCGGGCGCTGTTGGCCCGGTGTCGATCTGATAGGGCCAGTCCGGTCGAGCGAAGACCGCGGTGAGGCCAAACATCGCCGCAATCGGGCCAGCCGGAATTTTACGGCAAGGCGTACATGCTGGGCGGAACGCCATAGGCGCGGCGGAACATCGCGGTAAACGCACTCGGGCTGTCATAGCCGACGTCAAACGCGATCGTCGTGACCGGCCGCCCGGCCGCCATCAGCGACAGCGCCTGCATCAGCCGCACCTGCTGTCGCCAGACGCCCAAGCCCATCCCGGTCTCGCGCTTGAACGCGCGGGTGAACGTGCGGCGCGCCATCCCGGCGATGCAGGCGAGTTGATCGACGTCGCGATTGTCCGCCGGATCAGCCAGGATCGCTCTGCACACGCGCAACAGCCGCTCGTCGCTCGGCATCGTTGCGCCATAAGGCGCAATTGGCATCGTCGCGATCTCATTGAGTAATACCTCGACGATACGGCCGGCATGGCCGTCGCGATCATAGTCATGGCCGAACGAAACGACCTTCAGGATCAACGCGCGAAGGAAATCGCTGACTTCGATCACCCGGCATTCCGGCGCCTGCGCGTACAGCGCGGGATCGATGTAGAGCGTGCGGAGCGATACCGGCCCACGACAAGATACTTCGTGCAGCATGTTGGCGGGCAGCCATACCGCCCGCTGCGGCGGGACGACGAAGCTCGTCGTTGGCGTGACCACTGACATCACGCCGGAACATGCGTAGAGCACCTGGATACGATCATGCGCGTGGACCGGATCGACGAAACCCGGCGGATATTCGTCGGTCAGCCCGCATACCGGCCGAGTACAGGTTTCGAGATTGTGTGAATGCTCTATCGGCCCGATCCCCGCAATATCACCACGATCAGCGCGAAACTGCCACTTTCGCGCTGATCAGGCAATCGTCAACGCAGACCGAACCGCAGGCTGGCACCGATCGTGCGGGGCCGCGTGACACTGCCGGCGAACGAGAAGGGCGCGTTGAGGATGCCGTATTGATCGAACAAGTTCTTGGCGAACAGGCCCGCCTCAATGCCTTCGGCGACGCGGAGCGAGGCGTTGAGATCGATCAGGCTGTAATCGCCCTTTTCAAGCGTCGCCCCGAACGCCACGGGCGCTTTCGACAGATAGCGATGCGCGATCCCGATGCGCGGCCGAAGCGGTGAATCGCGCAGCTCGAAATCAAGCTGGTTGGCGATGATCCACTCGGACGCACCGGGCAGTCGCGTCCCCGCCGCATAGCCGCCGCCGGGGGCAAAGCTGTCGGGCAACAGGGCCGACAGGCGTGCATCGTTATAGGTCAGGTTGGTGGTGAAGGTCAGATTGCGCGACGGGCGGAAGACCAGCGACATTTCGATCCCGTCGATCTTCGCGCCACCGCCATTGACGGTGTAGGCGTTGAAATCGACCGGCGTGAACAGACGCGACTGGATGTCGTTCCACTTGATGTTGAACGCCGCGATGTCGAACGACATCGTGCCGGGCACCAGATCGAATTTCGCTCCGAACTCGTAATTCTGCGTCGAATCGCTGTCGAATTCGATCGGCACCCCGGTTGCCACGGCAAAGGTGTTGATCCCGCCGATCCGGAAGCCTTCCGAATAGAGGCCGTACAGGGTCAGTCGGTTGCTGGGCTTGTACGACAAAGAGACCTTGGGCACGAAACCGGATTCCTTGCGCGCGCCCGGCTCGTAATCGAATGGCGCGATCAGCGCGGCGTTGGGCAGGAACTGCAGGCGCGGCTGTGACTTGTATTCGAAGTATCGTCCGCCAACCGTCAGCGTGAGCACGTCGGCCAGCGTGTAGGACAGTTCGCCGAAGGCAGCGATTTCGCGCACCCGGCTGGTGCTGACGGTACGACGCAACAGATCGCCGGGTGCCAGCACGCTCCCCGGTTGCCCCCCGAACAATGCGGGGTTGGCATCGATATAGGCGCCGATCCCCTCCACGAAAGCGCCGTCCGTAGAGTCCGAGCGCAGTTTGGTATAATTGCCGCCGATCAGCCATGTGAACGGCCCGGTGCCACTGGAGGCCATGCGAAGCTCGCCGTAATTGGTGGTCGACTTGCCGACCGAGCTGGACAGCTGCGGCGTATCGGTGCGCGGATCGTTGCCGCCGAAGATTGAATCGTCGAACGCCAGATCGGCCTTCTTAATCGTATGGCTACCGACCGCGGTGAGGTTGGCAAAGCCGAGATCCTGATCGAGTCGCAGGCTGTAGAGCTGGATCTCGGTATCCTGGAACTCATCGACATTGGTGTTGCGATCGTACGTTCTGGCCTGCGGATCGGCGCCAAACTGCACGTAGGTCTGATCGTCGAGATCATATTCCTGATAGAGCCCAAGCGCGGAGATCTTGGTCGTTTCGGTCGGGGTGAAGACGATCGAGCCGCGCAGGCCGCGTACGCGCAGATCGTTGCTGCCCTTCTCGCCGGTCCCGGTATTGGTGAGATAGCCTGCGTCGTACCGCTGCAAGCCGACCAGGCGCACCGCCAGCTTGTCGGCAATGATCGGCACGTTCATCATCGCCTTTGCCGCGTAGCTCGCTTCGCCCGCGCGCCGGGTAGAGGATACGATGCCCTCGGCGCCGGCGTCGATCGCCGACGGATCGGCTTCGTTAACGACATAGTTGATTGCGCCGCCCAGCGACGACGACCCGAACAGCGTGCCCTGCGGACCACGCAGCACTTCCACCTGTTTCACATCGAACGAATCGATGTCGGGGATGACCAACGGGAAGCCCGGTTCGACCAGTGGGATCTGGTTGATGTAATAGCCGGTCGTGGCCTGGTTCGCCTCGTGATAGGTCGTCGAGGCGACCCCGCGGATCACCACTTCGGAAACACCAGGCTGGTAATCGTTGAACACGACGCCGGGGACACGGGTGATATAGTCCGACAGGCTCTGTGCGTTGAGCCGCTGCAAATCCTGTTCGGTGACCGCCGACACGGAGCCGGGGATATCTCGCGTGGATTCGTCACGCTTCGTCGCGGTTACGACGATATCTCCTGCCTCTGTATCGGCGGTGGATACGGACTGCGCGAACGACGCCGACGGCGCGAGCATAATGCTGGCGAGCGCGATAGCGCTGACCCGGCATATGAATGAACTATTGTTGCGCAATGTCGCCCCCATCGTTGTGACCTGTTGCAAGGTTACGAGCATTTGTGACGTTTTCGAGCGTCATGATTGCGCTAGCTGGGTCGATGGTTATTGCGATCGGGCCAAATTGCCGCCGGGGCGGAACGTATCGATTGCCGTAGTTATACGGGCGCCCCTACTCTTCATCATCACTACTGAGGAACGCCGACCTCCATGTCGCCAGCCCTATCCCGTATCGCCTTATCGCGCCGCCGATTCCTCGCGGGGGCAGGTATTACGGCGATGTTGGGCGGCGTTACGCTGCCGGCGCGCGCGGCTAGGAGCACGCTGCCCACGCCGCCGGTGACGCCGCGCATTCCGCTGGTACGCACGCAGGTCGGCAGGACCCGGATAGATCCCTATGCCTGGCTAAAATACGTGCCGGCCAGCGGCGAGCGCAGCATTGGGACGCTGCCGGCGCCGGTGCGCGAACATCTGCTGGCAGAGAATGTCTATGCCAAGGCGGTGTTGGAGCGCGTTGCAGCGGACGAGGCCGCGTTCTACGCAACGATGCAGGCGCGCGCGCCGGTCGGCGATGCCGAACCTGGCCTGTCGCGCAATGGCTGGACGTATGGCAAGGCGTATCCGGACGGATCACACGCGCGCTATTCGCGGCACCGCGTCGGCGCGTCCGAGGTTCAGTTATTGCTCGACGAGGCGGCGCGCGCGGCGGGCCAGGCCTATTATCGCACCACCGGACAACAGGTCAGCCCGGACGGGAAATCCTATGCCTGGGCGGAAGATGTCGGCGGCAACGACCGGCATCGTATTTGCGTGCGCGATATCGCAGGCGGGACGGTGCGGGTGCTCGTCGATAGCGATGCGTACGGCTATGGCGGGCTGGTCTTCTCGCCTTCGTCGGACTGGCTGTTCTGGATCTGGCGCGATGCGCGCAACCGGCCGACGCGCGTATATCGTACGCCGGTGGCGGGAGGGCCGGGGACACTGGTCTATGAGGAAAGCGATCCGGCGATTTTCATGCAGATCGAGCGCACCGCGGCGGACGGGTTCGTCGCGATCACGCTGTCGGGGCCGGATACCAGCGAGGTGCGGCTGATTCCCGCCGCGGGCGAGACGCGTGCTCCGGCGGTGGTGTGGCCGCGCGCCAAGGGGCGGCGCTATTCGATCGAGGAATGGAACGGCGGCCTGGTCGCGCTGGTCGAGGATGCCTCCGCGCTCGACGGGCGGATCGCGCGGGTCGATCGTCAAAACTTTGCCGAGCAGGGCGATTTGGTGCAGCACCGTGCGGGGACGCAGATCCTGCAAATCGCGTCGTTCCGCGGCGCGCTGGTGCGGCTCGAACGGCGCGACGTGCTGCCGCGCATGGTCCTCACGCTGCCGGGCGGTACGGAACGGCAGGTGGCGATCGCGGGCGACGCTTATGCGCTGACTGTGCCGCTCGGGCAGGATCATCGCGGCGCGACTTGCCGGGCGATGATCGAGACGCCCGCCAGTCCGCCACACTGGATCGACGTCGACCTGGCCAGTGGGCGGAGCACGGTGATCGCTACCCAGCGCATCGCCGGGTTCGATCCGGCGCGCTTCAATGTGCGGCGGCTGTTCGCGACCGCCTCGGACGGCGAACGCGTGCCGATCACGCTGCTGACGCGCAAGGGTACCGTGGCCGACGGGACGGGACCGTTACTGCTCTATGGCTACGGCGCATACGGCGTGTCGAGCGAGGCGCTGTTCGATGTCGCACCGACCGTTTTGGTCGAACGCGGCTGGAGCTATGCCATCGCACATGTGCGCGGCGGATCGGAAAAGGGCCGGCGCTGGTTCCTCGACGGGCGTCTGCACGCCAAACATAACAGCTTCGGCGACTTCATCGCCTGCGCACGACACCTGATAGCCGAGCGCTATGCTGCACGCGACAAGCTTGTCTCCTACGGTTTGTCGGCCGGCGGCTTGCTAGTCAGCGCGTCGATGAACGCTGCGCCCGATCTATGGGCCGGGGTGATCGGATCGGTGCCGTTTGTTGACATGCTAAATACGATGAGCGACGCCGAGCATCCGCTGGTCCCGCTGTTCCGCCCTGATTGGGGTGACCCGCTGTCGAGCGCAGCTGATTACGACTACATGGCGTCAATCTCCCCGTACGAGAATGTCCGGCGCGTGGCCTATCCGCCGCTGCTAACCACCGCCGGGCTGAAGGACGATCGGGTGGGCTATTGGGAACCGGCAAAACTGGTCGCCGAAGTGCGTGCGCGATCGACCGCTGCCCGCCCGACGCTGCTGCTCACCGACATGGCCGCCGGGCATCAGGCAAGCGGCGGGCGCGAGGCCGAGAACCGCAAGATGGCCCGCTTCTATGCCTTCGCCCAAGGCTGTATCGAGGGGACGTTCGCTTGATCACGGTATTCGATCCGCGCCAGTTGTCGCATGCGCCGCTGCGCGAACTGCACAATGGCGGTTAGACCGATTATAACTAAACCCGGAACCGGGAGACGACGATACTTCCTGCAGTCGGCCCGGCAATACCGGCGCGCGACCATGTTCTGGCGCAGTTCCGCCGGCGTGCATGATGCGGGCCGTCTCGACTTGCTGCAGGTCGCGCAACGCGACTGGATCGCGGCGGGACGCTTGGGCAACGCGATCGGCTTTAGTTGACCGTCGCCGCTGCGGCTCGAACCTGACGCGGATCGATGCGGGGCTGGGGCGCCACAGCTACGACATCGGGACGCCGATCACGGCTGCAGTTGGGCGGCCACCTATCGATCGACGCAGACCGCACCAATTGCGGAGCAAATAGCGGAGTCGCAGCGTAGCGAGTCAGTCATTTGCACGATCGCCGCCTCAAGCAGCGTCTCCTATCGCAGTGCAGTGTGTCGTCGAACGAGGTATCAGCTCAGCCGCGTGTTCGCTTGAGCCGTTGGTTAGATCGCGCGTCGCGAACTGTATCGGCAACACGTCCTTCTGGTCAGTGACGAACACGATCTCGCGCCGAGCCTCGCCGACAACGGACCTCGCGACGGCGAGTTTGATTTTACCGAGAACGATCGAAATTGCCGTTGCGCTATCCAACCCGACCGATAGCGTCGTCATCAGGGGAAGACGATCGTGAACAAGCAGGTGGAGCGGCGGTGGCTGGTTTACTGGCGATCAACACGACATCGAATAGTTTCGCGACGCCAGGCGGCTTAAACGCACAGGGGTGCCACAAGAACCGCAAGGGCGGGACAGGCTATCACTGCCATCGCGGCTCATCGTTTAGTGGTAACGGAATTACAAAGCGGTCGCTCAATCCCTCATCCGGTAGCGGGAATGGGAAGGCATTTACTAACTGCAGCGCCGCAAGATCAGCAGGCGCTGCGCCGGTTCGCGCTGGCGATGCCGGATATAGCCGCGGTCTCGATCGCAATGGTGACGGTATCGGCTGCGAATAAACAGCCATCGATCATCATCGTAATTAGGTCGAGGAATGCGTCGGCTGCCTCAAACACTTCCGCCGCTTTGCAACCCGTCAACATCTCCGCGCGGTCTACTTCACGGGCCTCGTTCATCTTGCCGCCCTGATCTGGCTACATTGAATGGCGATCCCGCTTCGATGCGCCTGCTCGGTGAACAATTCCTTGGCAGCTTGCACTCAATCGAAACGCCCCTCAATCCGCACCACCGGCACGATCCCAAGTCCGGGCGGCAGCTCCAATTCCAGCGCTTCGTCGCTATGCCGGTGCGACAGCGTGCGCCCCCCCAGCAGGGTCACGCGCGCGATCGCCCCGTTCCACTGGCTCCGCCCGAGCGCCATGATCCGCGCCGTGCCTTGCGGCGCCTTGAGGAACAGTACGTACAGCGCACCGCCTCTGGTGGTGAAGCGCACGTCGCCCGCCGCAAAGCCCTTGAACCCGTCTTCGCTCTTCATGCCCGAGGCGAGCCGCGTCGGCCCGTCGCCATAGACGCGGAACGGGCGCGAGCCGAAGATCGCCTCGCCATTGATCGCCATCCAGGCGGCGAGCCCATCGAGGATGTTCTCCTCCTCGCCATCTATAGTGCCGTCGCCGCGCTGCGGCACCGAAAGCAGGAGATTGCCGTTCTTGGACACCACGTCGGCCAACCGCTGCAGCACCGCTTCGGCCGAAGTGTAGCTGCGGTCGGTGAAGCGCGATCGGTTATAGAACCAGTCGCCCAGGCACGTGTCGGTCTGCCACGGCTCTTCCCACAAGCGATCGGAGAAGCCGCGCTCGACATCCTGCACCAGCCCACCGCGCGCATAGGGCTGCAACTGCTTGGCGGTGAGCACGACATCGACCTTGCCGTGCCATTGTAGCGAGCGATTATAGTAATCCGCCGCCGCCTGCAGCCCGATCGGGCCGAAGGGCAGTTCGGTATTGTCCATATAGCAGAAATCGGGACGGTACTTCTCGATCAGGTCGATCTGCCGCAACAGCCATTGCCTGGCGTAGCGCGCATCGCCCGGCGGCGCGGTCTCGATCCACTGCCCGTCATGCGCGTCGTGCCAGGCGTCCATCGCCGCGATGCTATCGATCCCGTCCGGCGCGACCATGTGCCGCCCGGTGTACAATTGCTGCGGGTCGAGCCCGTGCCACCATTTGCCTTTGCCCTCCGCCTTGGTCAGCCGGTAAGCATCGTAGCGCTCGCCCTTGCGCGACCCCTCGGGGTCATAGCCGTACGCGGGCTGGTACCAGTGCCAAGCATGGCTGGCATGGTTCGAGACGCCGAAGCGCAACCCCGCGGCGCGCGCGGTCTTGGCCCAGGTGCCGACCACGTCGCGCTTCGGCCCCACGCGCAGCGAGTTCCACGGGTGATGCGCGCTGTCATAGCAATCGAGATTGTCGTGATGGCAGGCGAGCGAGACAAAATATTTCGCGCCCGCCTTCACGAAGCGCTGCATCAGCGCTGCCGGATCCCAATTGGCGGCGGTCCAGCGGTTCTGCACGTCCATCATGCCGCTATCGGCGGGGTGGCCATAGGCCTCCAGATGGTGGCGGTACATCGGATGGCCCTGCATATACAGGAACCGGCCATACCAATCGCCCTGCTCGGGCACTGCCTGCGGGCCCCAATGCGACCAGATGCCGAACTTCGCATCGCGAAACCAATCGGGATAGCGATAATGCTCGACCAGCGACGGCCAGGTCGGCTGGACCGGCCCGGCGGCCAGCCCCCCGGCCCGTGCCAATGCCGGCATGGCGGGCATCGCCGCGAGGCCGGCGAGCACGCCCCGGCGATGCCACAAGCTGTGCATCAGCGGCGCTTCGCGATGGTCATGGCGGCGCCCGTATACGTCACTTCCGTATCGAAGGCGTTGGCGTCGGTCACCGGTTTGCCGGGCACGACCCATTTGACGCGGATCGCACGTGTCGCCGGCATGCCGGCCCAGCCTGCGCCTTCGCGCGCGCCCAATGTCAGCGTTTGCTTGCGATCGTCATAGCGCATCGGAATGCGGCTCGACGCGCCGGATTTGTACTGCAGGCTGCGCCCGTCATCCTCGTAGAGCGAGAATTGCCCGTTCGCCCCGGCATAGACCGTGATGGTCAGCGGCGCATCGCGCTGCTGATCGACCCATTGCGTCACCGGCCCCATCGGCACCACCGCGCCGGCGCGGACGAACAGCGGCATGCGTTCATAGGGTGCGTCCACCGTGGCGGACGTGCCGCCGCGATATGCCTTGCCGGTGGTGAAATCGTACCAGCGCGCCTTGCCCGGAAAATAGACCTGGCGCGCGCGCGCGCGATATTCCGTGACCGGGGCGACCAGCAGCGCATCGCCGAACAGATATTGATCGTCGATCTTGCGCGCCTTGAGGTCGGCGGGGAAATCCATCGCCAGGCCGCGCATGATGCTGCCGTCCTTCTGGAACGTGTCGGCGCCCAGCGTGTAGATATACGGCATCAGACGGTAACGCAGCTGATCGTACCACACCATCGAGGAGCGCATCGGCGAGCCTTGGGGGCTGATCTCGTAAATCTCGCGATACGGATATTCGCCGTGGCTGCGGAATAGCGGACTGAACGCGCCGAACTGGAACCAGCGCAGGTTGAGTTCGCGCCATTCCTCGAGATTTTCCGCGGTCGGCGTCTTGCTGGCGAAGCGATCCTCCAGCGCAAAGCCGCCGATATCGTGCGTCCAGTTGGGGATGCCCGACATCGAGGCGTTGACCCCGGCGGAAATCTGCGCGCGCAGATCATACCAGCGGCTGGCGACGTCGCCCGACCAGATCGCCGCGCCGTAACGCTGCAGCCCGGCAAACCCGGAGCGGGTGAGCAGGAACGGCCGCACGTTGGGCTTGTACGCGCTCCAGCCGTCATAGAAGGCGCGCGCGTTCATCAGCGGGTAGCTGTTAAAGAATTCGGCCGCCGGGCCGGCTGCAGTCGGACCCATCGTGTCGATCCGCTCGGGGATCGAGAGATTGCTGTGCATGTCGGGCTCGCTGGCATCGGCCCACCAGGCGTCGACACCCAATTTGGCCAGCCGGGTCTCGACCTGCTTCCAGAAAATCTTGCGGCCTTCGGGGGCATAGGGATCGTAGAAGGTGTTCTTGTAGCCCGGCCCGACCCAGTCGACATTGCCCTGCTTCAGATTGCCCTGATAGACCAAGCCCTTGGCCGCGAGTTCCTTGTACGTATCGGTGGTGGGATAAAATTTCGGCCAGACCGAGATCATGAAATTGGCATGATCGCCGTGGACGGCATCGATCATCGCCTTGGGATCGGACCAGAATTTCGGGTTGAAGCGATGGCTGCCCCAATCGTCATCGCGCCAATAGCGCCAATCGAGCACGATATTGTCGAGCGGAATGCCGAGCGAACGATATTTCTCGACCACGCCGGTCAGCTCGGCGGTATTCTCGTAGCGCTGACGCGACTGCCAGAAGCCGTAGGCCCATTTGGGCATCATCTCAGCCTTACCGGTGAGCTGGCGGTAGCCGGCGATAACCCCGTCCAGCGTGTCGCCGGGGACGAACCAATAATCCTTGGCCTGCGCAACATCGCTGGTCAGCCAAACCGAGTGGCGATCGGCGGCAGGCAGCGGATCGTTATGCAGCAACGCCATATAGCCGGCATTGGGCTCCCATTCGATGCGGATCGCGACCTTTTTGCCCTTGGTCATCGGCAGATCGAAATTGGCGTACCAAGGATTCCAGTTCTGCCGCCAGCGATCGAGCACCAATTTGCCGTCGGCGAAGACCTTGAAATAGCTCGAGCCATAAAGCTGGAATTTATGCGCGCCGGTGACCGTCGGGAGCACATCGCCCGACCACACCACCGTCTGCTTCTGCACCGCATTGCCGGCGGTATTCTGACCGCCGGTGGCGGCCGTGGTCGCGGCCTTGGCGGCGGCGGGCCAGGTCGCCTGATCCTTGATGAACTGATAGTTGATCACGGCTTCCTGCCGCGTCACCACGGATTTGCCGTCCAGGAAATATTCCGCCTTCCAGCCCGGCTGGCCAATACTGCTGACCTGCAGCCCCTCGCCGACGAGCTTGTACGGCGTCGGATTGCCGAAGCGGCTGATCCCGTCATTGTCCCACAGCAAACCGTATTTGTTCGTCGAGACGACGAACGGCACGGCGATATCCATGTTGTGCTGGGCAAGTTCGACGTCCTCGCCATTATAGTCCATTTGTGCGTTCTGATGCTGGCCGAGGCCGTACAGGCCTTCGTCGGTGCCGCGATTAAACTGCTGCGACACGGCGACATAGGGCTTGCCGTCGGCGCTGGTCGGGCGGAACACCGGCGCGCCGCTTTCCGCCAGCAACACGCGGTTGGCGGGATCGAGGAAGCGCACCTGCCCGGTCTGCAGATCGACATCGGCGATCGACTTGGCCGCGCGGACGAACACATGCCCCTTGCTCTCCGCAACGCTGAACGCACCGGCGGCGGGCGGATTGGGCGCCATCAAGCTCGGCGTGCGCACGGCCCCCTCACTGCCCTTGGGCAATGCGACGACGTGCACGATGCCATCGCCATGCACCGATAGTTCGATGCGCGACGCCGGGCCGCTTGCCGGGCTGACTACGATACCCGCGGCGGTCTTCTGATAGGTCTGCGCCTGCGCGCTGCCGATAGCGCTACCAAGCATGAGCGTGGAGATGATCGTCTTCTTCATATCCGTCCCCTTATTTTGTCCCGCACCGCTTAGCGGTAGCGCCCCATCGTGATTTTCAACACCTGCGGCTTATCGAGCAGGTTGATGCCGTAATCTGTCTGGTCGCCGTTCCACACGCGGGACGCGACCCACGCCCCCTTGCGGAACGTGCCTTCCTCGACGCGCACCACCAGGCCGTTCGGCGTGAAGTCGGCCGTACCGAAATTCAGCCGCACATGATCGCCGACGACGAGAAATTCGTCCGCCGACAATTGGGCCACCGCGACCCCGCCGATCGGCTCCTTGCCCCAGGGCGCGGGTTCCGACTTGAGCCAGGTCCAGTCCTTCATCCCGAACTGCCATTCGCCCCACGACGCCGAGATCGTCCAGGCGCCCATCGTGGTGCGCTGTGCCGTGCCGTCATCCGGCTTGGCCGCGCCCCAGGTCGGTCGTTCGAACGCGATCCGCGCCCAATCGCGCATGATCGATCCGACCGCGGCATAGGGCAAGGCTAACGGGGCGAGCGTCGCCTCGCTCAAATCCCCGGCGCCGAGCGGATAATTGAAATAGCCGCTAGCATCCAAACCGAACGGCGCATAGCCGATCGCGCCGCGCCCGAGCGCGGCATAGAAGAAGCGGTGGAATTCGCGCGCATTGCCGATCTCCGGCACCATCAGCGCATTGTCGGGCCTGGCATATTTGTCGAGATATTGCACCACGTTGGCGCTCGCCCGATCATAGATATCGGGCGCGGCGAAATCGACATGGGGAGCCGCCGCCTTCCAGATATCGAGCACGTCCTGCTGCGGCCCGCCGCTCGCCACGCCGTCCGGATCCGGCACGTTGGAGGGGCCGGCAAGCGACGCGTTGACGTACATCGGCAAGGGCTTGATCACCTTCCCCGCCGCGGCGATCGCATCGACAAAGGAGGCGACATACCAGGAATTGAACGCGCGATCGGCCTGCGCGCCGAACGCCTGCGCCCAGGTGCCGCTCTTACCAGTCGCCTTGGCCAGCGCGGCCGGAATGGCGCGCGCGAACAATGCGTCGGCGGCAGGCGAATAATCGCGTGGATTGCGATAGCTACCAGTCTCGTTCTGCGGCTGGACCAGGATCACCGTATTCTGCGCATCGTGATCGCGCAGATATTCCATCACTTTGACGAACGCGCGCGTGTCCGCCGCCAGGGTCGCCACGCCATGCGCGCTGAGCACGCCGTGATCCTTGCCGTCGCGCGTCTTCATGCGCGGGAAGCGGCGGTTGTCGAGCTTCACCCAATCCGGCGTATAGGCGAAGGAGGTGTTCTTCCATGTGCCGAACCAGAGCAAAACCACGCGCTTGTTATGCGCGCGCGCCTGATCGAGCAGTTCCTGCAGGAACGACAGATCGAACTTTCCTTCGACCGGTTCGACCTGCTGCCAGGCGATCGGCACTTCGACCGTGTTGGCGTGGACGCGATCAAGCACGTCCCAAGCCGTCTTGAGTGCTTCCGGATAATTGCTCGAATTGTTGACCTGCCCGCCCAGCATCGTGAACGGCACGCCGTCCACAATTAGCGCGTGGCGGCCATTTTTGCTGACGATCTTGGGAATTGGGGTGGCCTGTTGGGCCAGCGCGACGGTGGGGAGAGCAGCGAGCAGAGCGGCGGCGATCAGCGCCGACCACTTCCCCCCAGTTTTCCCCTTAAACTTTCCCCGGCGAAGGCCGGGGCCCAGCTGCAGAGCACATGAGCTACGCACGCTGCGCCCGGTTACCGCAACCTGCGCGACTGGGCCCCGGCCATCGCCGGGGAACGGCATTTTTTCTGACGTCACTTTTTCTCTCCCACCGGATCGCCGTAGAATATGCCGCGTCCGTCCGTGCCGACATAGACCCGGCCAGCAAGGCGCGGGTCGCCCGAAATCACGCGGTAGCGCCCGCCCCAGCGATGCGAATCGTCATCGATCCGCGCCCAATGCCGCCCCAGATCGCGCGAGCGCCACACGCCGCGCGTGCCGTTCTGGGTGCCGATCGCGAACACCGCATCCTTGCCCAAGCCGAACAATTCGATCGCCAGCCCGCCATCGACGCGCGTGAACTGCGCGCCGCCATCGGTGCTGCGGTACAGCGCGCGGCCAAGCTGCAGCCATAACTCACCCGCCGCCAGCGGCGAGGCGACCAAGGCCGATTGCGCTTCGCGGTTGGCCGGTCGCGCGGCGGACAGATCGCTCGGCAGGCCCCGCCCGGCAAGCGGCGTGAAGCTGCGCGCATCATCACGCGACAACAGCAACCTGCCGCCCGCCGCATCGACGGCGTAGAAAACACCTGGCGTCACCTTATCGGCCACGGCGCGCGTCGCCGCGGGCAGCCCGTTGGGACGCTCCCACGTCGTGCCCCGATCCCGCGTCACGCGGGGTTCGAGCGTTGCCACCACGAAAGTCGCGCCATCGGCGGACACGGTGATCGCCGCCTCGCCGATCAGATCTTCGCGCCGTGCCGGCGTCCCCATCGGCGGCACCTTGAGCGGCTGCCAGTTGCGCCCGCCGTCGCCCGACCAGCCCAACGTCGCGTCGCGCGCCCGTTCGAGATACAGGCTGCCGCTGCGCACCAGCACGTTCGGCGCGCGGCCAGCATAATCCAGCGTGTTGGTGTTTGACAGATACGGGTTCGCAAAGCTGGGCTGCGGCGAGCGCGCCAGATCGTCGTGCACGAACCCGGCGAGATCGCCGAAGCCGGACACGAGATGTGCGCCGCCGGTCGGCGAGACGAGCGTGATGATCGCGGTCTGCTCGATCCCCTCGGCCCAGGGCACCCAGCGGATCGGCCCGCTCGTCGCCAATCCGCGCGTGGCATAGACCGTCGCGCCGGTCGTATAGACGATATGCCGCGGATCGAACGGATCGATCGCCAATCCCGAAATCCAGTGGCCGAAATCCGCCCCGTCGCCTTCGTGCAGCAGGAACGGCGTCGCCGAAATGTCGCGGCGGCTGCGCTTGCCGATATCGTCCCAGCGCAGGCCCTGATCACGCGAAACCCACACCGTATCACCGATCTTGTAGCGGTCGATCGTCGATACCGCGACGATGCCGCGCGCCACCGCGACGCCGAGGAACCCACCGACGCTGCCGCTCTCGCGATACGCCCGCGGCGTGACGTCGCGCGCGCTGCCATCCACGCCGTAACGCCACACCGCCCCGGTCGTCGCATCGCTCGGCCCGATGCCGCTGGCATAGCCGACATACAGGTTGCCCGCCGCGTCGATCACGCCCTTGACGGCGAACAGCGCCGGCCCCGGCATCGCCGCCCAGCTCCGCCCAGCGTCGTCGGATCGGTAGAGATGCACCTGGCCCGGATCGGCGACGCCGGCCCAGATCCGGCGCGACGCCTGCCCCGTCTTGCCGCCGGTCGGATCGACCACCACGAACGACACGCCGCCATGCGACGTGCGACGGGCGGGCGCGCCCAGGCCGACGACCGGGAAGTTGGTCACCTTGGCCCAGCGCGCGCCGGCATCGTCGCTGCGCCACAAGCCATCGTGGCGCGACCCAAAGAATAAGGTGGACGTCCGGTTCGGATCGATCGCCAACCGCTCGCCCAGCCCCCGCCCGGCTTCATTGCCGCCCATTGCGAAGGGCACCGGGGTGATTCGCCACTCTCGGCCACGGTTCGCGGATCGCAGGATCGCAGCGGGCTGACGGGCGCCCATCCCGGCCGCGAGGTACACGACGTTGGCATCACGCGGATCGGCGGCGACACTCTCGGTACCCATATAGCTGGAGGTGGCATTGTCGTCCTGCAGCGGAAGCCAGCGGGCGGTTTTGGCGTCCCACCGATAGGCGCCGCCCATGTCGGTGCGCAGATAGGCAAGATCGCGCTCGACCGGGCTGAACACGATGTTTGGCGCATAGCCGCCGGCGCCGACCTTCACGTTGCTCCAACGATAGCGCGCCGATAGATCGGCCGGCAGATCGGGACGCGCCACGACCGGCGTGGCGACGCAGACCAGCGCAACCCCGAGGATCCAGCTCTCGAATCGACCCGTCCCCATCCAGCGCGATCCTCTCCATAGCGTTCGGCGCGACCGCCGATACGTCCCTTGACGACGCCCTATGGCATAGACGATACCGCTAACACAACGGAGGGGAACACGTGTCGCAAGAACATTTGCCGCTGCTCAAGGCGGTGCCGGGCGACTGGCGTAGTGGCTGCTTCGTAGGTCGGATAGACAGCGGAGACGGGCCCACGCCGATCGTGATTCGCGACGGCACGGCATTCGACATGTCGGGCGTCGCGCCGACGGTTTCCGCCTTGATCGAGATGGGTGCGTTCGACGGTGGCACCGCGATTGGCGATCTGGACTCGATTGATACAGCATCGTTGCTCAGCCCGATCGACTTGCACTGCGTAAAGGCCGCCGGCGTCACCTTTGCCGTCTCCGCGCTGGAGCGCGTGATCGAGGAGCGCGCGCGCGGCGATCATCATCGTGCCGTCGAAGTGCGGGATCGGATCGAGGAAGCGCTGGGCGGCAATATCCGCGCCGTCGTGCCGGGTTCGGCGGAAGCCGCCACGCTCAAGGATGTACTCATCGCCGACGGGCTGTGGTCACAATATCTCGAAGTGGCGATCGGGCCGGATGCGGAAATCTTCACCAAATCGCCCGTGCTCTCGACGGTCGGGCTCAACGCCGAGATCGGCGTGCGATCGGATTCGACCTGGAACAATCCTGAGCCGGAGATCGTGCTGGTTGCGGATTCGTGCGGTCGCGCGGTCGGCGCGACGCTCGGCAACGACGTCAATCTGCGCGATTTCGAAGGCCGCTCGGCGCTGTTGCTGGGCAAGGCCAAGGATAATAACGCGTCCTGCTCGATCGGGCCGCTAATCCGCCTGTTCGATGCCCAATTCACAATGGACGATGTGCGCGCTGCCGACGTGGCGCTGACCATCGCCGGGACTGACGGCTATACCCTCAACGGGGCAAGCACGATGCGGGAGATCAGTCGCGATCCGGAGGATCTGCTGGCGCAGGCGATGAGCGAGCATCACTATCCCGACGGCTTCGTGCTGTTCTGCGGCACGCTGTTCGCGCCGACCCAGGATCGCGATGAACCGGGTCGTGGCTTCGCGCACAAGCCCGGCGACGTGGTGACCATCACCAGCGCCCGGCTCGGCACCCTCGTCAATACCGTCACCACGTCGCGTGATGCGCCCGCCTGGCGCGTCGGCATCGGCGCGTTGATGCGCAACCTTGCGGCCCGCGGGCTGCTCACGGCGTGACGCCGTCGGAGATCTTGATGTTACAGCAGACCAGTACGAGCGAGACGCGGGCACGCTATCCCAGCCTGCAGAATAAGAGCGTGATCATCACCGGCGGCGCGTCCGGGATCGGCGCCGGTTTGGTCGAGGCGTTCGTCGCGCAGGGCGCGCGCGTCGGATTTGTCGACATCGCCAATGACGAGGGCGAGGCGCTGGCCCTACGACTCGCCGCCGACGCGCGCCATGCGCCGCTTTATCGTCACTGCGATCTTACCGATCTCGATCAGGTCGCCGCAGCGATGCAAGCCTTTGAGATCGCGCTGGGGGGCGTGGACATCTTGATCAACAATGCCGCCAATGACGATCGCCATACGATCGACGATGTCACCCCGGCGGTGTGGGAAGACAGGCTCAACGTCAACCTGCGTCACCAGTTCTTCGCCGCCAAGGCCGTCATCCCGGCGATGAAGCAGGCCGGTGGCGGCGCGATCATCAATTTCGGATCGATCAGCTGGCATCTCGCCTTGCCCGATCTGGTGCTCTACCAGACCTCCAAGGCGGCCATTGAAGGGCTCACACGCGCGCTTGCCAGGGATCTCGGTAGGAGCAATATTCGCGTAAATACGATCGTCCCCGGCAACGTCCAGACGCCGCGCCAGGAACGCTGGTATACGCCCGAGGGCGAAGCCGAGATCGTCGCCGCGCAATGCCTCGACGGCCGCATCCAGCCGTCCGACGTCGCTGCCTTGGCGCTGTTCCTGGCGTCGGATGATGCCCGCATGTGCACCGCGCACGACTATTTCGTCGATGCCGGATGGCGTTGATGCAGGCCGCGCATCTGCTGTCGATCGGCGCCGAACTGGGCGAAGGCCCGATCTGGATCGGCGACGCTTTGTGGTTCGTCGACATCAAGAGCCGGCGCGTCTATCGCCACACGCCGGAAACGGGAGCGCTCGATCATTGGGATGCGCCGGAATTCGTCGGCTGGGTCATACCGTCGATGCACGGCGACCTGATCGCGGGGCTGCAATCCGGCCCGCATCGCTTTTCGCCCGAGAGCGGCGCGTTCGCCCAAATCGCCGAGATCGACGCGCACCTGCCGGCCAATCGCCTGAACGACGCCGCGGTCGATGCCTCGGGGCGCATCTTCTTTGGCACGATGGATAATGACGAGACGGCAGCCAGCGGCCGCGTGTTCATGCTCGATGCCGGCACGGTTACCATCACCGCGATCGATCCGGTGTGCATCGCCAATGGCCCGGCCATCGCGCCCGACGGCAAGCGCTTGTACCACGTCGACACGCTGGCGCGGACCATTACCGTGCACGCGATCGAAGCTGATGGCAGCGTCGGCGCCGCCGCCCCATTCCTCGCCTTTACCGGCGACGAAGGCCATCCCGACGGGGCGATCTGCGATGCGGAGGGCGGCGTTTGGGTGGCGTTCTACGGCGGTTGGGCGGCGCGACGCTATGACGCGACCGGGCTGCAGACCGGCGAGGTGCGTTTGCCCGTCGCCAATGTCACCAAGATCGCGCTCGGCGGCCCGGACCACCGCACGGCCTATGTCACCACGGCGCGGCAAGGTCTGTCGGCCGAAGCGCTTCTCGCACAACCTTTTGCTGGCGACGTGTTCACCTTCCCCGTGACCATCGCAGGAATACCGATACCCCCCGCCAACAGCTGAGCGCACACAGAGGCGCCGGAAACAAAGAGGATACCCGAGTGGACCACCCCCAAGGCCATAGCGAGATCAACCGCTCGCTCGTCATGCTTGTCGTCGCGGTGGCGACGATTGGCGGCTTCATGTTCGGTTACGATTCCGGCGTGATCAACGGCACGCAGAAGGGGCTGGAAGCGGCGTTCGATCTCGGGCGACTCGGCATCGGCGTGAATGTCGGCGCGATCCTGGTCGGGTCGTCGATCGGCGCGTTTGGCGCAGGGCGGCTGTCCGATCTGATCGGGCGCCGCAACACGATGATGGTTGCTGCGGCCCTGTTTATCTTTTCAGCGCTGCTGGCGGGTGCGGCGGAATCCTCGGCAATCTTCATCCTCGCCCGGATCATCGGCGGGTTCGGCGTTGGCGCAGCCAGCGTTACCTCGCCCGTGTATATTTCCGAGGTGACCCCAGCAAATGTGCGTGGGCGTCTGTCGAGCATCCAGCAGGTGATGATCATCACGGGGCTGACCGGCGCGTTCGTCGCCAACTTCGTGCTGGCGCGCTATGCCGGCGGCTCCACCGCGATCCTGTGGGGCGGCTATGAAGCGTGGCGCTGGATGTTCTGGTTGCAGGTTATTCCTGCGGCTATCTACTTTGTCGCCTTGTTCTTCATTCCCGAAAGCCCGCGCTATCTAGTCGTCAAGGGGCGTGATGCCGAGGCGGCGGAGGTGCTCAGCCGCCTGTTCGGGGCGGCGGAAGCGGAGCGCAAGGTGGCGCAGATCCGCGCCAGCCTGGCGGCCGATCATCATCGCCCCAAATTGTCCGATCTGATCGACAAGAAGACGCGCAAGATCCGCCCGATCCTATGGGTCGGCATCGGCCTTGCCGTGTTCCAGCAGCTCGTCGGCATCAACGTGGTGTTCTATTACGGCGCCACCTTGTGGGAAGCGGTCGGCTTTACCGAGGATTACGCGCTGCAGACCAACATCCTGTCGGGGGTGCTATCGATCGGCGCCTGCCTGCTGGCGATCGCATTGATCGACAAGATCGGCCGCAAGCCGCTGCTGCTGATCGGTTCGGCCGGCATGGCGGTAACGCTCGCCGTGGTCGCCTGGGCCTTTTCCACCGCGGTGACCGACGCCGCCGGCGCCGTGTCGCTGCCGGGTAACAACGGGCTGATCGCCCTGGTCGCCGCCAATCTGTACGTGATCTTCTTCAACGTCAGTTGGGGCCCGGTGATGTGGGTGATGCTCGGCGAGATGTTCCCGACCCAGATCCGCGGCTCGGCGCTGGCCGTGGCGGGCTTCGCGCAGTGGATCGCCAATGCCGCAATCTCGGTAAGCTTCCCCTCGCTTGCCGTCTCGCCCGGCCTGGCAGTGACCTATGTCGGCTATGCGTTGGCGGCAGCGGTGTCGTTCTTCTTCGTCAAGGCGATGGTCAACGAAACGCGCGGTCGCGAACTCGAGGATATGGAAGGGTGAGGATCGCCGCGGGCGACTGGGCGGCGACGCTGGAGCCGACGGGCGGCGCGATCGCGTCGCTCACCCGGCGCGGGGTGGATGTGCTGCGCCCGAGCCCAGTCGGCGCGCGCGATCCGCTGTCGCTCGCAAGCTTTCCGTTGGTGCCGTATGCCAACCGTATCGCCAATGGCGCGTTTTCGTTCGAAAGTGAGCGCCACGTCGTGCCGCTCAACTATCCGGGCCAGGCGCATCCCCTGCACGGCGTCGGCTGGCTGTCGGCCTGGTCCGTCACCGCGTCGGACGCAACGAGCGCGACCTTGGCCCACGCCCACGCGCCCGACGACGCCTGGCCCTGGCGCTATGCCGCCACGCAGTGCATCGCGCTTGATCCCAGCGGGCTGAGCGTCACGCTGACACTGGAGAATACTGGCGACGACGTCATGCCCTATAGTCTCGGCTTCCACCCCTATTTCGCGCGCGCCGGGGTCGCGACACTGGCCTTCGTCGCCACCGGCGTATGGCAGGCCGATGGGGCGATGCTGCCGACCCAATTGGCCGCGCCCGATACGTTGGGCGATTGGTCGCGCGGGGCGCCGCTCGCGCGCGCCGCGTTGATCGATCATTGCTACACTGGCTGGGGCGGCCATGCGACGATCACGCACGACGATGGCGCGATAACGCTCGCCGGCACGGGGACGCCGCTGCTGCATTTCTACCTGCCGCCGAGCCAAGACTTTTTTTGCCTCGAACCGGTCACGGCGATGCCCGACGCGGTCAATCGGGGGGCGGCGGCGAAACTTGCGCCGGGCGAGCGACGCGAGATCGCGATGACGATCCGGGGCTAAGCGAACGCCCTCACTGGGTGGTCGGCGCCTGTACCGCTCAAGCAAATCGCAGTTCCCCCGCGCAAGCGGGAACCAGGATTACAGCACCGCCGCCCGCAACCTTGAGCTCCCGCTTTCGCGGAAGAACGGAAAGGACATGGTCGTCGCAGGCTTGTCCACAAAATCTGCGGCAGATCTGAGGCTATTTCTTGCCCCGCGCCGATGGGCGCTTTCTCGGTGCCGCATCCGACTGCCGCCGGATCAGTGTGTAATCCAGCGTCACGTGCCGCACCTCGCCGCCGTCGCGCTTGGCGCGCAACATGCTGGTCAGCAGCTCGACCGCGGCGCGCGACATATCGGCGATCGGCTGGTGGATCGTGGTCAGTTCGGGCCAGATAGTCGTCGCCAGCGCGCTATCGTCGAACCCGCAGACGGTGAGGTCGCCAGGCACGTCGAGCCCGCGGCGGTGCGCCACCGCGACGGTCGCCGCGGCCATGTCGTCATTGCTGGCAAAGATGGCCGAGGGCGGATTATCGCGCTCGAGCAGTTCGTCCGCCGCGTCCAGCCCCGAATGGTACGTAAACAAGCCATCGGCGACGAGGTGTGGGTCGAACGGCATCCCCGCCCCGTCCAACGCAGCGCGATATCCCTCGAGCCGCTGCGCGCTGGCGGTAAGATTGGGGTTGCCGGTGATGAATCCGATCCGTGCGTGACCGAGCTCGATCAAATGGCGGGTCATTTCCTGCGCCGCGCCGCGATCGTCGATCGAAATCGCCGCACATTCGGCTGGCGGACAGCCGGTCGCCACAACCACGGTGGGCACGCGCGCTGCGATCAGCACGTCGAGCACGCTGCGGGAATCGCATAGCGGCGGCGGCAGGATCACGCCGTCGATGCCGCTGTTGATCATGCGCTCGACGACGCGCCGCTCATGATCGCCAAGTTCGCATTTCTCGACCACCAGCTGGATGTCCGAGCGCCCCGCCTGATCGAGGCTGCCGACGAGGAATTCGCTGAGATAGGCGGCACTGGGATTGGAATAGAGCAACCCGAGCCTGAGCTGGGATGCCCCTGCCAGGCTGCGCGCGGCGCGATTGGGCGCGTAGTTGAGCTGGACGATCGCCGCATTGACCGTGTCGCGCGTGGAAGCGCGCACATTGCTTTCGGCGTTAATCACGCGGCTCACGGTCATGGTCGATACGCCGGCTAGCGCGGCGACGTCGGCGATCGTCGGCGCGCCATTCTGACGGCCGGAACCGGCGCGAGGCTTGCGGGGCATCATGACCATGAACGCTTCATCACCGACCGTTAGCGCAGCGCATCAGAGATGTGCAAATACCATCCCAAACGAATTGTGGTAGCGCTAGCATATCGATCGGTTATGCTGCGGCAAAAGAGTTTGGGAGAGCGCTATGGGACGTATTCACCGATTATTGCTGGCCACGGTATTGTGCAGCACCGCGCTGACGGCAACCGCGCAGGAGCTCCCGGGCGTTGCCAATCCAACGCGCTGGCCGCAAGCAAAAAGCCCGCAGCTGATCGACGCCGCGACCGAAAAGAAGATCACTGCCTTGCTCGCGCGCCTCTCGCTCGAGGAAAAGGTCGGCCAGATGATCCAGGCCGATATCGGCGCGATCACGCCGGAAGACCTGCGCCGCTATCCTCTCGGATCGATCCTCGCCGGCGGCAGTTCGCCGCCGATCGGCAGCCCGGATCGCTCGCCCGCCGGCCCCTGGATCGCGACGTCGCGGGCGTTCAACGCGGTCGCGCTCGAACAGCGCCCCGGCCATGTCTCGATCCCGCTGATGTTCGGCGTCGATGCGGTGCACGGCAACAACAATGTGATCGGCGCGACGATCTTCCCGCACAATAGCGCGCTCGGCGCGACGCGGGACCCCGCATTGATCCGGCGCATCGGCGCAGTGACCGCCGAGGAGACCGCTGCTGCGGGGATAGACTGGGCCTTCGGACCGACGCTGGCCGTGCCGCAGGACGATCGCTGGGGCCGCGCCTATGAAGGCTATTCGGAGGACCCTGCGATCGTCGCCTCCTATGCCGGCGCGATGATCGACGGGCTGCAGGGCAAACCCGGCGCTTGGGGCATCCAGCGCGGCCAGGTCGCCGCCTCGGCCAAGCATTTCCTGGGCGATGGCGGGACGAAGGACGGGATCGACCAGGGCGATGCGCAGGTCGACGAAGCGACCCTGATCAAGATCCACGACGCGGGCTATCCCGGCGCGGTGAAGGCCGGCGCGATGACGATCATGGCCAGCTTTTCGAGTTGGAACGGCGTGAAGATGCACGGCAACAAAAGCCTGCTGACGGATGTGCTCAAGGGCCGGATGGGCTTTGACGGGTTCATCGTCGGCGACTGGAATGGCCACGGCCAGATCCCCGGTTGCAGCAACACCGATTGCCCGGCGACGTTCAATGCCGGGCTGGACATGGCGATGGCGCCGGACAGCTGGAAAGGCCTGTACGACAGCACGCTCGCCGCCGCCAAGGCGGGAACGATTCCCGCGGCGCGGATCGACGACGCAGTGCGCCGCATCCTGCGCGTGAAGATGAAGCTCGGCCTGTTCGATATGGCGCGCCCCTGGGAAGCGAAGAGCGACACGATCGGCTCGGCCGCGCACCGCGCGGTCGCGCGCGAGGCGGTGGCCAAGAGCCTAGTGCTGCTCAAGAACAATGGCATACTGCCGCTGAAGCCCAGCGCCAATATCCTCGTGGCGGGCGACGCGGCCGACGATATCGCGCGCCAATCGGGCGGCTGGACCTTGTCGTGGCAGGGCGACGGCAACACCAACAAGGATTTCCCCGGGGCGACCTCGATCTATGCCGGCATTGCGGCCGCCGCCAAGGCGGGTGGCGGCAGCGCGACCTTGTCGCCCGATGGCAGCTTCACCACCAAGCCGGATGTGGCGATCGTAGTGTTCGGCGAACTGCCTTATGCCGAGATGCGCGGCGACGTGCGCACGCTGGAATTCGAGCCGGGTGACAAGCAGGCGCTGGCCTTGCTCACCAAATTAAAGGCGGCGGGCGTGCCGACCGTTTCGGTATTCCTGTCGGGCCGGCCATTATGGGTCAATCCCGAGCTCAACCAGTCGGATGCGTTCGTCGCGGCGTGGTTCCCGGGATCAGAAGGCGCCGGCGTCGCCGACGTGCTGATCGGCGGCAAGCGCGATTTCAACGGCAAACTGGCCTTTAGCTGGCCGAAGACCGCCGGGCAGTTCGTGCTCAACAAGGGCGGCCCCAATTACGACCCGCTGTTCGCGTTCGATTACGGCCTGAGCTACGCCAAGGGTGCCCCGGTGACCCGCTTGAGCGAAGTCGCCGGGATCGACGCCAGCCTGGCCAATACCAGCCTGTTCTTCGCGCGCGGCAAGGTGCCGGCGCCCTTCACGCTCGCCGTCGATTCGACCGTGCAGCGCAGCGCGGTGGATAGCGCGACGACGCAGGAAGGGGCAGTGCAATTGGCCTGGACCGGGGCTGGCGCGGCGCGGATTCGCGGGCCCGAACTGGCGCTGGTGCGCGAGGTGAACGCCGATCTCAACCTGCAGCTGACCTATCGCACGGTAAAGCCGCCGATCGGCCCGGTGATGCTGTCTCTGGGCGGCGGCAAGGTGGATATTGCACCGATCCTGGCCAAGGCCAGCGGCTGGCAGGTACTGCGCGTGCCGCTCAAATGCTTCCGCGACAAAGGCGCGGCGATGGACACGGTGACCGAGCCATTCGCGCTGACCGCGAGCGCGCCGTTCGCCATCACCATTGCCGATCTACGGCTGGCGACCGACCCGGCCGACGCGGTGTGCCCACAATGAATGGTCCCACCCGACGCACGGTCATCGGGGGCCTTGCCGCCGCGACGCTCGCCACCCCGGCTTTGACGCAGGCCGCACCCGCCGGGCCAAGCGAGACCATTGCGCTGTGGCCGGGCAAGGCGCCCGGCGCACCCGCGGCCATGCCGACGCGTAAGGTCGAGCAGCGCTCCAGCGACCCCAAGTTCAACGATCGCTGGATCACCGGCGTGGATCGTCCGATGCTCGACGTGCGCCGGCCGGCCACGCCGGACGGCAGCGCGGTGATGCTGCTGCCGGGTGGGGGTTACGGCTTTCTCTCCTGGGACAATGAGGGGGAGGAACAGGCGCGCTGGCTGACCGCACGCGGCGTGACATGCTTCATCCTGAGCTACCGCCTGCCCGGCGAAGGTTGGGCCAACCGCGCCACCGTACCGCTGGCCGATGCGCAGCGCGGGTTGCGACTGATCCGCGCCCGCGCTGCCGCTTATGGCGTGGATCCGAGGCGGGTCGCGGTGCTGGGCTTTTCTGCCGGCGGGCATCTCGCCGGCAGCCTGGCGACGCGGCACGCCGAGGCGGTGTATGCGCCGGTCGACGCCACCGACCGGCTGTCGGCACGCCCCGATCTGGCTGGCTTGATCTATCCCGTGGTAAGCCTTGCTGCTCCCTTCACGCATGGCGGCAGCCGCGATATGCTATTCGGACCGACGCAGCCCCCTGCCCTGCTGCGCGCCGCCTCAGTCGAGACACGCGTCACGGTGGATACGCCGCCGATGTTCCTGTCGCATGCCAGCGATGACGGCTTGGTGCCGATCGCGAATAGCCTGGCATTGTACCAGGCATTGCTCGACGCCAAGCGACCGGCGGAGCTGCATGCCTTCGACCAGGGCGGGCACGGCTTTGGCGCACGCCTGCCGAAGACAGTGCCCGCCTCGGCCTGGCCCGACCTATTTACCGGCTTTGCGCAGCGCCACGGTGTGCTCGCCAGATGAAGCGCTGGCTCCTGCTGCTGATCGGCGCGGCGTTGATCGCAGCGGACGCGCCGCCTTATCGGAGCAGCCCGGAGCGCCGCACCGTCGTTGAAACACGTGACTGGGGGCCGTGGGCCGGACCGTTTCGCGCCAAGCTGGTGCCATCCCTGATGCAGGATTTCGGCGAACGCTACATCTATGCCGCCGCCAATGCGGCGTTGCCGGCACCGACGACGCGCGAGCAACGCGTGGTTTTTTTCGGCGACTCCATCACGGACATGTGGGATCTGGCGCACAGCTTCCCGGGCAAACCGTACGTCAATCGTGGCATCGGCGCGCAGGTCAGCGCGCAGATGCTGGTGCGCTTCGAGGCGGATGTCGTCGCGCTGCGGCCGACCGCGGTGATCATCCTCGCCGGCACCAACGATGTGAGCGGCATGTTGCAGATCGAGACGCCGGAGACGATCCTCGCCAACATCACCGCCATGGCCGACATTGCTGATGCGCGCGGTATCCGCATTGTCCTGTCGTCGCTGCTGCCGGTGAACGACTATACAGACAATGCGCGATACATGCTGAAAGACCGTCCACCGGCGACGTTGCGGACGATTAACACCGCGCTGCGCGCCTTCGCGCGCCGTCGCGGCTATGGCTACGCCGATTATGCCGGTGCGATGACCGACGCGCACGGCTTGCTGCAGGCGGAACTGACCCGTGACGGGCTCCACCCGACATCGGTGGGCTATGATTGCATGGCCCCCATTGCCAGCGCCGCGATCACCCAGGCGTTACGCCAGCGTGCGCCGACGGCGCCCGCTCAGACCAGCGCCCGATAGCTGAAACTGCCGAACGTGGCCGCGCCTGTTCCGGCGGCATAGAATCCGGGGCGCAGGCTCAGAAATCCGTCCGCTACATTGTGATTGTACCCTGCCACTTCTACCGAGCGATCCTTGATCCATTGTCGTCCGTCGCGGCTGTAGAAGAACGTCACGACATTCTCGTCATTTAGCATCCTGAGAAACAAGCGCGAGGCGTCGATCTTGGCGCCGGGCGGCCACCGTTCTTCCTGGCCGATGCGATAGGCGTGCAAGCTGCCGGGCCCGACCCCCAGACCGCAGAACAGCTTGTCATTGTAGAACAAGGTCAGCCCGGCAACGGAGGCACCTTCAAGCTCGACCTCGACGACGATCTCGTACGAACGATCGCCGGCAACGAACAACAAGGGAGACGCATTGGCAGGGCTGGTGCCCTGTCCGATAATCCTCAGCTTGCCATTCGCTACGCGGGCGCGGTCGAGATAATCGGGCTGCGGCCGGAAGAAGGCCAGCTTGGTGCCGAACATGTCCGCCGAGAAGCCGGAAAGCGCCAGTCCATGGCGGCCTGCGGTGACACCGCGCGGCTTGGGCAGCGGACGCGACAGATCGCCGCCCCGCGCCCGCGGCCAGCCGTCCGCCGTCCAGTCGATCGGCTCGAGCAGCATTTGGCGGCCCAGCGTTCGGAAGCCGTTCTCATAGCCGTGATATACCAGCCACCAACTCCGGTCCGGCGCTTCGACCGCGGTGGCGTGACCGCGCGACCACCATGGTTCCGCCTTGTTCGTGGTGCGAACGATCGGGTTGTGCGGGCAATTGAACCATGGGCCGTGGATTGACCGGGCTCGGGCGACGACCACCATATGGCTGGTCGGCGGGCCAGCCGTCCCGCCCTGCCCCGAGAAGAGGTAGAACCAGCCGTCCTTGCGCAGCACCTTGGGGCCTTCGAGCGCGAAACCCTCGATGATCCAATCCTCCGGGATCGGCCAGCCGTCATAGACATGCTCCACCGGCCCCGCGACCGACAGGCCGTCGTCGCTGATCCGCACGCGGCCGCCGCCGTTGAAGAACAGGTAGCGTTTGCCGTCTTCACCGACGGCGTGGCCCGGATCGATATGATTATCGATCTCCATGTCGATCGGCACGCTCCACGGCCCCTTCATGCTCGGGGCATGGATCACATACGTCCGGAGCGGACGATCGCCGTCACTCAGCACGGGAATATAGATGAAGTACCGGCCGTCATACTTGGCGATGTCGAGCGCCCAGACCTCGCCGATCGGCGTGCGTAGCGCGGCCGTGAGCGGCGTCCAGTTTGCCAGATCGCGCGAATGCCAGATCGTGACGCCGGGATAATAATGAAAGGACGAGAAGGTCGCGTAATAATCCTCACCGTCTTTCAGGATGTTGGGATCCGGCCGATCGCCGGCCAGAACGGGATTGATGAAACGGCCGTCGCCCAGGTCGGCGCGGCGCTGTCCCTCGACACCCGGACGGGGCACGATGGCCGACGCAACGCGCGCGCCGGCGGTCTCGCCTTGCTCCCGAGGGTCGGCACGCGCCGGTGATACGGTCATGCCCGCCGATGCCAGCGCCATTGTCAGTGCTTCACGCCGGGTCGTGTTCATCGTGATGTCCGTCCATAAGTCATTGCCGGCGACACGAAACGGTCAGCGCGCTTGATGGGTACCGACCGGCTCGAGCGTGACGAGCACGACATCGTTGGTGCGCATCGGTACGCGTAACTGGTATTGCCCGTCCTTCGCGACGCGCACGGTGCGGGTGATCTCGGGCACGTCCGCTGTCAGGCGCCGCAGCTCGGCCTGTTGCGCGGCATCCAGCGCTGGCGGCGATCCCATCTCCAGATAGCGCGTATGCGCATCGTTGGCATGAAAGCCGGTGCGACGTACCGTGACGCGATAGCTGCCGGCAGCAAGGTGTGTCAGGCGCACGGCGGCATCGGATGCTGCTTGCGCCGGCAGCACCTTCGTAAAGAACGGACGATTGCTGACCGTTTGGAGCGGCTGCTGCCAGTTCCACAGCAGCACGGCCGTTCGCTTGGCCTCGGTCGCCGCCAGCACCTGATCATCGGCACTGGCGATCTCGCGACCGCGCAGCTGGGCAAGATATTTGTACGCGAACCAGGCGGGCTTGCGGATACCCTCACGGTTCATCAGGCCGAAACCGCCGTGAAACGGCGTCGGCGGTGGCCCGGCTTCCTCGAACAGGTCGCTATACGTCCAATAGCTCATGGCTTGAGCGTGGGGCCGCGTGGCGCGCAGCTTGGTCAGAATGTACGCGCCGCTGATGTAGGAATCGTGGACCGGGTCGCGCGGGTTGTAGCTGCTGCTCCATTCCGTGAAGAACAGCGGCAAACCGGGGAACTTCGACGCGTCGATCTGCGCCCGGACCCGACGCACATCGCCACTGACGGCATCGGGGTTGGTAGACAATTTGTTGTCGTCCTCTCCGCGTTCGTCGAGAAAGCCGCCGTCGACGCCATACGTGTGCGTCGTGACGAAATCGATCGGCACCCGCCGCGCCGCAGCATAGTCAAGCAGATCGGGCACCCATGCCGCGCCGGCGGTCGACGGCCCGCCGACACGCAGCGCGGGATCGATCGCCTTGATCGTGCGCGCGGTCGATTCATACAGCCGAAAATAGGCGGCCTTGTCGGCCTTTTCCCAGAAACCCGCGAGATTGGGCTCGTTCCACACCTCGAAATACCAGCGGCGCACCTCGGCGGCACCATAACGCTGGCGCACGTGGCGGACATAGGCAGTGATCAGCGCCGCCCAGCCATCCGCTTGCGGATGCGACGTATTGCCTTTCCAGTAGAAGATCGTCTGTTCCGACGTCTTGAGCGCAGCCGGCGTAAATCCTAGTTCGACGAACGGCCGGATCTTGCGCGCGAGCAATGCATCGTACAATTTGTCGATCTTGGTCCAGTCGTAGACGATCTTGCCGTCGCGACGCTGTACGGTGCCCAACGCATCGGTGAAGATGTCGTGGAAGCGCACATAGCGAAAGCCGAGTTCCGTCACCGCCGTATCGAGTTGCGCCAGACTATCTGGGCGGATCAGCGTGCCCGCATAATCTGCGCCGACTGCGAGATCGAACGACCGATCGATCGGCGCACCGGCCTTCGCGAGATCAATGTCGATCGATCGCACGGCGGTTGGCGCCTGCGCCGCAGCTGGACCGGCCAAGCCGGCCAGAGCAGCTAACAGGCGCGTGAGCGCCCACCGCGAGAGCAGCGTGCGTGTCTTGATCATATCGTTACCTGTAAGTCCCGCACACCAACTGCAGCGCAATGCTCGGCGATAAACTGTTCGTGCGATGGCATCGCGGCGGCGGTCTTGGCGACGATGTCCCGCAGATGCGCCATCAGCCGCGCACTTTCCATCATCGGCAACGCTGCCGCCAACGGATCGAAGGCCGACGGGCGAATGCGCTGACCCAGCAACACGGCGATCCAGCTATCAGGCGTGAACAGTTCGCCGGCTTCGCGCAACAGCCGCGCCTTACCCGACCACAGAGCCAGTTTGGCAGTCAGCGAGGGCGGCAATTCCATCGTCCGGCAGGCATTCCAGAACGGCGAGTCGCTGCGGTTCGTGGCGTGATAATGAAGGATGATGAAGTCGCGCACATGATCATATTCGCGCAGCATCAGGCGATTATATTCGGCGACCTCCACAGGATCGACGGCGCCGTTGGGGAACAGGCTCATCAGCCGGGTGATGCCCGATTGGATCAGATGGATGCTGGTTGATTCGAGCGGTTCGAGGAACCCGCCAGACAGGCCGATAGCAACGCAATTTCCCTCCCACAGCCGATCGCGGCGCCCGGCCACGAACCGCAATTGGCGCGGCTCGGCAAGCGGCGTGCCGTCAAGCCCGCCGAGCAGATCGCGCAACGCCTGGTCATCGTCGAGATGCTGGCTGGAATAGACATGGCCGTTGCCGACGCGGTGTTGCAGCGGAATCCGCCAGCGCCAGCCCGCGCTGCCCGCCGTGGCGCGGGTATAGGGCACCGCATCGCCGAGGCGCGCGCTCGGCACCGCCCAGGCACGATCGCAGGGCAGCCAATGCTGCCAGCTGGTGAAGGGCACGCCCAGCGTCTCGCCAAGCAGCAGCGCCCGGAACCCGCTACAATCGATGAACAGGTCGCCGTCGAGCCGCTGCCCGTCGGCCAAAGTCACCGCCTCAATCAAGCCGGTTTCGGGATGCTGATCGACCGTGACGACGCGCCCCTCGATCCGCTCGACGCCACCATCGGCAGCATAATCGCGCAGGAAACTTGCATAGAGGCCAGCATCGAAGTGAAACGCGTAGGACAAGGTCGACAGGACCGCAGCGGGGTTCGATGACGGACGGGTGAACCGGCCCTCGCGCGCGGCGACCGCCGACAAGCAATAATCCTCGATCGGGCCGGGATCGTACGCGGTCGCACCGTCATGCGTTTGGCGCAGCCACAGCTGATGGAAGGATACACCGCCGACATCGCGACCATGCACGCCGAACGGGTGGAGATACTCGTCGCCGAGCCGCGCCCAATTGCGGAATTGGATGCCCAATTTGAACGTCGCGCGGGTGGCGCGAACGAAGTCATCCTCGTCGATACCGAGCATGCGATTAAAATCGAGCAGCGAGGGGATCGTCGCCTCGCCGACCCCGATCGTGCCGATCTCGTCGGATTCGACCAAGGTCACCGAGACACCCGCAGCAGTCAGTCGCGACAGCGCCGCCGCCGTCATCCACCCGGCGGTGCCGCCGCCGACAATGACGACCTTACGGATCGGCTCGCCCGTAGCGCTCACGCGGCGATGCCGTGCGGCCCGAAGCCGTGCGTCTGCGCATAGGTCACCAGATCGCGATTGGAGGGTAGCCCGGCGATCGCCATATCGGCCTTGCGGCGCGCCTCGGCAAAAGCGCGCCGGGCATCGTCGTGGTAGCGATACACGCCGGCTCGGGCCGACAGATCGGTCTTCCAGCCCATGCCGTACAGCACATATTGCCAGCTCGCCTCGGTGAAGATGTCGACGCGTGGATCCACGTCGATCTCGCTCGGTGGCCGGAAGCGCCAGCGATCGAGCAGGTCGTGCAGGCTATCGGGGATTGACGATGCCGCCACATTGTCACGCCAGAAAGCGGAATCGCGGCGCTGCGTGATGCAATAATGCAGCTTGATGAAATCGAGCGCCCGTTCGTAGCGCTGTCGCATGATATGATTAAACTGGCGCGCTGACGTTTCATAGTCGCCGCCCCACGGAAACAAATTGGCGAGCATCCCGGCGGCGACCTCGGCAAAGACGATGCCGGTCGCTTCCAGCGGCTCGAAAAAGCCGCTCGACAGCCCGATGGCGACGCAGTTCTTGTGCCAGTTGATCTCACGATAGCCGGCGCCAAAGCGGAACTTGCGGCAGTCGAGCCGGTCCGACGCAGGGCCGATATAGGCGCGCAGTCGCGCTTCCGCAGTCGCATCGTCGGTATGCGCGGAAGAGAAGACGTGGCCGATCCCGCGGCGCGTATCCAGCCCGATGTCCCACACCCAGCCGGCGTCCTGCGCGGTCGAAATGGTGTAGGAAGCGATCGGCGCGTTGGCATCCGCATAAGGCACCTGCATCGCCAGCGCGCTGTCGCAAAACAGCGTGTCGCGGCACGAGCGCCATTTCATGCCCAGCGCCTTGCCGATCAGCTCGGCGCGAAAGCCGGTGCAATCGATATACAGATCGGCGTCGAGCACGCCATTGGCCTCGGTCCGTACGCCGCCGATCGCGCCGTCCTCAGTCAGCAGAACCTCGCTAACCCGGTCGGTGAGATGGGTCACGCCGTTGGCGACGCCCTGGTCACGCAACATCGCCGCCAGCGTGACCGCATCGAAATGGAAAGCGTAGTTGAGCGGGCCGACATAATCGGGGTGCGACGGCAGTTTCGGCGCGCGATGCGCATCCGCCGCCTTCTTCTGCGGGCCGCTGACCTCGTCCCAGTTTTCGGCACCGCCCACGCCGAGCAGCCAATAGGGCAGCAATTCCAGCCCGCCGGGTGCTTCCGCCGGCTGGAACGGGTGCAGGAAATGATTGGGGCCGGGCGTGCCCGGTGCGTGCTGCCAGTGAACGAACTTCGCGCCTTGCTTGAACGTCGCGCCACACCGTCGCACGAGTTCGGCCTCGTCTATGCCGATCGTCTGCAACGTGCGGCGGATCGTCGGGAACGTGCCCTCGCCCACCCCCAAAATGCCGATGTCGCTGGATTCCACCAGCGTGATGGCGACGCCACCGGGCCGATCGGCGGCCAGCCGCTTGGCCAGATAGGCGGCGGTCAGCCAACCGGCGGTACCGCCGCCGACGATCAGGATGCGCTTGTTCATCGGCTTTTCACTCGTGTGGACCTGTCGGCCGCCGACCGACAGGTGCCACGCTGGTCATCAGAAGGCCAGATTGATGCCCGTGCTGATCCGCCGGTCGCTCTGGAACCAGCTACGCCCGTACAATTTGCCGCCGGGATAGCCGCCCTGCAACGTGCGCAGCATCGAATTGGTGAGGTTGGTTCCCTGGACGCTGAAGGAGAAATTCTCCGTCACCTTGAAACGAACGCTCGCCTCAAGCTGCCCGTAATCGTCGCCATATACCGGAAGCGCAATCTGGGTCGAGGTCGCGGACTCGGCAGGGCCCGGAGCGCTGTAGAATGCATAGGTCGGATTGGTCCCGTTGGCGTTCGTGGTCTGCAGATACTTGGAGCGCCACGAATAGGCCAGACGGGCCGAAATCGCCTTGCGTTCGTACAACAAGGTCGCGTTGAAATTGTGCTTGGACAATCCCACCAACGGCGCGTCATTCTTGATGACGCCGTTGATATCCCGATAAAGATCGCCCGGGTTCTTGCTTTGGATGAAGGTGTAATTACCCTCGAAGCCAAAGCCCGCCAGCGCGCCCGGCAACATGTCGAAGAACACACGCCCGCCGACCTCAACGCCCTTGACCGTCGCGGCCTTGGGCGAATTGATATAGTCGGATGCGGCGGCGGTGACGTTCTCCGTGGTCCCGTCGCTGAACACCACGGTGGCCTGCCGCTGCGTCAGCGAATAGATCGGCAGATCGGTCAGCCGCTTGTAGAAGGGCGCCACGTGGAAGGTGGTGCCGTCCTTGGGATACCATTCGAACGACAGATCGAAATTGTTCGAAATCGTCGGCTTGAGCAGCGGATTGCCCGTTTCCGCGGTGAAGTTTGTGAAGATGCCGGGATCGCCCGTTATCGGATTGGGCGTCGTGGCCACGCCGACCGAACCGGACGCACGCAGCGCCTGGAAGGATGGAAGGTCCAGCGTGATGTTGTAGCCGGCGCGGATCTTGGTGTTCTCGGTCAGCGCATAGTCCAAATTGACCGATGGCAGGACATGCGTGAACGACGCTTTTCCAGAACGAGGCACGGTGGCACTCGTCAGCGTCACGGTCTGCCCGTCGCGGATGAACGTCGAGCTGTTCTGCTGGATGAAACCGCTGCCCTCGTTCTGCAGATGCACCACGCGGACGCCGACATTGCCGCCGATGCCGCGGCCGCCATCGGGCCCGAACCGCACCAGCGCATAGCCCGCCGTGGTGCGAGTCTTATTGTCGGTCCGCACGAGCGGCGGCTGCTGCGCGAGGCCGCCATAGGTGCTGCTCGGCAAAGGCCCGGAAGCGGAGCAATTATATTCGGTGCCCGCCGGACAGAAGCCGGCCGGCGGCGACGAGGTGAGCCCGGTGCGATCACCGAGATAGCTTCTGACCAGTGCGTCGGTCGGGAACATCAGGTTCGCCGGCAGCACGGCTTGGCCGTGGAAGAAGTCCTTGTAGACATGCGTCTCGACATCGCCAGGTGCCGCATTGGCATAGGTCAGCTGCGGGTCGCCGTTCCAGCCGCGGCCGAGCGCCGCCCAGTTATAGCCATTGTCGAAGTCGCGCTCGGTGCGCTCGGCATAGCGGCCGCCGACCTTGATCGAACGCAGGAAGCTGCTGTCGAACTTGTATTCGGCATCCAACTGGCCGGCGTCCAGTCGACCCGTATTGTCTTCGTTGTGCGGCATGCTGGCCGTCCAGAAATAGCTTGCCGGGTCGCTGAGCGTCGCACTGGCGGACGCCGGCAAGCTGACCACCGGCAAATCGCCGCTCAGGTCCAAACCAAAGCCTGCTGGGAAGGCCACATCGCGGAACACGTCGAGCCGGTCATAGATGCGCGTCGAGGACACACGCTGGATCGACCCCTTGATCGCCAGCGGGCTGTCGGCCGGCGCCCAGTTGAAGCTCAACGAGTAATCGCGCGTCGTCGTCTTGCTCTCGTACGCGCCCTTGTTGCCGCCGCTGTTGATCGTGCCACCCGGCAGGAAGGTGACGGGATCGCGATTGAAGAAGGCGGGCGAGGAAATCAGCACGTTGTTGGCGTCAAACTTGCTCACCGTCGGATCGACCGACAACGTCTGCGACTGTACCAGGGCACCCCAATCGCCCGAGGTATTTTCATAACGCGACTGGAAGAAGGTGCCGGTCAGCGTCAGCGAATCCGATGGCGCCCATTGGATGGCGCCATAGATGCCGGTGCGGGTGCGCTGGAACTGCTCCTCGCCATAGGTATAGCCGCCGGGAATGTAATAATCCTCGCCGCTGATCCGTGTCTTGAAGAACGGCTCTGTGCGGAAGAAATGCGAATTGCTGCTCAGCCGGCTATAGGCATAATCCCCCAGGATGCCGATCTCGCCGAGCGGCGTTTCCCACTTGTTGCTGACCAGGATGGAGCCGGAAAGATCGGCCTTCTGCGCCAGATCGCCCATGCTGAGCTCGCCCGTAGCGGCGACATGAAGTCCTTTAGAAAAATCGAACGGCAATTTGGTGCGCAAATCGATCTGGCCACCGGTGCCGCCCTCAATCAGGTCCGCCGTCGACGCCTTGTAGACATCCACTGCCGACATCAACTCGGGGGTCACATCGGCGAACTGGAGCGCGCGACCGCTGCTGGCGCTGAACACTTCGCGACCGTTTAGGCGCGAGGCTACGCCGGTCAGGCCGCGCACCTGGATGCCTGAGCCTTCGACCGAGAAGTGATCGGGATCATTGAGCGCGGCGAAGCGCACGATCGTCACGCCGGACACACGCTGCAACACCTCGGTGATCGAATTGTCGGGCAGCTTACCGGCATCATCGGCGACGATGGAGTCGATGATCGTCTCACTATTGCGTTTGCGCGCATCAGCCTGCTCCAGCGCGGCGCGACGACCGGTGACGATGATCTCGTCGCCGGCGCCAGCATCCTGGCCCGTATTCTGAACGTCGGCAGGATCGGCAGACCCCGCGCCGCCCGCAACGACCGCCGGACTGGTATCGCTGCCACGCAGCACTGCCGGCTGGCTCGCGCCCGCCATCGCCGGCGTCGAAACCGCAGCCACACCGATCGCGAAACACGACACGCTTCCACGCAACGCCGCAGCAAGCGTGAGACGGCTCGCACCGGTCCCGTTATTGTCTGTCATCCCCGGTCCTCTCCTGGTCGCCATTTCAGCGATCTAGCAAGCGCATGTTAGCGCTAACCAATCTATTAGTGTTTTTGCCGCGATGTTGCAACAACTTTCATTTAGGGATGGCAGAGCGCTATCGTCTCAGGCGAGCTGGTATCACCGGCCCAACAGGCGGCACATGATCGGGAAGGCTTTGGGACCGAGCACGCGGGCCCGTACGATGGGCGCTAATGGCGCCGACCTGACGCGGTTGACCCGTTCGCCCAGCAACGATGTGGGCAACAGCAGGTCGCCAGGAAGTTACCCGCGCATGCGCTACCCCCGCAGCCAGCAAATGCCGCGGGCGAATATCTACCCCAAGCGGTTCCACCACAACCGTACCGTCTCATGGAAAACATCTCTGCTACGCTCAAGCAGCAGGTCTCCGCGTTGCGCACTAACAGAGAAAAACATTATCGCTGGCCGGATCACCCCAGGTGGTGATTTGAAATAGGGGAACGGACACACGCGCTCGGGGGGCGAGGCGTGCCGGTGCCCTACTGCACACCGCCTGATGATCGGTGCGTTCGGTCTGACAGTCCGCCCGTATAGAACCGGTGATCCGCATGAGTTGGCCGATCATCCAGCTTCGGTGTCTGCTAAATCTCTGAACGATCACTGATACGGGGTGGGCCTGCAATACCGCCTCGGCTACCGTTATATTCTGCTACAGTTCGATAGCGGTCACTGCTGAACAGTTCGCTACCCTACGCGCTGCTTCAATTGCCGCACCGCATGGTCGGCGGCGCGCGCAGTAAGCGCCATGAACGTCAGTGATGGATTCACGCACGCTATCGAGGCCATCTGTGCGCCATCCGTTACGTACAGATTGGCGGCGGTATGGGCCTGGCTCCATTCGTTCAACACCGACGTACGGGGATCCCGGCCCATACGTGCGCCGCCCATTTCGTGGATCGCATCCCCGGGCACATGCTCGCTTTCCGTGCTTTTCACGTTGGTCAGGCCTGCCGCCTGTAACATTGCTTCACCCTGCGTTCTGGCGTCCGTCATCATGCGCAACTCATTGTCGCGGAAACGTACGTCGAAGCGCACCAAGGGCACACCGAAGCGATCCGCTTTGGACTGATGCAGCGAGATCCGGTTGTCCGCATAAGGAAGGCATTCACCGAACGCGCCCATGCTGAATTTCCAGGGCGCATATTGTCGCATGCCCTGTTTCATCGACGCACCGAACCCGACGGGGGCCGCCGGATTGCGGTAGGCACCGCCCTGATAGCCATAGCCGCGCCTGAAACCGAGCCCCTCGTCTCCACCGATATTACGGAAACGCGGGATATAGACCGCGCCCGGCCGCCGGCCATATTCGATAAACTGGTCCATCCCGGGGATGTCGCCCTCAATCCCGACCCGGAAGATATGATCCATCACGTAACGGCCGAGGGTTCCGCTTGCATCGAAATGACTGCGATCGCTGCCCGGCGCGCGCGAGTTCAACAGGATCTGCGTCGACGCGATCGCCGATGCGCAAAGGAATACTAGGTCTGCCTCGACCGTCTGGGCCTGCTCCGTCTTGGCATCGATGAAGCGCACGCCGGTCACGCGCTTGCCTGCTGGATCGTAAATCAGGTTGGTTACCACGGCGTCCGATTTCAGTGTCAGCCGCCCGGTCGCGCGGGCGGCGGGCAGAGTCACGGCCTGAGTTGAGAAATAAGCGCCAAACGAACAGCCGTTGCTGCACTGGTTGCGAAACTGACACTTCGTCCGGTTCTGCTCCGGCTTGTCCTCGGTCATATTAGACAGCCGCGTATGGATCAGCTTGCGGCCTGGAAATTTGGCTTCGAGGCCCTGTTTCAACCATTTCTCGGCCACGTTCATCGGAATCGGCGGCTGGAATTCGCTGTCAGGCAGATACGGCAGATTTTCTCGCGAGCCAGACACGCCGATATATTTCTCAACATAGCTGTACCACGGCGCGACGTCGTCATAGCGGATCGGCCAATCGCCATCCACGCCGTCGCGCTTGTTGGCTTCGAAATCCTCGGGACTCCAGCGGAAGCACCAGCGCCCCCAGATGATCGATTTTCCGCCTACCGCCGCAGGCCTGATCCAGTAAAATTTGCTGCCCTCGTCATGGGCATAGGGGTTCAGTCGGTCATCATTGTAGAATTCGCGGTTGCTGGGCGCGAGATAGCCGTGTTTGGCGATGAAATAATCGCTTTCAACCAATGACTTGGGCATGATGTTGCGCGCTGGGACCTCATAGGCGGGCTTGCCGTCATAGGTATAGCCTTCGCCATGCTCGACCATCTTGCCGCGATCGAGCATCAGGACCCGCAGTCCCTTCTCGGTCAGTTCCTTGGCGGCAAAGCCGCCGCTGACGCCCGATCCGATGACGATCGCGTCGAACCTGTTGGTCGATGCCATGTTCTATCCTTCTTTATACCGGTCAGAAGCGCAGCGCGCGGAGTGTCCGAAAGCTCGTGGCGATGTCGGGAAGATACGGCGCCGGCGCCTGGTCATTCTCGACATAGAAATGCCGCACGCCAGCGCTGCCCCCAAGCTTGAACAGCGCGGCGAAATCGATTGTCCCCTGCCCGACCGCCGCCATGCTGCGATCGGTGCGCATGTCCTTGACGTGATAGGCGTAGAGCCGCGGCGCGAGCCGCCCGATCAGCGCTGTCAGGTCCTCGCCGGCATGCGCAGCCCAGTAGAGATCGAGTTCGAGCTTCACGAGCGTCGGATCCGTTTCCTTGAGCAGCCGATCGTACAGGCTGACGCCCCCCGGCCGCACGGTGAACTCGAAGTCGTGATTGTGATAGGCGAACCCCAGCCCGACCCTCCTCAGATCCGAGGCGAAGCGATTGAAGTTCGGCAACGCGGCGTTCCAGCCCTGCTCATTTCGATGCTCCTCGGTCATGTAGGGAAGCACGACGGTCGTGGCGCCGAGCGTTTTGGCCATCGCCACCGACGGCTCGAACCGCTGCAGCAATGCGTCATAGCTGATATGGATGGACGGCGCGGTCAGGCCGAGCCGGACCATCGTCTTGCGGAGCATCGCATGGTCCATGCTTTCATAGCCGCCACCACCGAATTCGGTCTCGCGGTAACCGATCCGCGCGACTTGCTCGAGCGTACCGACCGGGTCCTTCGCGAAGATGTCGCGCACCGTGTAGAGTTGGAGCCCGATCGCCTTTAGTCGCGCGGCGGAGGCCGCCGGAACGAGCGTAAGCGCCGACGCCGCGCCGGCGCCGACGAGCAGGTTTCTGCGGCTCACGATCATGCGGAATACACCTTGTTGATCTTGGAATAAGGGAAGGCGCCGTCATACTCACCCGGCACCGGCAGATATTCGCGCTCCTGCGTCATGCCGATCTCCGACGTGTAATAGCCAGTGATGACGAGTTGCCGGAATGCTTCGAAGAAAACCCCGCCCGACGGCAGCTGGTCGTTCATCGCGAGCGTGAGGAGCGCATCGTGCTGCGCGGCCGTGGCCTGCCCGGCGGGCACCTTATACTCTGCTAGACTGCGCGCCTCGATCGCATCCAGCCCGGCCAGGATCGGCATCCGGTCCGCCGGCTCGGCCCAGTCGGCAAGCAATTTCTCGATATAGGACGGCACGCCCGCGGCGATCGCCCCCGGCGTATCGGTGGTCGGCAGCACGCGTTCGCTGAGCGCAGTCATTAACGCGCGCTGCGCCGGCGTGAACACTGCAATGCTGGGGGGGCCTTCGCTGATGACGGGCACACTGGCCGCCGCGCCGGGCGCCGGGCCCACCCCGGCGGCGCGCGCGATCGGCGCGAACAACGTGGCGCCGAACATGCCGACGACGCTGGCCAGCGCGGTCCTGCGATCGATCATTTGCCGTCCTTCCTCAAATCCTGCGCGATCGCCGCCGCGGGCAGCGGACGGACCCAGATGTTGCGGAACGCCACCGGGGAGTCGTGATCCTGCAGCTGGATCGGCGCCGCATCGGCATGCGCCGTGTAGCTTGCGACCTTGCGCCATATCGTCGTGCCGAGCATCGCCTGGTGGTTCTGTACCAGCACGCCGTTAAGCAGCGCGGTAACATAGGCTGGGCGGACCAGCTTCCCGTCGGGCGCAAAGCGCGGCCGTTCGAACACGATGTCGTAGCTCTGCCATTCGCCCGGCCGGCGCGCGGCATTCACCAGCGGCGGCTTCCAGCCATAAACCGCGCCGACCGTGCCATCGGCATAGGTCGGGTTCTGATAGCCATCGAGAATTTGGACCTCGTAGCGCTGCATGAACCAGATGCCGCTATTGCCGCGGTCCTGCGAGCCCTTGGTCGGCGGATTGGGCGCGCGGAATTCGAGATGCAACTGGACGTCGCCGAAGCTCCGCTTCGATACGAGATTGTTCTCGCCGCCGCTCCGGGCGCGCGACGGAATCGTCAGCGCGCCGCCGGCGATCGGCCAGGCCAGACGGTCCGCCTTCCACGCATCGGTCGATCGCCCGTCGAACAGAACGATGGCGTCGGCCGGCGGACCACCGGGATTGGCGGCCGGCGTGACCACCGGCGGCGCGGGACGATCCGCATCATGCACGCGCCACTGCCCGCCCGGCAGCATCGGCGTGTCCGTGAACCCCGGCTTGTCCTGCGCCGCGGCCTGCGCCGCCACTGCCGCCAGCATCAGACCTGCCACCAAGCGATTGTTCATGCCCGCTCCCGTCATGCCGCGTCGATCGCGCGATAGGCGGCGATCAGCCGCTCTTCGCCGGCGCGTCCGGCGATCGAATTGCCATGTTCCATGCCGATTACCCCGGCATAGCGCTTCGCACGCAGCCACTTCACGATCGAGGCGTAATTGATCTCGCCGGTCGACGGTTCGTTGCGTCCTGGATTGTCGCCGAACTGCAGATAGCCGATCTCGCTCCAGCACGTGTCGAGCGTCGCGATCAAATTCCCCGACTGGATCTGCTCGTGATACAGATCTGCGAGGATCTTCACCGCCGGGCTATCGACGCCGCGTGCAACCGCAAACCCCTGCGCGATCGTCTGCATATAGACGCCGGGATGGTTGGTCCGCGTGTTGAGCGGCTCCATCACCATCGCTATCCCGTGTGGCGCGACGATATCGCCGGCGCGGCGCATCACGTCGATCACCCGCGCGGTCTGGATATCGACCGGCAGCTTGGGGTCCATGAACCCGGTGACGACGGTCATCCGCGTCGCATTCAGTCGTTTGGCGACCGCGATCGAGCCGCGGATGTCGGCCAGGAACTCCTCGCGCTCTGCGCCGTCATCGGCGCCCAATAGCGGCCGCGACTTGGCCCATTTCGGCATGCTGGCGACGAAAACGCCCATCGTCATGCCGCGCTCAGCCAGCGCCTTGGCCATCCGCGCCTGCTCGCCTACTGGGCGCGCCGCAGCTTCATTGTCTTCCCAAGCGGTGAAGCCCTGATCCGCGGCAAAGGCGATCTGCTCGATTAATCCGCCGCGACTGGCAAAGCTGCCCTCGTGCGGCGCATAGCCGAGCGAGAATCGCGCAGGGTTGCCGCCCCGGCGCTGGGCGACGAGCGCGGCCGGCACCAGCGACGCGGCGGCGCCCCCGGCGATCAGCGAACGGCGCGAAAGCGTCACGCGACCAGCGCGATCATTTCGCGCCCTCCGCCTTCAGATAGGCGATGATCGCCGCGCGTTTGGCCGGATCGGGCGTTGCGATCGGCATACGGGTGCCGGGGACCATCTTCGATGGCGCGGCAAGATACGCGTCGAGCGTCTTCTCGTCCCAGCGCAGTTTCGATGCTTTCATCGCCGGGGAATAATTGAAACCGGGCGTCGTCGCGGCCGCACGCCCGACGACGCCATGCAGGTTCGGCCCGATCCCGTTCTTGCCGCCTTTCGGAACCGTATGACAGGCGCGACACACCGCGAAGGCCGGCGGCGCGGTCGCCGTCGATTGCGCGGTGGTGGGTGCCGCGCCTACGATCATCGCCGCCGCCATGACGCTGCCCGCGCCCAGAATGATGCGCAGTTTCACCCCTTGTCTCCCGTATCCATCAATGTCCATTTCCGGTCGGCGCTTGCATTGCCAATTACCGCCTCGATGAACCGCATCGTGCGCAGCCCGTCGGCCACGCCCGGAAACCGGCGCTCGCCGCCGCCGCGGATTGCCACGGCGAAGGCGCGATACAGGTTGGCGAACGCCTCGATATAGCCCTCCGGATGCCCGGCAGGCGTGCGAACGAGCGCCGTCGCGCGATCGTCCAGTCCCGGTCCGCCGGTGCGCACGATTTCGCTGGGGCGATCGGGCCAGCGCAACGTCAGCGTGTTGGGCTCCATCTGGGCCCAGTCGAGCCCGCCGTGTTCGCCGTAAATCCGCAGCCGCAGTCCGTTCTCCTCGCCCGCCGCCACCTGGCTGGCTTTCAGCACTCCGCGCGCGCCGCCCGCGAAGCGCAGCAACGCGCTCACGTCATCGTCCAGCCGCCGCCCCGCGACATGCGTCGTAAGATCCGCCGAAACCGCTTCCACCGCCAAGCCCGAGACATGCTCGACAAGCTGAAACGCGTGCGTGCCGATATCGCCGAGGCACCCGCCGAGCCCGGCGCGTGCGGGATCGGTGCGCCACTCGGCCTGCTTGTTGCCCTCCGTATCGATCGGCAGGCTCAGCCAGCCTTGCAGATATTCGACCTCGACCAGCCGGATCGCGCCGAAATCACCGCGCGCGACACGTTTGCGCGCCTCTTCAATCAACGGATAGCCGCTATAGGTGAACGCCAGCGCGAACTGACGCCCGCTGGCATCAGCGGCTGCGGCGATTGCCTCTGCCTCGGCAACGTTCATCGCCATCGGCTTTTCACAAAAGACATGGAAGCCGGCCTCCAGCGCGGCGATCGACATCGGCGCGTGCAGATGGTTCGGTGTGACCACCGCCAGCGCCTCGATCCGCTCATCCGCCGGCAACGCCTGCTCTCCGGCGATCATCGCCTCGAACGACGGATAGACCCGCTCTGCGTTCAGCCCGAGCAAGTCGCCGGTCCGCACGTTGCGTCCGTCATCGCTGCTGAATGCGCCAGCCGCCAGCTGCCAATCGCCGTCCAGCGCGGCCGCCATTCGGTGGACCGCCCCGATAAACGCGCCCTCCCCGCCGCCGACCATGCCGAGCCGCAATCGCCTCACGGCTGCTCCTCCAGGCCGAGCAGCGCGCGGATCGCCGCGCGATCCACACCGCTCGCCGCGAAGTCGTCGAACGGCCGCTTGGTCAGATGGATGATGTGATCGCGGATGAACGGCGCGCCCTCTCGCGCCCCGTCCTCGGCCCGCTTCAGCGCGCACTCCCATTCGAGCACCGCCCAGCCCTCATAGCCATATTGCGCGAGCTTACTGAAAATGCCGGAGAAATCGACCTGCCCGTCGCCGAGCGAGCGGAATCGCCCGGCGCGATCGACCCAATTCTCATACCCGCCATAGACGCCCGACCGCCCGGTCGGGTTGAACTCGGCATCCTTGACGTGGAAGCATGATATCCGCTGGTGATAGCGATCGATGAAGTCGAGATAGTCAAGCTGCTGCAAGACGAAATGCGATGGATCGAACAGCAGCCGCGCCCGTGGATGATGGTCGACCGCGGCCAGGAAACGCTCCCACGTCGCACCGTCATGCACGTCCTCGCCCGGATGCACCTCGAACGCGCAATCGACCCCGGCTTCCTCGAACGCGTCGAGGATCGGCGTCCAGCGCCGCGCCAGCTCGGCGAACGCTTCCTCGATCAACCCGGTCGGCCGCTGCGGCCAGGGATAGACATAGGGCCAAGCCAGCGCGCCGGAAAACGTCGCATGCGCACTGAGCCCGAGATTGGCGCTCGCCTTGGCCGCCAGCTTGACCTGCTCCACCGCCCAGGCCTGCCGCTCAACCGGCTTGCCGTGCAGCTCGGGCGGCGCGAACCCGTCGAACAACGTGTCATAGGCAGGATGCACCGCCACCAGCTGCCCCTGGAGATGGGTCGAAAGTTCGGTGACCTCAATTCCATGCCTGGCGAGGCCACCTTGGAGATCATCGCAATAGCTCTGGCTTTCGGCCGCCAGCTTCAGGTTGATCAATTGCGTAGTGCACGGGATCTGCACGCCGACATAGCCGAGAGCCGCAGCCCATTTGGCAATCCCGTCCAGGGTATCGAAAGGCGGCTCTGACCCCAGGAATTGCGCTAGGAATATCGCAGGCCCCTTCATCGCCGTCATGCCGCAACCTCCCGCTTGGTGTCGTCGCGAAAGGTCAGCTGGAACAACAAGGCGATGACGGCTGCGGCAATGGCGGGATACCACCACATATGCTGCCAATCGGCGACGCTCGGCGCGGCGGGTAACTGCGCATAGAGCAGCGCGCCGATTTGCGATCCAAGCAGCATACCGACACCATAGGTGAACAGCGTCAGCATTCCCTGTGCCTGAGCGTTCACGCCCTTGGGCGTGGCGATCGTGCCGGTATATATTGCGCCGGCGACGAAGAAGAAGTCGTAGCACACCCCGTGCAGCGCGACGCCGAGATACACCGCCCATAGCGACGAGCCGCCATCGCCGATCGCGAACAGGGCATAACGCGCCGCCCAGGCGATCATGCCGACCAGCAGCAGCGGCTTCACTCCGAACCGTCGATACAGAAACGGCATAGAGAACATGAACACCAGTTCCGACATCTGCCCGATCGCCAGCGTACCGCCGACATTGCTAATCCCGGTCGCGCCGACATAAGGCGAGGCGTAGGCATAATACATGGCCAGCGGGATCGATATCAACGTCGCGCAGGTCATGAAGATCAGGAATGAGCGCTGCTTAAGCAGTCCGAACGCCTCGACACAGAACACTTGCCGGATAACGCTCTCATTGCGCGCCGCGTCCGACGCGACGTTCGGCAGCGTGAAGCTGTACAGCCCGAGCGCGATCGATACGACGGCCGCGACGCGGAAGATCTGCGGGCTGGCGGACAGTCCGGCCCAACCGATGATTAACCCAGCGGTGATCCAACCGAGCGTACCGAAGGCGCGAACGAACGGAAATTTGTCGGTGCGCTCTCCAAAGCTCTTCAGCGCGATCGTGTTGGCCAGGCCTACCGTCGGCATATAGAGGATCATGTAGCCGAGTAGCAGCCAGACGAAACTATTGCCTGCTGCGGGCGTCACGAACGACGGCAGTGCAAACAGAATTGCTCCCCCAATCAGATGCAGGATAACCATTAGCAGGCGCGGGCTGACATAGCGCGCGGCGGCCATCCCGAGCAGGAAAGAGCCGGCGATCGAGGCGATCGGGCCGACCGAAAAGGCGTTGCCGATCAGATTGCCGATCCCGACCGTCTGCATGACGAGGCCGAGCGTCACATTCCAGGCGCCCCAGACAAAGAACTGCATGAACATCATCGCGCTCAAGCGGCCTGTCAGCACGCCGCCCGCAGGGGCCACGCCTGCGGCGGGGAATGCTTTGTCTGCAACGGCCATTCGCACCTCTCCGATCGCAGTTTTCCTGCTTGTCAGGCCGAAAGCTACGAAGCCGCAACATGAATGTAAAGGATTACATCGGCGCTATATCGAAACGGCGCCGGAGCATATATGACCACCCAATGACGACGATCATCGAAGTGGCCGCACTGGCGGGAGTATCCACCGCCACGGTGTCGCGCGTGCTCAGCAGGCCTGAGCAGGTGTCGGAAAAGACGCGTCAGCACGTGCTCGCGGTCGTTCACTCGTCAGGTTATACCCCTAACGTAGCGGCGCGCAGCCTGCGCACGCTGCGCGCCGCGAAAATCCTTCTGACCGTGCCCGATATTTCCAACGCGTTCTTCGCGAGCGTCATCCGTGGTGCGGAAGAGGCTGCGCGCGACGCGGGCTATTCAGTCGTCGTCGGGGATACGCGGCATGATCCGGAACTTGAGGATCAATATGCCGACATGCTCTCGCGCCGCGAGGTCGACGGACTGATCTTTCTCGGGCACCGCCTGCCCGCCAGCCTCGGCCCACTGCTATCGCGCCAAGGCGCCGCTGTGCCCATCGTCAACGGCTGTGAATATAGTCCCGACCTCGGCGTCCCAAGCGTCCACATCGACAATGCCGCAGCCAGTGCGGACGCGATCGACCATTTGATCGGTCTGGGTCACCGCAGCATCGGGGTGATTACCGGCCCCGAAATCAGCCCGATCAGCCGCGACCGTCTCGCCGGCGCGATGCGCGCCGCAGAGCGCCACGGCTTGCAGGACGGCCTGCACGTCCGCATCGGCAACTATGCTGCCGGCTCTGCCTTCACCCACACAGGCGATCTGCTCGCCCACCAGGTCACAGCGATTTTCTGTTTCAGCGACGAAATGGCAATGGGTGCACTCAGTGCGATTAGCGCGAACGGTCTGTCGTGCCCGACGAACGTTTCGGTCGTCGGCTTCGACGATCTCCCGCTCGCGCGCTATTTTCAACCGCCGCTGACGACCATCGCACAGCCCAAGGGGCTGATCGGTCGCCGCACCGTCGAGTTGCTGGTCGGCATCTTGCGCGGCGTGGGATGCGCGGTGCAGCAGGAAACGTTGCATCACGAACTTGTCGTGAGAAATAGTACAGCCGTTCCTGCGGCGGCATAAACCTATTGGTAGGAAATATCGATGTCCAACAAATGGGTGCTAACGCTGGCTTTTTGGCTGCCAACCGCGGCCATGGCCCAAAGCTCCGTCGAACAGGCGCGAACCATTGCCGGCGAACCCGCCAATGGGCGGCAACGCCTGGTCTTGACCGACCTGCCCCGCACCACCGGCAAGCGGGTCGCGCTGTTCGACGGGCGCAGCTTGGAAAACTGGACGCCGTGGCTCGGTTACGTCGATCCTGCTGCGACTTATAGCAGCACCCCCGAACACAAGCCGATCGGTCCTGAACACAACGGTGATGATTTTGCCGTGCGCCAGATCGACGGCGGCCCCGCGATCCGGGTCAAAGGTCGTACCTGGGGCAGCCTCGTGCACAATGCTGACCTGAGCAACTACCATCTTCGGCTGCAATATAAGTGGGGGGCAAAGACCTGGGCGCCGCGTAAGCACCTGCCACCCAATAACGGCCTCCTCTATCACACGCACGGTGCACCTGGGGAAGTGTTCGGGACATGGCAACCGTCGATGGAATTCGAGATCATGAAGGGCTCGACCGGCATGGCCGTCGCCGTCGGCGACAAAGTCCGGGGGCGGATCACCGTCACCTCCGATCCATCCTTGATCGCGCCGCATTTGCGATTCCGCGTGGGCGGGCAGCAGATCGACATGGCCAACGGCACCCCGACCTGGAACGTCGAAGCCGCCACCGACGCGGAACGGCCGTTAGGACAATGGAATACGCTCGATCTGTATGTGCTTGGTGACCGCGCGATCCATGTCGTGAACGGCGTACCGGTTGCGGCAGTCACGGACATGGCGACCACCGCGCCTGATGGTACACGCGTGCCGCTGACACACGGGCATATCCAGCTCCAGTCCGAGGGCGCGGAGACATTGTTTCGAGCAATTACCGTTGAACCTATTGGCAGTTTGCCCAAAATCGTTGTTGCAGGCCAGTGATGGAAATCCCGCGCATTACCAGGATGCGATGGCGCTTAGATCCATCGATGCGGTAACGATCTACACCCGGGCGGAAGCAATCAGGAAGCTGATCGCGTAGGGCGTGCAAACCAACCGCTGATCCCGGAACGATAGACTGTAGCGCTCACCCATGCGGCGCTATGGCGCGGTTGATGAACGCACCACTGACCACCCTACGGCTTGGCAAGAATGTGCGCCTCGCTCTCAGCATTCGCGTGCGATCAATCGCCGCTACTCGGACCAATCGCGATAGCGGCGGAAGGGCGATCGGCATAACCAGCGTCGCCATGCTCGCGCAGAGCGGCAATAGATCCGTGGTCGGCTTCGGCCAGGGGCCACCGCCAAAGTCTTAACCTGCGATGCCTAACGCTCCGACCTAAGTTCCCGGAGAAATTGCGTGGCGAAATTTGCCGACATATTGAGAAACGCAGGCGTCGAAGGTCGCGTGCAGGCGCCAGAGGGGCGTGAGCAAGCCATCCGCGGTCTCGCCCCGCTGAGCAATCGAATCTACGGCCTGGCCGCCATCACTGCCGTTATCGCGCTACTGCTCGGTTCGTTGGTTCTACAGAGCAGCTCTCAAAATCAGAAAGCCTTTGGAAGGGTTAGCCACACCCAGAATGTGCTCGTCAGCCTTGATGCGCTCGAAGCAAGTCTTCGTCGCGCAGAGTCGCGTGCTCGAGGGTACATGATAAATAAGGAAGAAACATACGTTATTGGCCTCGATGCGGATGTCTCTCAAGCCAACGCTATAGGAGACAGGCTAAAAGGGCTCGTTCGCGACAACCCAGTGCAGGAGAAACGTGCCGAGCAGCTGGCACTACTCGCTGCGGAAAAGGGGCGAGCCACAGCACAAATCGTTGAGCGGACAAGGGCCGCCCCCCCCAACGCGATACCAGACTTTCGGGAACGGATGCGTGGCCGGGACCTGATGACGGCGGTGACCGAACATGTCCGCAAGATGCGTGACGAAGAAACGAGGCTGTTGTCAGTTCGAACAGCCGCAGCGGCACTGTCTGCTGCCCGTGTGAGAACGCTGCTACTGTACGGCTGCCCGCTTCTAGTATTGCTAATCGGGGCCATTGCCTGGCTGATCCGCGCAAGCATATCACGACCGCTACGCGACCTGCTCCAAGCGGTGACACGTTTCGGAAGTGGCGAACTGACCGCCCGCGCCGCCACGACCACTCGTGACACGGAGTTTGGCCGGTTGGCTTTGGCCTACAACCAAATGGCCGATCAACTTGCCACCACGATGGTGGACTTAGATGCGGCGCGGCAGCGGGCGGAATCGGCTGTTCAGGCCAAATCCAGCTTTCTGGCAAACATGAGCCATGAGATCCGCACTCCTATGAACGGCGTGATCGGTTTCACCGACCTGCTGCTCACTGGCGATCTAACGCGCGAACAGCGCCGTCAGGCCGAGCTGATTGCTGATTCTGGCCGTGCCATGATGCGATTGCTTAACGACATCCTCGACTTTTCCAAGGTGGAGGCTGGCCAGATGCAGATTGCGCACGAAGCATTCAATTTACGCCATGCGATCAATGCATGCTTGACGCTCGTAAGGCCAGCTGTTGAGCGCAAGGGTGTGACATTACACTTGGAGTTTTCCGAGGCTTTGCCGACAATGCTGTGCGGCGACGGCCTTCGCCTCCGGCAGATCGTCCTTAATCTGCTCGGTAATGCTGCCAAATTTACTTGGCAGGGCTCTATCACAGTGCGCGTGGCCCCGGTCAAAGGCGGTTTGGGAACGACTTACACTGTGACCGTGGAGGATACCGGCATAGGCATACCGCGAGATCGCCATGCCGCAATCTTCGAGGCTTTTGTGCAAGCCGAGGCTACAACAGCAGGCCGTTTTGGCGGCACGGGTCTAGGACTGCCTATCAGCGCTCGGCTAGCCGAGTTGATGGGCGGCCAGCTCGCGCTCGATACCGATGTAGGAGGTGGGTCCCGCTTCGTGCTCACCTTACCGCTGGTGATAAAAGCGGGGGACGACGCCAGCACTCGTCAGCTTGACCCGGGCACGGGCACATTGCCTGATATGTCTCTTCCAGCTGGGCGCCAGATGCACGGTCGGGTGCTGGTGGCTGAGGATCATGACGTCAACCAGCTCCTAATTACAGCTATGCTACAGCAGCTAGGCTGGGACATCGATATCGCTGCAAACGGGGCCGAAGCAATCACTATGATTGATAAAGCACAGACGCTTGGCCAGCCTTATCATCTTGTGCTGATGGACATCCAAATGCCCGTAATGGATGGAGTTGAAGCCACACGGCGACTACGCGCGCAGGGATTTACGGCAATTGAGCTACCGATCGTGGCGCTGACCGCCAACGCTTACGCTGATGATATCACCATGTGTTTATCAGCTGGAATGCAGGACCACCTCGCAAAGCCTGTAACGTTAGCTACTTTGCGGCAAGCGCTGCGGCGGTGGGCTCAGCTCCAAAAAGCCTCGCCCGTTCCAGTGACGGCGTCCGCGCCAAATGCTGGGCCTAGCGGTACGGTCGGTGACCGATACCGTGTCCGGAAGCTAGAAACGCTTGAAGCGCTCGACGAGCTAGTACGGCGCGGCCTTTACTCTGACGCTGAGCTATCTGATGTGGCAGACCTGCTGCACAAGCTGGCTGGAACGGCGGGAATGTTTCAGGAAGCAGATCTCGGTGATCGGGCCCGCATTCTAGAGGAAGGCATTCGCAACTGGAACGTGGACGGTCGCGCCGAACGTGTCCGCTCCGCGATAGACGACATCCGTGCCGCTTCATAACCCCTCCAAATACGGTCGCAGCTCACGGCCAGTAATATTCCTTAGTTTGATCAACGTTGACTTTGGTGTTTACGCTCGAGCAGGTAGCGTGTGTTTCTCCCCCCAACTTTAGCACGCTGCTATGTGGGACGATCCGTCCGATCATTCCCCCCGGGCGGATCGTCTCATGTTTCAGCGGTCATCGGTCGCGATTGTTGCGTGATGGCTGTCAACGCAAGCCGCCCTCGCCCTAAGCGGTCGAAAAGCGCGTCAAACGTCTCGTGAACGCGACGTGCTATCCTTGCCAATAGATCCCACCGACTGCGGCGGTGGTCGAAGATGTCGGGATTGCCAGCGGGCTTAAACACGCTTCAGCGGACCGCGACGAGCCTCGGGATCACGGCTCCAGCCGCGCCCCCATGCGCGCGGCGAAATATTCCAGCGCGGCAATGCGGCGCCACAACCCGCTGTCGCCAATCCGATCGATACGGAAGAAGCGGCGCATGGCGGGGAAGTCGAGATCGATCACGCGGCCCATATAATCGGACGACAGCAGCCCGCCATGTTCGTCGGACATCGGTTTCAACCGGCGCTGGATGGCGTAGCTCTTTTCGCGCAACCAGATCGGGCGGGCCCGGGTGGACCATTCTTCCAGCCGATGGCGGCGTCCCGGCGACCCGGTAAAATCGTGGCCATAAGCCGATGGCTCCGCCGCCAAGGCCGGATCGATCGCGTTCAATAGCATCGCTTCGAATCGCCCTGCCCGCTTGAGGGGCATCGGCAAGGTCAGCGCCGCGGCGACCATTCGGTGATCGATGAACGGCATAGCATAGGCTCCGACGCGCCCTTCCAGGCTGATCTCGCGCCCGAACAAAGCGCGGCAGCGCACGCGAGGATAGGCCTGCTCGATCCGCGCGCGGGCCAGGGGGCGCGCGATATCCTCGGCGTCGAGCGCGACGGCGATCTTGTCGGCGATGCGCGCCATGAAAGCGCGATAGTCGAAAACTTCCGTCACATCGGCAAGGCTGACCCGCGCGAAAAAGGCCCGCGCCACGTCGCGCGCGCTGAGCGGACGGTCCGGTAGATAGAAGAAGTTGCGGAAGATCTCGCCACAGCCGCCCGATATGGCGAGCGCGCCATCGGCATGACGTGCCTGTTGCGCGAGCAGATTGCCGCCATTGTCGAAGATATTGCCGAAATTAGGCAGTGCATCCGATTGCTCGAAATTGATCTCGACCTGCGCGGCAAAGGCCTCCGGCGCCAATTGCACGGTTGCTGCCTTGTCGATCCACCGTACGTCAAAGCCCTGCCGCGCGCCGATCTGACGCGCGATGGCCACGTCGGTATCGCCCGGCGGGCCATAGACATAAACGCTAGGCGCGGCGCCTGCGGCGCGCAAGGCGGCGAGCACCAAGCGCGAATCGAGCCCACCCGAGAGCGGGCAGTGCATCGCGTCGCCATAATGCTGCACGAACGGCTCGATCGTCGCCATCAGTCGATCGCGATGCGTGACCAGCCGGTCAGCCAGCGTTTCGTCGGTGGTCGCAATGGGCAGGTCCTTACGCAACGCGTGCGTGCGGATGCCATCCGGCGTCAGTTCGATCATCCGGTCTGGGCCGAGTGTCTTTAGCCCGTCGATCACGGTGTCATCGCCGATCGCCGCGGCGTTGAAAGCATATTCGTACAGGCCTTGGCGGTCGAAGCGCAGCCGCGGCATGCAGGCGGTCGCCGCCAGAAACGATGTCGAGAAGAAGCTGCCCTCGACATCATGGAATAATTGATAGGAGGCGAAATAATCGCAGAACAAGAAATTGCGGCCGCCTTGCCGTACCATGGCGACGAACTCGCCGCCGATGCGCGACCAATCGATGCTGGGCAGCGCCGCGGTGTCGAGCAAGCGCGCCAGTGCCGCCGCGCCGATCAGCCCGTCATAGACCAGCGTGCCTGCAACCACGACACGATCGTCGCCACGGACCAGCATGGTGGGGACACTGCCCGTCATTGGCGGCCAGTGCAGCGCCTGCCAGCCAGGCACCGCGAACGCGGTGGGATCGGCGAAACCATGCGCCCGAAATTGCGACCGCGCGGCCGCTAGCGACGCAGGCTCGGTTGCGGTAACACGCTCGAGGAACAGGCCTGCCATGCCCGCTAGCTATTGGATCTACTGTTAATATATCGCAACTGCCGGCAACGCGACGCGCCTGTCGGGGCGATTAACCCGCGCCTAACCATCGCGCGGTAAGACGGGGCAAGCTTTGCGCAGCGTGCTGCGCGAACGACGGCACGGCTATTTGGGAAACACATGCGGGATCTGGTTTTCCTCGGCTACCTGCTGGTGCTGCTGGCCATGGGCTTCCGCCGTCCATTCCTGTTCGTGCTCGGTTACGTTTACATCGATCTCGTATCCCCCCAGCGCCTCGCCTATTACATCCTCGCGGCGATCCCGATCTCGCTGATCTTCTTCCTGTGCGCGGTGCTCGGCTGGCTGGTGGCGGACAATAAGGAAGGGATGCGACTGGCGCCGCGCCAGTTGCTGATGCTGCTGATGCTATTGTGGTGCGGCTACACCACGATGAACGCAGATTTTCCGATCGACGCCGCGGAGAAATGGGATTGGGTGTGGAAAACGCTGACCTTCGCGATTTTCCTGCCCTTCACGCTGCGCACAAGGCTGCGCATTCAGGGGCTGCTGGCGTTCATGATTCTGGCGGCGGCGTCGATCATCATTACCGGTGGCATTAAGACGCTGGCGTCGGGCGGCGGGTATGGCGAGCTCAACTTGGGCGTGGCCAATAATAGCGGGCTGTACGAAGGCAGCACGATCTCCACCGTGGCGGTGGCGATCATTCCCTTGATCCTATTCATGCTGCGCCATGACACGATTTTTCCGCGCGGCAAGCTGAAGGCGTTGTTCTGCTACGCATTGATCTTTGCCTGTCTGCTCATTCCAATCGGCACGGTAGCGCGCACCGGGCTGCTATGTCTCGCCGTGCTCGGCGTGCTGATGCTACGCAACACCAAGCGCCGCATTCTCTATCTATGCATCGCCGCGGCCGGCGTGGCGGTGGCGATCCCGTTTCTGCCCGCCACCTATACGCAACGCATGAACACGATCGGCAGCTATCAGGCCGACGAATCTGCTTCGACCCGCGTCGCGGTGTGGAATTGGACGTTGGATTATGTCCGCGTGCACCCCAATGGTGGCGGGTTCGGGGCATATCGGCAAAATCGCTTTGCCTACAATACCGTGACCGTGCCGACTGACGGATCTGCCCCGATCGTCGAGAAGATGGTCGATTCGGGCCGCGCCTGGCACAGCAGCTATTTCGAGATGCTGGGTGAGCAGGGTTGGGTGGGGCTAGCCATGTGGCTGCTGCTCAATCTGGCCGGGCTATTCCGCATGGAGCTATTGCGGCATCGCTATCGCAAGGATCCCGCGCTAGCCTGGATCGCAGAACTGGCCGCAGCGCTGCAGGCAGCACAAATCGTCTATCTGGTCGGCTCATTGTTCATCGCCATCGCCTTCCAGTCGTTCATCTACATGCTGATCGGGTTACAGATCGGGCTCGATGCCTATGCCGCGCGGCAGCGCAAGCGCGAGCCATGGGGTCGGCCCAAGCGGCAAGCGCCATCCAGCGAGATCGTGTCTTTTGACGCATCCAAAAGCGTTGCCGACGGTTCTGCTGCCAGCAACGGAGACAGAGCATGGCGATTTTCAACAAGGACATAATCGAGCTGGCGAGCAAGAATGACTTCTTTCAGAAAGAAGTCTTTCGCGACGCCAAGGTGCAGATCGTGCTGATGAGCATTCCCGCCGGCGAGGATATTGGAATGGAAACCCACCCTGCCGACCAGACCACCTTCTTCGTCAGCGGCGAGGGCCAGGCGACCGTCGATGGCGGGCATAACAAGGTCTCGCCTAATCACATGATCGTCATCCCCAAGGGCGCCGAGCACAATATCATCAACAAGGGCAGCGGGCCGCTCAAGCTGTTCTCGGTCTATGCCCCGCCGGCCGAGCCGGCTGGTGTGGCGCACAAGACCAAGGCCGATGCCGAGGCTGCCGAAGAGGGCTTCGTGTCGCGCGCGGCCAAGAAGATCAAGGCGGCCGTCACCGGCTGAGTTGGGTGTCGGCACCGCCCCCGGTGACGCCCGACGGCCGCTATATCATGGTGCGCGGCCGGTTGTGGCGGCGCACCAATCCGGAGCTGGCCGAGGAGTTGCGGGCAACTTTAGTTGCCGAATTGATGGGCGCTCGGCGCGCGGTGGGCCAAGCGTTGCGCGCCAACGATGCGCCGGGGCTGGCGGCGGCGCGCGCCGCGGTCGATCGCGTCAAAGTCGCGCTGGGCGAGCGTGGTCCGGTGTGGTGGCAGGACGGAGCGCCCGATTTCAACAGGCACATGGCGCGCACCACCGCTTACGCCGAGTGGGCATCGACGATCGCCGCGGATTGACTGATCAGAAGTCGAACACGCCGCCGGGATAGGCAGCGACGAAACGGTCCGCCGGTTCGTCCGCCGCGGCCAGAGCTGCGATCAGCCCGCACGCCGGCGCGTCGCGCGATTCGTTGGTCAGCTGGAACGTGCCCCAATGAATACCGAGCGCCCGCCCCGCGCCGAGGTCGCGCAGAATGCGTACCGCCTCGCCGGGATCGGCATGCTGCGCCGACATGAACCAGCGCGGCGCATAGGCGCCGATCGGGATCAGCGCCACATCTGGACTGCCATAACGCGCGCGGATATCCCGGAAGATCGCACCGTCGCCATACGCCGTGTCGCCGGCAAACCAGATACTGCCCGCAGGCGTGTCGATCCAATGCCCGGCCCATAGCGCCATGCGCCGATCACGCGCGCCACGCGCTGACCAATGGTTGGCGCGCGTCAGCGTCGTGGTGCAACCGGGGGCGATGGCGATGCGGTCGTGCCAGTCGCCCTCGGCGGTCCGCGCGCCCGGCACCGCGCGGGCGACGATCGCGGCATTGCCCAGCGGCATGATCATCAATGGCGCATGATCGGCGTGCAGCCGCTGCAACGTGGCGATGTCGAGATGGTCGTAATGGTTATGGCTGAGCAGCACCACGTCGATCGGCGGCAGATCGGCAAAAGCGATGCCCGGTGCGGTGACGCGCTTGGGACCGGCGAAACGGACCGGGCGGGCGCGTTCAGACCACACCGGATCGGTCAGCAGGTTCACGCCCGCCGCCTGGATCAGCAGGCTAGCATGACCGGCCATCGTGGCGCGCAGCCCCGCAACCCGCTCGTCGGGCCTGGCCGGCGTGACCGGCACCGACCGCGGCCAGCGCGCCGGGCGTTCGCCCAGCTTCCAACGCAGGACCTCGCCAAGCGTCCGGTCCGTCGCCGGTTGCCCGGGATTGAAGAAACGGGTGCCATCGAAATGATCTGACAGCGCGCCAGCGTAATAGGGATTTTGCGCCATGCCGGGCTTCTCCGCTGGCGCGCCCGAAGTGTCGAGCGAATCGTCAGGCCAGGGCGATAAAGGCCGCGCCGGGGATGGCGATCGCAATCGGGTCGGTCAGCGTGCCGTCCGGCTGGATGGTGAACGCCGTGACGGTGTCGCCGCCTTCATGCGCAACGAGCAGCCGCGCAACCACATCGAGCACGAATAAGAAGCGCGGCGACGTGTTGCCACTGGGAACCTGCCCGATCGGTGTCGGCGCGCCGGACCCGTCGAGCGCGAATATCGCGACACTGTCATGGCCGCGATTGCCGACATACAGTCGGTCGGCGGCGCGGTTGAGCGCCATGCCGCCGGCCAGGTTGCGGCCGGCAAAGCTGCCCGCCAGCGTCGGCACACTGGCTCCTGCGGCAAAGCCCGTGCCGTCACGATGCAGTACGGTGATGGTCGCAGCCATTTCGCTGGCGAGATAGGCCATCGGCAGGTGCGGGTGGAACAACAAGTGCCGCGGCCCCGATCCGCCCGGCGCGGTATAGGCGATGGCCGCATTGCCCAACGCACCGGTCGCCGCGTGGACGCGATAGCGCAGGATCCGATCGGTGCCGAGATCGACGGCGATCAGGCTTCGCCCGTCATCATCGAACCCGACCCAATGGGCGTGCGGGCCTTGTTGCCGCGCATGATCTGGACCGCTGCCGTCGAGGCGTTGCAGCGCCATCGGACCGTGCGGCAGACCAGCCGGGTCGAGCGCCAGCACGGCGATCGAGCCGCTCTCATAATTGGCAACCGCCAGCCAGCGTCCGTCGGGGTGCAGCGCAAGGTGGCACGGCGCAGCACCACCAGTGGTAGCGATAGCGAGGCGCTGCCAGCCATCGGCTATGCGCCGGCAGGCCACAACGGACCCAGCGTGTTCGTCGACCAGATAGAGGAGCCCATTCGCCGATGCGCGCACCCCGAACGACGCGTTGGCGAACACCGCTTCCGGCGTGCCGACGCTCCAGCTATCGGTGGCCGGCGCGTAGGACAACGGATACAATCCCTGTCCCCCGGACTCGGTATAGGTGCCGACGATGAGTTCGATAACGTGCGTGTCCAAGCGCCTTTTTCTTAGCGGCTTCTGGCCGCCCCTGCATCTTTCTAAGTAGATTTTTCGCCGCCACCTTTCTCGATCATACTTGCGCCAAAGGCTCGGTGGGGGCCGTTGGCGCCGGCTTAGCGTTGCAGTACAGGCCGAACAACACGATGCAGACATAACAGACGGCCGGCAGCACGAGCGCGAAGTGCAACCCCTGCAGATCGGCAAGCGCACCGGTCAGCCATGGTACTATCGCGCCACCAACGATTGCTGTGGCGATCACGCCCGATCCCTCCGCGGCGCGCGTGCCCAGGCCCTGGCTCGCTAGGCTGAAGATCGTCGGGAACATGATCGCGTTCATCAACCCGATCGCTAGCAGGGCCCAGCCCGAGACGGCACCGGTAGTGTTGGCGGAAAGCGCGATCAGCGCAATCGCCCCGATCGAGACCGCCGCCAGCACCTTGCCCGGCGAAACAACGCGCAGCACGAACGCGCCGATGAAGCGGCCGACGAGCGCGCCGCCCCAGTAATAGAAGACATGGTTGCCGGCCTCGACATCGCCGACGCCCCAGACACTGCCCTGCATGAGATAATTGACGATCAGCGAGCCGATCGCGACTTCTGCACCGACATAGAGGAAGATGCACGCTGCCCCCATCGCGAACCGTGGACGGCGCAGCAGCGTGAAGGCATGGATGATATTGCCCGTGCGATCCTGTTGTTCGCGCAGCTTGTTGCGCTGCGACCAAACCGCCGCAGCGATCACCAGCAAGGCCACGGCGAGGCCAAGATAGGTGTGCACGATGACGCGCGTGGCGTCTGCACGATAGGCGTCAAGCGCGGCGCCGCTGAGCGACGCCGCGCTGACGCTGGCGAGACCGCCCAGGATCAACACCGAACCGACGCGCGGGAAGATCGTCGTGCCGAGCGAATTGAACGCCTGGGCGAAGGTCAGCCGGCTCGGCGCGGTCTCGGGCGCGCCGAGCATCGAAATCAGCGGGTTGGCAACGACCTGAACGATGGTGATCCCGGCACCGAGCACAAACAGGGCAAGCAAGAACAGTTCGAACGTCGCCGTCGACGAGGCGGGGATGAATAGCAGGCAGCCTGCGGTCATCGTCACCAAGCCGATTGCCGCGGTACGCATGTAACCAGCTCGGCGCACGATCGCTGCGGCGGGCAACGAAAACAACGCATAAGCCAGGAAGAACGCGGTCTGCACCAGCATCGCTGAAGCATGGCTGAGCGTGAACAGCTCCTTCAGCTTGGGAATGATCACGTCGTTGAGGGACGTGATCCCGCCGAAGATGAAGAATAAGGCGAAGACGAACCAGCGCAAGCTGGCGGCGTCGGCCCCGCTACTAGCGGTGGTAGGCGTGGTGTCGGGGGCTAGGGCCATCGTAGCGAATCCGGCTATTGCGAGGGGGACGACGGCGGCAACACACAAACGCCGCCGCGCCAAACAATGCCCGATCGCCGCAGGATGGCCAAGAGCGATCACGTTCGGCGCGATCCGCGCCGCTCAATGCTCAATAATCGGCGGTCTGCGGTGCGGCCCTGATCTCGTCATCAGTGAGCAACACGCGCTTGGGATGCGGCACTGCCTCCAGCGTCGTGTCGCGGTCAATCTCCATCAGCGGTTTGATTCGGCCGTCGCGAATGTCGTAGACCCAGCCGTGCAGGTACAATTCCTGCTTCTTGGCGAACGCCTCTTGCACCGTGGTGGTGCGCGCGAGATTGACCAACTGATCGCGCACGTTGAACTCGACGAAACGGTTGGCCTTTGCTTCCGGCGTCGGCTGATTGCCCAGCTCCTCCCAATGATCGTCGGCGACAGCGCGCGCGGTCTGCAGCCAAGCATCGACCGGCCCGGTTGTGCCCCCATCAAGCGCCGCCTTTACTCCACCGCAGCCATAATGGCCGCAAACGATCAGATGCTTCACGCCGAGCACGGTCACGGCATATTGCAGCACGGACATCAGGTTGAGATCGTGGTCGTTGACCAGATTAGCGATGTTGCGGTGAATGAACATGCCGCCGGGCGGTGACATGGTCATCTGCTCGGGGCTCACTCGGCTGTCCGAGCAACCGATCCAGAGGAATTCGGGTTTCTGGCCCAGCGTCTGCCTTTCAAAAAAGTCAGGCTTTTCTTCGGTCAATTCAAGTGCCCAGGCGCGGTTGGCGAGCAGCAATTGCTTGTAATTCTTCATGCGAAACGGATTCCCGAAGTCGGTGCGTTGATCAGCGGCGCACTGCGCTCGGCCACGTCGCCGCGCACCGTGACGTTGATGCCGCGATAGTCGGCGCCCTTGATGAAGGCGTTGATGACATCGACATTGTCGAGATCGACATAGGAGGTCGACGACAGATCGATCAGCAGGTTGGCCTTGTCGGGCACCTGGTTGAGCTTGGTCTGGAGCTCGTACTTATGGATGAAGTACAGGTTGCGCCGAGCGCGCAGCAGGCAATCATTGTCGTCGCACACGAAAGTGATTGCCGAGCGGAAGTTGCGCGCGATGACGAACACGAAGCCGACGACCAAGCCGATGACGATGCCGATGAGCAGATCGGTGAACAGGATGGCGACGATCGTGACGACGAACGGCACGAACTGCGACCAGCCCTGCTTGAAGCGCTCGGTGAACAGTTTCGGCTTGGTCAGCTTGTAGCCGGTCGCGATCAGCACCGCGGCGAGCGCGGCGAGCGGGATCAGGTTGAGCAGGAACGGGATCAGCGCGACGCTGAGCAACAGCCAGGTGCCATGCATGATGGTCGACGCCTTGCTCTGGGCGCCGGCATCGACGTTCGCCGACGAGCGTACGATCACCGAGGTGACCGGCAGGCCGCCGATCAGCCCGGAGACGATATTGCCCCCGCCTTGCGCCATCATTTCCCAATTCTTGGGCGTGGTGCGGCGCTGTGGATCGAGCTCGTCGACCGCCTTCACGCTGAGCAGTGATTCGAGGCTAGCGACGATCGCCAACGTCACCGCGATGGTCCACACCGCGCCATTGCCGATCTGCGAGAAATCGGGCGTGGCGAAGAACGAGGTGAATTCGCTGAAACTCTTGGCGATCGGCACCTGCACGAGGTGCGATGCACGCAATTGCCATTCCGGCTTGACCAGACCGAGCAGCGCATTGCCACCGACGCCGATCAACACCACCACCAGCGGCCCGGGCACGAAGCGCAGCGGCCCGTCCTTGGGCCGGGCATCCTCCCACCAGAAAAGGAAAGCGAGGCTGATCAGCGCGATCAGTACGGCGCCAGCCGAGAGATGCTGGCGCACGGCATCGACGATCGCGGAGAAGGTGTTTCGGCCATCGGCCTGGAAGAACTCGAAGCTGCCTTCGAAATCGCCATCGTAACCCAGCGCGTGCGGCACCTGCTTGAGGATCAGGATCACGCCGATCGCCGCCAGCATGCCGGTGATCACCGACGAAGGGACAAATTCGGCGGCAATGCCCGAGCGCGTCGCGGCGAGCGCGATCTGGATCACGCCGGCGAGCATCACCGCGAGCAGGAAAGCCTCGAACGACGGCAGGCTCTCGATCGCAGCGAACACGATCACCGTCAGGCCGGCAGCGGGGCCGCTGACCGACAGCGGCGATTTCGACAATGAACCGACCACGATACCGCCGACGATACCGGCGATCACGCCCGAGAAGAGCGGCGCGCCGGAGGCCAAGGCCACGCCGAGACAGAGCGGCAAGGCGACCAGGAACACCACGATCGACGCAGGGAAATCGGCGCGCAAAGTCTTGAATAAGGGTAACGACAAAACGGACCTCGAGTCGGTGCCACGACCTGGATTGGCTGGGCGAACCTTCCCGACCTAGACCAGCGCACGGTGGCGCGGTTCCCTTATTGCGGTGCAGCAATCAAACGTTACAGCCCTGCCACGCCGGGGCAGCACAGCGCGCGCGTCCATCACGATCAGCAACATTTCGGCAAAGGCCCGGGCCGCGTGCAGTTAAAAAGCTACCCGCCGCTACGGCCATTTCGACGTCGCTGGGATAACCTAGCGCCTCAATGATGGCCCTTGCCGAACAGGCGCAGTAGCGGCGGCACGGCCAAGGCCACCAGACCGCCGATCACCAACCCGACAATCGCCGAGGCGATGGCAAAGCCGAGCCATTCGCCGAGCGCGGGCGCGAACGGCATCACTCCGGCAATCGCGTCGCTGACCACATGCGCGGCATGGGGAATCGTCTCGAGATGGAATTCCTCCAGCCCGTGGATCAGGATGCCGCCCCCCACCCAGAGCATCGCCACGGTGCCGATCTTGGCGATCGCCCCCAGCACATATGGCATCGCGCCGACCATCCCGCGCCCCAGCGCCCGCACCGCGCCCTGCCGCTTGGCCAGGTGCAGCCCGATATCGTCCATTTTCACGAGCAGCCCGACCACGCCGTACACGCCGGCGGTAATCATCAACGACACCGCGATCAGCGCCGCCGCCTGGGTCAGGATCGACTGATCGGACACCTCGGCCAGGGAGATGGCCATGATCTCGCCCGATAGGATCAGATCGGTACGGATCGCGCCGCTGACCTGACGGTTTTCGATATCCTCCGCCGTCTGCCCTTCCTCGGGCGCCGCCGTATCGGCATGCGCATGGCCCATGATGGCAGCGAGAATCTTCTCCGCCCCCTCGAACGACAGATAGAGGCCGCCGAGCATCAGGATCGGCGTGATGATCCACGGCAGGAATGCGCTGAGCAGCAATGCGGCCGGCAGCAGGAACAGCAGCTTGTTACGCAACGATCCCTTGGCGATCTTCCAGATGATCGGCAATTCACGCGCCGGCGACAGGCCGGCGATATATTTCGGTGTCACCGCTGCATCGTCGACGACCACGCCGATCGCCTTGGACGACGCCTTCATCGAGGCGGCAGCGACATCGTCGGCCGACGCTGCGGCAAGCCGTGCGATCGCCGCAACGTCGTCGAGCAGCGCGATAAGGCCCGTGGCCATGAGATATCCCCCGATTGTGCGGCACTGCCGACCGTGCGCATCCTTGCGCAGCGCTAACGTCTAGGCGCCTCTAGCGATCCCGACCGCGCGACGACAGACCTGTTTGAGCAAGTTCAACGCATGGCCTCCGCCGGCCTTGACTCCCCCGGGCACAGAGTCGCATTAGAACATAACAGGAACATGTTATGCGTGATTCGGCCACTGCCATTGCCGCGCTCCGGCGCCGTATCTCCCAGGTGGAGGGACTGCGCCAGACGGAAACGTCCGGTGTCGTGCCGCTCGGTCATGCCGGCATCGATGCGCGTCTAGGCGGTGGGCTGGAACGCGGGCGGCTGCACGAGATTTTCGCCGAGACCGAGGATGCCAGCAGCGCGGGCGGCTTCGCCTCGATGATCGTGCGCCGCGCGGAACGGCCCCAGGCGCCGGTCGTGTGGCTGCGGCAGGACGAGGCACAGCGCGCTGGCGGTGTGCTGCACATGCCGGGGCTGGTCGAATTGGGCATCGGTCGCGTCGATCTGGTGATCGGCGTGCTGCCCGATCCGCTCAGCCTGTTGCGCGTTGCCGCGGACGTGGCGCGCTGTGCCGAGGTCGGCGTGATGGTGATCGAATTGTGGAACAATCCGCGCCCGTTGGATCTCACCGGCACCAGGCGCTTGGCGGTGGCGACCGAAGCCTCGGGAGTGACTGCCTTGCTGCTGCGCGTCGGCGCCGAACAGGGGCCGAGCGCAGCGGCGACGCGCTGGTCGATCCGCGCGCTGCCGGCCTTGCCGCTGGAAGCGAACGCGCCGGGTTTTGCGGCGCTGGATATTGAATTGGTGCGTCAGCGCGGTGGCAGGACCGGCGGGCGATGGAGTGTGGAATGGGATCGTGACCAGGCAATCTTCCGTGAACAAGGGCAGCTCGCGGCCGGCCTCCCCCCGGACGCGCCGCTACCTGGGCTTGTGGTTCCCGCTCTTGCCGGCGGAACGGCTCGCGCGTGACGGCGCGGCGCCGGCGGAGGCGCCTTATGCGCTGATCGAGAAAGTGCGCGGCAGCATGCGACTCGCCGCGGTCGATGCCCGTGCGCAAGCGCTAGGCATCGCGATCGACATGACGCTGGCCGATGCCCGCGCGCGCGTGCCTGAACTGGTCGGCCTCGATCACGATCCAGTCGCCGATCATCTGCTGCTCGAGCGCATCGCCGATGGCTGCGATCGTTACACGCCGCTCGTGGCGATCGACCCGCCCGATGGTCTCACGCTCGACATCACCGGCTGCACGCATCTGTTCGACCATGAGGAGACGCTGGCCGACGATCTCGTCGCCCGTCTCGCTACCTACGGCCTGCAAGCGCGCCATGCGCTAGCCGGCACGCCCGAGGCGGCGCAGGCGCTGGCGCGGTTCCAGACCATGCCGGCGGCGGACGAACAGGGGGCGGTGCGACGCCTTGGCGTCGTTGCCCTCCGGCTAGACGACGCGACCGAGCTCGCCTTGCGCCGCGCTGGACTGAAGACGATCGGCGACCTCGCCGGCCGCCCGACCGGCCCGCTCGCCGCGCGCTTCGGTGATGCGATGACCGGCGCGCTAGCGCGGTTGCTGGGCAAATCGGACAGCCGCATCGTCGCCCGTCGTGTCGCCCCGGCGCTGATGGTCGAGCGCCGCCTGGCCGAGCCGATCGCACACACCGAACACGCGCTGCAGATCCTGGGCGACCTCACCGCCGAGGCTGCGCAGGATATGGAGGAGCGCCATCTCGGCGGCCGCCGCTTCGCTGCGCGCTTTTTTCGCAGCGATGGGCTGGCGATCGATCTTGCGGTCGAAACCAGCCTGCCTCTGCGCGATCCCAAAGTGGTGATGCGATTGTTCGACGAGCGGCTGGATACCTTGTCCGATCCGATCGATCCGGGCTTCGGTTTCGATCTGATCCGATTGGCCGTGCCCTCGCTCGCCCCGCTTGCACCGACACAATTGCTGCTCGAAGGCGGTGCAGTGGCTGAAGGCGAGCTTACCGCGCTGATCGATCGGCTCAGCACGCGCATGGGCCGCGGCCGCTTCCGCCGCCTGTCCCCGCGCGACACGCATATCCCTGAGCAAGCCGTGCTAGCCCTACCGGCGATCGACGCGACCACCCCAGCGATTTGGCCCGAGCCCGAGACCGGCGAGCCGCCGATGCGCCCGTTGCACATGTTCGATCCACCGCAGCCGATCCAGGTCACCGCGCAGGTCCCCGACGGCCCACCCCGCCAGTTCCGCTGGCGGCGCAGCTTGCACGATGTACTGCGTTTCGAAGGCCCGGAGCGCATCGCGGCGGAATGGTGGCACGATGCCGGGGCCAAGCTGACGCGCGATTATTACCGCATCGAGGATACGCGCGGCCGCCGCTTCTGGGTGTTCCGGCACGGATTGTACGAAAGCGAACGGCGCGATCCCGGCTGGTACATGCACGGGTTGTTCGCATGAGCATGGCGGGGTTTGCAGAGCTGGTGGCGACGACGAACTATTCGTTTCTGCGCGGTGCAAGTCACGGCTCCGATCTGCTCGATCGCGCCTGGCGGCTGGGCATGAACGCGATCGGCATCGCCGACCGCAACACGGTGGCCGGCGTGGTGCGCGCCTGGTCCGCGCTGAAGAACGCGCCCGACAAGAATCGTGTCGCCATGCTCGCCGCTAAAAAGGCCGCAGGCGAGAAGGAGGAACTGACGCCCGAGGAATGGGCTGCCTGCACCGTCGATCTGCGGCTGGTGGTCGGTGCGCGGCTGGTGTTCGCCGACGGCACGCCTGACATCGTCGCCTATCCCGCCACGCGCTATGGCTGGGGCCGCCTCACGCGCCTGCTGACGCGCGGCAATCTGCGCGCGGTAAAGGGCGATTGCATCCTGAATGTCGATGACCTGATCGATTATTGCCAGGATCTGCTGCTGATCGTCATGTCCGGATCGACCGCGCAGGAGCAGGAACAACACCGCAAGCCGGCCGAATATCAATTCGATGATAGCGCCGATCCGTCAAAGCCATTGCTGCGGCTCGTGTCCAAACCGGACGAGGATATCGTCACGACGCTCCAACGCCTGTCGCGCGCGGCGCCCGACCGGGTGTGGCTCGGCGCGGCAATGCCGCATCACGGGCGCGATGGGCGGGAACTGGTCCGCCTGCAGCGCATTGCGCGCCAGGCCGGCGTGCCGCTGCTCGCCACCAACGACGTGCTGTACGCCACACCGGAGCAGCGCCCGTTGCACGACGTGCTGACCTGCATCCGCGAAGGCACGACAATCGCCGCGGCGGGCAAGAGGCTGGAGGCCAATGCCGAGCGGTATTTGAAAGCACCCGAGGAGATGGCGCGGCTGTTTCGCGATCATCCCGATGCAATCGCACAGACGCAAATCCTGCTGTCGCGCATCGGCTTCGATCTGAAACAGCTGCGCTACGAATATCCGCATGAACCCGTGCCTGAGGGCTGGGATGCCCAGACCTGGCTCGAACATATCGCCTGGCAAGCGGCGATCGAGCGTTATCCCGATTATATGCCGCCCAAGGTGATCGCCACGCTCAGCGAAGAATTCACCCTGATCAGCGCGCGAGGTTACTCTTACTATTTCCTCACCGTGCACGATCTTGTCCAGTTCGCCCGCGCGCAAAATCCGCCGATCCTGTGCCAGGGGCGCGGTTCGGCCGCCAATTCGGCGGTGTGCTTCCTGCTTGGCGTCACCTCGATTGATCCGATGCAGCACGATCTGCTGTTCTCGCGCTTCGTCTCCGAAGAGCGTGACGAGCCGCCCGATATCGATGTCGATTTCGAGCACGAGCGGCGCGAGGAAGTGATGCAATATATTTACCGCCGCTATGGCCGGCACCGCGCCGGCATCGCCGCGACGGTAGCGCATTACCGCTCGCGCAGCACGGTGCGCGAAGTCGCGAAGGCGTTGGGCTTGAGCGACGATATCCCCGAACGGATGGCCAGCACGGTGTGGGGCAGCCATTCCGGCGACATGGAAGAGCGCCGCATCGCCGAAGCCGGCTTTGACGTCGCCAATCCCGAGATCGCCCGATTGCGCTTCATCATGCAGCAGATTCTCGAAGCGCCGTTCCCACGCCATCTGTCGCAGCATGTCGGCGGCTTCGTGCTGACCGAGAACCGGCTCGACGAAACCGTGCCGCTACATCACGCGGCGATGGCCGACCGCACCTTCATCGAATGGGACAAGGACGATATCGATGCGCTCGGACTGATGAAGGTCGATATCCTGGCGCTCGGGATGCTCACCTGCATCCAGAAGAGTTTCACGCTGCTCCGCCAGCACGGCTTTGGCGAGCATACGCTAGAAGTCGATATCGATACCAACGATCCCGCCGTGTACGAGATGCTCGGCAAGGGCGACAGTATCGGCGTGTTCCAGGTCGAGAGCCGCGCACAGATGAACATGCTGCCCCGGCTCCGGCCCAAGAACCTATATGACCTGACGGTGCAGGTGGCGATCGTCCGCCCCGGGCCGATCCAGGGTGACATGGTGCATCCCTATCTCCGACGCCGCACCGGCGTGGAGAAGACCGAATATCCCGAACCCGATCCGCGCTTCGGCCCGCCGGACGAGCTGCGCGATCTGCTCGGCAAGACCTATGGCGTGCCACTGTTTCAGGAACAGGCGATGAAGCTGGCGATCGTCGCCGCCGCCTTCACGCCCTCCGAAGCCAATCAGTTGCGCCGCGCGATGGCCACGTTCCGCAATGTCGGGGGGATGCACAATTTCGAGCAGAAGCTGGTCGAGGGGATGGTCGGTCGTGGCTATCGGCGCGACTTTGCCGAGCGCTGCTACAAGCAGATCGAGGGCTTTGGCAGCTATGGTTTCCCGGAGAGCCACGCGCTGTCCTTCGCGCGATTGGTCTATGTCTCCTCGTGGATCAAATGCCATCACCCCGCGGTGTTCGCCTGTGCGTTGCTCAATTCGCAGCCGATGGGCTTCTACGCCCCGGCGCAGATCGTGCGCGATGCGCGCGAGCATGGCGTCGAGGTGCGCGAGATCGATGTGAATGCCAGTGGCTGGGACAATCATCTCGAACCCTGTGCGGCCGGCCTCGCACTGCGCCTCGGGCTACGCCAGATTACCGGCTTCAAACAGAGCTGGGCGCAAGACTTGGCGCAGGAACGCGACGCGATCCCCTATGACACGATCGAGTCGGTCGCCCGCCGCGCTGGCCTGCCGCAGCGCGCGCTGCGGCTGCTGGCCGATGCCGATGCGTTCCGCTCGATCGCGCTTGATCGGCGGGCGGCGCTGTGGGAAGTGCGCCGCACACCGGATGCCGCGCTGCCCTTGTTCGCCGCAGCCAGCGCGCGCGAGCTTGGCGTGGAAGAGGATCTGGCGCTGCCCGCAATGTCCCCCGCCGAACATGTCGTCGCCGATTACCAGATGACGCGCCTGTCGCTGAAGAACCACCCGATGCATTTCCTGCGCGATGCGCTGGACGCGGAAGGCGTGTCGAGCTGCGCCGCGACCTCGACCGCGCGCAACGGGCAGCGCGTGCGCACTGCCGGCATCGTTTTGGTCCGCCAGCGGCCCGGCAACGGCAAGGCGATCTTCGTGACGATCGAGGACGAAACCGGCGTGACCAATATCGTCTTGTGGGAGCGCACTTTTGAGCGTTTCCGGCGCGAGATCATGTCGGCGCGGTTGATGCTGGTCGAAGGCGAGGTGCAGAAAGCGGGTCCCCGCGACGGCAACGTCGTCCACCTGATGGCGACGCGCGTGATCGATCGTACGCAGATGCTCGATCATCTGGCGGAGAAAGACCGCAAGACATTGCACCTCATGCCGTGCGACGAATTCGAAAGCGGCCAGCCGTCGCGTTATCCAGGCCGTCCGGAAGCCCCCCGCGCCAATAACCCGCGCGACGTGCGCATCATCCCCAAATCCCGTGATTTTCACTAGGAACGCGCGCGCCCGGCGCGCGAAATTGTCGGTCGATCCGGCCACCGGCCAAGTGCGGCTCACGCTGCCGGCGCGCGCTTCGATGAAGAATGCGCTGCGCTGGGCGGGCGAGCAGCAGGACTGGATCGACCGCCAGCTTGCCCGGCTTCCTACCGGGCGGCCGTTCGTGCCTGGCGCGCTGCTGCCATTCGACGATATCGAGCTGCGGGTCGATTGGGACGAAGCCCGGCCGCGCCGCATCCTGCGCGAGGGCGATGTATTGCGCTGCGGCGGGCCAGCCGACGGGCTGTCACGGCGGATCGAATTGTGGCTCAAGCGTGAGGCGTTGCGCATCCTGAGCGCGGATACGGCGGACTTTGCCGCCAGGGCCGGGGTAACGGTGGCCAGCGTGGCGATCGGCGATCCCAAGGCGCGGTGGGGCAGTTGCACATCGCGCGGTGCGATCCGCTATAGCTGGAGACTGATCTTGGCCCCCCGCTTCGTGCGCCGTTCGACCGTGGCGCACGAGATCGCGCACCGCATCCACATGCATCACGGGCCGGACTTCCACGCGTTGGCCGATGCGCTGACCGAAGGCGATCCGGCCGAGTCGCGCGCGTGGCTGCGCGCCAACGGCGCCACGCTTCACTGGTTCGGGCGCGCTTCCTGAGACCGCACGACACTGCGATCGACCGGGCGCTCGGGCGGCGGCGCTACGGCCGGGCGCGGGACTGAGGTCGGGCGGGGCGCAGGCGCCGGGGTACGATCGAGCACGCGATCGATCCAGTCCTGGTCGAGCTGCTCGGGATCCTGCTCCGACACCGGCGGCGGCGCGATCGCGCGCTCCTCCTGCGCGTCGTCCGACGGCGGCTCGGCCTGTTCGATCGGATTGCCATCGGCATCGACGAACACGCCATTGTCGGGCTGGCCAAAATAGCTCTCCTCGTCCGGCTCGAGCTGCCATTCGGGCAACGTGACCTGCGTGTCGAACTGTTCGACCGGGCGACTGGCGACCGCGGTCTTCATGAAGGCGGCGAAGGCGCGGGCCGGCGCGGTGCCGCCCTGTAGCCCGGGCACGACCTTGGCATCGTCGCGGCCCATCCACACGCCGGTGGTGAGGCCGCTGGAGAAACCAACGAACCAGCCGTCCTTGTTCGAGCTCGTCGTGCCAGTCTTGCCGGCGACCGGCCGCCCTATCTGCGCCGCCTTGCCGGTGCCGGTATTGACCGCCGTCTGCAGCAGATCGGTCATTTGCTGTGCGACATAGGGCGCGACCAGCACCTGGCTGCGATCGACCGCCTGGGCATAGATCGTCTCGCCCTGCGCCGTGACCTTGGTAATGCCGTAGGGTAGCACCGCGACGCCCTTATTGGCGACGCTGGCAAATGCGCGGGTCATGTCGAGCAGACGCACGTCCGACGTGCCGAGCACCATCGCCGGGTGCGTATCGACCGGCGTGGTGATGCCGAAGCGGCGCGCCATATCGGCAACCGTGCCGAACCCGACTTCTTGGCCCAGCTTAGCAGCGACCGTGTTGACCGAATAGGCAAACGCCGTGCGCAGCGTCATCTCGCCCCGATTGGCGCCGGAGGAATTGCGTGGACTCCAGCCGTTGATGTTGATCGGCGCATCGACCACTTTGTCCTCGACCTTGTGCCCGGCCTCGAGCGCGGCGAGATAGACGAACAATTTCCACGCCGAGCCAGGCTGACGGACCGCCTGGGTCGCGCGGTTATAGTTGGACGAGACGTAATCGGTGCCGCCGACCATGGCGCGGATCGCCCCGTCGCGGTCGATCGAAACCAACGCGCCTTGCGCCTTGTTCGGCGCATTGGCGCGCACTGCGGCATCGGCGGCGCGCTGCATGTTTAGGTCGAGCGTGGTCCATACTTCCAGCGGGCGCGTCGTCTCATCGATCAGCGTCTCGAGCTGGGGCAGCGCCCAATCGGTGAAATAGCGCACGCTGTTCTGCTTTGGCTCAGGCGCCAGCGTGACCCCCTTGGGATCGGCCATGGCCGCTTCCGCCGCGCTGATCTTGCCGGTTTCCTGCATCAGCTGGATGACCACCCCGGCGCGGCCCACCGCGGCTTCGGCATCGGCGGTCGGCGAATAGCGTGACGGCGCCTTGACCAACCCGGCGATCACCGCGGCCTCGCTCAACGACAAAGTGTTGGCGCCATGGCCGAAGAAACGACGCGAGGCGGCGTCGATGCCGTAGGCACCGCCCCCAAAATAGACCTTGTTGAGATACAGTTCGAGGATCTGGTCCTTGCTGAACTTGCGCTCCATGGCGAGCGCCAGGATCGCCTCGCGCGCCTTGCGGCTTACATCGTATTTGTTCGACAGGAAGATCGTGCGCGCGACCTGCTGGGTGATCGTCGAGGCGCCCTGCAGACGCCGCCCCTGCCCGCGATATTCATAGGCCAGTTTGACCGAGCGGGCGAGACCGATCGGATCAACGCCGAGATGCGCTCGGAAGCGGCGATCCTCCACCGCGACCATGGCATCGCGCATCACTGCCGGGATCTGATCGTAATGCAGCCATTCGCCGTAGCTTGGCCCGAGCGAAACGATCACCGTGCCGTCAGCGGCATGGACTCGGATCATCTGACCATTGGGCGAGGACTTTAGTTCGTCGAAGCTCGGCAGTTGCGAGCGCGCAACATAGACGGCGATGACCAGCCCGATCAGCGCAAGCACGCCAAGCCCGACAAGGATCTTCAGCGCCAGCGCGAAGCGGCGACGCCATGTCGAACGGGTGCGGGTGGATTTCTGTCGGGCCATGCAGCGCCAATACGGATAGGCGCTATATGAAAGCTGAACAAGCGGCCGCGATCGATATTCTGGGGCGCGTAGCCGCAATCACGGCAATAATGGGCGACGTGAACTCCGTCTCCCATCGGGAGAGGAGAATTTAGTCTAGCCGACCAGTCACGCCCGATACCCGATGCGAGTGGCGCGCGCGACGAGGTCGAGCAGGATCGGGGCGTGCCGCACGATCGGCAACAGCGCGCGGGTCAGGACGGGATGTTCGGCGACGTCGCGGACCAGGCCGGCGAGGCCGATCGGACGGGCGAGATCGCGGGCGAGACGAGCCTGGAAAGCCGGCCCAGCACCGGGGCCGCCAATGGCATAAGAATGCGCCGCGCGGATGCCGCTGGCGATGGCGATGCCCATGCCTTCACCCGCGAGCGAAGGAATGACGCCGGCCTGGTCGCCGAGGCGGAACAGGCCGGGTTCGCCACGCTGGGCGCGCCAGCCATAGGGGACGTTGGCAATGGCATCGACGCTGCCGGCGGCGCGCCAGACAAGCCGTTCGGCAAGGCGGGGAAGCGTTGCGCCAAGCATCGCTAGCAGTTTCTCGGGATCGCCTGCCTCGGTCAGCCGCGACCGGTGGACAGCCATGCACAGGTTGGCCGTGCCGTCTTCCTGGAGCACGATCCCGGCATAGCCCCGATCGAACAGGTGAAGCTCGATCGCGTCGCCGATCAGGCCCTGCAGCGTTGGCGATGGTCCCAGCCGGATGCGCAGGCCAAGCGTCGGGTCGGCGCCACGTGCTGACTCGGGGCGGGCAAGGCCGCGCACATCGTGCTTGCCACTGGCGAGGAACAGCGTGTCGGCGGCGATCGTCGTCCCGTCGTGCAGGCGCACCGTGTGGCCGGTCGTTTGCTTGACCGTTACGCCGCGCTCGATCGCCGCGCCGGCTGCTTCAGCGCGGGCCAGCAGCAGCGTGTCGAGGTGCTGGCGCGAGACGCCGTGCGCCGGGCGCGGCAGAGCCGCCTCGACAATGCGCTCGCCCGCCAACAGCCGGACTTTAGTGACGCGGGCGGGGCCAAGCGCGTCCGGCGCAACGCCGAGGCTGGCGAGTGATTCGAGCGTCCGCCAGCTCAGGAAGCCGCCGCACAAAGCGTCGCCGGTCTCGCGGCTGCGTTCGAGCAGCAGGTGCGGCGTGCAGGCCTGGGCGAGGCGGATCGCGGCGCTGGCGCCGGCCGGCCCGCCGCCGACGATCAGCGCAGGTGTTCGACGCACAGGCGAAACGGAAAGGCGCGATAGACGCGCGCGTCGGTGAGGCCGGCTTGGGCCAAGAGTGGCGGCCATTCGGCGGGACGATAGGAACGTGCGATTGACAGCTGGCCATCGTGGCGCACGATACGGTGCCAGCCAAACAGCCGCGCCAGCAGCGGGAAGCCGCGATGGGCGAAACCATGACGGTGAAGATCGTTGATCAGCCAGCCCTTGGCAGCGCGCGCCTCCATTGTACGGAGGAAATCGACCAGCTGCGCCGGCGTCATGTGATGCGCGACGAGACTGGAGATGATGAAATCTGCGCCCTCAGCATGATCGGCATAATCGCCGGTGATCCAGGTGATCGGCAGATCGGATGACGTATGCGCCCGCGCCGCTATCTCGCTGCGCGGGTTGAGATCGACGCCGACCAGATCGGCTTGGAGCCCGCGCTGGCGCGCCCAGCGCGCGATGCGGCGCAGCATGTCCCCATCACCGAAGCCGACGTCGAGCAACTTGAACGCCGCCAAGCCCTTGGTGCCGCGCGACAGGAAATCGAGCGTCGGGCGGGCCGCCATGGTAATGACGTTGACCTTGGCGAGATCGGCGACGACATCTGCATAGGTCGCGGCATCGAGATCTTCGGCGTCCATCAGTTCCTCGGCGATGGCGCGCTGAGCCAGGCTCATCGCGCGCTCCGAAACGCGAAACCCTCGGCGGCAAGACCGGGGCCGAAAGCAAGCGCGACGCCATCATCGATGCGGGGGCCGGCGAGCAGCTTGGCCAGCACGAACATCAGTGTCGCCGAGGACATGTTGCCGTTTTCCACGAGCACCGCGCGGGATGCGGCGAGCGTGTCGGGGGCCAGCGCCAGGCCCTGTTCGACCGCGTCGAGAATCGAGCGGCCGCCGGCATGCACCGCCCAGCCGTCGATCTCGGCCGGCGTGCGACCGCCCGTCGCCGCGATAGCGAAGGCGGGATCGGCCAGCGCCTGGGCGATGCGGCCCGGCACTTCGCCCGACAGGTGCATCGCGAAGCCCTGATCGGTGATCGCCCAGCGAATCAGATCGTGCGACTCGTCGAGCGTGGTGGCGAAGGGTTGGCCCAGCGCGAAACCGACCGGATCGGCGCTGACCAATGCCGCCGCCGCGCCATCGCCGAACTGCAGCATGGCGAGCAGCGGCTCGATCTCGGGCGTGTCCTGCAAGTGCAACGTCGACAGTTCGACGCACAGCACGAGCACGCGCGCGGTGGGTTCGGAGCGCACCAGGTGGCGTGCGGTGCGCAACGCCGCTACCGCGGCGTAGCAGCCCATGAAACCGATCAGCAGCCGCTCGACCGAGGGCGACAGACCCAGCCGCCGAGCGATGATCTGATCGATGCCCGGCGCAACGAAGCCGGTGCAACTCGCGACGACGACATGGGTAATGCTGACAAGATCGACCTGCGCCTTGAGCGCATCGATCGCGGCAAGGCCGAGCGCAGGGGCGGCATCGGCATACAGTTCCATGCGCGCGGCCGTGCCAGGCAGGATCGCATCGGCATAAAAGCCGCCGGGATCGACCGGCGAGCCGCCGTCTGCGCCGATCGGCAGCACGGACCAGCGGTGACCGATGCCAGAGCGCGCCGCCATGCGATCGAACAGCTTGGCCTCACGCGGGGCCAGGCGATCGCGCGCCCAGCCGATAAAGGCGTGGTGGATGTCATGGCACGGCACGGCAGTGCCGATTGCGTTGAGATAGACGTCTTGGGCTGCAACAAGGGGCAAGGAGCGGCTTTCGCACGCGCGGATGAAAGACCGCGTCGGTTGCACAACGCTACTCTTCTCCACTCGATCCGCCAGCGCCGATCGAGCGCGCTCGATTTAGGGGCTGGGGAGAGCTTGGTGCGGCCAAGAAGACTCGAACTTCCACGGGCTTTCGCCCACAACGACCTCAACGTTGCGCGTCTACCAATTCCGCCATGGCCGCACATAACACCGCCGGCAAGGCCCGGCAGGCTGGTAGGCGAGCGCCCCTAGCAAGCGGATACCGGGATGGCAAGCGTGGCGACGTAGCTTCTCGCTGCGCCGATCAATTACAAGCCTTTGCGTCATCCCAGCGAAAGCTGGGATCTCAGCGGCTGGCGCAAGACAGCCCCGTGAGACCCCAGCTTGCGCTGGGTGACGCTCATGGTGAACCGCTAGCGCCGCGCGCCTGAGAAACTCAGCACCAGTTTCTCCGAATTGACCGGCACATCGAGCTTGGCGCTGTTAAATTCGACCGAGCCGCGCGGGGGCAGCGCGGTCGCTTCGGGACGGATCGTCCAGCTGAACACCAGGCGGCCCTGCGCATCGCGCAGTTCGGCGCGGATGTCGGGCACCGCTTGGTGCGTATCGGTAGGATTGACGATGCGGCCGCTGATCGCGAACATTTCGCTGCCATTGGCGAGATCGCGGCGCTCGATCGGGTTGTCGACCAGCCTGAGCGGCGTTTCACTGGGGGCGATCGGAATGCCGAGCTGCGCGGCGATGCCCGTATCGCCGGTATAGACCAACGCAGCCAGGCCAGCGAGCATCGCCGCGCCCGCGGCGAACGCGACGATCGTCCATTGCCGTGCCGGATTGCGCCGCGCGCGGAACGGTGGCTGATGCGCGAAGGCATCGTAATTTCTCTCGCTCGATGTTGTTTCCTGCTCAATGATGACAGGATCGCTGACCGAAGGCGGCGCGGACGGGGGCGCTGGAACGGGCGTGGTGACCGCGGCCGGGATCGGCTCGGGTTCCTCGGCAAGCGCAACAAGATCGCGCTCGGCGGGCGCCTGGAACCAGCTGTGCCGGCAGGCAGCGCAGCGCACGGTACGGCCGTCAACCCCGATCGCACTGTCGGGGACGACGTATCTGGTCCGGCATTCGGTGCATTCGAGGATCATCAATTACGCTTTACGTATCGCCCCGGCACCCCCGGCTGCACCAAAACTAAACACCCGATGACGCGTCCGTGCAAGAGGCGGCGCACCGGCCATGCCCAGACGGCGTGCTGGGGCCACGCGTCGGGCGCGCTTGCTGCGGGACGGGCGAACGTGCGAAGGCTGTGCGCGGGGCAGATGATTTCAACGAAGCGGGCATCAGCCGGTAATGGCCAATATCGTACAGTTCGAGAATGTCGGCCTACGCTATGGCACCGGCCAGGAGACGCTGTCCGACGTCAGTTTCACGCTCGCCAGCGGCTCGTTTTATTTCCTCACTGGCGCGTCCGGCGCGGGCAAGACCTCATTGCTCAAGCTCCTGTACCTCGCGCAGCGGCCGACCCGTGGGCTGATCCGCCTGTTCGGGCAGGATGCCGTAACGCTGCCGCGCAAGCGCCTGCCCGGCTTTCGCCGCCGCATCGGCGTGGTGTTCCAGGATTTTCGGCTCGTCCCGCATCTCTCCGCATTCGACAATATCGCCCTGCCCTTGCGCGTCTCCGGCGTGCCGGAGAGCGATATCGAGGCGCCGGTGCGCGAAATGCTCGCCTGGGTGGGGTTGAGCGAACGCGCCAATGCCAAGCCGCCGACGCTGTCCGGCGGCGAGCAGCAGCGCGTGGCGATCGCGCGCGCGGTGATCGGGCGGCCGGAAATGCTCGTCGCGGACGAACCCACCGGCAACGTCGACCCCGACATGGCCGAGCGGCTGCTGCACCTGTTCGATTCGCTCAACCGGCTCGGCACCACCGTGGTGGTGGCGACGCACGATTTCCACCTGCTCGGGCGCATTCCCGATGCGCGCATGATGCGGCTGGATGGCGGGCGGCTGCTCGATCCGACCGGATCGTTGCGTTTTCCGCCGCCACCGTCCGCATGAGCGGGTGCGAATAATGGCGATCAAGCTTATCCCGTCCCCCGCCGACCGCCGGCTGCTCGACGAAAGCCGCGGCACGCGCGCGATGATGTGGATCATGGCGATCATGCTATTCCTCACCGTGCTGGCGGGCGCTCTGGGGCTCGGCACGCGCTCGGCTGCCGCCTTGCTCGACCGGCAACTTGCCGGCCGGTTGACCGTGCAGGTGATCGAGCCGGTCGAAGCCACGCGCGTCGCGGAAACCGCCGCCGCGCTTGCCACGCTGCGCCGTCTGCCCGAGGTGCGCCGCGCCAAGGAAGTGGACCGCGCCGAACTGGCATCACTACTGCGCCCGTGGCTTGGCGCGGATGGAGCGGACCCCGATCTGCCGATCCCGGCGCTGATCGATGTCGATCTGCGAGAAGCGGGCGACGCGGCGGTGGCACGGGTGGCCCAGGCAGTGGCGGCCGTGGCGCCGGCGGCGCGGCTCGACCGGCAGGAAAGCTGGATGTCGCCGGTGGCCGATTTCATGACCATGGTTACCGGCCTGGCGCTGGCGCTGGTTCTGCTGATGGCCGCGGCGACCGCGGCGGTGGTGATCCTGGCCGCCCGTGCCGGGCTCGAAACGCACCGCGACACGATCGAGGTGCTGCACATGCTGGGATCGACCGATGTGCAGGTTTCGCGACTGTTCCAGCGGCGCATCGCGCTCGATACGCTGCTCGGCGGGCTGCTGGGCACAGCGCTGGCCGGCGGGTTGGTGGTTTTGATCGGCATGCAACTGGGCGCACTTGGCTCTGATCTGTTGAGCGGGCTGGCGCTGGCACCGCACGATTGGCTGTTGCTCGCCTTGCTGCCGGTGGCGTTCGCGGTGCTGGCGACGCTTGCGGCGCGCATCGCGGTGACCGGCGCGCTGGGGCGGATCCTGTGATCAAACGGCTGCTTGCCCTGGTGCTGATCCTATATCTGCTGGGCTTTGCCGTGTTCATGCTGGCACTGCCGCAGCCGCTGGGCGCGCGCACCACCGATGCGATCGTCGTGCCCACCGGCGGCGCAGGACGAATCGATCGCGGACTGGCCCTGATGCAGGCCAAGGCGGCGAAACGCATGCTGATCAGCGGCGTGGCGCCGCAGGTGCGGCCAGGCGAGCTAGCGGCGGAATATAAGGCGCCGCCCCGGTTGTTCGCGTGCTGCGTCGATCTGGGCCGCGAGGCGGTCGATACACAATCCAATGCCGAGGAGACCGCTGCGTGGGTGTCCGAGCATCGCTATCGCTCGGTGCGACTGGTGACGTCAGACTGGCATATGGCGCGCGCGCGGCTCGAACTGGTCCACGCGCTTGATGACGACGTCGAAATCATCGGTGACGGCGTGCCCAGCCATCCGCGCTTCGGACTGCTCGTGGCCGAATATAACAAATTGCTGCTGCGCCAAAGCGCGCTGTGGACGGGACTTGGCCAATGAACATCGTGCGCACCTGGGCCTTCATGGTCGCCTTCTTCGGCGGCTCCGTCCCGATCGTGCTGATGGCGCCGGTCATGGCGCTGTTCGGCACCGGCCCACTACGCTTCTGGGTCGTCTTGTGGACGCGCTATCACCGCTGGTGCGCGCGCTGGGTGATGGGGGTGCGCGTGGTCACCTCGGGCACGATCCCGACCACCCCGGCATTATATGTCGGCAAGCATCAGGCGATGTTCGAGACGTTCGAAATGGTCGCCTTGCTCGATGCGCCGGTGGTGGTGCTGAAAAAGGAATTGGCCAGCATACCGGTATGGGGCTGGGCGGCGCAACGTTACGGCATGATCGTGGTGGATCGCGAGGGATCGTCCGCCGCGCTGCGTGCCATGATGCGCGCCGGCCAGGCGGCGGCGGCGACCGGACGTTCGGTGGTGATCTTCCCCGAAGGCACGCGCGTCGCGCCGGGCGAGCAGCCCGAGCTGAAACCGGGCTTTGTCGGGCTGTATCGTGCGTTGAAATTGCCATTGGTGCCGGTGGCGATCGATAGCGGGACGGTGTGGCCCAAAACGGGCACCAAACGGTCCGGCGTGATCCGCTTCGCGTTTCAGGAAGTCATCCCGCCTGGCGTCGGGCGCGAGGAGGTCGTCGCGCGCGTCCATGCGGCGATCAACGTGCTGGATGTGCCCGCGGCCTAGCCCTCCGTCACTCCGTACCGGGCTGGGAGCTCCTTGGGCCGACATACACATTGTTCTCCCGCGAAAGCGGGAGCCCAGGGTTCCATGGGATGGTGCTTGTGGCGGTGGGGCCTCGCTTTCGCGGGGGAACAGGGGTCAGCCTATTCGTGCGTCCGCCCGAAATCGGGCGCGGGGTCGTCCTGGCCCTGTTCGATGATGCCCCGTCGGATCGCCCGCGTGCGGGTGAAGTGATCGAACAGTTCTTCGCCCTTGCCCAGCCGGATGGCGCGTTGCAGCGCCGTCAGATCCTCCGAGAAGCGCTGCAGCATATCGAGCACAGCATCCTTGTTGGTCAGGAACACGTCGCGCCACATGGTCGGATCCGAGGCGGCGATGCGGGTGAAATCGCGAAAGCCGCCGGCGGAATATTTGATCACTTCGGATTGCGTCACTTCCTCGAGGTCCGAGGCGGTGCCGACGATCGTATAGGCGATGAGATGCGGCAAATGGCTGGTCACGGCGAGCACGCGATCATGGTGCTCGGGCGCCATCGTTTCGATATCTGCGCCCAGACGACGCCAGAATTCGCTCACGCGCTCGACGGCAATGGGGTCGGCGCCTTCGCCCGGCGTGACGATGCACCAGCGCTTGTGGAACAGCGAAGCGAAGCCCGCTTCCGGCCCGCTGCGTTCGGTGCCGGCGACGGGGTGGGCGGGAATGATCGTCGCCCCCGGCAGTGCTTCGGTCAGCACGCGCAGCACTTCGGCCTTGGACGAGCCGACATCGCTGACGATCGCCTCTGCGGGCAGATCGGCGGCGAGTTCGGCGGCGGCGGCGGCCATCGCGCCGACCGGCACGCAAAGGATGACCAGATCGGCATCGATCACCGCCGCGCCGGCGGACTCGGTGACGTCATCGCAGAGCTGCAGCCGATCGACCGTCGCGCGCACCGCGGCATCGGCGTCATAGCCGGTGAGCCGCACGGTCGGCAGGTGTGCGCGGACGGCACGGGCGATCGACGAGCCGATCAGCCCGAGCCCGATGATCGTCACGCGCGCGAACGGTAGCATCAGCCGGCTTTATCGACGAGCATTCGCAGCGCGGCGGCGACGCCCTTGGTCTCGTCCTCCGTGCCGATGGTGATGCGCAGGCCGTGCGGCAGGCCCTGGCCGGGGAGCCAGCGAACGATGTACCCAGCGTCCATCAGGCCCTTATAGGCGGCCTCGGCGGTGAGCTTGCCTTCGAAGACGACCAGCACGAAGTTCGCCTGGCTGGGCACGGCGCGCAGGCCGGCATTGCCAAGCTTGCCGATCTCGTCGGAAAACCACCGCCGCCACTCGGCATTATGCGCCCGGGTATGCTCGACGAACGCGGTGTCGCCAACGGCGGCGATCGCCGCGGCGGTGCCGGCGATGGTGATGCTGAACGGCAGACGGATGCGATGCATCGCCTCGATGATCGCGCTCGACGCATAGCCCCAGCCGATGCGCTCGGCGGCGAGCCCGTACATCTTGGAGAAGGTGCGCGTGACCAGCACATTCTCCGCCGATTCGGCCAGCGCCATGCCGCCATCCTCGGCATCGCCCTCGATATATTCGGCATAAGCGTGATCGAGCACGAGCAGGATGTCGGGGCGCAGGCCGGCATGGAGCCGGGCGATCTCGGCCTTCGACGTGTAGGTGCCGGTTGGGTTGTTGGGATTGGCAACATAGACCATGCGCGTTCTGTGGGTGACCGCGGCGAGGATCGCATCGACGTCCGTCGCATAGTCCTTGTCCGGCGCGATGACGGGGATGGCGCCAACACGGCGCGTGGCGATCTCATACACCGCGAAACCGTAGCGCACGTGAATGATCTCGTCGCCAAGCCCGGCAAAGGCGCCGGCGACGAGATGCAGGATCTCGTCCGAACCGTTGCCATAGATGATCCGCGCCGGATCGAGCCCATGCCTGACGGCGAGCGTCTCGCGCAGGTCGCTGGCGCTGGCGTCGGGATAACGTTCCAACGCGTGCGCTGCGCCGGCGAACGCGGCGCGCGCGGCCGGGCTGGTGCCGAGCGGATTTTCGTTCGACGACAATTTGGCGACCTTGCGCCCGTCATCGGTGGTCGAGCGGCCGGGAATGTACGGCGCGATGGCCATGATCCAGGGTTTTGGCTGAGGTGCGGTCATGGCAGGGCGGCATAGCGGGCGGGGGGAAATTGACAAGCGGCCCGCACCCCCCCTAGCGCTGCGCCCGTGACCTGTTCGGATCCCTCTGGCGATAGCCGCTTCGGCCTGGACCGCCGCATCACGCTGGCTGGGCCGCTGAGGCTCGACGGCGGGGCGTTGCTGTCACCGGTCGACATCGCCTATGAGACGTACGGTACGCTCGATGCCGATGGCGGCAATGCGGTCCTGATCTGTCATGCGCTGACCGGCGACCAGCATGTCGCCAGCCATCATCCGACCACCGGCAAGCCCGGCTGGTGGGCGCGGATGGTGGGCGCGGACAAGCCGATCGATCCGGCGCGCCATTTTATCGTCTGCGCCAACGTGCTGGGCAGCTGCATGGGCTCGTCCGGGCCGGCGAGCGTCAATCCGGCGACCGGCCAGCCCTGGGGCATGGCGTTTCCGGTGATCACGATCCGCGACATGGTGCGCGCGCAAGCCATGCTGCTCGATCACCTTGGCGTCGGCAGCTTGCTGGCGGTGGTCGGTGGATCGATGGGCGGGATGCAGGCGTTGAGCTGGCCGGCGACCTTCCCGGAACGGGTGAAGGCGTGCGTGGTCATCGCCTCGACCGCGCGGCACACGGCGCAGAACATCGCCTTTCACGAGGTCGGCCGCCAAGCGGTGATGGCCGATCCGAAATGGCGCGGCGGGGCCTATTACGCCGATCAGGATCCGCCCGCGGCGGGGCTCGCGGTGGCGCGCATGGCGGCGCACATCACCTATCTTTCCGAAGCTGGGCTGACCGAAAAATTCGGCCGCAAGCTGCAGGCGCGCGCGACCAAGACGTTCGGGTTCGACGCGGACTTCCAGATCGAGAGCTATCTGCGCCACCAGGGGATCGCGTTCGTCGATCGCTTCGATGCCAATTCGTATCTCTATATCACGCGGGCGATGGATTATTTCGATCTGGCCGAAGAGCATAATGGCCACCTCGCCAATGCCTTCAAGGCCAGCCGGGCGCGCTTCTGCCTGGTCAGCTTCGATACCGACTGGCTGTACCCCACCGCCGAATCGCGCGCGATCGTCCATGCGTTGAACGCCGCGGGCGCGCCGGCCAGCTTCGTCGAACTGTCGAGTCCGTTCGGGCATGACGCGTTCCTGCTCGAATCGCCGGAATTGAACCGGGTGGTCGATGGTTTCCTGAGGGCCAGGGCATGACGATCGAAATGTCCGACGACAAGGCGCTGCTTGACGTCCCACGCGTCCATGGCTGGCTGGCGTCGAGCTATTGGTCGCCGGGGATCGAGCGGTCTTTGGTCGAGCGGGCGATTGCCGGGTCGCATTGTCTCGGCGCGTATCGCGGCGACGTGCAGGTCGGCTATGCGCGCGCGATCACCGATCATGCGACCTTCGCCTGGATCGCCGATGTGTGGATCGACCAGCCCGCGCGCGGACAGGGACTGGGGCGACGGATGGTCCAGTGGTTCATCGATCATCCGCAGTTTGCCGGCATCCGCCGCATCGCGCTGGTCACGCTCGATGCGCACGGCGTTTATGAGGGCATCGGCTTCCACGCACCGATACGGCCCGAACGCTATATGGAGCGGCTCGGCCCCGGCGTCGCCGATCGGCTACGCGCTCAGCCATGACTCTGCGGTCCGACCTTGCGATCATCGCCGATCATGTCGCGCCGGGCACGCGGGTGCTCGATGTCGGCTGCGGCGATGGCGCGCTGATGGCGGCATTGCGCGATACGCGCGGCGTCGATGCACGCGGGCTGGAGATCGACGGCGGCAATGTCGCTGCCGCCGTGTCGCGCGGCCTGTCGGTGATCCAGGGTGATGCCGATGTCGATCTGGCCGATTATCCCGACGCCAGCTTCGATTATGCGATCCTCAGCCAGACGCTGCAGACCGCCCGACGACCGGACGTCGTGCTCGATCACCTGTTGCGCATCGGCCGGCAGGCGTTCGTGTCGTTCCCCAACTTCGCGCATTGGCGGGTACGCGCCTCGCTTCTTTGGGGCGGGCGGATGCCGGTGACCAAGCTTTTGCCCGAGCGCTGGTACGACACGCCTAACATTCATCACCTGACGATCGACGACTTCCGCGCCTTTGTCGACGATCGCGGGATTACGGTGGAGGGGGCGTGGTTTCTCTCGCGCGGTGTGCAGACCAGTTCGGCAGCGGCCAATTTCCGCGCGGAGCATGCGGTGTTCCTGCTTCGACATTGATCGAAATCAGTGGAACGGAACGATTGGTCGATGGTTTCCATCGCATCAACGTATCGGAACTCGCATGTCTGCCACCGCCCTGATCGTCGAAGACGAAATCTTCGTTGCCCTCGACCTGGAACGTATCCTCACCGATGCGGGCTATAAGGTGAAGGCGATCGCGGCGGATCGCGTAACGGCGATCGAGGAAGCCGACGAGTGCAGCTTCGCTTTGGTCGACATCAACCTGCGGGACGGACCGACCGGCCCCGCGCTGGCCGATACGCTGGCGCGCGACTACGGGATGAAGGTCGTGTTTGTCACCGCCAATCCGGCGCAGATCGGCACCGATACCGTCGCCTTGGGCTATGTGCGCAAACCGTTCAGCGAAGCGGCGATCCTGGCCGCGGCGGCCCTGGCCAGCGCGGGCGCTGCGGCGGCCAATGATGATCTGGTGTTGATAGAGGCCGGCGCGCTCGAGGCCTAAGGGGTCCAGACAAACTCGGTCATCCGAAAGTTTGCCAGGGCGACGTGGTGATCAGCCTCGGCTAAACGCCTTGGCCGGGATGCGCATCGTGACCACCAGGCCGCTAGATCGCCAATCGCGCACCACCGTGCCGCCAAGCTGACGCACCGCGCTGAGCTCGATCAGCTGCGAACCGAACCCGCTCGCTTCAGGCGGCGTGTCGATCGCCGGGCCGGCGGTCTCGCTCCACGTCAGCACGGTCGTTTCACCATCCATTGCGATATCGACCTCGACCTGCCCGTCGTCGTTGGACAAGGCGCCATATTTGGTCGCGTTGGTGGCGAGTTCGTGGAACAGCAAGGCCAACGGCGTGGCCGAGCGATCATCGATCGCCACGTCGCCGCCGGTGACGATAACGCGGGCGCCGCCGATAGGCTGGTAGGGTCGGAACAGTTCGTCGAGCAGCCCGTGCAGGCTGTTCTGATCGGCATTGGGTCGCGAATGCGCGCTGTGCGGGCGGACGAAATCGTGCGCCCGGCCAAGCGCGGTGACGCGTTCGCGCAGATCATCGGCAATACCGCGAAAGCCGGGATTGGCGCGTGCGGCGAAGCTGATCAGCCCGGAGATCACCGCGAAGATGTTCTTGATGCGGTGGCTCAGCTCGTGCGCGATGATCTCGCGTTCCTCGCTCGCTTCCTTCGCCTCGTGGATATCGGTGCAGGTGCCGAACCAGCGCACGATCTCGCCCGCCTCATTGCGCAACGGCAGCGCCCGGCCGAGCGTCCAGCGATAGGCGCCATCATAGCGGCGCAGGCGGTATTCGATCTGATACGGCGCTCCGGTCGCCAGGCTGTGCTGCCACAGGTCGCGGGCATGTTCTTGATCGTCGGGATGAAACATGCCGTTCCATTCCGTGCCGTCGGTCGATCCCTCGGGCATGCCGGTGAATTCGTACCAGCGGGCATTATAATAATCGTGATAACCGTCGGGCAGGGTGGACCAGACCATCTGCGGCATCGAATCGGCCAGCACGCGGAAGCGGTTATGGCTCTCGGTCAGCGCACGGTGGTTGGCGTTTTCAGTATCGCGCCACGACGCCGCGTCGCGACTGTCGCGCAGGCGGGCCATGACCTGCTCGGCCAGCGTGCTGAGGCCCTGGCGCTGCAATGCGGTAAGGCCCGCGCGGGGGCTGGTGTCGATCACGCACAGCGAACCGAGCGGCGTGCCATCGTCGGCAACGAGCGGTGCACCGGCGTAAAAGCGGATGTCCGGCGCGCCGGTGACCAGGGGATTGTCGGCGAAGCGCGGATCCAGCGTCGCGTCGGGGACCACCATGATGTCGTCCTCGCGCATCGCGAAGGCGCAAAAGCTCGTGCCGCGCGGCGTTTCCGTCGCCTCCAGGCCGGTCCGTGCAAGGAACGTTTGGCGTTGTTCCTCGACCAGGCTGACCAGGGCGATCGGCGCATCGCACAACGCCGCGGCGAAATCGGTGATCGACTTGAGATTCGCCGCATCACGCAGCGATTCGATGTCGTGACTGGCGATCGTCATGGCACGTGCGCCCTCATCGATCTGCCAGCCGCTAGCGGTGAGCAGATCGGGCGCGGTGACGTCACGGGTATCGGTTGTGCTGTCGAACTTCAAAAGGGCACATCGTCGTCGAGATCGTCGGCGAAGCTGCCGCGTCCGCCGCCCGACGACGCCCCGCCGCCGCTCGGCGCGCCGCCCCGGCCGCCGCCATAGCCGCCGCCGCCCGAACCGCCGCCAAAGTCGTTACCGCCGCCGAAATCGTCGCGCGGTCCGCCACCCGGACCGCCGCCGAAGCCGCCGCCCGAACCACCGCCGCCGCCGGCGCCACCACCAGCGCCGGGCGCGCCGTCGAGCATCGTCAGGACGCTGTTGAAGCCTTGCAGCACGATCTCGGTCGAATATTTATCCTGGCCCTGCGCGTCCTGCCATTTGCGCGTCTTCAGCGCGCCTTCGATATAGACTTTGGAGCCCTTGCGCAGATAGCGCTCGGCGACATTGGCCAGGCCTTCGTTGAAGATCGCCACCGAATGCCATTCGGTCGCTTCCTTGCGCTCGCCGGTATTCTTGTCCTTCCACGATTCGGATGTGGCAATGCGCAGATTGACCACCTTGCCGCCATTCTGGAAGCTCTTGCTTTCGGGATCGCGGCCGAGATTGCCGACGATGATCACCTTGTTGACGCTGCCCGCCATATTATCGAATTCCTACGCTGCCGGCCCTACAGGCCGAGTCCCACTGCGGCCCAATAGGTCGCTCCTGCAGCGATGTAAGCGAGCGCGAACAAATAGCCAACCATGAAGGCAGGCCACTTCCAGCCATTGGTCTCGCGCCGGGTGACGGCGATCGTGGAAATGCATTGCGGCGCGAACACGAACCACATCAGGAACGCGAGCGCGGTCGGCAGGCTCCAGCGGCCGCGCAGGTTCTCGGAAAGCTTGCCGGCGCCGGCCGCATCCTCCGGATTGTCGATCGCATAGACCGTGGCCATTGCGCCAACCGCCGCCTCGCGCGCAGCCATCGCCGGCAGCAAAGAGAGCGCGATATCATGATTGAAGCCGATCGGCGCGACGACCACTTCGATGCCGCTGGCGATGCGCCCGGCGACCGAATATTCGCTCTGCTTCACGCCGGCCGGCGCGACCGGATAGCTCGCCAGCACCCACAGCAAAGCGACCGTGACGGCGATCGTCGTGCCGGCGCGCTTGAGGAAAATAACCGCGCGGCTCCACAGGCCGATCGCGACGTCATTGAGCCTCGGCCACTGATATTTGGGCATCTCCATCATGAAGCCCGAAGACGGCCCTGCGGTGACGGTGCGGCGCAGGACCAATGCGGCAATATAGGCCGAGACGATGCCGAGCACGTAGAGCGCGAACATCACCAGCCCCTGCAGCCCGACGAACGGCAGGACCTGCGTGTTGGGAATCAGCGCACCGATCACCAAAGTGTAGACCGGGAGCCGCGCGGAACAGGTCATCAGCGGCGCGATGAGGATCGTGGTCAGGCGATCTTTCTCGTCGTCGATGGTGCGCGTCGCCATGATGCCAGGGACGGCGCAGGCGAAGCTCGACAGCAAGGGAATGAAAGCGCGGCCCGACAGGCCGACGCCGGCCATCAGCCGGTCCATCATGAACGCGGCGCGGACCATGTAGCCGGTCGCCTCGAGCACCAGGATGAAGGTGAAAAGAATCAGGATCTGCGGCAGGAACACGATCACCGCGCCGACGCCGGCGATGATGCCGTCGGTCAGGAACGAGCGGATGAACCCCGACGGCAGCGCGCCGGTGACGCCATTTTCGATCAGCGCGAACAGCTCTTCGATCCAGCCGATCGGCGCTTCTGACCAGGCGAACACCGCCTGGAACATTAGGAACAGCAGGCCGAGCAGCAGGATCGGGCCGGACACCGGGTGCAGCGCGACCGCATCCATTATGTGCGTCCATTTGCGGCCGCTGGTTTCCGATACGGTCGCCGCCACCGAAAGCGCGCGGGCGCGGCGCTGCAGCGTGACGATATCCTCGTCGATATGCCCCTTATTGGCGCGCACCCGCAGCGCGCCGCTGCCGATGATGCCGGACAGCCGGCCCTTGAGCTCGTCCAGCCCCTTCTTGCGCACCGCGACGGTCGGCACGACGGGGACGCCCAATTCGCGCTCGAGCACGGCGGCGTCCAGTGTCAGCCCGTCGCGCGTCGCCAGATCGATCATGTTGAGCGCGATCACCACCGGCAGGCCGAGCGCGATCAGCTGCAGCGCGAAGCGCAGGTGATTATCGAGATTGGAAGCGTCGACGACGATGACGATCGCATCGGGCAGGCGTTCGCCTTCCTGCCGGCCGAGCATGACGTCGCGCGTAACGCGCTCGTCGGGGCTGCTGGGATCCAGACTGTAGGCGCCGGGCAGGTCGACCAGCTCGATCGGGCGGCCGTCATCGAGCGCCAGGCGCCCTGAATGACGCTCTACCGTGACGCCAGGATAGTTGCCGACCTTCTGCCGCGCGCCGGTCAGCGCGTTGAACAGCGCGCTCTTGCCGGCATTGGGATTGCCGACCAGCGCGACCAGCGGAAGAATGCTCATTCGGTGTTAGGCAGGGAGCACACGCACCGAAGCGGCGACCGCACGCCGCATGGCGACGGTCATACGGCCGATGCGGCAGGCGATCGGGCCTTTGCCGAAGCGCGAGCGATGCAGCATCTCGATATCGACCCCCTCGTCAAACCCAAGCTCACGCAGACGGCGTGCTTCGGGAAGGCTGAGCTTGGTCCAATCGATCTGCGCGACGGTCGCATGCGCGTGGCGGGGCAGCTTTTCGAGGCTGACGGGAGTCGCAAAGGTGGCGGTCGCGTTCATGATGCGATTGATTATCAATAACTAGCGGGAAGCGCCAGCGGCAAATTGATTGGGGGATGCTTTGCCCCAGCCGTCACCCCGGACTTGGTCCGGTGTCCAATAAGCGGCCTGGCCGGTCGATTGTATTTGAATGCTGCGCTCGCGGCACGTTGGAGCCCGGACCAAGCCCGGGGTGACGGGGCGGATTAGACTCAGACTGCCGGGTAGCGCAGCCGGCCGATGAAGCGCGACAGGCTCGGGCGGTGTTCGGTGCGCGCGAGAAAGCCGGCCTTGGCTTTTTCGAAGCGCATGATGCCGTCGATGCGCCGCGCCAGGAAAGCACGCGTATCGGCATGCCCCGCGCTGTCGTCGTCGAGGAACACGGTGAGCGTCGCGCCGTAGACGCCGGCCAGGATCGTGCGCTTGGTATAGTGATTGTAATCGGTGGCAGTGTCGCCAGCGGCGCGCCACATCACGTCCGCCGCGTGCCAGCCGAGCTTGGCGGCGCGCGCGAAATTCTGCGGCATGGCGAGAATCGCCAGTGCCCGGCGCAGTGCCTCGCGGTCAGCGGCAACCGCGGCCAGGCGCGCCTCGACCAGCGCGGCGATGCGCTCGCGGATCTTCATCGCGGCGAGTCGCTCCGACGGCAGCGCAGCGAGCATGGCCCGATCGATATGGGCGAACCAGGCGGCGATCATCTCGAACGCACCGTCGGGAAAGGCGAGCAAGGCGACGTCGCGATCGACGCCAAGCGCATCGGCGGCGGCATCGCGCGCCGGAACGCCCCAGCCATCAAATGCGGCATTGGCGGCGATCAGCGGCGCCAGCCCGGCGCGGATCTCATCCAAGGTTGGATCGGCAGGGAGAGCATCGGTCATCGCGGTTCCTTCGCCGTCATTCTAGACCCGCCGAGCGCCGGCGCAACCGCCGGCGTGCGGCTGACCAGCACCAATGCCACAGCGACCAAGATCGCCCCGACCAGATCGGCCGGGCCCAGCGTTTCATCATAAACGATCCAACCGACCGCCGCCGCCACGATCGGCTGCGTTAGCAGCGCAAGGCCGATCACCAACGGCGAAAGCTTGCCCAGCGCATAGATCATCAGGCCCTGCCCGATCAGCTGGCTGACCAGCACCAGCCCGAGCAACGGCCACCAATCATGCGGCCAGATCCGCTCGCCCAGCAGCCAAGCAGCAAGCAGCAAAGGCAGGATCCCGGCGAAGCTGGCCAGCGCCAGCGCCGGCAGCGGCGCGGTCGTCTCGCGCACCCGCGCCATGATGATGAAATAGAGCGTGTAGAGTATGCCAGCGAACAGGCAGAGCAGATCCCCGGCCAGGTTGCGCGGGTTCAGGCTGTACGATTGGCCCATCAGCAAGCCGCCGCCGATCGCCGCCAGCAGCAGCGCCAGCCCCTGCATCCGGCTGGGCCAGGCGCGCAGCACGAGGAAGCCGTAAAGCGGATAGATCAAAGTCGCGCAATTGCCGAACAGCGTCGCGTTGGCCATCGTCGTGCGCAGGATACCGAGATGCCAGCTGCCCAGATCGGCCGCGAAACTCACCCCGGCGATACCGATCATCCACCACAGGCCGCGGCCCAGCCCCGCCGGGCGCCAGCCACCGCGCCAGGCGATAGCGAGCAGCAACGGCGCAGCTAGCGCCACGCGCCAAAAGCCGGCGGCGACCGGCCCGGTATCGGCCAGCCGCACGAACCACGGCCCGAACGCCAGCGCGACATTGCCCCCCATCAACGCAGCGAAGGCCAGCCGGGACGCCCCGCGCGTGGCGGTGGTATCGACCATGCTAGATTTTCTTGGGGACGAGAGGATGCATGCCGCCCTGTAGCGCCCTATCTCCGTGGCGTCAGGTATCAAAAGGAAACGCAATGCCGAGTCTGTTCGATCCCATCCAGCTGGGTGCGATCACTGCCCCCAACCGCATCCTGATGGCGCCGCTGACGCGCGGCCGCGCCGACCAGCGGGCCGTGCCGAGCGATATCATGGTGGAATATTACACGCAGCGCGCCAGCGCCGGCCTGATCATCAGCGAAGCCACCGGCGTCAGCCGCGAAGGCTTGGGTTGGCCGTTCGCGCCGGGCCTGTGGAGCGATGAGCAGGTCGAAGCGTGGAAGCCCGTGACGTCTGCCGTGCATGCGGCTGGCGGGCATATCGTTGCCCAGCTCTGGCATATGGGCCGCCAGGTGCATTCCTCGGTGATCGGCGGGCAGCCGGTATCCTCCTCCGCCACCGCGACCGCGGGGCAGGCCCATACGTATGAAGGCAAGCAGGCGTTCGAGACCGCCCGCCCCCTGCAGCTGGACGAAATCCCGCGACTGCTTGAGGATTATGCGCTGGCCACCAAGAACGCGCTTGCCGCCGGGTTCGACGGTGTGCAGGTGCACGGCGCGAATGGCTATCTGATCGACCAGTTCCTACGCGACAATGCCAATTTCCGCGACGATATCTATGGTGGCAGCATCGAGAATCGCGTGCGCCTGATGCGCGAGGTGGTAGAGCGCGTGGCCCGCGTCGCCGGCGCCGATCGCACCTCGATCCGGCTCTCCCCCAATGGTGATTCGCAGGGCGTCGACGACAGCAATCCGCAACCGTTGTTCACCGCCGCCGCCAAGGCGCTGGACGAGATCGGCATTGCCTTCCTCGAACTGCGCGAACCCGGCCCCGAGGGTACGTTCGGGCGCACCGACGTGCCGAAACTGTCGCCGGCGATCCGCCAAGTGTTCAACGGCCCGCTGGTGCTCAATTCCGACTATAGCAGCGCGGAAGAGGCGCAGGCAGTGATCGACCACGGCGTCGCCGATGCGGTATCGTTCGGTCGCCCGTTCATTGCCAATCCGGATCTGCCGGAGCGGCTGCGCAGCGGCGCCCCGCTCGCCACCTCGGAAATGCGGACTTGGTACAGCCAGGGGCCCGAGGGCTATATCGACTTTCCCGCGCTGGAAACGGCTACGGCCTGAACCGATCCACGGCCGGCATCTGCGAAAGCAAGCTGGCCGTAGATTGCCCCTCACGATAGAAATACCACATGTATATGGGCCGGCGACGCCGATGGCTGCAATTGCCATAGCCGCCGAAACGATATTTTGCGTAATACCGCATAGTTCTTGAACCCGTAACACGGGCATGCTGAGTTACAGTTGGTCGGTTAAGTCCTTGACGATGTCAAACGGATTGCGGGAGGCGGCTGAAATGCTGGACAGAAATGTCGTCCAACGTGTGCGTCAGCGTCGGCAGTCCGGCGTGCTCCAGCGCGATGGCTCTTTAATTTTTGTTGTTTTCACCGAGCCGGTATCGATGCGCGCAATCGTGCGTACGCGAGACGAGTTGTTTACCAGAACGGTAGCCCAGCGCGCCCATTCCTTCGACATCGTGGTCAACGGAAACTATTTCGGCGTTACCCGAGGAGGAATGCTCGACGCGTTCGTAGGCCATGATTCCGTGGCCGCGTCGGAGACAATCGTCCAGGGACAAGTTGTTCAGGCGGGGCAGCCAACCATCGGAGATAGCCGTCCTCAGCGGTTTTTTCTCGCTGAGATCGTCGAGCAGGGTACAGGCAGTCGGCCGGGCAGATTGCGCTATGTCACTGGTTTTGGAAATCCGCCGAGCGGAGCAAGGACCGTGACGGCATTGGGCAATCTCGGACCATTGCTGTCTGGGGGACTTCCGTACGGACAGGGCAACCGATATCGTCCGGGTACCCGCGGTCCGGCGACCGGGGACCCTGGGCCCCGAGCCCGCGGCAATCTTGTACAACGGAACGACGCAACGTTCGCCAGTGTCGAAAAACTCGGTGCTACGACAGGCAAGACTGTTGTGGCATATCATCACCGTGAAGAGGCTTTGTTGGTGGGTGTTCAGCCCCATGGTCGATCGCCCGGACAAAGCTATTCACGCCTTCGTGACGCTCTAGGGATCGCCGGTTTTTCCGACGCGGTATTCCTTGATGGAAGCGATAGCGCGATGCTCTGGCATAGAGGACGTTGCATCGTCGAGCCTGGAGAAGATAAGAACGAGTTGATGACTGTCGGGTTGGGATTTGTCCGTCGCGCGAGTGCGCGCCGTTGACCGGGCCGCGGCGTTGGCTTTCGTCAGTACTGTTGGTCGTTGTCGGCGGAATACTTTCCTGGTTCGTGATCGGCATCAGCTTCGAGCCTGTTCTTATCGCCGGTGGTAGCGCGCCCGGGACAATCTGGGGCGCGGGCGTCGACAAGACTCCCGTCTTGCTCGGCGCCGGTTTGCTGCTGGTCGCAGCCGGGGTGCTACGCGGACGATTTCGTATTGTGCTGCTGCTCGGTTGGCTGCTGTTCCTGGCCGATGCTACCCACCGATTGATCGAGCGTAGCGATGGGCAGGTGGACGACATATGGCTAGCTGTTCCCATACAGACCCTGCCGGCAGCGACCGGCGAGTTCACACAACCTCGCTGTAGGATCAGCCGGTGGCAAGTCCGCTGCGGTGATGGCGCCGGCCAAACCCTGACTAGCCCGACGCTGATCCCGTTCGTCTCGCTGCTGCCGGGACGGTGGGAAAGAGCCGCTGCGGCCGGTGGCAGAGGCACCCCACGATAGACCGCTACTGCAGGCGCCCTAGATTAGCGGGACGAACCTGAGGGGCAGGCCGTCGCGCGGCTGCGGGATCGGCCAGGCCTGCCACTGGTCACCCGAGCCCTGGTCCAGCTCAATACGGTAGCGGCTGAGCAGGCCGGCCATCAGCAATTTGATCTGCATCGTCGCGAAATGCAGGCCAAGGCACATATGCGCACCGCCGCCGAATGGCACCCAGGCATATTTATGACGTGCGCGGATCGCTTCCGGGGTGAAGCGCAGCGGATCGAACGTGTCGGGATCGGGCCAATGCTCGGCCATGCGGTGCGTGTGCGCAACGTTGACGCCGACATTGGTGCCCGCGGGGATGTCATAACCGCCAAAGCGGAACGCTTTCAACGCGCGACGCGGTAGCGATGGCACCGGCGGAATGAGCCGCAGCGCTTCCTTGAAGGCATAATCGGTCAGCACGAGGCGATCGAGCTGGCCATGCGGCACCCCGCCGGCCTCGTTAAGACCGAGCGACAGGATTTCTTCCCGCAATTTGTCCTGCCACACGACGTTCCGGCCGAGCAGCATGACCAGGCTGGTCGCCGACGAGGTGATCGTGTCGTGCGCCGCCATCATCAGGAAGTTCATGTGATCGGCGATCGCGGCGTCGGAAAGCGGCTGGCCGTCATCATCGACGGCGCGGCAGAATTGCGAGAAGAAATCCTGCCCCGCGCCGGCGCGACGTTTGGGGATTTCGCGCTCGAACAACGCGATCAGATAGGCGCGCGCCTTGACGCCGCGGCGCATCTTGGTGCCCGGGAGGGGCGCGCGGATCGGATCGATCGAGGCCTGTACTTCGTCGACAAAGGCCTGGTTGATGCGGTCCGCCTCGGGCCCGAGCGGCATGCCGAAAAAGCTGTCGGCCGCGAGATCGAGCGTCAGTTTCTTGATCGCCGAATAGAATTTGATCGGCCTGTTGCCCCAGTCGGCGATCTGGGTGGTGATCCCTGCCCCCATCGCCTCGGCATAATGACGCATCGGTTCGGGCTTGAACGCGACCGACAGCACTTTCCGATCGGCGCGATGCTTGTCAAAATCCATCAGCATCAACCCGCGCGGAAAGAGCAGGTTGAGCATCGGGCCCCAGCCCTGTTCGGACGAAAAGATCTTCTCGCGATCGAACAACACCAGTTCGTTGGCGTCGGGGCCGAGCAATACGATGTTGGGCCCGCCAAAGCTGTTGTTGCGATAGACCGGGCCATAGGTCTCGGCCATGCGCTTGCCAAACCCGACCGGGTCTTTCAGCAAGCGCAGCGTGTTGCCGATAAACGGCAGGCCGTTCTCGCCGGGAATCGCATCGAGCACACCGGCCGGCTGGCGCGGCAGCCAGTGCGGATTGGCCTTGAAGCTATGTGCGAGCGCCATGCTTTCTCTCCCGTTACTTACATCGGTATAAGTAAGCGATCGAGTTGGTGCAATAACGTTGCGCCTGGCGCGCTTTCCCCCGCCATTCCCCGACAGCGGCCGAAGAGTGCATGGCGGTGAACGACGATTACCGCGCGAATTTGCCCTGTAGCGCGAGCATGGCCAGCGCAGCCTTGGCCGCCTCGCCGCCCTTATCCTTGTCGTCCTTCTTGGCCCGCGTCAGCGCCTGCGCTTCATTCTCGGTGGTCAGGATGCCGTTGCCGATCGCCAGGCCATCCATCGACAAGGCCATTAGCCCCCGCGCCGATTCACCGGCGACGATTTCGAAATGATAGGTCTCGCCGCGAATCACCACGCCCAAGGCGACATAGGCGTCATAGCGCCCACTATCTGCTGCCAAAGCGATCGCGCCGGGCACTTCGAGCGCGCCGGGGACGGTGATCGTCTCGTGCGTGTGGCCGGCGGCCTCGATCGCGCTGCGTGCGCCCTCAAGCAGCAGGTCGTTGAGATGATCGTAGAAGCGCGCTTCGACGATGAGTAGTTTTGCCATGTGTAATTCCGAACCTTCGATACCGTCACGCCGGAACAGGTCCGGGGTGACGAGGTGTTTGTACTCCCGTGGCGGCAGTCAGTCGCCGCCGGTGCCCGGAATCGGCTGTTCGCCGACGATTGACAGGCCATACCCTTCGAGCCCGACCAACGTATGGTGCGTGTTGGTGAGCAGGATCATCTCCTCCACGCCCAGTTCGGCGAGAATCTGCGCGCCGACGCCGTAATCGCGCAATTCCTCGACCTCCGGCGCGCCGGCGCCCTTGCCTTCGCCGCGCAGGCGCATGAAGCGCGAGACGCTATCCTTCATCGGGCGGTTGATCACCACGATCACGCCGCTGCCGGCGGTCGCGATCAATTCCATCGCGCCCGACAGCAATCCGGCGCGCTCATTCTGCTCGCCAAACATATCGACGAAATAGGAGGCGGTGTGCATCCGCACCAGCGTCGGCTTGCTCGGATCGATCCAGCCCTTGACCAAAGCGATCGTCTCGTCGCCAGTGGCCTTATTGAAGAAGGTCATGGCCTTCCAATCGCCGCCCCATTTGCTGTCAAAGCTCATTTCCGCACGCTTCTCGACCAGATGGTCGTGGCGGCGGCGATAGGCGATCAGGTCACGGATCGTGCCCATCTTGAGATTATGGATACGGGCGAAAGCGACGAGATCGTCCATACGCGCCATCGTGCCGTCGTCACGCATGATCTCGCAGATCACGCCCGACGGATTGAGACCCGCCAGCCGCGCGACATCGACCGCTGCCTCGGTATGCCCGGCGCGGACCAGCACGCCGCCATCACGCGCGACCAGCGGGAAGACGTGGCCGGGGGTGACGATGTCCTCCTTGCCCTTCGACGCATCGATCGCGACCGAGATGGTGCGCGCGCGATCGGCCGCGGAAATGCCGGTGGTCACGCCGTCGCGCGCCTCGATCGAGGTGGTGAAGGCGGTTTCATGCCGCGTGCCATTGGCCCGGCTCATCAGTTCGAGGCCGAGCGCATCGGTGCGCGCCTTGCTCATCGCCAGGCAGATCAGCCCGCGGCCATGCGTGGCCATGAAGTTGATCGCATCGGGCGTGGCCATTTGGGCCGGAATGATCAGGTCGCCTTCATTCTCGCGATCTTCGTCATCGACCAGGATGAACATGCGCCCGTTGCGCGCCTCGTCGATAATCTCCTCGATCGAGACCAAGGCCGGCGTGTCGTCATTGGCGAAGATGAAGGTCTCGAGTTTGCGCAACGTATCTGCGGTCGGGTTCCAGTCGGGCTGGTCGAGATCGCGCAACGTGTTGGCGTGGAGCCCTGCGGCGCGGGCCAGGCCGGACCGTGACATACCGCCATCGGTAACAAGGGCGCGCAGTTTGCTGATCAATTGTGTGCTCATATCGCCTGATAATCACACTGCAGTGTGATCGTCAAATGAAGAAATCACATCAACTTGGCAAGAAGCTCTTCATGCGGCCGAGATAGCGGGCAAGCACATCGATTTCGATGTTGACCGGATTGCCGGCGGCGAGCGCATCGAAGGTGGTGACGGCGGCTGTGTGCGGGATGATATTGACGCCGATCGTCACCTTTCCGGCGCTGTCGACCACTTCGTTGACGGTCAGCGACACGCCATCGAGCGTGATCGAGCCCTTTTCGGCGACGAACGGCGCGATGTCGGGGCCGGCGGTGATGCGGATACGTTTCGAGCCGCCCTCGTCAGTGATCGACTCGACCGCGCCGATACCGTCGACATGGCCCGTGACGATATGGCCCCCGAGTTCTTCGCCAAGTTTTAATGCGCGTTCGAGATTGAGCCGGCGGCCAGCTGTCCATTGGCCCTGCGCAGTCCGGCTGATCGTCTCACCCGAAACATCGACGGCGAACCAATTGCCATCGGCATCTGCCCCCTTGTCGATCACCGTCAGGCACACGCCCGAGCAGGAGATCGACGCACCGAGGTCGATCGAGTCGGGTGCATACGCGGTGCGGATGATCACGCGCGTATCTTCGACCGTCTCGACCCGCGAGATAGTGCCGATGTCGCTGACGATTCCGGTAAACATGGGTCTAGCTCCTGATCCGCTGGTAAATGTCGAGCCGGTCGCTGCCAAGCCGGCGCGTGTCGTCCAGCGCCCAGCGCCCGTGCGCCGCGGCGAGATCCGTGAGTCCAATATCGGGCAGCGTGCGCCCGCCACCGATCAGGACCGGCGCACGGTATAATAACAGGCGATCGACCAAGTCGGCGCGAAGGAACGCGGCAGCGGTCCGCGCGCCGCCTTCGACCAGCAGGTGGTCGATGCCGGGCAATGCGGCGATGTCTTCGGGGTTAGCGATCATTGTCCACGCCCCACCCCCATCGTCATCCCGGCCTTCTCTGGGCCGACCGGATTTGGAGAGCACAATTCGCCCCGGCGACCGATTCTCTAGGCCCGGCAGGCGCACGTCGAGGGTCGGCACGTCAGCGTTGAGCGTCCCGCGCCCGACCAGGATCGCCTCGTTACGTGCCCGCTCGACATGCGTGTGCGCACGGGCCTCGGGCCCGGTGATCCACTTGCTCGTGCCTGAGGCAATCGCCACCGCGCCATCCAAAGACAGCGCTAGTTTCAGCGTTACTAACGGACGCCCCAAAGACCGTCGCGTCAGAAACCCCGCCATGGAGCGGCGGGCTGCCGCTGCTAGCACACCAGTGGTCACCGTAATGCCCGCTCGCTGTAGTCGCGCTATCCCTGCCCCATCGGTACGCGGATCGGGATCGCCCAGTGCTATCACCACGCGCGCGACCCCGGCTGTGATCAACAGATCCGCACAGGCCCGCCCGCGCGGCGAGACATGCGCGCACGGCTCCAGCGTCACATAGACCGTCGCTCCCCGCGCCGCATCGCCCGCCGCTGCCAACGCCATCGCCTCGGCATGCGGGCGGCCGCCGGGCTGCGTCCAGCCGCGCCCGACCACCCGGCCCGCCGCCACGATCACACACCCGACATTGGGATTGGGCGCCGTGCGCCCGCGACCGCGCTCGGCCAGCGCGAGCGCCGCGGCCATGAAACGAGCCTCGTTCAGATGCCGAACTTCTCGAGCTTGTCGTTGAGCTTCTTGTAATCCTGCTGGATCTTCTTCTGCTTGGCCGCCGCCTCGGCCTTGCGCTTGGCCTCGAGCGGGCCGTCGATCTTCTGCTGCGCGATGATCTGTGCATCGCTGCGATCGGCCGGCCATTGATCGAAATACGTCACTTCGCGGTGATAGACCGGCACTTCGTGGCTATCGATCGTGAACCCGACCAGCAACGCGCCGAACAGCGCGACCGACAGCAACAGGAAACCGAGCTTGTGCGGCCCTTCCTGCGCGAAATAGGCGCGCAGGTCGTTGATCGCGCGAACGATGTTGAAATGGCGGAAGAACTGCATAGTGCCAAGATAAGCGCGCAAGGTGGAAGACGCCAGCCCTGCGCGCTCCCCGCGTCACTCCGCGTCGTTAAGCACGAAACTGACGCTCATTGTCCGCCACGCCTCCTGCGGGACGCCGTCCTTGGTGGCAGGTGTGAAGCGCCACTTGTCCAACGCCTGTTGGCGAGTGGCGTCGAAAAAAGCTTCGCTTGCCGCGCTGACCAGTTCGACCTGTTTGACCCGCCCGTCCACGCCGATCAGCACGCGCACCGTAACCCGGCCCTCGCGTTCGGCGCGCCGCTCGCCCGGCGGATAGGCCGGCTGGAACGCCCTGGCGAAGCGTGCATCTGGGCGTGCGCCGACCAGCACGGGAACATGCGGCGCGACATAGGGTGGCTCGATCGTGCCGGTGCCACCGGTCACGCCGCCATCCACGCCGGGAGGGCCGGGTTCGTAGAAATTGCCGCTATTGGTCGGGGCGATGGGATCGCTGACCGTCGGTCGTTCGCGCGGCGGGGGATCAACCACGCGCGGGTCGCTGCGTATCTTGGTCTCAATTTTGGGCTTGGGGTCGGGTAGCGGCAGGGGATCGACCGGCAGCGGAATCAGCTTGGCGGTAAAGGTCTTGTCGATCGATTGGACGATATTGGGCGCTGAAAAAATCAGCGCAGCGATGATCGCCCCGTTCAATCCAATCGCGATGGTGAGCGCGCCGGGCTTGATCCCGGACTTGCCGTAACGATCCGCGTACATTGGCCGTCTCCCGTATCTCCTCGAGTGCTGGGGCCGGTCTGGCGCCGGCTTGATGCTGCGATGATACATCATCACTTAGCGCTGGCAAGATACTTTGTTGCATGCCCGCCCACCTGCAGCTATTCTTGGCCAAACGTCTGGACGAACGCGTCGGGGATGCGTCCGAGTGGCGAACGCGCCGCTAGATCGCCTCGAGTCGCGCAACCGCCCGCTCACGCCCGATCAGCGGCAGCAACGCCACCATGTCGGGCCCGTGATCGCGACCGGTCAGTGCACGTCGCAAGGGCAGAAACAACGCCTTGCCGCTACGCCCGCTCGACACTTTCAACGCGGACGTCAGCGCATGCCAGGGATCGCTGGCCCAATCGAGCGTGTCCGCGACTCGCGCTGCCTCCGCAAGAAAGTCATGGTCGGCCGTGTCGCCAACCACCGCGATATGGCCGTCAATCACTGCCCACCAGCCCGCCGCTTCGCCGACGGTGGTCAAATTCGGCCGCACGGCTTCCCATTCCGGCCGGCCCATGCCTGCCGGCAGTCGCTGAGCGACCGCGTCATAGTCCAGGTTGTGCACGATCTTAGCGTTGAGCGCGGCCAGTTCGGCCTCGTCGAACCGCGCCGGCGCGCGCCCGAAGCGCGCAAAATCCATGCTCTCCGTCAGCACGGCCATATCGCGGATCGGCTCGACCGGATCGCTGGTGCCGATCCGCGCCAGCAACGCGCGCACCGCTTCCGGCTCGATCCCGGCCTCGCGAAACGCGGCGACGCCGAGCGAGCCCAGCCGCTTTGATAGCTTGCCCTCGCTGCCGACCAGCAACGCGACATGCGCGAAGGCCGGCGCGCGCACGCCCATCGCCGCGAACATCTGCAATTGCAGCGCGGTGTTGGAGACATGATCCTCGCCGCGCACGACATGCGTGATGCCCATTTCGGCATCGTCGATCGCCGATGGCAACATATAGAGCCATGACCCATCGGCGCGGCGGATGACAGGATCGCTCATCGTCGCAGCATCGAATTTCTGCTGTCCGCGGATCAGATCGTCCCATTCGATCGGCGTGTCGTGATCGAGCTTGAAGCGCCAGTGCGGCCTCATGCCATCCGCCTCTAACGCCGCCCGATCCGCGTCGCTCAAGGCCAATGCCGCGCGGTCATAGACCGGCGGCAGGCCGCGTCCGGCAGCAATCTTGCGCTTGAGATCCAGCTCCTGCGCCGTCTCATAGGCCGGATAGGCCCGACCGGCGGCATGCAAGTCGGCCAGCCGCGCTTCGTAGCGATCGAACCGGGCCGACTGGCGCTCTTCACCGTCGGGCACCAGCCCCAGCCAGGCGAGATCGGCGCGGATCGACTCGACATATTTTTCTTCGCTGCGCTCGGCGTCGGTATCGTCGATGCGCAGCCAGAACTGGCCATCATTCTTCTTCGCCCATAGCCAGTTATGCAAGGCAGCGCGGATATTGCCGACATGGAGCTGGCCCGTGGGGGATGGGGCGAAACGGGTGCGGATAGTCATGGCCATGCTCTAGGCAGCGCGCCGAGGCCCGGCAATGCCCCCTTTACGCTCCGCGATTCGCGCCTAAAGGATCGCGGGCAGATTGCAGGGAGATCGCAACCATGAAACTTCTAACCGGCAATGCGAACCTGCCGCTCGCGCGCGATGTCGCGCGCTATCTCGAGCTCGAGCTGACCAAGGCCAGCGTGCGTCGCTTCGCCGACGAGGAGATCTTCGTCGAAATACAGGAGAATGTCCGCGGCGAAGACGTCTTCGTGCTGCAATCGACCGGCTATCCGGCGAATGACAATCTGATGGAATTGCTGATCATGATCGATGCGCTGAAACGCGCCTCGGCCAAGCGCATCACCGCCGTCATCCCCTATTTCGGCTATGCCCGGCAGGATCGCAAACCGGGCCCGCGCACGCCGATCTCGGCCAAGTTGGTCGCCAATATGATCACCGTCGCCGGCGCCGACCGCGTGCTCTCGGTCGATCTGCACGCCGGGCAGATCCAGGGCTTTTTCGATATCCCGACCGACAATCTCTACGGCGCGCCGGTCATGTCGGCGGACATCCTGACCCGCTTCGGCGACCGCAACCTGATGGTCGTATCGCCCGACGTCGGCGGCGTGGTGCGCGCCCGCGCGCTGGCCAAGCGGCTCGACAATGCCCCGCTGGCGATCGTCGACAAGCGCCGCGAACGTGCCGGAGAGTCCGAGGTGATGAACATTATCGGCGAGGTCGAGGGGCGCTTCTGCATCCTGATCGACGATATCGTGGATTCGGCGGGCACATTGTGCAACGCCGCCGCGGCGCTCAAGGAAGCCGGCGCTGTGGGCGTGGTGGCTTATTGCACGCACGGCGTATTGTCCGGCGGGGCGGTGGCGCGCGTGGAAGGCTCAGCGCTGGAGGAATTGGTCATCACCGATTCGATCGGCAGCCACGAAGTGATCAAGGACGCCAAGCGCATCCGCCACCTAACCATCGCACCATTGCTCGCCGAGGCGATCCGCCGCATCGCCGACGAAAGCTCGGTCTCCTCGCTGTTCGACTAATGCCGAGCGAGCCGTTCCACCGCTTGTTCTTCGCGGTGCGGCCGCCGGCAGGCGTGATCCCGGAAATCGCCAAACAGCGCGATTCCTTCGGACAGAAGGCGGGCCTAGTCCCGGACGAGCAGTTGCACCTGACGACCTGGCTGTTCGAGGATAGCCAGGACTTCCTGGCAGAAACGGCCGACCGTGCGCAGGCCGCAATTGCGTCGATGCCACTGCGCCGTTTCCATGTCGTGTTCGATCGAGCGCTGGGCAGGAAAAGCCATGTCATGCTGCTGCCGACCGATCCCCTTTGTGAGTTCGAGTCGATCCAGCGGCAGCTAGATCTGGCGTTACGGGCGGCCGGTTTGCGCCCGCGGGCGGATTGGCGTTTCCACCCGCACATGACGTTGCTGCACGGCCGGCAGAAGCTCGACCAAGCAATCTTGCCGATCGGCTGGGAAGTGGACGAGCTGTTGCTGCTCGACAGCGTGGTCGGCGCCTGTCGGCACGACGTCATCGCGCGCTGGCCGCTCGCGCCGAACGCCTGACGGGCGACTATTCGAGCGGCGCCCGCGCCGTCTCCGGCAGCGCGTCGGGCAAGGCGCGCGGCTCGGCGCGATAGCCAAGCGTTGCCGTACCCCGCACCGGCCCAGCAACGTCCGACACCAAATAGAGCGGCCGGCGCTTCGATTCGACGTATAGCCGCCCGAGATATTCGCCGATCATTCCGAGCACGAACATCTGCACCGCGCCGAGGAACACAGTGACCAACATGGTCGAGGTCCAACCCTGCACCGCGCTGCCCGAGAGCCACCCGATCGCAATATAGACGAACAACAGCAGCGACACGCCGGTCAATGCCAGCCCGGCATGGCTGGCGAAACGCAGCGGCGCAGTCGAGAAGCCGGTTACTGCGTCGAACGCCAGGCGCACCATCTTGCCGAGAGGGTAATTGGTCTCCCCCGCGTGCCGCTCGGCGCGATCATAAGCGAACGGCACCTGGCGAAAGCCGATCCATGCGACCATCCCGCGGATGAACCGCGCCTGTTCCGGCAGCGACAAAAAGGCGTCCAGCGCCCGCCGGCTCATCAGCCGGAAGTCGCCGGTATCGAGCGGGATCGGCGTGTCGGTCAGCCGATCGAGCATACGGTAGAAGATGGCCGCGGTGAGCTTCTTGAACACCGTCTCGCCCTCGCGCTTGCGGCGCACGGCATAGACCACGTCGGCGTCCTGCGCGGCCATCGTCGCACGCATCTCGCCGAGCAGTTCGGGCGGATCCTGCAGATCGGCGTCGATGATCAGGATCTGCGCGCCCGCGCATAAATCGAGACCGGCGGTCAACGCCAGCTGATGGCCATGATTGCGCGACAGATTGATCGCTACCAGCCGCGGATCGGCGGCCGCGAGGCGCTGCATTGCCGGCCAACTCTCGTCCTTCGATCCATCATTGATCATGACGATCTCGTAATCGTCCCCCACCGCCGCCCGCGCCGCATTTGAAATACGCGTGTGCAGCAAATCGAGGCAAGCGGCCTCATTGTAACAAGGGACGACGACGGACAGCGCGGGACGGTTCATGCCCCCGCCATATCGTGCGGCGGCAGTCACGTCACGTCTTGACCGCGATTCGCGCGCGCTCCTCGACCAACCGCTCTAGGATCGTCAGCGGCACCGCCCCGTCACGCAGCACCTCGTGGAACTGCTTCACGTCATATTTGTCACCCATGATTTTCCGGGCGTTGTCGCGCGCGCGCAGCCAGCTAATATGGCCGAGCTTGTAGCTGCACGCCTGGCCCGGCATCGTGCAGTAACGCTCGATCTCACGCTGTGATCGTCCACGGGCAAAGCCGACCGTGGCGACGAAATAATCCGTCGCCTGCTCGCGCGTCCAGCGCTTGGTGTGGATCCCAGTATCGGCCACCAGCCGCGCCGCGCGAAACAGGAAGCTTTGCAGATACCCGGCGCGCTCGATCGGCCCGGCATAGCCGCCCAGTTCGTCGGCCAGTTGTTCGGCGTAGAGCGCCCAGCCTTCGACATAGGCGCCGAAGAAGCTGAATTTGCGCAGCAGCGGCGTCTTCAACGCAGCGACCAGGCTGAGCTGCAAATGATGCCCGGGCACGCCTTCGTGATAGGTCAGCGACGGCAAGGTATATTTTGGCCAGTCGCCAACGCTCTTGAGGTTGATCCAGTAGATCGCCGGACGCGAGCCATCGAGCGCGGCGAGATTGTAATAGCCGTTCGACGCGCCATCCTGGATCTCGGTCGGTACAGCGCGGATTTCCAGCGGCGCGTTGGGCGGATCGATGAACATCTGCGGCAGTTTCGCCTGCATCGCTGCGACGCCCTGATTGAGCCCGGCGATCAGTTCGGCCCGACCCGCCGCGCTGTCGGCATAAAGCTGCGCCGGCTGCTTGTTGAGCGCGGTCAGCCGTTCGCCGACGCTGCCCTGAGTCAGGCCCTGGCTCTTGAGGATCGTATCGAGTTGCGCGGTGAGTTGGGCGACCTGTTCGAGCCCGATCTTATGCACCTCGTCGGGCGTGAAATCGGTCGTCGTCGCGGCGGCCAGCGCGGCGGCGTAGATTTCCTCTCCCTGCGGCAGCCGCCACAGCCCGGCCTTGTCGCTTGCCGTGGTGCGCAATTGCTTGATCAAAGAAATCTGGCGGTCGAGCGCGGGATAGACCTTGGCCGAGACAATCTCGCTCGCGCGCTTGGCCCAGTCGCCCTTGATGCCCAAAGCCGCCGTGCGCGAGGCGACCGAGGTGACCAGGCCGCTCTCGGCCGGCGCCGCGCTGCGCAACGCCGCCATCTGCCCAAGTGCGAGATCGAGCGAGAAATCGGGCGCCAGGATGCCGCGCGCGGCTTCGCTGCGCTGCACCTTGCTATCCTGGTCGAGCGCAGTGGCGAAAGCGCCCAGCCGCGACAGATACGCCTCGGCGTCCGCTGCAGTCTTGATCGTGTGCTGCGAATTGAGGAAATCAGGCAAGTCGAAATAGGCGCCCTGCTGCTGTGTAATCGTATAGGGGCGCACCGCCGATCCGAGGCCAAACTTTTCCGGCCCGACCGTACCGCTGTTCAGCGAATAAAGCACCACTTCGCGGTTGAGCTTGCCAGCGTGCGACAGCGTCTCGGGCTTGATGCTTTCGATCCGCGCGATCGACTTCTTGGTTCGCGCCAGGTCGGCAGTGCGGGCCTTGATCGAGCGATCGTCAAGCCGCGATTTGAGTGGTGCGAGCGCGCCCTTGTCGAGCCCGAGACCGGTCGCGCCCTCCGGCGATTCAAGCAGTCCCTCGTCGAAAATGTTGACGAACAGCGCATCGAGCGCGGCATCGCCCGCCGTGGCGGTGGCGGCCAGCGCGCGCGCGGGCAACAGCGACAGGGCAGTGGCGGCGGTAGTTGACGCAAGGAAGCTACGACGATCCACAGGGAAGCCTTTCGAACGGGTGTAGAGTCAACCTAACACACCGGCTCGGCCGGGCAAGTTCAAACCCGCTCGACCCCGTTCACCGCATCGGCGGCGCGCAGCGCCGCGATCACCCGTGCGAGATGCTGCACGTCATGGACCTCGACATCGATCGTGTTGGTGTGGAAGCCGTCGTCACGATTATCGAGCCGCAGGTTGACGATATTGGCCTTTTGCGCGCCGATGATCGTCGCGATCGTGCCCAATGCGCCCGGCTCGTTCTTGACCTCGACCGAGATGCGCCCGGTCGCGCCCTCGGTCTTCTCGCCCCACGACAGGTCGACCCAATCGGCATCGTCCGCTGCGGCAAGCACCGGGCAGTCGATCGTATGCACTTCGATTCCCGCATCTGGGCGGCGCAGCCCGACGATACGGTCGCCCGGCACCGGATGGCAGCATTCGGCGAGGTCGAACGCCACCCCCGGGGTCAGCCCGCGAATCGAGATTGCGCTGGATTGCGGCGGCATGTCGCGCAGCGCCTCGGCCCCGGCCGAGCCTGGCATGAGCGCCTCCATAACCTGCGCATCGGTAATCTGCCGCCGCGCGATCGCTTTCATCAGCCCCGCTTCATCGGCGATCTTGAGCCGCTTGAGCGCCGCTTTCTGCGCATCCGCCGCCATCGTCGCGGGCAGGCGGCTGACGATCTCGTCATAGATTTTGCGCCCCAGCGCCTGGGTCTCGTCGCGTTCCTTCTGGCGCAGATGCCGGCGGATCGCCGCCAGCGCCTTGCCGGTGATGGCGAAATTCAGCCAGGCCGGCTGCGGCTCCTGCGCCTTGGACCGCAGGATCTGCACCTGGTCGCCATTGTCGATGCCGGTGCGCAATTGCACCACACGGCCGTTGATCTTGGCGCCGACCGCCTGGTCGCCGAGATCGGTGTGCACGGCATAAGCGAAATCGATCGGTGTCGCGCCCTTGGGCAGCTGGATCAGCTCACCCTTCGGCGTGAAGGCGAAGATACGATCGGCATACATCGCCATCTTGGTATGTTCGAGCAGCTCTTCCGGGCTCTCCGCCGTGTCGAGGATCTCGACCAGGTCGCGGATCCAGCTGACCTGCGTCTCAGGTTTGACCTTGTCCTGCTTGTACGCCCAATGCGCCGCGAGCCCCATTTCGGCCTCTTCGTGCATGCTTTCGGTGCGGATCTGGATTTCGACGCGGGTATTGTCGGCATGCATCACCGTGGTGTGCAGCGAGCGATAACCGTTGCGCTTGGGCGTCGAGATATAATCCTTGAACCGCCCGGGCACCATCGGCCAGCGGCGGTGGATATGCCCCAGCGCGGCGTAGCAATCCTCCTCGGTCGGCACGATGGCGCGGAACGCCATGATGTCGCTAAGCTGTTCGAAGCTGATGTGCCGCTCGGCCATCTTCTTCCAGATGCTGTACGGGTGCTTCTCGCGCCCCGATATGTCGGCATCGACGCCGTGGCGCGACAGCAATAGCTTCAGCCCCGAGCCGATCTTGGCGATGCGGTCCCCGCCCCCGCCGGTCTTCAGCTGCTCCAGCCGGCGCGTGATCGATTCATACGCCTCCGGTTCGAGTTGCGCGAAGGCGAGCGTCTGCATCTCCTTCATGAACTCGTACATCCCGATCCGCTCGGCCAGCGGCGCGTAGATATCCATCGTTTCCTTGGCGATGCGGCGGCGCTTCTCCGGCTTGGCGATGTGATGCAGCGTACGCATATTGTGCAGCCGATCGGCCAATTTCACCAGCAGCACGCGGATATCGCCCGACATGGCGAGCAGGAACTTGCGCAGATTCTCCGCCGCGCGCTCGTTTTCGGTCTGCGCCTCGATCCGGGAAAGCTTGGTCACGCCATCGACCAATCGCGCAACATTGGCGCCGAACGTGTGCTCGATCTGCTCGATAGTAGCGACGGTATCCTCGACCGTGTCGTGCAGGATCGCCGTGGCGATCGTCTCGTCGTCGAGATGCAGCTCGGTCAGGATGCCGGCCACCTCGATCGGATGACTGAAATAGGGGTCGCCCGATGCGCGCTTCTGCGAGCCATGTGCGTTGACCGAAAAGACATAGGCGCGGTTGAGCAACGCCTCATTGGCGTCGGGATCGTAGCTCAGGACCCGATCGACAAGTTCATATTGCCGCAGCACGCGACCCAAATGGGGCCGCGTGCTGTTGCTTTGCAACACAATGTTGTGGTTATTTTGCGCGTGCGTTGCACTTAGCGAGTGCGGCTTCGTCGAACGCCGCGCCATTGGCGCTGAACGTGCTCACCGTACCGATGCGCTTGACCACCTGTTCGCACACGATCGCATCGCGCGACGTCGCCTTCGGTGCGCTGCACACGCCGCCATCGCACTTCCACATCATGCTGCCCGCGATCAGGCTTGGCTTGGCCGGCGCGGCAACCGGCGTGGCGCTGTAATAACCGGCGCCCGCAGCGGAGGCGAACAGGCTGGAAGCGGCGAATGCGGTGACAAAAGCAATCGAACGGGTCATGGGGAGGTCCTCCTGATGTTGCGCAGCACAATAGGTTGCTAATGAATACCTACTACGCGAATAAATCAGTTGCAACTGGAAACTGATAAGTCATTGCTTCGCCATTCGTATTTGAGATAGGTTGCGTGGATTATGGGTGGAAAATTACGCGAGCCCTTGCGCGATCTGGCCGAGTGCAGCCTGCCGGCGGCGCTCGAGGCGATGGGTGAGCGCTGGTCGTTCCTGATCCTGCGTGCGGCGTTCAACGGCCTGCACCATTTCGAGGAATATCAATCCGAACTGGGCATCGCGCGCAATATCCTGGCCAATCGCCTTTCGCGTCTGGTCGGGCACGGCATCCTTAAGCGCGATGCACTGCCGGAGGATCGTCGCAAGATCGAATATCGCCTGACCGAAAAGGGCGAGGCATTGCTACCAACCATGCTCGCACTTCGGCAATGGGGAGAGCGTTGGGAAACCGGCATGCCTTCAACGCCCGTCTTGGTCGATAATCGTGATGGGCGGGCGATCCAGCCGATCCGGGTCCATGCCTGGGATGGCCGGCCCTTGAGCAAGAGCGAACTGCATTGGGCGCTGCCCGAGGACGTAGTACGGGATCGGCCCGCCGAAGCGGCCGAATAGCCGCCGCGCTGGCGATCCGAGGCGCCCGTCAGCACCGGGATCACCCTGCCGCTGCTTCCTCGGGTATGCGGGACGGCACCGAAAGCCCGCAGGTGCGGCAAATACAGCGAATAGGATGACGATGCGCAGTTTCTTCGACGCCCGACAATTGGCACATGCCCCGGCTAAGGAATTGCACAATGGCGATTTCATCGCTTATTCGGAGACACCCGCTCGGGCCACGGCGATCCTGGCCGCCTTGCCCGATATCGAGTGCCCGAGCGATCACGGCATCGCACCGATCCTTGCGATCCACGATGCCGGCTATGTCGATTTCCTTCAGACAGCGCCGGCACGTTGGGCTACCGCCGGCCGACCTGGCAGCGTGATGGGCTATATCTGGCCGATCGCGCGCCGCCGTCCGCTCGACCTGACGCGGATCGATGCGCTAGCCGGCTATTACAGCCTCGATGCGTCCACCCCGCTCACCGCCGATACCTGGGACGCGGCATATTGGAGCGCACAGAGCGTGCTTGCTGCGACCGATGCCGTGTTGGGCGGTGACCTCGCCGCGTTCGCCTTGTGCCGCCCACCGGGGCACCACGCCGGTGCCGACTATCTCGGCGGCTATTGCCATCTCAACACCGCGGCGATCGCCGCGCAACATGCGCGCGATGCGGGCTGCAAGCGTGTCGCAATCCTCGATATCGACTATCACCACGGCAACGGTACGCAGGATATCTTCTGGCAGCGCGGCGACGTGTTTTTCGCCAGCCTGCACGCCGATCCGGCGACCGATTACCCTTTTTACTGGGGCCATGCCGACGAAACCGGCGCGGGCGACGGCGCGGGCGCCACGCTCAACCTGCCTTTGCCGCAAGGCTCGACGCTGGCCGCGTTCCGCGCCGCGCAGGGTCAAGCACTGGATGCGATCGCGCGGTTCGCTCCCGACATGCTGGTACTGAGTTTCGGCGCGGACACTTGGGACGGCGATCCCATTTCGAGCTTCGCGCTCGCCACCACAGACTACGAAGTGCTGGCCGCCGATATTGCCGCGCGCGGCTGGCCGACGGTGATCGCTATGGAGGGTGGCTATGCCGTCACCGCGCTCGCCGCCAATGTCGCCAGCCTGCTCGCCGGCTTTGCACGCTGATCAAGTCTTCCGCCGCCTAGCGCCCACCCGGGAGAGGCAGGGACTTACTTCTTGGGTGGTGCTTCGCCTGCGGCGGGTTCAGGATAGTCTTCGGGAGTAACCGTCGACTGGTTTTTCACCGCCTGTTGATCCTCGACCGGGCGCGGTGCGCCGTCAGTCTCGAACGCACCGGCGGGCTTGTTGGGTTGGTCTGGCATGCTCGTCTCCTCTGCCGCTACAACGTGAGAGCGGGCAACGAGTTGCTTCAGACACTCGACCCGAAGAGCAGCGGCCGCAACGGGAGGCGGATACCGGCGCCGCGCAGCGAGGTCTCCGCCATGCCGCATAACTGGGATAAAACCGAAAGGGCGGCGCGATCCAATCGCGCCGCCCCGTCATGTTCTAGCGTCAAAGCCAAAGCGTATGGCCTTAGAGCTTTTCGGTCAGCTCCGGGACGATCTTGAACAGGTCGCCGACCAGGCCGAGGTCCGCGACCTGGAAGATCGGCGCATCTTCGTCCTTGTTGATGGCGATGATCGTCTTCGAATCCTTCATCCCCGCCAGATGCTGGATCGCGCCGGAAATGCCGATCGCGACATATACTTCAGGCGCGACGATCTTGCCCGTTTGGCCGACCTGATAGTCGTTCGGCGCATAACCGGCGTCCACCGCCGCGCGACTGGCGCCGACGCCGGCACCCAGCTTGTCCGCCAGCGGATCGATCAGCGCGTGGAACTGCTCGCCCGAGCCGAGCGCACGGCCGCCCGAGACGATGATCTTGGCGCTGGTCAGTTCTGGCCGTTCGGACTTGGCAATCTCGCTGCCGACATAGGTCGAGACACCGGCATCGCCGGTCGTGGCAACCGCCTCAATCGTGCCCGAACCACCCTCGGTCGCCGCTTTTTCGAACGCCGTGCCGCGCACGGTGATGACCTTCTTGGCGTCCTTGGTCTGCACCGTAGCGATTGCGTTGCCGGCATAGATCGGCCGGGTGAACGTATCTTCCGACTCGACCGACAGGATGTCGGAGATCTGCATCACGTCGAGCAAGGCAGCGACGCGCGGTGCGATGTTCTTGCCGCCCGAGGTGGCGGGAAACAGCACGGCATCGTGATGGCCCATCAGCTCGACGATCAGCGGCGCGACATTCTCCGCCAGCGCATGTGCATAGGCAGCGTCGTCGGCAACATGGACCTTGCCCACGCCGGCGATCTTGGCGGCTTCGGCCGCGACGGCGTCCACGCCTTGGCCAGCGACGATCAGATGCACTTCGCCGAGCTGCGAAGCGGCAGTAACCACAGCGAGCGTGGCATCCTTGACGGTGGCGCCGTCATGTTCGACCCAGACGAGCGTCTTCATTTGGTCACTCCCATTGCCTTGAGTTTGCCGACGAGTTCATCGACATCGGCGACCTTGACGCCGGCCGAGCGCTTGGCCGGCTCGACCACTTTCAGCGTGGTCAGGCGCGGGGCGATATCAACGCCGTAATCGGCCGCCGTCTTCTGCGCCATCGGCTTGGACTTGGCCTTCATGATGTTGGGCAGCGACGCGTAGCGCGGTTCGTTGAGCCGCAGATCGACGGTAATGATCGCCGGCAACTTGAGCGTTTCGGTTTCGGCGCCGCCATCCACTTCGCGCGTCACGGTGACGCTGTCGGTGGTCAGTTCGACCTTAGAGGCGAACGTCGCTTGGCCGACGCCGAGCAGGCCGGCGAGCATCTGGCCGGTCTGGTTGTTGTCATCGTCGATCGCCTGCTTGCCGAGGATCACCAGATCGGGCTTTTCCTCGTCGACGATCGCCTTGAGCAATTTGGCCACGCCGAGCGGCTCGACCTTCTCTTCCGAGACGATCAGGATCGCGCGATCCGCGCCCATCGCGAGCGCGGTGCGCAGCGTTTCCTGGCTCTTTTGCTCGCCGATCGAGACGACGACAATTTCCGTCACTCCCTTGTCCTTGAGGCGGATCGCTTCTTCGACCGCGATCTCGTCGAACGGGTTCATGCTCATCTTGACGTTCGCCAGATCGACGCCCGTCCCATCCGCTTTCACGCGGGGCTTCACGTTGTAATCAAGCACGCGCTTGACCGGCACTATGACTTTCATCTGCATTCCACTCCTAAGGTTGTTCCGCTTCCCGGGGAGGCGCGGTCCAATACTCTAGTCGTTCAATTCGAGCCGGCGCTCGATGCGATCGAGCCGCAGGCTGATCGCATTCAGAGACTGCTGCGCTTCGGTGGCGGCCACGACAGGCACCCCAGACTGAGCAATCGAGGACGGTCCGCCCTTCAAGGTTGAAAGACGGACCATATCCCCATCCATCACCCGATCCATGCGATCGAACGTTGCCTGAATGCGGTTGAGATAGCCCAGAATCAATTGCTCGACATTCTCGGTCATCCAGCACCCATAGCAGAATTTACGCCGCCTTCTGCACCTCCGCGACGATCTTGCGCGCCGCATCGCCCAGATCGTTGGCAGGAACGATCGCCAGGCCCGAATTGGAGAGGATGCGCTTGCCCTCTTCCACGTTGGTGCCTTCCAGCCGAACCACCAACGGCACCGAAAGGTTCACTTCCTTGGCCGCTGCGACAATGCCATCGGCAATGATGTCGCACTTCATAATGCCGCCAAAGATGTTGACCAGGATGCCCTTCACGGCAGGATCGCTGAGAATGATCTTGAACGCCGCCGTGACCTTCTCGGTCGTCGCGCCGCCGCCGACGTCGAGGAAGTTGGCCGGGAACATGCCGTTGAGCTTGATGATGTCCATCGTCGCCATGGCCAGACCCGCGCCATTGACCATGCAGCCGATATCGCCATCCAGCTTGATGTAAGCGAGGTCGTACTTCGAGGCTTCCAGCTCGGCCGGATCTTCCTCGGTCTCATCGCGGAGTTCCATCAGATCCTTGTGGCGGAACATGGCATTGCCATCGAACGCCACCTTGGCATCGAGCACGAGCAACTGGCCGGTCTTGGTCACGGCCAGCGGGTTGATTTCGATCTGCTCGGCATCGGTGCCGATGAACGCGTCATACAACTTCGAAGCGGTGCTCGATGCCTGCTTGGCGAGATCGCCGTCCAGGCCTAGCGCGTTGGCGACGGCGCGACCGTGATGCGGCATGAAGCCGGTCGCGGGATCGATGTCGAACGTCTGGATCTTCTCCGGCGTGTCATGCGCGACGGTTTCGATATCCATGCCGCCTTCGGTCGAGACGACCATCGACACCCGGCCGGTGGCGCGGTTGACGAGCAAGGCGAGGTAGAATTCCTTGTCGATATCGGCACCGTCGGTGACGTATAGGCGATTGACTTGCTTGCCGGCATCGCCGGTCTGAATCGTCACCAGCGTGTTGCCGAGCATGTCGGTCGCCGCCGCGCGGACTTCTTCTTCGCTCCAGGCGAGACGCACGCCGCCCTTGGCTTCCGGCGGCAGTTCGACGAACTTGCCCTTGCCGCGGCCGCCGGCATGGATCTGCGATTTGACGACATAGAGCGGCCCGGGCAGCTTCTTCGATGCTTCGACGGCTTCTTCGACGGTCAGCGCGGCATAGCCTGCGGGAACCGGAACGCCGTATTTCGCCAGCACTTCCTTGGCCTGATATTCATGAATGTTCATGGGGCGCGCGCCTTTTCAGTGGAATGGGTTTGCAGCGGCCTAAAGCACAGCCGGCCAAGTGAATCCACCCTTCGCTAACCGGGCAGCCCGATCGCGCAGGTCGCAGCGGCAGTGGCGGTGACCGAGACGATCTGCGGATCGTGCAGGTCGCGGATACGGCGGAGCAGGTGTTTCACCCCCTTCTTCTCCGCTTTGCCAAGCGCGGACAGGCGGCGCAGCTGCGCGATCGACAGGTTATCGACCAGCTGATCGGCCATGCATTCGGCCACGTCGTGCGACAGTCCGGCCTTGATCAGCGCGTCGCGCGTCCGCGACTCGGGCGAGGCGCAGGCAGTGAGCGCCAGCGGCAGCAGGACCGCCGGGCGCCACGGAGAAATCCGGAAAAACACTGCTTCACCTCGCAACCAGGGGACACCGCCGCTATATCGCTCCCATGAATTGGGCAACCGGACTCCTGCTGTTCCTCGCCACCGTCATCGCGATGGAGGGCTTCGCCTATGTGGCGCACCGCTGGGTGATGCATGGCTGGGGCTGGTTCCTGCACGAAAGCCATCATCGCCCCCGGCATGGCAATTGGGAGCTTAACGATCTGTACGCGGCGATCTTCGCGGTGCCGTCGTTCGTGCTGCTGCTCGGCGGCGTGCAGCTCGGCTGGTGGCCGGGCTGTGCCTGGATCGGCGCCGGGATCGCCGCTTATGGCGCGATCTATTTCGGCTTTCACGACGTGATCGTGCACAAACGGCTCAACCACCGCTACCTGCCCAAATCCACCTATATGAAGCGCATCATCCAGGCGCACCGGCTGCACCATGTGGTCGAGACCAAGCATGGCACGGTCAGCTTCGGCTTCCTGTGGGCGCCCAAACCTGAAAATCTCAAGGCCGAACTGAAGCGCCGCGACCGCGCCGGCGTGCGCGCGCCCACTCGCGCCGATTCGCCCGTCGATTGAACGAAGGCGCGTTATTCTTCGCGCTGGCGGTGCCAGCGGTGATCCTGCTTGGCTTGGCCAAGGGCGGCTTTGCCGGGATGGGCGCCTTGTCACTGCCGATGCTGGCGCTGGCCATCTCGCCGGTGCGCGCGGCGGCGATCCTGCTACCGATCCTGATCGTGCAGGACGTGGTCGGCGTATGGGCGTTCCGCAAAAGCTGGGACCGCTACGTGCTGGCCTGGACATTGCCCGGCGCGGCGATCGGCATCGCGCTTGGTTATTGGTTCGCCGCCGAGGTTTCGCCGGATGCGGTGCTTGGCTTGGTCGGCGCGATCTCGCTCGTGTTCGGCGGCTACCGCCTATGGCGCGAGCGCGGCCATGCCGTCGCGGCGGCGGCCAATGCGCCCGGCTGGGTCGGCGCGCTCTGTGGCGTCGCGTCCGGCTTCACCAGCCAGGTCGCGCATGCCGGGCAGCCGCCGTTCCAGCTCTGGGTGCTGCCGCGCCGCCTGCCGCGCGACGTGCTGGTCGGCACCACGGCGATCTTCTTCGCCGCGGTAAACTGGATCAAAGTGCCGGCCTATTGGGCGCTGGGGCAGTTCGACCGGGCCAATCTGGTCGCCGCGGGCCTGCTCATGCCGGTGGCGATCCTCTCGACGCTGGCTGGTGTCTGGCTGGTCCGCCGCATCGCGCCGGAGCGCTTCTATACGGCGATCTATGTCCTGATGATGCTCGTCGGTGGCAAGCTGATCTGGGATGCAGCATTCTAAAGGTTAGGCCGTAGTGGCCCTGATCAGCGCCTCGGCGCCGCCAGCGTGATGATCGACACGCCGGGGGACATCGGGACGCGGCCGACCATGTGCCGCTCGAGCCGGAAGATCTTCTCGAACAGCGCGTTGACCGGGCCCGGCGGCGGCGAATCGTCGCTGTCGTCCCGCCCCGTCATCCTCCCGAGCAGCCGCGCAGCGGCAGCGAGCGGGAACAATAGCGAGTTGAAATAGCCGAGCTTGCGCGGTTCGAGCCCCGCCTGGCGGATCGCCGCCGCCAGGCTCTTCTTGGAATAGCGGCGGTGATGGTGGTTGACCACGTCATGCGCGCTCCACAGCCATTGATGCGCGGGCACGGTGATCAGGATCTTGCCGCCAGGCTTGAGGCAGGTCGCCATCGCTTCGAGCGCCGCGACATCGTCCTCGATATGCTCGACCACGTCGAGCACCGCGATCAGGTCATAGGCGCCCCGCTCCACGCCCGGCAGGATCGGCAGCGGTGCGTCGCTGATGTCGCGGCCCAGCCGCAGCGCGGCGATATCGCGCGCGGCGGGATCGATCTCGATCGCGTCGACCGCGCCGAAACTCGCCAGCATGGGCAGATTATGCCCCGTGCCGCAGCCGATTTCGAGGATCCGCGCCTGCGGCGGCAGATCGCCCTCCCGGGTCAGATAGTCGGCCAGGATGTCGCGCCGGGCACGATACCACCAATGCGTCGAATCATGCGCCGCCATGCGGTCGTAGACAATACGGTCCATTATCCGAAAACCCATTGGCGGTTGAGGGCGAAGGTCGCGATTGGCGTGATCAGCACGACAGGGATCAGCGGCACCCAATTAGGCTGATGCAATATACCGGTCAGCACCCAGGTGAAGCCCGCATTGAGCAGCAGGCCGAAGCCCTGCACAGCGATGAATTTCAGATGCTGCCGCCCGCTCGTGTCACGCGTGCCATGGCCCTTGAAGCTCCACGCGCTGTGCAGGAAAAAGCCGGCCGTCACGGCCACCGCAAAGGCGAACGGCACGGCATAGACGGCGTGGTTGGGCGCGAAGACGTGCGCCGACATCGGCAGATAGACTGCCGAATAAATGAGCGTCGAGATCAACCCGGCAATGCCGAAGCGGACCAATTGGCCGAGCATCCCGCTCGCGCGCATGCTGTCTATCTGTCTGATGATCGCGGTCACGTGCGCCTTGCCCTTTACGCGCGTCGCACTAGAGCGCGGGGGCTGGCGAGGGAAGCATTTTGAACGATTTGGCAAAAACCGGGATCTGGCTGAAGCGCGTGCTGGACCGCCATTGGCTGCGCCTCACGCTGATCGCCTGGGCGATCCTGCTGCTATGGTTCATGGTCGACCGGTGGAACATGATCCGCTGGTTGTCGCTTGGTGATACCGACGACAATATGCGCCTGTCGCAGGTCCGCGCGCTGCTCAATGGCCAGGGCTGGTACGATCTGCGCCAATATCGCCTGAGCCCGCCGGCCGGGTTCGACATTCATTGGAGTCGAATCGTCGATCTACCGCTGGCTGGGCTGATCCTGCTGCTGCGCCCGTTCGTCGGCGAAGCTGAAGCCGAGCGGCTGGCCTGCGGCATTGCGCCGCTGCTGCCGCTGTCGATCGCTTTGCTCGGGTTGGCGGCGACGGTGCGCCGACTGATCAGCCCGATCGCTTGGCCGCTCGCGATCGTGCTGCTGCTGTGCTGCGCGACGACCATGTCGATGTTCATGCCCGATCGCATCGATCATCACGGGTGGCAGTTGGCGATGCTCAGCCTGACCGTCGCCGGCCTCGCCGATCCGCAGCAGCGCCGTGGCGGGCTGGTCGTCGGCCTATCGAGCGCAGTGTCGCTCAATATCGGGCTCGAACTATTGCCCTATGCCGGGATGGCCGGCGCGATCATCACGCTGCGCTGGGTGTGGACGCGGGACGAGACGGCGCGGCTGGCGGTCTACGGGCTGACGCTGGCCGGCGGCAGCGGGATCGGTTTCGTGCTGTTCGCCTCAAACGCCAATCAGGTGCTGCGGTGCGACGCGCTGACACCGGTATGGCTGAGCGTGATGGTCGTCGGCGGGGGCTTCCTGTTCCTGCTCGCACGCCTGAATCCAGCCGAACGCTGGGTGCGGTTGACGCTGGCGCTGGTCGCTGCTGCGATTATCGGCACCGGCTTTGCCCTGTTGTTCCCGCAATGCCTGGGCCGGCCGGAACAGGTCTCGCCGGAACTGGCGCGTACCTGGCTCAACAATGTCCGCGAGGCGCGGCCGATCTACAAACACCCGCTGCGCATGGCCTTCCCGATCGTCGCTTTGCCGGTGATCGGGCTGATCGGCGCCTGCCTGGCGACTTGGGCCGCACGGCGGCGACCGAGCATCACCGGCTGGGTGCCGGTGCTGATGTTCTCGACCTTTGCTGGTCTGATGCTGCTGTGGCAGGCCCGCGCCGGGCCGGCGGCGCAGCTGCTGGCGGTGCCCGGGATGGTCGCGCTGGCGTGGATCGGCCTGCCGTGGCTGGTGCGTCACCGCGGCATCGGCGTGCGCGTCGCGGGTGTGATCGTCGTGCTCGCGGCGCTCGGCGTGCTGTTTTCGGGCTCGATGATGAAATATCTGTCGATCGACCGGCCGAGTAAACGCGTCCAGGTGGTTAACCGCGCCACCGGCCTGTGCATGACCGTACCGGCGCTCAAACCACTCGATCGCTTCCCCAAGCAGGTGATCTTCACCTTCGTCGATCTTGGACCCCGCTTGATCACCGTGACGCACCACGATGCGATTGCCGGCCCCTATCACCGCAACGGCGACGCGATCCTCGACGTGCAGCACGCTTTCTCGCGCTCGCCGGAGAATTTCCGCGCTACCGCGAAAAAATACGGTGCGACGCTATTGCTGGTCTGCCCGAACATGTCGGAATCGACCGTATATCGTGCGCGCAACCCAGGCGGCTTCTACGATCAATTGGCGCATAAGAAGGTGCCGACGTGGTTGACCCCGGTACTGCTACCGAAAAAGTCACCGTTCCGATTGTTCAAGATCAGCTAGCCCGATTATCAACCGAGGGGCCAATCGGTGGCGACGACATGGTCTAAGTCTCTGACTTGAGTGAATAGCGGGTGCTTACGCCACCCTTGGCGCCGGACAGAAAGCGGCATGATCGCCGTGGCTGGCAATAGCCGGTCGCCTTCGCGTGCTCGTGCAGGGCTATATCCAAGTCGAGTATGTGGCACGTCGAACTCCGCCACCCGTGCGCGTCGGCATCTCGACAGGGACGACCGGCCCGCATCAGCCGGTCGTCTCAAATGTGGCAATTCTCAGGCGAGTTTGAACCCCTCCTTGTTCGCCTGTGCGGTTACCTTTGCGTTTCCGACCTGGCCGAGGGCTGCGTGGAGCGGCGGGAATATCAAGTCCTCTTCCTCGCGCATGTGATCTTCGATCTCGGCGCGGAACGAGGCCACCTTCTCCAGGAAGGCGGGCGACGCGTTGTCCATCTCTTCAAGGTCGTAGAGATTTTGCTTCACGTACCCGTGGTCATGGTTCAGCTTGTCCGCATCGGCCTTGTCGCCCCACGCGCGGAGTGCTGGGTAGATCACATTCTCCTCCGTGAAGGCGTGCTTGCCAAGCGCATGCTTGAGCTGTGTCAGCAGTACCGTGCGCCCGCCGGCATCGTCGCTTCCTGACGCTTGAAGCTTGTCAAACAGCGCCAGTGCGAGCTTGTGTTCTAACTTCAGCGCGTCCAACCAGTCGCCCGCAAGGGCGCTAGGCGCTTGCACCACCATCTTGCGGCCCAAGTTGACTGCGAGCCCGGTTAAAAGACCGGCGGCAGCCGCCCCGACGATCGAAGCTTTGCGGCCTGTCACCGCCGACTTTGCGCTCTGGACTGCCGCGTCTGCACGCTTCGACGTCGCGCGGGGTGCGGTAACCGCAGCTTTGCGGGCGGACGCTGCACCACGAGTGGCGGCTTTCGCTACCTTCCGCGGAGCAGTGACGATGCCCTCAACGGCGGGCGCGATGGTCTTCGTCACCGGTGCCACCACAGGCTTCGCTGCAGCACCGATCGCTGCAGTGACAGGAGTAGTGACCTGGGCGAGTGTCCCAGCAAGCGATGTTGTCGTATCCTTGGCTGATGGCTTTTTCGAGTTCCTAGCCGCGGTCGTGCGCTTAACGGTCGCAGAACCGGACGCGCCGGCGGCCTTAGCAGGCCGCCCCCTCTTCTTCGGCGCGGTTGTTGAGCTAGCGGCAACTGCGGCCTCCAGCGCCTCCCGGTTATTCCCTACGCGATCGATAAGCGACTGTGCTTCCTCGCGGCTTATGGCATGCTTTTTCGCAAAGTAGTCGACCTCATAGGTCTCGGTTGCCGACACCGTCGCCTGATCGCGCGCGCCACGGTTGTCCTTGTCGTCTGCCATGTCCGGTCTCCTTGAAGATTTAACACCCAAAGCCTGACCGGCGGTAGAGTTCCGAGCCCCATAAGAGGGCAAGGGCCGAGCGGTGATAGTGACCGACTCCCCAGAAACCCGCCACAGATGGTTAGCTCGTGGGATGGAGACGAGTAATGTGGCGGGCCCGATTTATTGAAGGTCAGATCATTGGCGCGTTGCGCAAGCATGAGGGAGGCGTGAAGATGACTGACCTGCGCCGCAAACACGGGATCAGCGCTGGGGCGTTTACAACTGGAAGTCAAAGTACGGCGCCTGGGGGGTGCCCTGCACGGTATCGACATAGCCACCGCGGGAGATATGGACCGAGGATCCTCCTTGGAGATGAGCCAATCGATCCGGGCAGTAGGCGTAGGCTTCGACTCGTTTTCCCAGTCACCAGAAGCCCTGAATATTTTCGGCATTGCTGGCAGATTTTACCATGCAAAGGGGCGTGTTGCGGCGGACACTATAGTCGCCGGCGGGCGGCAATATTGTCTGCCGCGAAGATGTTCACGCGAGCCCAAAAAGCGCCGCTTGTCACGACGTGACATTAATGAGAATGCCACACGGCGATCATCAGTTGGAAAAAGTGCCTATGTCAAACGCGATCAACCTTAAACGGTCCTAACGAACCACTGCAGTACTCCGCGAGGTGCTCAGCCTTTGAAAAGGCAGCAGGTCAGCAGGCGCGCGATTGTGTTCAAGAAGTCGAAGATGCCACAGGCCACGGGCTGGCTGCCGCGGCATTGCGCTAAAGGAACTCTAACCGTGACAGGCCTGCAGCGGCTGTACTGTCAGCGAGATAAGCTTGGCCATCTTGCGAACGTTCTGGGCGGTTGTGGCGAGCCTGCCTGGCCGGCGAACACACCACGGCAACGCCCGCGAAGCTAATACGAGGCGCCCCCCGGCAAATAGGATCGGCTAATCGGTTAATCCCCCCGCGAGCTCGGGGGAGGGATTTTTCAGTGCAACGCGATCCGGATCCCGTCGATCACGAACTGCACTGCCAGCGCGGCCAGCAGCACGCCTAAGAGTCGCGTGATCACTGCCTCGATCTTGGCCCCCAGCACCCGCATGATCGGTCCCGCGGCAAGCAGCGCCAGCAAGGTCAGCAGCAGGATCGTGGCCAGCGCGCCGAGCACCACCGCCGAGCGTTCGAGCCCGTCATTGCGCCCCATCAGCAACATCACCGAGGCGATCGATCCCGGCCCGGCGATCATTGGCATGGCCATTGGAAAGACCGAGACGTCCTCCACTTCGGGCGTCTCGATGATCTTTTGCGCGCGGTCCTCGCGGCGCTGCGTGCGCTTTTCGAACACCATCTCGAGCGCGATCAGGAACAACATGATACCGCCCGCAATGCGGAACGACGCAAGCGAAATGCCGAGGGCACGGAGCAGGTCCTCGCCGAACAGTGCGAACACGATGAGGATTGCGCTGGCCACAAGCACCGCGCGTACCGCCATCGCGCGGCGCTGCGCTCCGCTCGCGCCGGCCGTCAGCCCGGCGTAAATCGGCGCACAGCCCGGCGGATCAATCACCACGAAGAAAGTGATGAGCGACGAGATATAAAGTTCGATCACAATACGCGCTCGTCGAACGCGATTCCTTCGCGGCGATGCGCCGAGATCAGGGTGTTGCGGAGCAGGCAGGCAATGGTCATCGGCCCGACCCCGCCCGGCACCGGCGTCACCGCGCCGCCCACGCTCATCGCGCCGGCGAAATCGACATCGCCGACCAGCCCTGCGTCGGTGCGGTTGATGCCGACATCGATCACCGTCGCGCCCGGCTTGAGCCATTCGCCGCGCACCATCTCCGGCCGCCCGACCGCCGCTACGACAATGTCGGCGCGCGCCACGACGGACGCGAGGTCGCGCGTACGCGAATGCGCCACCGTGACGGTGCAGCTTTCCGCGATCAGCAATTGCGCCAACGGTTTGCCGACGATGTTGGACCTCCCGATCACCACTGCGTCGAGCCCCGAGAGGTCGCCCAGGGCATCCTTAAGCAGCATCAGGCAACCATAAGGCGTGCACGGCACGAACCCGTCGATTCCCGTCGCGAGCCGCCCGGCATTGACCGGATGAAAACCGTCGACATCTTTATCGGGGTCGATTCGCGTGATCACGGCGCGGTCGTCGATCTGCGCCGGCAGCGGCAGCTGGACGAGAATGCCGTCGACCGCGGGATCGGCGTTGAGCGTGTCGATCAGTGCCAGCAAAGCGTCCTGCCCGACATCTGCCGGCAAACGATGCTCGAAACTCTCCATTCCCGCATCGCGCGTCGCCTTGCCCTTCGAGCGGACATAGACCGCGCTCGCCGGATCCTCGCCGACCAACACCACTGCCAACCCGGGCGCGCGGCCAGCGGCGGTGCGGAACGGAACTACTTGTTCGCCGATCCGCGCGCGCAAGCGGGCGGCAAAGGCTTTTCCATCGATGATTTGGGCGCTCATGGCGCTGGCTCATAGAGGCGCGCGGCGATCTGTGCCAGCGTGGTGACGTCGCCGCGAACATCCAGCCGTTTGAGCCGCGCGGTGGTGCCGGCGACGATCGTTACCGCACTCTTGGCAACGCCGAACGACTTGGCGACCAATGGCAGCAATGCGTCATTGGCGGCGCCCTCGACGGGGGGCGGGGTCAGTCGCGCCGTAAAATAGTCTTCGGTGCCGGCGGCGAGCAGCTCGCGCGCCGATCGCGGCGTGACCCTGACGACAATGGCGATGCCATCCGCGCGCAGGGCCCAGGCCGGCATCAGACCGCGAGCGGCGGGGTGTTGAACTGCATCGCCAGATTAGGAATGATGATGTTCATCAGGATATAGAGGATCAGCAGCACGACCAGCGGCGACAGATCGAGTGCGCCGAAATCGGGCAGAATGCGGCGGATCGGACGGTACAATGGCTCAGTGATACGGCGCAGCGCTTCCCAGATGGTGCGCACGGCATCGCTTTGCGTGTTGATCACGTTGAAGGCGATCAGCCAGGACAAGATTGCCTGGACGACGATGATCCACCAGATGACGTTGAGGAGCACCTGGACGATCTGCAGAATGACGATCAATTACGGTCTCCGGATAGGCGTTATTGTTCTCCGATAGCGCATGCGGGCACCAGGGAACAACAGGCTAGCCGCGACTCGCGTTGCCGTAGACCTCAGGCGTAGGCAGGCGTGGTCACCTTGGCACGGTCGCCGACCGGCTGGGCGATGCGTTCCGCCACGCTGATCGCCGCGACCTGCGTACGACGCGTGGCGCCTACCGGGCCCGCGGGAAGCGGATCGGCGCGCCGCAGCTTGGCGATTGCGCGCCGGTCGAGCGCCTCGTTGCCAGAGCTGCCGACGATACGGATATCGGCAATCCGGCCATTGGGTTCGATCGTGAAGGCAAGCAGCGTGGTGCCCGAGCGATATTCGGTACCCGGCGTCACCGGGTCGGGCAGCGCGGCCTGTGCGATCGCGGTGCCGAGATCGGCGATCCAGCGGTTGAGATCGGTCGCGTGGCTGGTGGCGTGCATCTGCTTGCTCCTGCGAAGTCCGGAAGCAAACTATGGCATCGTGGTGTGAAGGCAGCGCGACAGTCGCGTTACGACAACGACTTGAATCCGTCACCCCTTGGTAACACTTACCGGTGCACCAGCGTCCCCGCGCCTTGCCGGGTAAAGATCTCGAGCAGCATGCCATGCGGCACACGCCCGTCGAGGATCACGGCCGCATCGACGCCGGCTTCGACCGCATTAACGCACGTCTCGAGCTTGGGGATCATCCCGCCGCTGATCGTGCCGTCGGCGCGCAATTCGGCGATCGCCGCCGGATCGAGATCGGTGAGCAATTCACCTTGCTTGTCGAGCACGCCCACCACGTCGGTCAGCATGAACAGACGTGAGGCACCCAAGGCTGCGGCGATCGCGCCGGCCATCGTGTCGGCGTTGATATTATAGGTGTGGCCGTCAGCGCCGATCGCGATCGGCGCGATCACTGGAATAATGCCGGCGGCCGACAGCGTGTCGATAATGCGCCGGTCGACCCCGACCGGCTCGCCGACGAACCCCAGATCGACATGCCGTTCGATGCCCTGCAACTTGTCCGGCGTGCTGCGCGCGACCTTTTCGGCAGTGACTAACCCCGCATCCTTGCCCGACAGGCCAACCGCGCGTCCGCCGGCCTGTCCGATCCAGCCGACGATTTCCTTGTTGATGCTGCCCGCCAGCACCATTTCGGCGATCTGCGCCGTCTCGGCATCGGTAACGCGCAGGCCATCGACAAAGCGCGATTCGACGCCCAGTCGCTTAAGCATCGCGCCGATCTGCGGCCCGCCGCCATGCACGACGACCGGATTGATCCCGACTGCCTTGAGCAACACGACATCCTCGGCGAAATCGCGCTGCAATTCGGGGCTGCCCATGGCGTGCCCGCCATATTTCACCACGAACGTCGCCCCGGCATAACGCTGCAGATAGGGCAGCGCCTCGACAAGCGTTTCGGCCTTGGCAAGCAAAGCGGGTGCGGGAGAGTGATCGGTCATGCGCGCCCCTTTAGCCTTCCCGGTCATTTCCGCGATAGCGCAAATCAGGTGCGATCCAATCGCCGCCCCAGCGCCACGACGAGATAGATTAACGGCGGCACCAAGATCAGCGACAGCGCGATCTTGGCCAGCATCTGCCCGGCGATCAGCTCGCCGATCGGGAACACGCCGTAAAACGCGATCGTGGCGAACAGCAAGGTATCGACCACCTGGCTCAGCACGCTGGCAATCGCCGCGCGGAACCACAGCAGCTGCCCGCCTTCGCGTCCCTTGAGTGCCGCAAAGATCGTCACATTGAGCGTCTGCGAGATACCGTAGGCGACAATGCCGCCGAACCAGATGCGCCATGTAGCACCCAGCACGAGCTGGATCGCGTCGCGATTGGCCGGCTGCATATCGGGGGAGGCGGGCAGGAAATGCACGATCCACGATAAGATGATCGATACGATCAAGGGCACGAAGCCGATCCGGACCAGCGTGTTCGCTGCCTTTGGCCCGTGCAGTTCGGCTACCGCGCTCGATACGATGACGAGCAGCAGGAAGGCGAAGATGCCGGCCTCAACCGCCAGCGGCCCGAGCCCGAACATCGGCCCAAGTGCTGATAGCGGCCCGAGCGACACCTGCTTGTTGCCGAGCACGCCGGCGATGCACACCATGCCGCCGTAGAAGATCGAAAAGAAGAAAAGCGAGCGTGGAAAGGCCGGTGGCGTCTGGTTCATCGCCGCGACGCTACCGCCTTTCGCCCCCGCGTCAATCGGGTCCGGGGTGCAAGATCGTTCGGCCCATGCCGCAATTATCTTGCGCATCTGCGCAAAACTGGGTGAAGCTGGCCGAAATCCAGGGGTGACGGGCACGCAATGAACAGGTTCTTGATCGGTATTGCGGGCATTGCGGTGATCCTTGGCATTGCCGTGCTATTGTCGAGCGACCGCCGCGCAATCCGCCTGCGCGTGGTCGGTGCGGCCTTTGCGCTGCAGGTCGGCATCGCCGTTCTCGTTCTCTATTCCAGCGCGGGTAAGATGATCCTCGGCGAAATGTCGGGCGGGGTCGCCAATCTGCTCGGCTATTCGCAAAAGGGCACGGAATTCCTGTTCGGCAAGCTCGCCACGCCTGAGATCGGCGGGCAAAGCTTCGCCATTGCCGCCCTGCCGGTCATCATCTTCTTCGCCAGCCTGGTCTCGATCCTCTATTATCTCGGCATCATGCAGCTCGTCGTGCGCTGGGTCGGCGGGGCGATCGAATGGGTCATCGGCGTCTCGAAGGTCGAATCCCTGTGCGCGGCGGCGAATATCTTCGTCGGGCAGAGCGAATCGCCACTGGTCATCCGCCCCTATCTCGCCGGACTTACCCCGCCGCAATTGTTCACCGTGATGACCAGCGGCATGGCCGGTGTCGCCGGCACGATCCTCGCCGCTTATGCGTCGATGGGCATCCGCATCGATTATCTGCTCGCCGCCAGCTTCATGGCCGCCCCGGGCGGAATCCTGATGGCCAAGATCATGATGCCCGATCGCCTCGGCGCGCCCGAAGGCGAGCTAGCGCTCGGCGACCTGCCCGACAACAGCGCCGGCGAACCGCTGCCTCAGGCGACGCATGACGAGGAAAAACCGGCCAACCTCATCATGGCCGCCGCACAAGGTGCGCAAACCGGCGTCAAGCTGGCGGTGGCGGTCGGCGCGATGGTGCTGGCGTTCGTGGCCCTGGTCGCCTTGGCCAACGGGCTGCTCGGCGGCATCGGCGCGTGGTTCGGCTATCCTACGCTCAGCTTTCAGGGGCTGCTTGGCTATGTCTTCGCGCCGATCATGTTCTTGCTCAACGTGCCGTGGAACGAGGCGGGCATCGCTGGCGGCCTGTTCGGGCAGAAGATCGTGCTCAACGAATTCGTTGCCTATATCTCGCTCGGCACGCAGACCGGCCTCAGCCCACGCACCATCGCGGTAATCACCTTCGCATTGTGCGGCTTCGCGAATTTCAGTTCGATTGCGATCCAGATGGCGGTCACCGGCAGCCTCGCACCTAACCAGCGCCCGATGATCGCCAAGCTCGGTCTGCGCGCGCTGGCGGCAGGCAGCCTGGCCAATCTGATGTCGGCGGCACTGGCGGGATTGCTGATCGGCTAACGCAGCCCTGTGATCGCGTCGGCAATGCCGTCGTAAATCAGGTCAAGATCGTGCTCGCCGATGCAATATGGCGGCATGACGTAGATCGTGTTGCCGAGCGGGCGCAGCAGCAGATTGCGCTCGCGGAAATTGGCGAGCAGGCGCGGGCCGAACTGCGAGAGATATCCGCCAGCGGAATCAGCGACATCGAGCGCTGCGATCGTGCCAATGGCCCGCGCCTGTCCGACGCCGGGAATTGCTGCGAGCTTGCCCAGCTGATGCTCCTGAAGCTCAGCCAGCACAGCGATCCGTTCCCGCACTGGCTCATCGCGCCAGATCGCCAGATTGGCGTTAGCCGCAGCGCAGGCGATCGGATTTGCTGTGTAGCTCGACGAATGGAAGAACATCCGCGCCCGATCGTCGGACAGATGCGCCTCATATATTTCTTCTTGTGCCATCGTCACGGCAAGCGGAACCGCGCCGCCCGTCAGCCCCTTCGACAGGCACAGGATATCCGGCACCACCCTAGCCTGTTCGCATGCCAGCAGCGTGCCGGTACGGCCCCAGGCGGTCATCACTTCATCGGCGATGAACAGCACGTGGTATCGTGCGCATATCGCGCGCATCTCGGCCAGGATGTACGGCGGATAGATCAGCATTCCGCCTGCCCCCAGGATCAGCGGCTCGACGATGAACGCCGCCGGATGCTCGCGACACGCGGCCTCCAGCGCGTCGAGCGTTGCCTGCTCAGCGCCGGCGGCGGGAAACGGGATCGTGCCGACATCGAACAGCAGCGGGGCATAGGCCTTATTGAACACACCCCGCGCGCCGACCGACATCGCGCCGATCGTGTCGCCATGATAGCTATGCTCTAGCACCAGGATGCGATGCCGCCCCTCACCGCGATTGACCCAGAAGCCGAGCGCCATCTTCAGCGCGACCTCGACACTGGTCGACCCCGAATCGGAAAAGAATATGCGGGTCAGCGCCGCTGGCATGACCGCGCGCAGCCCGGCCGCAAGCGTCTCGGCCGGTTCGTGGGTCCAGCCGGCGAAGATGATCTGGTCGAGCCGCTGCGCCTGCTCGGCGATTGCATGGACGATGCGCGGATGGTTGTGACCGTGCGTCGTCACCCACCAGGAGGAGATGCCATCGATGATGCGGCGACCATCCTGGGTGAACAGGGCGGCTCCTTCGGCATGTGTGACAAGCGGGATCGGCTCGCCCAACCCATGCTGCGTAAAGGGATGCCAGATCGAGCTCATCGGAAATCTTCCAGATCGAAATTGGCTCCGAACGCCTGCGCCAGCGCCTCGCCGCTCAGCGGATCCAGCAAGGGTAGGCGACCGAGCCGGCGGATCCGCCCGAGCCGCGCAATGGTCGCTTCGCTATCCTCTACCGCGTCGCCGATGAACGCGATCCCAAGGATCGGCACGTCCCGCGCGCGCAGAGCCTCGATCGTCAGCAGGCTATGGTTGATCGTGCCAAGCCCGGTGCGCGCGACGATCACGACGGGAAGCTGCCAGCCAGCAAAAAGGTCGGCGAACAGCAGGTCCGGCGTCACCGGCACCAGCGCCCCGCCCGCCCCTTCGATTACCAGTGGCCGCAAGGCGGGCGGGTCGAGTCGGGCCGGATCGATCATCACGCCATCGATCGCCGCGGCGCGGTGCGGCGAGCATGGCGTGGTCAGGCGATAGGCTTCGGGCAGGATGCGGTCGGCCGGCGCCCTGGCGAGCGCCGCGACGCGTTCGGCATCACTGCCATCGTCGAGCCCGGCCTGGACCGGCTTCCAGTAGAATGCCCCCATTGCAGCGGTGAGCGCGGCGGCGAATACGGTCTTGCCGATCTCGGTATCGGTGCCCGTCACGACGATCGCCGGTCCGTTCATCGCAAAGCCTCCTCGAGTGCCATGCCAAGCGCGTCAATCTCGGCCGTGCCAACGTTCAACGTCAGCGAAATGCGCAACCGGGACGTTCCCGCCGGCACAGTCGGCGGGCGCACCCCGCGCACGTCGAACCCGGCCGCCTGCAGCGCCGCTGAGACCCGCATTGTTCGCGCATCCTCGCCCAGCACCAGCGGCATGATCTGCGATCCCGTCGCCACCACGCCCTGTGGGGCCAGCACGCGCGCGGCGTGATCGATAAGCCCGGCGAGTGCGCTGCGTCGCTCGGGCTCGTCGGCCAGGATGTGCAAGCTTTCGCGTACTGCGGCGGCGATCAGCGGCGACGGTGCCGTCGAGAAGATGAACGCCCGGCCGCGATTGATCAGCATATCGCGCACCACCGCCGGACCGCACAGCAACGCACCCTCGCAACCCAGCGCCTTGCCACAGGTACGCAACGTAATGACGTTGTCGCGCCCGTCCAGCCCATCAGCCAAGCCACGCCCGCGCGCGCCGAACACGCCGGTGGCATGCGCCTCGTCGATCAGCAGCATCGCCCCCAACCGGTCAGCCAGCGCGAGCAGATCGCCGAGCGGCGCTCGGTCGCCATCCATGCTGTACAGACTCTCGACCGCGATCCATGCCTGCCCGGTCGCGCCACCCGCCCGCCACGCGTTGATCGCATCGGCGACGGCATCGACATCGTTATGCGACACAGCGGCCCGCTCGGCGCGCGCGAGGCGCATGCCTTCATGCGCGCTGGCATGGACCAGCGTATCATGCACGATCAGATCGCCGCGTTGCGGCAAGGTCGCCAGCAGCGCGGCATTGGCGGCATAGCCGGTGGAGAAGAACAACGCCGTCTCGCTACCGAAGAAGGTCGCTGCTTCCGCTTCCAGCGCTTCGTGCTCCGGATCGTTGCCGCGCAGCAGCCGCGACCCGCCCGATCCCACACCCACGCCCCGCGCCAGCGCCGCGCCAACCGCTGCGCGCAATCGCGGCGCCTGTGCCAGGCCGAGATAGTCGTTCGAGCTGAAATCGACGCCCGTCCTCGGCTGCAGCCGCCGCAAGCGAGACTGTGTCTCGAGACTCTGCAGATCGGCGCGCTGAGCTTCGAACCAGCTCATCTCCTCATGCCGCCCAAGCGGCGACATCGTCCTGTAGTCCGATCAGCGCCAGACCATGCGCGATCGAAGTCAATTCGCCGCCAGTGGCGATCCGCTCGTCGCCGAAGCGCTCGACGAACATGCGTCGCACGCGCGGAATCAGCGACGAGCCGCCAGTCAGGAAGATGCGGTCGATCCGACCGGCCTCCACCGCCGCCATCGCCAACGCCCGATCGATCGCCTGTTCGATCCGCGCAATATCCGGTGCGATCCACCCCTCAAACTGCGCGCGCGTTACCTCGGCCTCGATCGACAGTCCGGCGCCGGCAAAGCTGAAACTGGCCTGCTCGGCCAGCGACAAGTCGCGCTTCACCCGCCCGACCGCCTCGTACAAGGCAAAGCCCAATTCTTCCTCGATTACCGCGATCATCCGGCCGATCGCGTCCGGGTCGAGCGCCGAGCGGCGCAACTTTTCCAGTTCGGCGATGGTCCGACGGTTGCGCATCAAGGCAAGTCGCGACCAATCCGAGAAATCGGCGAAATAGCCGCGCGGGATCTCCAATTCCTTGCCGAACGAGCGGTACAGGCCGCCTGCGCCGAGCAACGGCATGACCAAATGATCGACGATGCGGGCATCGAAGCGGTCGCCGGCAATGCCGATGCCGGCATGGCCCAGCGGGAGGCAACGTCGCGCCGCGCCTGGTGCCTCGATCCTGACCACCGAGAAATCGCTCGTCCCGCCGCCGAAATCGGCCACCAGGATCGTTGCCGGGTCGCTGATCCGCGAGGCGTAGCTGAACGCCGCGCCTAAGGGCTCGTAGACGTAGTGCACCTCGCCGAGTTCCCCGAACATCGCGTCATAGCGCTCCCGTGCCAACGCCTCGTTGGGCCGGTGCCCGGCATATTCGACCGGCCGCCCGACGACGATGCGGGCGGCGCCGCGCATCGCGCCGCCGGCCCGCGCGCCGAGCTTGTCGAGGAACAGCTGGCCGAGATCCTCGAAACGGTAGCGCCGCTCGAAGATCGTGGCATGTTCGAAGCTGGCGCTGGCGGCGACCGATTTGAACGATTGGAGGAAGCGGCTGCCTTGCGGAAAATCGAGATATTCGGCGATCGCCCACGGCCCCGCCTCGGCCGCAATGCCGCCTTTGCTATCCTCATCTTCCCACAAGCACAAAGCCGAGCGGAACGCCGCTTCCTGCCCCGCAGGCGTGTCGAGTAGGACCAGATCGGACACGTCGTCGCGCGCCCTGGCCAAAACCGAATTGGTGGTGCCGAAATCGAGACCGATGGCAAAGGGAGCGGAGTCATGCATGGGCGCTGGGCGCTACACGCCTGCCGGCGATCCGCAAAGGGGTCGCAGCTTGATACCGACCGTGTTAGCCTCGAACCTCAGGCGAGGCTGAGCGCGGCGGTCGCCCCGGTGGAGAGAGACATGACGGTAAAGGTTGTCGCATTTGTCGAGGTGAAGCCGGGCCAGGAGGATGCGTTCGTCGCGGCCGCGCAGATCTGCGTCGCCGCATCGCGCGCCGAGCCGGGCGTGCTGCACTACGATCTGTGGCGCGAAGTCGATGGCCAACGCCGCTATGTATTCAACGAATTGTATGTTGATGACGCCGCGGTACAGCAGCATATGGCGTCGGATCATTTCAAGGCGTTCGGCCTGGCCGCGCGCGATCTTGCCGCCGCCCGCCCGGTGATCATTGTAACGCAGCCGGTAGATGTTACCGACTAAGGCAATCCGCTCGCTGATGCGGCATCGTGCCAAGCATAAGCGTGATCGGTGCTGACGGGCAACACCCCTATGATTGGCCCGCACCCGCAGCCTACGGTTCTGGCTGGCCGATTTGGCGGTATCCTAAGAAACCTGTAGTGGAGCTGCTGGCTGACCATTGTTTGGACGGCACCCCCGACCGAGAAGCTATGAGATGAATTTGCTTAAAGCCCTCTTCCTGCTTCCGACAACGGCGCTAACACATGTCGCCGCGGAATATGGAAAGTTCAAAGCAGCCGGAGAACTTTCAAAAGATGGCAAGCACTGTTCGCAATGCGGTATACCAGTCGAGCAGGGCGAAAAGCTGTGCGATGAGTGTGACCAATGGCACGTTATCTGATCTTAACGAACAACTAACGGGACAAGATGAACGCCGGCGGCGACGCCTTCCTGTATGGCATTATTGACGAATGCATCGCTAGCGAGTGCAGCTGAATGCATGCTCATTGACGCCTCCGGTCTTCAGCTTCGCATTTCAGGCCCCCGAGGTTTGTATACGGCAATCGCAGCCAGCTCAGGCGTTCCGCCACGCAATTCTTAAGAGGGTGGCCCAGTTGCAGCTCGACAGTGGGATCTAGCCGTCCCTTAAGCGCTTTCGCTTGACCGTTGCGAAGCCACGATCGTTTGCCATGAAGTGGATCAACATCGGCACGATCAGTCTTGCGGGACCTGAGGAAGGTTGACCCGTGGCGGCCGTATGCGCCTCCGAATAGACGGCCAAATCCCGATAAACGTCTGACGGCAGATCAATCGTTACCTTAACCGGCTTGTCGTCGGCGATCGGCCCTAGCCTGAGCGTCATTTTGCACTTCCTTCCGCTGGCGCCACTACGATATCGCGCGTCACGATCACGCGAAGCTGGTATCCCGGCCGTATTGTCAGCGTCGGTCGTACGCCCATCTGACGGCGTACGAGATCTTGACCGGTCCGCCCGACTGACTCGGCGGTGCCTTGACGCAACGCGCGGACGAGATCGTCGTCGCCACTAGATCCTACCTCGGTACCAACACCAAGCAGCGTCGACACGAGCGCAGCACGCAGCATCCCACCCCAATGCTGGTTTACGCGGTCTTGCAGTCCGGAATAGCCCGCGGGATCAGCGCCGATGAGCCGGTCGAGCTGGATCGATCGCCCATCCGGCATGATGAGCCGGTCCCATACGAGGAGCACGCGGTTCTGACCGACAGATACCTGGGAGTCGTATTCGCCGATCAGCCGGCTCCCCTGCGGGATCAGGAGGTGCCTGCCTGTCACGGTGTCGTATATGTTTTGCGTTACCTGCGCTGTAATCGGGCCGGGGAGGTCCGAACGGATGCCGGTGATCAACGCGGCTGGAATGATGCTTCCTGCCTGGACGACGTAGGGCGAACTCGGCCGGACCACCCGATAAACGCTCTCGGTTGGTCCGCCTGCAGAGACGCTCAGGAACGTTCTCTTGGTAGGCTCAGATGCACCACCGTTATTGGGCGGCATCACAGATGTGTCGTCGGCATTGGCTGGCACGCTCGCCTGAGACGGTAGATTGGAAACCATGCCGGTTGTCGCGGCCGCGCTCGTCACACCGACAAATACCTTGCTGACGCGCGCGGCATCGCGCTCCTGGCGTACTCGCTCGCGCCCCGACTGAACCGCGTCTGCCGCTGGTGCAACCGGAGCCGAAGAGGATGTTTCGACTTGGGGCGGCGTAACGCCGACACCGCGCTGTTGCGCCGACAGGATCGGCCGGCCGAGATCGCCCGGCAACGGCGGACCGAGCCTGGGCACCTGAGTATAGTCCTTGGGCGCCCCGGCCAGACTGTCGGAGGCTGTCGGATTGTTGGTCTGGTAGAGCTCGGTGCGACCTTTCGGAGCCGAGGGCTGCAGGGCATAGACCAGCACGCCGCCAATGCCGACAGTCGCGATCAGCCCGGCGACGGACAGGGCCTTGCGTGACAGGCGCATCACGTGAGGTGGATCACCGCGAAGCCGCAGATCAACCGCCCCCATCGGGGCTGGTTCAACAGCGGCGGTCATCTGGACTTCTCAGACGGGAGAGCATCGTCCCGCTGGATCCGCACGTGTTTCTCGGACTTGCCCGCCCCGAGCCGAAGTTCGGCGCTGCTGAACAGGCGATCGACCACGAGATAGCGACCGCGCACGCGGTAATTGGCGAGCTCCACCTCGCCCTTGGCGCCGGTGATGAAGAGCGGCGGAAGATCGCCCTGGCTGATGCTAGCCGGCAGCTCGACCAAAACCTGTCGACCATCATCAAATGCGCGGAGCGGACGCCAGGCCGGGCGATCCCCTTCGATCCGATAGCGGAAATTGAGCGCATCGAAGTCGATAGCTGGCATGACTGGGGCGGTCATCGTGTCATCGGGACGGCGCCCAACACGAGCGATCAACGCATTCTGAGGATAGGTCCAGGACACCGAGGCCATGTACGTGTCAGGCGTGGAACGCAGCTCGAGATGATAGGTACGTCGATCGGTATTGATCACAAGGTTGGTAACGAGGCCGGTCCTCGTCGGCTTGATCAGGAGGTGGACGCGCTGCGATGGCCCGGATCCGCTGACCGTGTCGCCGATGATCCACCGAACGGTATCGCCGGCAGCAACGGGTCCGGGACCCACCAACTGCTCGCCTTCCTGCAGCGCTATGTCGGTGACCTGCCCAGGCGCGGCGTAAAGTTGGTAGAGCGCGCCTTCAGCCCAGGGATAGAGCTGGATCGCGTTGAGGAAACCGTCACGAACGGGTTGCGTGCGTGCCGCGGCATTGGCGCTTCCGACGAGGGCCTTTGGATCAATCAACTGGGGCAAAGCCCGGGCCGAGATGCGCTTCAGCTGTCCGGGAAGCGGCAATGGCTCGGGGATGCGGATGATCTCAATGGCCTTGGGCCGTTCCAGGACCGGAACTGTGGCGGGGGCGGTGTCCGACCCCACCTCGCGGCCTTGAGCATGCGAGGAACCGGGTAGAACGAGCGGCCACACCGCAAGCGCGACCAAAGTTGGCAAGATCGCCGTGCTGCTGGGGGTCATTGCGCGAGCTCCTTCGACCAGTTGAGAGCGTTGACGAACACGCCAAGCGGGTTTTTGCGGAGGGCCTCGGCAGTGCGCGGCGTCTGGATCACCACGGTGGCGATCGCTGACCATCGTTCAGTCGCAGCGAGGCTGCCGTCCTGATAACGCCGTTCGGCCCATGAGATGCGAAAGCTGTTGTCGGACGCACGGATCACGGTCGAGACGTCGATGGCGACCTGAACCCTGCCCACTTGGGCAAACGGGTCATTGTTGCGCGCAAAGTCGTTGAGCGCGAGCGCTCCCCGGGTGGTGGTGAAGTCATAGGCGCGCAACCAGTTCTGACGGAGCACGACCGGGTCGGCGGGAATGCCCCGGAAATTCTCGATAAAGCGGGCTAGATGATAGGCGATCTGCGGGTCGCTGGGATGATGATCGGCGTCGGCTGGCGCTACCGCGTGCGCCTCCCCGATCTTGTCGACCTGGACGATCCACGGCGTGACCGTGCCGCGCATGGCCATGCCAACCAGTCCGGCGATCGTTCCGGCGAGCAGGGCGAGCGCGGCAAAGCAGGCGAGGCGCCAGTTTCGGGCCTGAACCCTCACGGAGCCGATGCGGTCATCCCATTCCTGTCCGGCTCGCTGATAGGGTGTTTCGGGTTCGGGGCTTACGCCGTAGCGTACGGTCGATCGTCGAAACATACTCTTCACTCCTTGTCGGTCACGGTGACGGAGGCTCCGGATCCGCGGCTGTCGCCGCCTTGCAGCGTGTGAGTGGCGGCGCTCAGTCCGTGGACGATCGCCTGATTGCGACGCATCGATTGGGCCCAGGCAGGTCGCGCGCTTGGTGGCACTTCGCCCCCGTCAGGCCTGGCCTGCAACGGCGGGACAGTGCCCCCACGGTCTTGCCCGACCCGGTCTGCGTTTTGGGCATCGGTAACAGCGGGCGAGTCCCCTTTGACTTCCGGCCCGGCGACCGCAGCAGGTCCAGCACGATCGGTATCGGCGCTCTGGCTCCCGGCAGTACCGCGACCGGCCCTGCCGCCTGACGCCACGGTATCGCGTCGGAGTGGCGATATAGCGCTGTTGGCGGCGCTGCGGCCGACATTGCCGAGGCCCGATGCGACCCCGGACATGCCCGATTTTCCGGCGGCGCCAGCGTGATAGGCGCCGGCCGCGGTGCCCACGGTCCGAGCCGTGCCAGCCAGCGCACCACCAGCGGCCCCGAGGGCACCACTGCCAGCCGTCGCGCCGGCCGCGATCACACCGCCAGCGGCGAGTACCGTCCCTGCCGCTGCGCCTGCTCCGAGCTGCGGACCGCCCGAGACAATGCCGCTGGCAATGCCGGGCCCAAAAATTCCAAGGCCGAGCAGGCACAGCGCGGCGAGCACGATCGCCATGGCATCCTCAATCGTCGGCTGCGCGCCGCCGATCGCATTGGTGAACTCTGAAAAGAGCGTCGAGCCGATCCCAACGATCACGGCGAGCACCAAAACTTTGATGCCGGAAGACACTACGTTGCCAAGCACCCGCTCGGCCATGAACGCGGTCTTCCCGAACAGGCCGAATGGGATCAGCACGAACCCGCACAGCACGGTCAGCTTGAATTCGATCAGCGTCACGAACAGCTGCACGGCCAAGACGAAGAATGCGAGCAGGACGAATGCCCAGGCGAACAGTAGCACGATGATCTGGATGAAGTTTTCGAAAAAGCTGATGTAGCCCATCAGGCCGGAGATCGAGTCGAGGATGGGGCGGCCGGCGTCGAGGCCGACCTGCGCGACGCGGCCGGGCTGCAGCAATTCGGCCGTTGTAAATCCGGTGCCCGAGGCCCTCAGGCCCAGGCCGGCAAAGCTCTCGAAGACAATCCTCGCAAGCATGTTCCAGTTGCCGATGATGTAGGCAAACGCGCCGACGAAAAGCGTCTTTTTGACGAGGCGCGCAACGATGTCTTCGCTCTCCCCGAACGTCCAGAACAGCGCGGCAAGGGTCACGTCGATCACGATCAACGTAGTCGCGAGGAACGCGACCTCACCCTGAAGCAGGCCGAACCCCGAATCGATGTAGGAGGTAAAGACCTGGAGAAATCGATCGACGACGCCTGTTCCGCCCACGTCACTGCTCCTGCTGGAAGTTAGCCACGGCTTCGTTCGCGACGATCGCCGGTTCGGAGATTTTGTCGCCCCCCCCCCCGGGTAGGTCGGGCGCCTCTGGTCGCCTTGGCTGCTGTCCGAGGAACCGCTGGCGATTCTCGGCCCAGGCCGCGAGGCAGCCCTGATCCGAGCCCGCCATCTGCCCGGCCAGCTGGCAGCGCCGAAGCTTTGCCTGGAGCGGGTCGACGGGAGGAACGGTCGAGAAGGTGTCCAGTGGCGATGATGTTCTAGGTTCCTCGCGCAGGGCGAGCAGGCCCATTGCCAGCGCGACACCAAGACACGCAAAGGCACCAATGCGAGCCGGAATCCGCAGGTCCACCTCACTGGCCTCGGCGGTGGAACATCTGCACCGGGACCGGCCGGTAGCCAGTCCCGGGTGCAAGAAAGCGACGCAGCTGCTCACGAGCCTGATCCTGTGCGGCGGCGCGTTGCGCGGCATCGAGCGCCTGGGCACGGCCTTGGGCCGCCACAACGGCGGTCAGGTCCGCAAGCTGTCTTGCCTGAAGAGCGAGGAGCTGGTTCCCGGCCTGTGCCACCTGCAAGGCCCCCACTGCCGACTGGCTGGAACCGATCAGCCGGTCCATCGCGTCGCGGGAACCATCGATATTGCCGACCACGCCGGCCTGGACCTTAAGGGCATCCTCGAAACCGGCGACCGTGTCTTCCCAGCGGGCGCGGGCGCTTTTGACCAAAGCTTGGTCTGTCGCTGACATGGAGGCGCCACGATACCGGTCGGTAAAAACCTGATCGATCGAATGGACAGAATAGGCGATACGCTTCGCGTTGCCGAGGAGGTGCTGAGTTTGACGGATCTGCGCCCGGAACTCGGCGAGTGCGGAGGTGGGCAGCGAGGTCAAATTCTTCGCGTCATTGATCAGTGAGGCCGCTTCGTTCTGCAGCGATCTGATCTGATTGTTTATCTGCTCTAGCGTGCGCGCCGCGGTCAGCACGTTCTGCGCATAGTTGGTCGGGTCGTAGACGATCCCGCCGAACTGGGCGTGCGCAGGTGGCGTAGCGTAGGCGATCAGCAGGGCCGAGGCGCCGGAAAGCGCGTAGTGGCGAAGCGGCGATCTGGTCATGATAAACACTCCGGGTGCGTGAAAGGCAGGAGACCCGCTGCCCACTCCAGGCCGCAGGCGCTTAGAGACCGTTTGAGAATGTGTTGATGCGGCGGCTCTGGCGTGATTCAAGCTTGGGATGTGGACCCAAGCGAGCCGCAGCCGGATGGCTGGATTTGAAAAGCGATCGAAGCG
>NZ_JAXOJI010000006.1:0-282653 GCF_036663635.1 Parasphingomonas puruogangriensis | reverse complement strand
TCAGGCAGGAAAAGCTGCTGCCGCCGATCGCAACCTTCGATGAAACGCCCCATCACCGGCCTCCCAAATCAGACCATGATCATAGCATATCAGCGCGTTTCCACACAGCCTCCACCATCTATCGCCGGTCCGTACGGCGCTACCTGGGTGGTTAGCTGCCGTTCCCGATCTGGAACCTGCAAGCGTCTAAATCGCCGTCCCAAGCCCCGCCGCGATCCAAGCAACGGTCACTCGAGACAAAGCCGCGAGTTGCCCAACCGGCAGAAAGGCCAACCAGCACAGCGACGACAACAGCGAAGAGGATGCGGCGCTTCATACCGTCACGCTGTCGATCTTTTGAAGGCCCGTCAATGTCCGCAACTGAGCGCCTTGGCCCATCGTGAACGGCGATAGATGGTGGATAGCTGCCAGGCGGCTCTCGGGAAATCGGGGGGCGTTCGCGGACGTCAAAGTAGCGCCTTCTGCATGAAGAAGCGGGGATAGTAGGGTGGAGGCCCGTTGAGCTGCCCAAAAACGTTGAATCCGTGCCGCTCGTAAAATGGCTTTGCTTGGAAAGCCTGCGTGTCGAGCAGCATATGGGAACACTCACGACGGCGAGCCTCCTCTTCGGCCAGCACCAGAAGTTTCGAACCGAGACCTCGCCCGCGCAAAATGGCAGGCAAGGCGATCATTTCTATGTGGAAGCCGCCCCAACGTGAGGACCCAACCAACCCGCCAACGATCCGGTTATCGGGATCAGCTACCAGCGCACCGAAATCCTGATTGTCGAGGGTGGGCACGCTTTCACGCGTAAACTGCCGAAGAACCTCTAGAACAGCCGCGCGATCTTCCGCGCTTGGCAGGTGCGTTAGACGGATCGCTATATTTTCCATGTCCATGGCCGATTATGATTGTCTGCTGCATGCGAGGCAACATCGTGAGTTGGACGGCAGCTTATGGGGGGCGGATCTACCGCCCTGCTATGACAAGATTTGGGCGCTTCCCGCCCGGCGGCTTTAAGCAAGGTCATGCGGATCGGTGATCACGCGATGGCAGCTATTGCCCGGTCAGCGCCCAAAACCCGTCGGTCGGCTGCCGGCCAGCACCAGCCGATCGCGGGCAAGCCCGTTGGTCGAGGTGCATAAAGGCGGTCAGCCCGTCATCGCTCGGGTAAAGGAAGAAGTGTGGCCCCACCGCGTAGGCTGTCGAGCAGGTTTGACCACCACTGCGCCATGGCTACGCGCTCCTTCCAATGGGTGCCGCGATGATAGGCCGCGCGTACCTTGTCGGTGTCCCCATGCGCCAGCGCGCGTTCAATCGCGTCGTAGGACCACTTGCCGGATTCATTGAGCAGGGTGCTCGCCATGGCCCGAAAGCCGTGGGCCGTCATTTCGTTGCTGGCATAGCCCAAACGGCGGAGCGCGGCGTTGAGAGTATTGTCCGACATCGGCCGCACGCGCGACCTCATCGACGGGAAGACATAGCCGTTGGCCCCGGTGATCGAACGGATCTCCAGCAGGATGTCGATAGACTGCGTCGTGAGCGGGACGTGATGCGGCTTGCGCATCTTCATCTTCTCGGCGGGGATCGTCCACACGGCGGCATCCATGTCGATCTCGTCCCATCGCGCGTGGCGTAATTCGCCCGGGCGCACGAACACGTGCGGGGCCAGTTGCAGCGCCCATTTGGTCATGCCCTGGCCCTCATAGTCGTCGATGGCCCTCAGCAGCTTGCCAACTTCCTCGGCCTCGGTGACTGCGCCATAGTGGGTGACAGTCGGCGTCATTAGCGCGCCGCGCAGGTCCCTGGTGGGATCGGACTTCAATCGGGCGGTGGCAACGGCATAGCGGAACACGGCGCCAGCAAGTTGCAAGGTTCGCCGCGCACTTTCCAGCTTGCCTCGCTTCTCGATCTTCCGGATCGCGGCAAGAGCATCTATCGGCTCGATCTCATGGATTGGCATTTTCCCGATGGAATTGTCGAGCAGGCTCAGGAGATGTTCGCAGCGCGCGGCGGTGGAGGGGGCCCAGGCACGGTCGCCATCGCGTCGCCGCTTCCGGCAATATTCGTTGGCGATGCTGGTGAAGGTGTTCTCCGCCAGCGCCCCGGCCCGGAGCTTCTCGCGCAGCTTCTCCAGGCCTGGGTCCTTGCCTTCGGCCAAGAGATCGCGAGCCTCGTCTCGCTTCTTGCGGGCATCGCGCAAGCTGACCTGTGGGTATGTGCCCAGGCCGAGCTTCTTCTCAACACCGCCCACGCGGTACTTCATCCGCCAGAGCTTACCGCCTGATGGTTGGACGAGGACAAACAGGCCTTGCATGTCGCAAAGCTTGTAGGCCTTCTCGCGCATCTTGGCCTTGCGAATAGCTATATCTGTCAAAGGCATAGTGGAGCCCTTCCCGAGGCGTGGCCCCCACGTTGGGGGCCACGGGCGTTTTTCGGCACGCTTTTCTCGCGAAGTGGCCCCCACTGTCGGGAGCTTTCCTGAAATCTTACGCGATCCAGTGAGCCGGACAACGCCGAAAATACCGCAGATTTCTGCGATTTACAAAGCCGTAGGGGATGTCCTGAGATCGAAAAATGGAGCGGGTGAAGGGAATCGAACCCTCGTCGTAAGCTTGGGAAGCTTCTGCTCTACCATTGAGCTACACCCGCATTTCAAACACTTAGCGGCAAATCCGCCCATGTTCATAGCCCGCTTTACAGTGTCCTGCGAAACCGACCCCGCCAAGTCGCACAACAGCGCAGCGCAGGTCAATGGATTCCAGTCGGCAAAACGCGCCAAGAACGATTGTTTGGATGGCCATCGCCCCCAACAGGTCGCAACTTTTCAAGGCCGTCAGCGCTGATCGAATTTCAATCCAGCGCATCGCCGTCATCCGAGAGGCGTCCGAGGCGGTCGTCGCGCGCGGCCTTTAGCAAATCCACGACGGTGTGTTGGCTACTCAATTACAGCTAGCACCGCATGATGCACACCCCCGCAACCTGATTGGATAATAAGACAAAAGCGGTCGGCCAGCAGTTCGCCAATTTTGAAGTATCTACGCAGATCAGTCATACCCAGTTGAACCGGCTAATGCAGGCGCGTGGGCCACTAGATTTCATCCAATCGCTGCGGACGTTTAATTGCAATTGAAACGACATTACCCGTAATTATTCGTTTGGTAACGCCACCGACTTTTGGTTGCCCTCGCTTCGTCATCACGTTGCAACGTCAATGGATCAGGCGACGGTCGAGGCCGGATAGCGGCCCGCCCAGGGAGTATCATCAATGTCCGTTCGTCTGCACATGCTTGTGGGTTCCACGCTGCTTGCCTGCACGTCAACCGCCGCGCTGGCGCAAAGCCAAGGCGCCGCGGACGCGCAGGTCGCCGCTGACACGACCGTAGCCGCGCCGGACGCTGACCAGACCGAAGTAGGCGCCGATATCGTCGTGCTCGGCTTTGGGCAGGCGCGCCAGGTGCAGACGATCGGCAATATCGAAATCAATCGGCTGACCCCCGGCACCACGCCGATCAAGGCAATCGGCAAACTGCCCGGTGTCAACTATCAGGCCGCAGACGCGTTCGGCGCGTACGAATGGTCGTCGCGCATCACCTTGCGCGGGTTCAACCAGAATCAGTTGGGCTTCACACTCGACGGCATCCCGCTCGGCGACATGAGCTACGGGAACGCCAACGGGCTGCACGTCAGCCGCGCGATCATCTCGGAGAATCTCGGTGCCGCCTCGGTCGCACAGGGCGCCGGCGCGCTCGGCACCGCATCGAGCAGCAACCTCGGCGGCACGATCGAGTTCACCTCGCTTAAGCCGTCCGATAAATTCGATATCGTCGCCTCGGGCACCTATGGCAGCGACGAGACCTATCGCGGCTTCGTCCGGCTGGAGAGCGGCGACATCACCGGTCAAGGGCTCAAGGGCTATCTCAGCTACGGCTATCTCAAGACCGACAAGTGGAAGGGCTTTGGCGAGCAGCGCCAGCACCAGGTCAACGCCAAGATCGTGCAGGATCTGGGTGCCAAGGGCTCGATCACCGGCTTCTTCAATTTCTCCGATCGCCGCGAGCAGGATTACCAGGATCTTAGCCTCGGGCTGATCAAAAAATACGGCTACAACCTAGACAATATCTCCAACAATTTCGCGCTCGCTCAAGCGATCGCCACGGCCTATCAGGCCGGTCTGCCGCTGCCGGGCCCCTATGCCACGGTCGACGATGCCTATTACGACGCCGCCGGCCTGCGCCGCGATTATCTCGCTGGGCTCACGGTCGACAGCCGCCTGACCGACAGCGTCTCACTCGTTTTAACCGGTTATTATCACGAAAATCACGGCCAGGGTCTGTGGTACCTGCCGTACACCCCGACTCCGGGCGGCTCGTCCTTGTCGGTACGCACCACCGAGTATGACATCCACCGCGGCGGCGTGCTCGGCCATGTCGCGGTCGATACCGGCCCCAACCATCTCGAGATCGGCGGCTGGTACGAATCGAATGATTTCCAGAACGCCCGCCGCTTCTACGGCCTCGCCAACCAGGCAACCGCCTCGCTCCCCACGCTGGAATTCAAGAAGAATCCGTTCGCTACGCAGTTCGACGTAAAGTTCAACACCGAGACGATGATGTACTACGTTTCCGATAAGCTCACGCTCCGCGACCTGACGCTGTCCGGCGGCTGGAAGGGCCTGCAGGTCAAGAACAAGGCGACGCGCATCGTCGGCCTGCTTGCCGCGGGTGAGATTCAGGCCAAGGACTGGTTCCTGCCGCAGGCCGGCGCGCTGTTCCACCTTGGTCAGGGGGCTGAATTGTTCGCCACGTACACGCAGAACATGCGCGCCTTCACTTCCGCAGCAGTCGGTGGCTCGCCGTTCGCCACGACGCAGGAAGGGCTCGACCTGATCCGCAACACGCTGAAACCGGAACGCTCGACCAGCTACGAGCTCGGCGGCCGGGTTCGCTCAAACGGCTTCCAAGCCTCGCTGGCCGGCTACTATGTCGATTTCTCCAACCGCCTGTTATCGCTTGCCAACGGCACCGGCGGCGCCGGCAACCCGACCACGTTGCAGAACGTGGGCTCGGTGCGCAATTACGGCGTCGAAGCAACCGCGATCTACAAGCCGATGCCCGCCGTCTCGCTGTTCGCTTCCTATTCCTACGGCAAGGCAGAATATCGCGACAACGTCATCAGCACTGCGGTCGGCAGCATCGGCAAGATCGACACCGCGACCAAGGGCAAGACCGTGCCCGACAATCCCGAGCATATGGTCAAGGGCGAGGCCGTCTATGATGACGGCCAATTCCTTGCCCGTGTCGGCGCCAATTACATGTCGAAGCGCTACTTCACCTACCTTAACGACGAGTCGGTCAAGGGCCGCGTGCTGGTCGACGCGACGATCGGCTACACCTTCCGCGGCGAAGGCTTCATGAGCGGCTTCGGCATTGAAGGCAGCGTCACCAACCTGACCGATCTCGACTATGTGTCGACGATCGGCTCGAACGGCTTCGGCAAAAGTGGCGACAACCAGACCCTGCTCGCCGGTGCCCCGCGCCAGTTCTTCGTCACGTTGCGCAAGGGCTTCTGACGAACCGTCCGGTGCCTGGGGGGATTGCAACGCGGCCGTCCCCCCAAATTCCCGCGCTGTTCATCTCGCACTCGGTCCGGATCCAACACACGGCAGGCGACGCGCATGGCCCGTCGATCGGCCTGCCAGGCCAGCCCTAAAACGTCATACACGCCATTCGCGTTCGAACCGGCCTCGTCCCGGACAGCCGCACGGCAAGCGCACCGATGTGCTGCGAACAGTGTCGGCGATCATAAGCCGAGATGGCCCGCCGCCGGGCACGCCCCGCCGGCTAACGCGCGGCGGCCAACCGTTTGTAGATGAGCCGCTCACGGTAACCGATCCTGCGGTGGTAGACCTGTCGGTAATCGCGCCCGATGGCGATCCGTAACTGGCGCAACGTCGCCTTATTGTAATGCGAATCGGGGCGGTCCGAAGCGACGATGATGTCGGGCCGCTCGACCGTCAGGATACGGTGCAGTTCGGCCTGAATGTCGATGCCGGTCGCCCCGGCCTCGGTCGCATCGTTAAGGTGATTGGGGAAAATGCGTGACGTCACCATGCAGGCGTCGGTCAGGTGATACAGGATCGGTTCGCCGTCGAACACCAGCATGCATCCGGTGCGAACCCGGTCGATCGCCTCGGCCAGCGCTGTAATATCGGCGCGCGTGCCTCGGCTCTTCAATTGCTTGGGCACTGCCAGGGCAAAGCAGACGCCCGCCGTCACCGCCACGAATGCGGCGAAGGGCATCAGCCGCACGCGGCCACCGACCGACACGGCGATCCCCGCCGTGCGATCGCCGAGCATGGCCGCGCAGACCAACGACAGCGGCACCAGCACGGGCAGGAAGTAATGCTCGAAATAGGTGCCGAACACGAGCACGCCGCCGACCGCCGCGCCAAGCCAGGCAAGCGCGAAGCGGCGGGTGCGCCGTGCCTGGTCGCCGTCGTCCGCGCGCACCGTCACCGCTTCCAGCCAGGCGCACAAGATCAGCGGGAAGGCCAGTCCGGCGATCTTGGCCAGTCGCTCGACCAGCGTGCCGATCGACCAGCCGGCACGATCGAAGATCGACAGGAAATTGGCATAGACGAATGCCTCGTTATACCCGTGCGCGGCATACCAGCTCCACGTCGCCAGCGTCGGCAATAGCGCGCAGCCGATCCACACGGCCGCCGCGAGCGGCACTGTTCGCACGCCGGCAGCATCGCGCGGCCAGCGCCACAGCAAGGCACAACCGAAGAACAGGCCTTCGAACACCACCGAATATTTGATCTGCAACGCGATGCCGACGAGCAGCATCGCCGCCCCGCCCAGCGCAAGCAGTTTGGGGCGCGCCATCTCCGGCGCCGTGGCGTGCAGGACCAGCCATGCGGCGCCCGCCACGAAGGCGTTGTAGAACACCGGCGTCTGTCCGCCAGATCCCTCGAACACCAGCAGCCAGGCAAGATAGGCGCACCCGGCGAGCGCCGCGCCGCGGGCGTTGGCGAAGCGCAGCGCCATCGTGGCGATGAGGAACGCGGTGAGGCCCGCGAACAGCGTGGCGGCGATCTGATATTGCACGATCCCCTCGCCGCCGAACATCCGGATCGCGGCGTATAGCAGGAAGATGCCGACCGGCTTGCGGTCCCAGATGTCGACGAAGGGCACCGCGCCGTGGAGCATGCGCTCGGCGGTGACGAGGTAGAATTGCTCGTCGATCTGGATCGCCGGATTGCCGAACTGCCAGCCGCGCAGGGCAAAGGCGCAGATCATGGCGATCAGGAATTGCCCGACCAGCGGCCGGCTCAGCACGCGGCCCCACACCGATGGCACCGGTGCCACCTGCCCCCATATCTGTGGCGGGGGAAACATCACGCTCATGCTGCGCGCCACGAATAGTGCGCCGCTGCGCCGTAATTCCACACCAGCAGGATCGCCGCACCCAACGCCGCACCGACCGGCCAGGCGAACCCGCTGGCCGACAGCAATACCGCCGCGCCGACACTCGCCACGGCGCCCACGGCCGAGACCGCGGCAAATCCGATCAGCCCGCTTAGCCAGTGCAGGCCGCGCCGCGGGCGGGGCTTGTGCGCCACCAGATTGTCGATCGCGTAGATCGTCAGCAGGGCCAGCGCGGTGGCGATCGCCTGCGCGACGATCACCGCGCCGCCCAACCCGATCAGCACCGCCATGGCGGCGAAGTGTACCAATGTCGCGGCGCCGCCGACCAGCAGGAACGCCAGAAGCCGCACCGGCACGATCTGCCCGATCAGCTTGTCGGCGATCATCATGGCATAGTCCCACGCCACCGCGGCGGAGAGTTTGCTCGCCCCCTCCTGCCGACACGCGAAGCGCAGCGGCACTTCGCGAATGCGCAAACCGGGTCCGGCGGTCATGGCGAGATCGAGCAGAATCTTGAAGCCGATGCCCGACAAGGACGGCGCCCAGCGATCGATCACTTCGCGCCGGATGGCGAAGAAGCCGCTCATCGGGTCACTGAGATCGACCGGGGTCAGCGCCCGAGCCACCCGCGTCGCAACCTGACTGGTCGCTGCCCGCCCCTGCCCCCATTCGCCGATCGACCCGCCGGCCATGTAGCGGCTTGCCGCCACCAAATCGGTCTGCGCGCCGCGTAGGATATCGAGCATGGCCGGCAGCACGCGGGGATCGTGCTGCAAATCGCCGTCCATTACCGCGAGATAGGGCGCACTCGACGCCAGCATGCCCTCGATACAGGCCGAGGCCAAACCGCGCCGCCCGATCCGCTGGATCACGCGCACCCGCGCATTGCGACCGTGCAGGCGCCGCGCATGATCGGCCGTGCCATCGGGAGAATTGTCATCGACGACGATCACTTCCCAGCGAATGCCGGGCAATGCCTGATCGAGCTGCGCGACCAGTTCGTCGAGATTATTGCGCTCGTTATAGGTCGGCACGATCACCGACAATTCGATCGGCCCGAGCGCCGGTTCGTCGAATGCCGTGGCCAGCCGTCTCGCATTGGGCCCGCGCGGCGCGCCGAGCGGCACGACCTTCCCGCTCCACGATCCCATCTCCGAATCCGGCGACGCGCCCGTCAGCGCAAAATCTTCAGCCATCTACAATCATCTCGCGACCAGGGTCTGCGGGAATCGGCCGAAGCATCATCCCGTCCAGCCTGAGGACGGCACGGCGTGCGCCCAGCCTTGGCAACAACGCCCGGAAAAATGCGCCGCGCGACGCGCCGAACGCCAGTCGGCGCTAGAACGCGATGTCGAACCCCAAGCGCAGCGTCCGCGGGCGTTGCGGCGTTATCTGTCCACCGTCGATCAGGAATGGCGTGCCCAACGCGAAGCGATTGCCGACGCTGTCGAACAAATTGGTCACACCCAGGGTGACCCCAAGCTCCCCCCGCCCGATCCGCGCGGTCAGCGCGCTATCCAGATAGTCACCTTGCGCGGCACCCAGGACGGGGCCGATGCCGAGCCGCGAGCGCCCGACATAGCGCGCCCAGCCATCGAGGCGCAGGTCCAGCGTACGCGCGATCGGTGTCCGGTAATCGACACCGATCCGCCCGGCCAAGCGAGCGATATTGGGCACTGCCGTGGAGCGGCTTAAGGCCTGGAGACGCACTTGGTCGGCAGCCCTGAGCGCCTCGGCGAACGCTGCGCTGGGATCGGTTACCCGGCTGTCATTGTAGGTGAAGCCGAGATCGACCGTCAGCCCCGCGGCCGGCCGCCATCCGGCCGTGGCGCTCAGCGTCCAGATCCGCCCGTCGCCGATATTTTCGGTGCTCGGCAGCCCGGTACCGTCGATAAAGTCGGCCTGGATGTCCTGCCAGCGCGTGTGCGAGGCGCTGGCCGAGAGGTATATGCTGTCCACCCCAGCCAGCCCGTAGCGCATGCCAGCCTCGATCGCGCGCACCCGATCGTTGCGAAAACGTCGTACGAAATCCGCCTCGATCGCGAGACCGCCTGGCCGGAAGCCCTGTTGATAGCGGGCATAGACCGACATTTTGGAATTCAACGCGGCGATCAGCGAGGCGGAAGGCAGGATGCTTGTCTCGCGGCGATCGGCGACGATCTGCGCCTTGGCGAGGATCACCGCCGCCGCAACGTCCTCGCCAATGCCGGACAGGTCGGCGCGAGTGGCACGCAGCCCGGCAGTTGCGGTCAGCCCGGGCGTCACCACCAGGCTGGCTTCGCCGTACAACGTCACCTCGTCGATCCGGTTGGTCACGCCGGTCACCGGCACCGGCGCATCGTCCGGCCCCAACGTGCGCGACAGCCGGGTGCGATTATGCGTGAAACTGGCACCGATTACCCAGCCGAGCCGGTCTTGCATTGGCCGCCACAGCCTTGTCTCGCTGGTGATCAGGGCGGTGTCGTTCTGCTGCGCGAACACGCGGGGCGATTCGCCCCTGATGGTGGCGTCATAGCGTTCGCGCAACGCCTGGCGGATGATCCCGGTCGAGGATTTGAAGCGCAGATCGCCGATCGGGCCCGACACGATCAGTTCGCCCAGCCGGTAATCGGCTTGAAAGCCCTGCTGGACCGCGCTGGCGCGCGTCAGCGGCGGCGCATCGCGATCGGCATATTGGCTGTCGTCGCCGCGCGTCCATTGCCCGATCCCGCCCAGATCGACGGTCCAGCCGTTGCCGGCATCGAGCCGCAGCGTCGCCCGCCCGCCGCCGATCCGCGTGCGATTGATATCGTCGCGCCCACTGAGCGGATTGTCGATATAGCCGCCCTCGGACACGCCGTAACCCACCACGCGCAACGCAAGCCGGCCGCCCGCCAGCGGCACATTGAGCATCGCCCCCAGGTCAGCGCCCGGATCGCCATGCTGCGTTGCCGAAGCGCCCAGCGACAGCGTACCCGCGGCGACGCCTAATTGCGGCGCGTTGGGCACCGTGCGGATGATCCCGCCGAGCGAGCCGGCGCCGTATAAAGTGCCTTGCGGCCCCTCGAGCACCTCTACCGAGGCGATGTCATACAGGCGGAGATCGGGATCCGGCGCATTGTAGCTCAGCCGCAAATCGCCGAAATATTGCCCGACCGTCGTCTGCGTGGGCCCGGTAAAGCTTGAATCGGCGATGCCTCGGATGAACAGTTTGTTGCGCCCGGTGCCGAGATGGGTCGAGGGTACGCTGGCCAGCCGCGCCAGGATCGCGTCGGTCCCGCCCGCCTGGCCCAACGCCAGATCGGCGCCACTGAGGATCGCCGCCTGGCCGGCAAAATCGCGCGCGGGCACATCGCGCTTGCTCGCCGTGACGACGATGTCGGGGCCGACCAATGGCTGTTGCGCTTCCTCGGCCGGCACTGGCGGCATCGGCATCGAGCGCACTAGCGCCGGAGGCGGCGATGGCCGCCTGGCCCGCGGCACCAGCCGCCAGCCCGGCCCGGCCCGGCGCACATCGGCATGCGCAACCTCCGCCAGTCGCGCCAGCGCCTGCGCCACCGACAGCCGCCCGCGTACCGCCGGGACCAAGCGCGCCCATAGCCTGGCATCGCTGACCACGATGGTTGTCCCCGCCTGCCGGCCGAGCGCCAGCACGGCATCGCCCAGACGGCCAGCGGGCAGGTCGATCGGCCTTTCCTGCGTCCAGGCCGGGCTGGCCATGCCGAGCATCGCCGCCGCCATGATGGTCGATCGGCCGATCACGGTTTGGCCGTTAGCGCCCAGGCCGTGCCGTTACGGCGCGCGGTCAGATCGAGCACGGCTGCCATCCTGCTCGGGTCGCGCTTGATCTCGGCAATCACGATCGTGCCATAAAATGGCCGCGCGGCGACAGAAAGGTCAGCGGTGACGCTGATCCCCAGGCTGCGCGACAGATCCGCCGCCACCTCGCTCACCGGCACTCCGTCATAGGCTAGCGTACCGCGGCGCCACGCGCCGACCGAGGCAGGATCGACGCGGCCCGATACCGCAGCCGCGCCATCGCGCGCCACCAGCCCCTGCCCCGCCACCAGCCGCACGATCCCGTCATGCGCGCCGAAATCGACCGCACCTTCCGACACCGCAATCCGCGTCTCCGTGAGGCGACGCTTGACCTCAAACACCGTGCCGATATCCACCAGCTTCTGCCCGCCGACCGTTACTTCGAACGGGTCGCTGGCATCGTGGCGCACCTGAAACAGCGCTTGGCCATGATCGAGCGCAGCGATGCGCGCATCGCGCCGATCGAGCACCACCCGCGTCGCGCCGGCCAGCGTAATCCTGCTGCCATCGGCCAGTGCCACGGTCCGCAGTGCGCCCGGCGCGGTCTCGACGACATAAGGCTCGTGCGTCTCGCGCAATGTCACATAGCCAACCGTCAAGGCCAGCGACGCCGCCAACGCGCCGCCGATCCAGAGCGGCCGACGCGGGCGGCGCGCCCGCGCTGGTTGGATCGGCACGGCGATCCGGGGCGCAATAGCCGCCGGCGCCGCAGCGCTCGCCGTCACCATGTCATCGACCTCCGCCGACAATGCGTGATAGCGCAGGGCGTGTCCGGGATCGGCCTCCAGCCAGGCCTGAAATGCTTCCCAGTCATCGAACGCGGGATCGCCGACGCGCACGATCCAGTCGAGCACGGTCGCATCCGCGTCAGTCATCAGCTTCGGCATCATAGCCTCCCACTTTCGATGACGGAGTCGGTGCGCTCAAACCCTCATCAAAATCCTGCTTCAGCGCAATCATCGCCGCGTAAGTCTTGCGCAGATCGGCTTCGACCGTACTCAGGCTGATCCCCAGTTCGGCCGCGATCGCGCGCTGCTCGACGCCATCGATGCGATGCCGGCGGAAAATCAGTGCCGCACGCTCTCCAACCCTAGTCAACGCGGCCTGCGCTATCCGCGCCTGCTGCCGGGCGATCAACAGGCGCTCGGCATCGGGCTCCTCCGAGACCTCGCCGGCGCCGGCATTCACCTCGCTCCAGGCGCGATCACGCAGCCGCGCGCGCGCAACGCTTCGATGCCGGTCGAGCATCAGGTTGTGCGCCGCCCGATAGAGATAGGAAAGCGGCGCGGCGATCGGGCCGGTGTCGGTGCTCGACGCACGCAGCCACAATTCGTGCAGCACGTCTTCGGCATCATTCCCCGCCCCCAGCCCGCCGATGAATCGGAGCAGCTTATCCCGGTTCGCCAGAAATATGGCCTCGAGACCAGAATTCGACATCATCTATCCCAATCGGCGGGGCGGCCAACTGCCTCCCCGGGATGGTCAACACTCAACCATTGATCGGTTACGGTTTGCGCATTGCTCTGGCAACGTGCGGACGTGGATTTCGCGCCGAGGTATCTTTACAGCTCGCCAAAGCGCGCATGACGGCATCCGTCAGAAGCTGACAGCCAGCATTCCCGTGGATTAGGGACGCTGGTGCGGAACAAGCGCGACGCCAGAGCGCTGCTGCACGACATCATGGAGAAACCTCATTGTTGATGCACACTGACAGCCCGGCGGTTCCGACCCTTGTCGATCGGGTCAGGGCGTTGACGCAGGCGTGGGACCGCGAGAACGGCCAGGAGACCTATCCTGCGGATCGCATCGCGATGTTGGCTGCAGCGGGCGCGACGGCCAGCTTCGTCGTCCTCGACAGCATCGCGTCCGTCGACGCTCTCGTTACGGTTTTGCGTCTGATCGGCGGCGCCGATCTGAGCCTCGGCCGGATATACGAGGGCCATGTCAATGCGGCGCAATTGGTGCACGCCTATGGCGATGCCGGGCAACGGCGGACGCTCGTTCAGGATCTCGCCGATCACAAAATCTTCGGCGTATGGAACACCGAACCGGCCCCGATGACCCTGGAGCCGATGAACCTGCCGACCAAGGCGGACACGTGGCGCCTTGGTGGGGGCAAGAGCTTTGCGACCGGCGCCGGGCATATCGATCGCGCGCTGATTACCGCGCGCCGCCCCGATGGCGCCAAGCAACTCGTACTGGTTGATATCGCTGGCATGACCGCCCGGGTGGATAATGCCGGATGGCGGGTGCGCGGCATGCGCGGCACGCAAAGCGGCCGCTTCGACTTCACCGACATGATCGTCGGCCCGGAAGCGGTGATCGGTGGCCCCAATGATTACGAGCAAGAACCGCGCTTCTCCGCCGGCGCATGGCGCTTTGCAGCGGTCCAGCTCGGCGCGGTCGAGGCGCTGGTGCGGCACTGGCGCGACCATCTCGTGACCAGCGGCAAGGATGGCGACCCGGTCCAGCGCGCGCGCATCGGGGCAGCGATGGTCGCGGCGCGCTCGGCGACGCTCTGGGTCAGCCAGGCCGCCAAGCTTGCCGAGGCCGGGCATCCCGATGCGATCGCGCATGTGTTGATGACGCGCGGCGTGGTCGAGGAAGCGGGCCTCGCGGCGATGGAAGGGGCCGCGCGCGGCATCGGCACGGCCGCATTCTTCGACGGCAGTCGCGTCGACCGCATCACCCGCGATCTCGGCCTGTACCTGCGCCAGCCCGTACCCGATCAGGCGCGCGACCGTGCCGTCGGCGCGTGGCTCGAGGCGGATCGCTGGGGCGATGATCGATGGTGGTGACGCCCGGCTGGGCAAGCCGCCGCGATTTGCTGCACCGCGCGCGGCCGCTGGCGCCGGCGGCGGCGGCGCGCGCCGGTGCCTGGCTCATCCTGGCGCCGCATCCGGACGACGAGACGCTGGGCGCCGGCGGACTCATCGCTGCGCTGAGCCACGCAGGCGCGCGGCTCCGAGTCGCGTTCCTGACCGATGGCGCGGCAAGCCATATCGATGCACCAAACTGGCCCGCAACGCGGATCGCCGGGCTTCGCGCACAGGAAGCAGGCGCCGCACTGCGGCTGCTCGGCCTGCGCACCGCCCCGGTCGCGCTTGGCTGGCGCGATGGTGTCCCTTATCCCGCGCAATCGCGCGCCTTCGAGCGAACCGTGCGCCAGTTGGTGGCGCTGTGCCGACGCGAGCGGATCCGCAACGTGGTGGCAAGCTGGGAAGGCGATCCGCATTGCGATCATGCGGCGACCGCTATCGTGGCCAGCGAAGTCGCGCGCCGCCTGCGGGTGGTCCCAAGCTTCTATCTGGTATGGGGCTGGACCTTACCGGCGCTGGATGCGCGTGTTGCCGACATGCGCGTGCGGGCCATGCCGACGGCGCGCTGGCAAGGCCATCAGCGCCGCGCGCTCGCCTGCCATCGCACGCAACTCGGCGGGCGCATCTCCGGAGCGCGCGAGTCCTTCGTCTTGCCCCGGGCGATGCGCCGGCTCGTCGACCTACCTCATCTACTCTTGCTGGAGCCCCGTCATGCGACGTGACCGTTCGATAGAGCCGGACTGGTTCGAGGCCCTGTACCGGGAACAGGGCGATCCCTGGTCGTTCGAAACGAGCGCCTATGAGCGCGCCAAATATGATCACACGCTGGCCAGCCTGCCCGCGCCCCGCTTCGACACTGTCCTGGAGGTCGGCTGCGCGAACGGCGTGCTGACCGAGCGCCTGGCGCCGCGCTGCGGCCGCTTGCTCGGCGTCGATGTCTCGGAAACCGCGCTTGCGGCCGCGCGGCGGCGCTGTGCCGCTCTGCCGCAGGTGACGCTCGAGCGCCGGCATCTCCCCGCCGAGGCGCCGCCGGGGTGCTTCGATCTCGTGCTTCTCTCCGAGGTGATCTACTATTGGGACAGCGCCGATCTGGCGGCGCTGGCGGCCTATCTGCAGGACGTGGTGCCGGCCGGGGGATATGTGCTGCTCGTCCACTGGACCGGCGAGACCGATTATCCCAAATCAGGCGACACGGCGGTCGGCGAGCTCCGCGTCCTGCTCGGGGCTGCCATCACGGTCGCGCTCGAGGATCGCCGGGACGAGTATCGGCTCGACCTGTGGCGCCGCTGCTGAGCGACGTGCGCGGATCATCGCCCCCGCTGTCGCGATCGCGGCGGGCAAGGTCGCGAAGCTGAGCCGATCCCGCCCGGCGGCGCTTGCCGGGTCGAGCGCCATCGGGAAGGCGTATGTCTCATGCAGCGGGGCATCTTCGGCCTGCGCGATCCAGCAGGCAAAGGCATCCGCCATGCCGCCGGGCGCGCGGCCCTCGATGCGGCTCGAGGTGAACACGCGCACGTCGAGCGGGTGCCGCACCAACGCGCCCGCACGCCGCACCGCGGCAAACAGCGCACGGTCCTCAGCCACTGGCGGCGTCGGCGCGCCACCGATCCGGTGGTACAGGCCGCGGGTCAGCGCGATGCTCGCCCCGCCTTCGTAGAAATGACGCGGCCAAGGCTCATCGCGTATCGGCGCGAGATCCGCGCGCAGCCAATCGAGCGCGGTGTAATAGCGGCCCAGCAGGTTCAGCCGCCGCGCTGCCGCGACGCCGAGCGCGGCACGGTCGATCCGGCGGGTCAGCGCCCGGCCTGCCACGGCATCGCAGCCGGCATCGAAATGCGCGACCGTGCGGACGATCCAGTCCGGCGCGACGCACGTGTCCGCATCGGTCGATGCAAGGATATCGGTATCGTGCGGCAGCGTTGCGACGGCCGCGTCAAAGGCAAGCCGCCGCGCCCATCCCGCATGGCGCGCGCCGGGCAGCATCGACACCGCGTGCCACCGCAACCTCGCGTATCGTAGCCGCGTCTTGCGCAAGACCGAAACGGTGGCGTCGCTACAATCATTGGCCAGCACGACCAGAGTCACCGGCCCATTGTGGTGCATGGCGGCAATGTCGAGCGCAGCAAGACAAGCGGGCAAATCCTGCTCCTCGTTCTTCGCTGGCAATGCCACGGCGATATGGCGAAGATCGGGTGCGATAGGCATGCTTCAGGACAATCCTTGAACCGCACGCGCGTTCCAGAGCTTAAGGGCTTTTGGACGACATTATAGCGATAGGCTGGGGGCGGTGATGCGCGCGGCGCCCCATTCGCTTTGTCCCGATCAGCGAGCACGCTAGGGTGGCGAATGCCTGACGCCCGTTCTTCCAGTTTCACGCCGTTGCGCATCGCCATCGTCGCGCATCTTCGGCATCCCATCGCCGCGCCCTTCATGGGCGGCATGGAAGCGCATTGCCACCAATTGACCCAAGCGTTGGTCCAGCGCGGCCATGACGTGACGCTGTTCGCCAGCGCGGACAGCGATGCGACACTCCCGCTCAGCGCGGTGGCCGAGCGGCATTACGAAGCGGTGCTCCCCTGGGCGCTGTGGCACGGAACGACCAAGCTGACCGCGTTCCAAGACGCCGCGTTTGGCCGCGCCTGGGAGGGGGTCGTAGCGGGCGACTTCGATATCGTGCACAACAACGCTATGCATCCGACATTGCACCATTGGGCATTGCGCGATGCCCAGCCGATGGTGACATCGCTGCACGTGCCGCCCTTTGCCGGGCTGGCCGATGCGGTACGCGACACGGCCGCGCCGTGGTTGCGACAAACCGCAACCTCGCGCAGCCATCTTGCGAGTTGGTGGGAAGCGGCGCCGGCGACAGCGTCGGTCGTGCATAACGGTATCGACGTGGCACGCTGGCGCTACCACGCGACGGGCAATGGCCGCGCGGCCTGGTGCGGGCGAATCACACCGAACAAGGGCACGCATGTCGCCGCGCTCGCGGCCCGCGCCGCTGGCCTTCCGCTCGACATCTATGGGCCGATCGACTGCCAGACCTATTTTGGCGATCATCTCGCGCCGCTTCTCGGGGAGGACTGCATCTATCACGGCCATCTCGGCGGCGACGCACTGGTCGACGCACTCGGGGCGGCGTCGGTGCTGTTGTCCACCCCGATGTGGGACGAGCCGTTCGGGCTGGTCGCGGCCGAGGCGATGGCGTGCGGCGTGCCGGTTGCAGCGATCGACCGTGGCGCGATGCGCGACGTCGTCGGCGATGGCGGCGCACTCGCGACCGCCGACCCCGCCGATCTGGCGGCCGCGATCCGACACGCCCTGCTGGTGCCGCGCGCGCTGTGCCGCAAACGCATCGCCGAGCGTTTCTCGATCGACGCGATGCTCAGCGGCTACGAGGCCGCTTACGCCGCCGCGATTGCCGGCCGCGCTTCGAGCAACGCGAGCACCGTGGCCGTACTGGCATAAGGCTGGTCGGACTGCTGGCGGGTGAGCGCAAGATCGTCCTCGGTGACCGCGCGCAGGCGGACATGCTCGCCGTTCTGCAACCGCACCAGACCCATCAGGGTAAAGGCGCGGAGCCAATGCTCCATGGTGAAATGGCCCCATTTGTCGCGGAAGGCGGCGGCATTGGCGATCACGCTGTCGATGTGATGGACCGGCGGCATATGGTGCGGGTGATGCTGATGATAAACGCGCGCGCCGCGGCACCAATGGATCGGTATGCCGGCATCGACCACCATGCGGCCGAAATCGGTATCCTCTCCGCCATAGCCGATATAGCGTTCGTCGAACCCGCCGATGCCAAGGAACGTCGCGCGCCGCATGGCGAAATTGAGCGACCAAAAACAGCGATAATCAGAGCAATCGCCGATCGGCCCTGCGGGTGGCCCCGCGCGTTCGCTATGCTTGACCCCGATCTGCGCGAAACGCGCAATGTCGATGCCGTCCGCGGTGGCGCCCACCGGCAAATACAGCACCTCGCCCATCAACAGCACGTCCATCGCCGCCAATAACCGGGCATAGTCGGCGACATAGGCCGGATCGGGAATGCAATCGACGTCGATGAAGATCAGCACGTCGCCCGACGCCGCACGGGCGGCCATATTGCGCGCCGCGGCGAGCGGGATACCGGCGGCGTCGACCATTACCTGCCGCACCGGAAAGTCGGTATCGGGCAGAACATAGCGCTCTGGCTGCATCACGGCGATGATCAGTTCGTCGGGCGGGACGTCCTGTGCGTTCAGCCCGAGCACGAGATTATGCAGATGCTCGGCGCGTCCGCCGGCCAAGGTACAAACTGAAATCGTCATGCCGACATGGTTTCCGTAGCTTCTGCGGTGATCAATGTTTCGAGTGCCGGCGACGCCCAAGCGGCTTCGGCTTGTGCCTCCAGCCACGCCGCCGCGGCGATGGCCGCCGCCGGATCGACCAACTCGCGTTGGCGGGCCAGATCGAGCGCTTCCGCCTTGCGCCAGGCATCCGCCCAGGCGGCGCCATGCGCCGGCCAATGGTCGAGCGTCACGGCAGCGCCGGCTTGCGCCAGCATCCGCGCCTTCCACAGCTGCTCGTCAAAATAGCGCCATTCCGGCACGACGATCCATGGCCGCCCCGCCGCTGCGATCATATGCACCGTGGTGTTGCCGGCCGAGGAGACAATGCGATCGGCCGCGGCGATATAGAGGTCGGGGCAATCGACCCAGCCGCGATGGTGGAGATTGCCCGGCTCGGTCGCATGCCAATCGCGCTCGACCGCGCCGATCGTCAGCCAGACCGTGTCGGGTTCCGCGCGCGCGCCAAGCGTCAGCGGCGTTCCCGGCGTTCCGGAGCCGCCCCCGCCGGCCACGACCACGACGATTTGTGCGTCGGGCGCAAGGCCCAGCATTGCCCGTGCTTCCAGCCGGTCGCGCGGCGTGGCATCGATCCCCAGCCCCGGAGCGTAATGCGTCTTGGCCGTCATCCACGCCGGGCGGCCCGGCTGTTCGAGCACCGGCGCATACGGTGCCAGAATCCCGATGGCGGATTCATAGGCCGCCATATGGCCGGGGTCGTCGCGCTGGCCATGCTGCAACACGCTCACGCACGGCACCGACGCAATCCGCGCCAATTGCGCCAGTTCGGCCGAAACGTCGGTAACGAACAAGGCCGGCCGCGCCGTATCGAACCAGGTCACGATCACCGCGACGGCGTGCGTGATGCTCGCCCAGCCAAGCGGCGCGCAATGCAACGTGGACGGGGTGCGGGCATTGGCGAGCGCGGGGGCAGCATCCGCCGGGGCCTCAAACAGCGACGGAATGCGACAAATTTCGACCTGCGGCCCAAGCCGCGGTAAGATATCGTCGCGCGCGCAAAACAACGTCACGGGGCGGGTCGCCGGCAGCGCATTGACGATCGCCGCCGCTCGCTCGGCATGACCGCGCCCCTGATGATGGACGAAATAGCCGATCGGTCGAGTCACGCAGCCTCCTTCAGCGCAAAGGCGCGCATGCCTTCCACCACACCGGCGGCATGGGGCTGGCGGGACAGATAGATGCTCGGGCGCCCAAGCAATTGGGTGAGCTCGGCGCTGTGATTGGCGACCACGATGCCGTTGCGCACGGCACTCAGCATGTCGAGATCGTTACCGCTGTCACCGGCCGCATAGACGTCGTTTGGCGCGATCCCGAGCCGCTCGGCGACCCACGTCATCGCCGCGCCTTTGCCGGCACGCTGTGGCAGGATGTCGAGCAATTGGCCGTGGCTGTGGATCACCCGGACGGGCAAATCCGCCACGGCCTGCCGCACGGCCATGATCGCCGCCGGATCTTCGACGAAATAGCTGCGCTTGTGGCGGCGTTGTTCGACCGGTGGCTGGCGCCGGACCCCCGGAATCGCTGCGACGCGATCGTCGAACGCGTCGGGCTGCCAATCCAGGTCGATCCACGTGGCAAAGTCCACATCGCACGTCAGCCGCGCGCCGGTACGCCAATAGATTTCGCTCCCGACGGACGTGATCAACACGCGTGGCGCCGGCTGCCGCCATTCCCGCAACAAGCGTTCGGCTTCCTGCAGCGAGCGCCCGGTCGCGACGCCAAAGGCAAGGCTCGGCTGGGTGGCAAGGAACGCCGCCATCCCCTCCGCGCCAGAGGTGCAGCCGGTCAAGGTGTTGTCGATATCGCAAAGCAGCAGTTTGTGTGGGCGCATCGCGGGTTCGACCGGGGCTTTTAACGTGCGCACGAGCGCGACGAAGCGCGCGGCATAGCCGTGCCAGTCGAGCGCCTTGCTGCGAATGGCACCCTCGGCGGAGGCGCGCGCCCATTCGACTTTGTCGGTCAGCAGTGCACGGATCGCCGCGACGAAGGCGGTCGGATCGCGGGGATCGGCGACCCGGCCGTGCCGCAACGTGGCGATGATGTCGACCGGCCCGCCATGGCAGGTCGCCACGACCGGTACGCCGTGAATGGCAGCCTCGGTCAAGGTCAGTCCATAGGGTTCGGTCAGCGCCGGATTGACGAACACCCCGCCGCTCGCTTTGGTCAGCGCGTATAACGCCGCTATGTCGGCCTGGCTGTGCCGTTTGGGGATTGCCAGTTGGCCGTACAGATCGTGCCTATCCATTTCCGACAACAGGGCGCCGATCACCGCATTTTGCTCGGCCTCGCCGCTGTCCGGCCCCTCGCGCAGCCCGGCGACGATGACCAGATTGGCCCGCGCGCGCAGATCGGCGTCGGCGCCGTACATCTGGACCAGACCGGCAAGGTTCTTCTTGGCCACCGGCCGCGCGATGGCGAGAATGATCGGCTTGTGGGGATCGCGCAGGAACGGGGCGATCAAGCCGCGGGCGCGATCGAGATCGATCGCGCCGTCATGGGCGAGCGTCGCCCCCGGCGGGATACAATGGATTTTCGAAGGACAGGCCGACGGATATAGCATCAGCTGCCGCTCGGCTTCGTCGCGCGACGAGGCGATGATCAGGTCGGCCGCGCCGATCGCGCAATCTTCATCGTCGATGCGCCGGGTCATCGCGGCCGGCGCCGTCGTGGCCCCGACCTTCTCGATGCCAAGCGAATGCGCGGTATAAACGAAGGGAATGCCGAACCGCTCGCGTACCATCCGCGCCACCTGGGCAGCGTCGGCGAAATGCGCGTGGATGACATCGGGCAACTGCTCTTCTTGCGCGAGATACTCGATCAGCGCGGCGGCGAAAGCCGGGCGGTCGGCGGCGTTTGCTTCCTTCGAAAGATAGGCACAATTGCCGGTATTGATGCGCCGGATCGTCAATTTATCCGAAATACGCTCCAGCGGCACGGCGTAGGCCGCGCCGAGTGAGGGATCATCGATCAGCCGCGTGACGATCTCGACCCGCGTTACGTCGTCTCGTACCGTCAACGCCTGCGCCGCGCCCAAGGCATAGGTGATGTGCCCGCCAGTATCCTCGGTCAGGCCAAAGTCCACCGGTGCCCCCTTCAGGCAGCCCCCGAGCACTATCGATAGAATATACAACCCCGACGCCTCATGAAAAAAAGGCCAAAGTTGGCCGCCCGCCTACTAACGACTCCCTGTTGGTAGAAGTTGCACCGGATCAGGAGATGTCGGGCGGCCGCGTCCCACTAACCGCAATCTCGCCCAGCGACGCCGTCATGAACACCCTGTCGCGCCATAAGGCACCGGCCGCCAGGGGGGGCAGCCCGATACATCGGCGATCTCCACTCGTCGGGAATGCTCGATCCATGCTGGCAACAGTCTGGAATAGCCCGAACCCTGATAAGGGACACAGACGCCCCCCCGGTCGCCATTGGATTGGAGGTTTTAAGGGGCGGCGCACATGCGTGATGTTACGGGCGTTGCCCGCCATGCTATGGCGCCACGATGTCGCACGATCATGTCACCCAACTGGCCTATCATGACGAGGAGCTCGCCTGCCTCGAGCTTCCGGGTGGCCGACTGCGCGTCACGCGTGGCCTGGGATCGGGGCTAACGCGACGGATCGGCGATCCGGACGGCATCGTCTGGGCGGTCGGTGACCGGGGACCGAATTTGAAGCTGCCGCTGGCGATCGACCGCTACGGGCTCGATCATCTTGCGGGCCATGCCGACACAGCCGGCGCCAAGCTGATGCCGTGCCCGGCGGTCGGGCCAGCGATCGTCGAGCTCCATGTCGGCCAGGACCGCATAACCGTCTGCCGGACGCTGGCGCTCCGCGACTCTGCCGGCACGCCGCTGTCCGGCTTGCCGCCCGCCGGCAGCGATGCGCGGGCCGCCGAGCCGGCGCTCGGCCTGGACGGCGCGATCCTGCCACCCGATCCAGGCGGCGCCGATACCGAAGGGATCGCAGCCACGCCGGATGGCGGCTTTTGGGTCGCCGAAGAATATGGCCCGTCCCTGCTACAGCTCGACCCAGACGGCGCCGTCCGCGCGCGGTGGGTGCCCGCCGGCACCGAAGCGCTGTTCGCTGGCGCGACCTATCCCATCATCGGTGCGCTGCCGCCGCTGGCCGCGCGCCGGCGGCTCAATCGCGGCTTTGAAGGCCTGGCGCTTTCCGCCGACGGCCGCCGCCTGCATGTCGCGTTTCAAAGCCCGCTGGCCCATCCGGGCGAGCACGCCGGCCGTCACGCGCGTCACGTTCGGCTGTGGACGCTGGACAGCGCGACCGGCGCCCTGCTGGCCGAACACCTCTACCGGCTCGACAAGCCGAAAAGCTTCAAACGCGACAGCGTGCTTGGCGATGTCGATCGTGCCGACGTCAAGCTGTGCGACGTGACCATGATTGACGGCAACACGCTGGTGACGCTCGAGCGGATCTCGGCGACCAGCAAGCTCTACCTGGTCGCGCTCGATCCGGAGCGCGCGCTCGCACCGATCTGGAGCGATGGCACCACCCGCCCGACGATCGAGGAGCTGAGCGCCGATGATGCGCTCGAGCTCCCCGTGCTTGACAAGCAGCTGCTTTTCTCGACCGACGACCATCCTCAAATCGGCCCCGATCTGGAGGGGGTCACGCTGCTCGACGAGCGCACGCTCCTGCTCGTCAACGACAATGACTTCGGCGTGGAGGGCGCACCGACATGCTTCTGGCGGATCGACCTGACGGTACCGCTCGACCGAGCGTGACCGGGTGCTTTACGATCGGACCGCCGCCTGTCCCCGCCGCCGGTTTAGCGGCTTTTGACCACCTCGGCGTCTAAACGCGCTCCAGATGTAGCACGAACGCCGCCTGCGGGTGTAACCGCGGCGGCTGCAAGCCTATCGCCATCAACGATTGCCCCGAAACGATCGCCCCGTCGCTTAATGCGGTGAATAGCGGCTTGCCGCCCAGCGGTGGGCGCGGCCAGACCAGCTGCACGCGGTAGCTCGATTGGGGATCGAGCCCCGCCAGCCGTAACGGATCGGCGTAATAGCCGCGCGGTTCGGTCAGCTGGGTATAGCTGAACAGCGCCTCGGTGCGGTCCGCGGCAACGATGCCGAACGCGATCTCGCTTTCGCCGCGATCGAGCCGGACGAGATCGCCCGCATGGATCAAGGCGCGGTGGCGTTTATACAGCGCGATTCCTTCGCTGAGCTGGGCGCGGTCCGCGTCGTCGAGCGCGCCGAGATCGGCCTCCACGCCGAAATGGCCGAACAACGCGGTTGCCACGCGCGTCGCCATCGACACGCGCCGCCCGGTGATATGGCAATCCGCCGGGCCGACATGCGCGCCCATCAGCTCGGCCGGCAGGAACGTCGACAGGCCGCGTTGGATCGCCAGCCGATCGAGCGCATCGTTGCTATCCGACGTCCACACTCGGTCGGTGAGATCGAGGATGCCGAGATCGGCTCGCCCGCCGCCGCTCGCACAACTTTCGATCTCGACCGCCGGATGCGCGGCGCGAAGGCGCGCGAGCACGTCGTACAGCCCGAGCACATGGGCATGCGCCCCCGCCCGCCCATCGGCGCCGCCGGGATGGCTGAGGTCGCGGTTCATGTCCCATTTGAGATAGGCGATCGGATGCTCGCGCAGCAGCGCATCGATCGCGGCAAAAAGGTGGTCGCGCACTGCGGGACGGCCGAAATCGAGCACCAATTGGTGGCGGAAATCGAGCTGCGGCGCGGGCGGTGTCGCCAGCACCCATTCGGGGTGCGCGCGGTACAGATCGCTGTCGGGATTGACCATTTCGGGCTCGACCCACAGGCCGAATTCCATGCCCAGCCCCCGCACATGCGCGATCAGCGGCCCCAACCCGTCGGGGTAGACGGTGTGATCGACCGTCCAGTCGCCCAGCCCGGCGCGATCGCTGCGCCGCCCGAGAAACCAGCCATCGTCGAGCACGAAACGCTCGACGCCGATCGCCGCGGCCTGATCGGCGAGCTGCATCAGCCTGGCCGGATCATGATCGAAATAGACCGCCTCCCATGTATTGTAATGCACCGGCCGTGGTTTCGCGCGTAGCCGCGCATGCTGCGGGCGGGCGCGGACATGCGCGTGAAACGCCTGCGACACGCCGCTGCGCCCGCGGTCGGACCAGGCGCAGACGAGCTCGGGGCTGTGATAGGCCGCGCCGGGCGCGAGGCGCATTTCCCCCGGGAACAGCAGCTCGCCGAATTGCACATAGGCACGGCCATCGGACAATGTCTCGGCCCAGAGCCGGTGGTTACCGCTCCAGGCAAGGTGGAAGCCGAACACCTCGCCCACCTGCTCGCCGCAGGGCCCCACTTGGGCGAGGAGCGCGGGATAGGCGTCGTGGCTGGTCCGGCCGCGGCGGTTCTCGCGCGACACCGCGCCCATCGCCCGCGCCACGCGCCGCAGCTGGAACTCGCCCGCCCAGCGCCCCTCGAACAATAGCCAGTCGGATACCGCCGCCGGTACGGGCAGCGTCGGCGCATCGCATGCCTCCAATGCCAGTACGGCATCGCCGTCATTGATCACCGTAGTGCGCGCGCGTAGCACGTCCCCGTCCGGCGCGAGCGTCAGCGCATGGCGCAGCGTGACGCCGTTCGCGGCGTCACGCGAGTCGATCTCGACGCTGCCGTCGCTGCGCCGTACCGCGACGATTTCCGTCCAGGTTGCCCAGCCCTGCCCGTCGCGGTGGCACGCTAGGCCGGGGCGCCCCGGAAACCCCGCGCCGAGCAGCGGGGTGAGCGCAAGCGCTGGTGTCTGCGCAGGCGAGCATGGTGCTTCCTCGCGCTGGCTCAGCACCGCGAGCATGGCCAGATCGGCATCGTCCGCCAACCGCGCGCCCCAATGCAGCACGACCGGCGCTCCGCCGCGACAATCGATCACCAGACTGGTGTGGGCGCCATCAAGCCGGACGAAAGCAGGCGGCGCAGCGGACATCGACATCTCTCTAAATAAGGTGATTTCTGACAACGCTATCCCGAGCGATTGACCCGGTCAAATTACCCGATAAATATGCCTGACAAATACGATGCTGCCGACCGTATCCGGTTCGGGACGGCACAATAGCGAGGCTCCGGACGGGAGCGACTGGGGGGTGGGACGTGCTCGGGGTCTGCTATTATCCGGAACATTGGCCGCGCGATATTTGGGCGGACGACGCGCAGCGGATGGCTGCACTCGGGCTCAGCTACGTGCGCATCGGCGAATTCGCCTGGTCGCGGCTCGAGCCCGATCCCGGCCGCTACGATTTCGAATGGTTCGATGCCGCAATCGATACGCTGGCGGCCGCCGGCCTGAAAGTGGTGATCGGCACGCCGACCGCGACCCCGCCGAAATGGCTGATCGATGCCCATCCGGAGATCCAACCGGTCGACCCCGAAACGGGCCGTACACGCGGTTTCGGATCCAGGCGGCATTACGACTTTTCGAGCGACGTCTATCGCGATGCCTCGGCGCGCATCGTCACGGCGCTGGCGGAGCGCTATGGCCAGCATCCCGGCGTCGCTGGCTGGCAGACCGACAACGAATTATGCTGCCACAAGACCACGCTGAGCGCCTCGCCGGTCGCGCGCGAGGCGTTCCGATCCTGGTGCCGCGATCGCTACGGCGACGTCGCTGCGCTCAACACCGCGTGGGGCACCGTCTTCTGGTCGATGGACTATCGCAGCTTCGACGAGATCGAACTGCCGGTCGGCGCGGTGACCGAAACCAATCCGTCGCATCGGCTGGCCTGGTATCGCTTCTCGTCCGACCAAGTGGTGCGCTTTCACGATGCCCAAGTCGAGCTGCTGCGGCGGCTTTCGCCGGGGCGCTTCGTGACGCACAACTTCATCCCCATGAACGAGACCGGGATCGACAATCACCGGCTCGCCCGCGATCTGGATTTCGCATCGTACGACAATTATCCGCTCGGCCGCACCGACCTGTGGATGGCCGACGCCGCGCCGGCCGACTTCAAGCGCTACATGCGTACCGGCCATCCCGATTTCGGCGCGTTCTTCTTCGATCAGACGCGCGGACTAGCGCCGGGCGCGTTCTGGATCATGGAGCAGCAGCCGGGGCCGGTGAATTGGGCGATGCACAATCCCGCGCCCGCGCCCGGCATGGTGCGGCTTTGGACGCTGGAGGCGTTCGCGCATGGCGCCGGCGTGGTCAGTTACTTCCGCTGGCGTCAGGCGCCGTTCGCGCAGGAACAGATGCATGCCGGGCTATTGCGCCCGGACAGCAGCGAAGCCGCCGCCTGGCCCGAGATCGAGGCGGTGGTGCGCGATCTGGCGGCGCTCGACCTGGATACCATGCCGACGGCGCGCGCGCGGGTGGCGCTGGTGGTCGATGTCGAGGCGCAGTGGCTCGGCGAGATCGAGCGACAGGGCAGCAGCTATGATTATACGCAGATCCTGCTGCAGCATTATGCGGCGCTGCGCGGGCTCGGCATTGATGTCGATTTCATCGCGCCGGATGGCGACCCGGCCGGTTATGCGCTGATCGTCGCACCGTCGCTGGCGATGCCCCGGCCGGGCATGGCCGAGCGACTGGCAAGTGGCGGCGCCATCGTCCTGTTCGGGCCGCGGTCGGGCGCCAAGACGCCCGAGCTGACCTATCCCGAGGGGCTGCCGCCGGGGCCGTTGCGCGACGTGCTGCCGATGCGCGTGCTGTCGGTCGAGACGGTGCGGCCGGGCTGCGACGACAGTTTCGAGTGGAATGGTGGATCCTACCGGACCGGCAATTGGCGCGAGACGATCGCGCCCGGTGACGACGTCGAGACGCTGGCACGCTACGACGATGGTGGGCCCGCCTTGCTCCGCAAGGACCGTGTCCTATACCTTGCGACGCTCAGCGATGCGGCGTTCGTCACCGACCTGCTCGAAGCATTGTGCGCCGAGGCGGGGGTGTCGACGGTGCGCCTGGCTGAGGATATGCGCCTGCGGCGACGCGGTAATCTGGTGTTCGCCTTCAATTACGCGGCGGTGCCGGTCCCGGCCCCCGCCGCCGCCGATGCCGTATTTTTGATCGGCGAGCGGCAGATCGGCCCGCGCGACGTGGCAGTGTGGAGGGAGAAAGCATGAACGACGTGGTCAAGCGGATCGGCATCTGGCTGGCGACGGCGGCGGCGGCACTAGCCGCCCCCGCACAGACGCAGGCGCAAGCGCTGCCCGATGCACCGCAGCTCGCGGTGCCGGGCCCCAACGCGGTCGGCGTGATGCGGCTCGATGTGACAAATCCGGATCAGCCCGATCTGCTGTTGCCGGCGACCGGCGGCATCGCGCGGCACGATCGCGTGCTGCCGTTGACGATCTGGTATCCCGCGGCGCGCCCGGCCCGGGCCACGCCGGCGCACTACGTGCCCTATGTGCCCGGCCCGCAGGCCAAAGGCGGTCGCACCGGTACGGCCTTCACATCAGCCGCGCCGATCCGGGGCCACTTCCCGCTGGTGGTGTTTTCGCACGGCTTCCACAATTGGGCGACCGGCTTTGCCGATCTCGCCGAGCATCTCGCCTCGCGCGGTTATGTCATCGCGTCGATCGATCATAGCGACGCCGATCGCGCCGCCAAGATCCCGCCGCTCGCCGCATTCGGGATGACGGTCGTCAGCCGCAGCGCCGACCAGCGCTTCGTCATCGCTGAGCTGACGCGCCGCGCGGGCAGCGGGCCGTTGGCCGGCGCCTACGATGCCACGAAGATCGCGCTGATGGGCTATTCGATGGGCGGGTTCGGCGCACTCGCCACCGCCGGCGCCGGCTTCGATCCGGCCAGCCCGCTCTATAAATTGGTGCCGGGCGACCTGCTCGCGCCTTATGCCGCTGGCGCGCCGCTGATCGCGCAGGGGGCGCCGGCCGGGGTCAAGGCGATCGTCGCCTTCGCGCCCTGGGGTGGCGGCGCACCGCTGCGCGCCTGGAAGGCAGCGTCGCTCGGCCAGATCCGGACGCCGACGCTCATGGTGGTGGGCGATCATGACGATGTCAGTGGCTATGACGGCGGCGTGGCCTGGCTCTACGCGCAGCTGACCGGCGCCGATCGGCGCATGCTGGTCTATCAGAACGCCCACCACAATGTCGCCGGGGACGGCACGACGGGTTTGACCGGCGTGGATTTCGCCAAGGTCGAACAACTCGAAGAACCGGTGTGGCGGCGTGACCGCATCCTGGCGATCAACCGCCATTTCGTCACTGCCTTCCTTGATGCGACGCTGAAAGGCGACGCCGCGCATGCCGCCTTCCTTGCGGTGCCGACGATCAAATCCGACGCGGGCGTGTGGCCGCTGGCGCAGGGGGCGAGCGTCGGCGCGCAATTCGCCGCGCCCGGCGACGCCGGATCGAAAGGCTATTGGCCCGGCTTCCAGCGCCGCTGGGCGCTCGGGCTCGAACTGCATCACGACCTGCCGAAGGATGCGCGATGAATTTGCAACTCACCCAGGCGTGGATCGCCGCGAGCCTGACCGCCGCGATCGCCTTCTTCACCTATCTCAAATGCCGCGGCGAGGCGCGGCATGCGGGCAATTCCAACAAGGAATTCTTCCTCGCCGGCGGCGGGCTGTCGTGGCTCTATATCGCCGGTTCGATCACCATCACCAATTTGTCGACCGACCAATTGCTCGGCATGAACGGCAACCAGATGGCGCTGCTCGCCTGGTGGGAGCTGTCGGCCGTGGTGGGGCTGAGCATCCTCGCTTGGGTGTTCCTGCCGATCTATTACCGCAACGACTGCACCACGGTCACCGAATTGCTCGAGAAGAAATATGGCGACAAGAATGTGCGCGCGGTGATCGCCGCCATGTTCCTGCTCGGCAATATCGCGGTGTTCCAGCCGATCGTGCTCTATTCCGGCGCGTTGATGATGAAATCGATGTTCGGGCTGCAGATCCCCACCATCCTGCTGGCCGCGATCTTCGGCGTGGCGGGATCGTTCTATGCCATTTTCGGCGGCCTGCGCGCCGCTGCCGTGGTCGATACGTATAGCGGCATCCTGTTGCTCGGCATGGCGATGCTGGTCGTGTTCCTCTCGATGGCGGCGATCAACTACGATTTTTCGGGCATTCCGCCCGAGCGGCTGTCGATGCTCGGCGGGCCGGAATCGCCGATCCCCTGGCCGACCTTGCTGACCGGCATGATCTTCATCCAGACCTTCTATTGGTCGACCAACCAGACGATTACGCAGCGCGCGATGGCCGCACCCAATTTGCGCGAAGCGCAGAAGGGCGTGTTCGCGGCCACCGTCATCCGCCTGCTGGTGGTGCCGGCGATCGTGGTCATTCCCGGCATCGTCTCGTACAAATTGTTCGGGCATCTCGGCGACGCGGCGTATGGCAAGATCGTGTGGCACGTGCTGCCCAATTGGCTGTCGGGGATCTTCGCCGCGGCGATCGCCTCGGCGGTGCTGGCGCATTTCACCAGCCTGCTCAATTCCTCCGCTGCGCTCTACGTCTGCGACATTCACGAGAAGTTCGTGAACCCCAACCCCAATGTCGCGCGGCTCAACCTGTGGAGCATCGTCGCCTTCGTCATCCTGGCGATCGGAATCGTGCCGTTCTATGATGGCGCGCCGAGCATCATCAATCTGGTGCAGCAGCTCAACGGGCTGATCTCCATGCCGATCCTGTCGGTGTTCGTCGTCGCCCTACTGTTCCGCGGGGTGAAGCCGAGCGCGGCGATCGCCGGCATGCTGTTCGGGTTGGCGCTGTACGGCTTTGCCACGTTCGTGTGGTCGCCGGTTCATTACATCCACATGATGGCGATCACCTTGTTCGCCAGCGTCGGCTTTGCACTGGCGGTCAACCGCTTCGCCCTGGGCGGGCGGGCGACCTTCGTGATTGGCGGGGCGCGGGCGGGCGGCCCGGCGGTGGCGCAATAATATCGCGCCGCACGCGGCGCACCCCAGCGTCAGCCACAAAGAAGGGGCCGGCTCATCGAGCCGGCCCCTTTCTCTTGGACGCTGTCGCCGATCAGAAGTTCAGGCGGAACCCCACGTCGTAGCGCGGACCGGTATTCTGGTAATTCAGCACCTGATTGTCGAACCGCCCGGTCGTGATGTACTTGGCGTTGAACAGGTTGGTGCCCTCGATGAACACCTGCGCATTGTCGGTGACGTTGTAAGCCGCGCTGCCATCGAACTGCCCGTAATTGCGCACGAACACCGGCTCGTTGCCCGGGCCGCCGGCCAGCGTCTGCAGAAACTTCTCGCGCCGATTATAGGCAATCCGTGCGGAAATACCGTATTTCTCGTAGAAGACGGTGGCATTCTGCGAATTGCCGATCCCCTCGGCGGCGAAGGATTGGTCCGTCACGGTAACGTCGAACGGCCGGTTGCTTTTGACGAAGGTAGCATTCGCCTGCACGCCGAACCCGCTGAGGAAGCCCGGCGCCCAATCGAGCGAGTGCACCACGTTGAGCTCGAGCCCGCGGATATCGAGCGAACCGCCGTTGCGCGGACGCCTGACGCTGAACGTCGCCGATTTCCCGTCGACGTACTGACCGGAGATATTCTGGGAGTTCGCGATCGTGAACACTTCGGGTGCGAAGACCTGAGTGATGAAATCGTTGACATGCTTGTAGAATACCGCCGCCGACAGTGTCGTCGTCCGGGTCGGATAATATTCGAACGACAGATCGAAATTGGTCGCCCGGTACGGCTTCAGATCGGGATTGCCACCGGCCGCCGTCAGCGTCGCCGGTCGCAGCGTGGTGAAGGTCAGGCTTGGCGCCAGATCGCTGAGTGCAGGACGGGTGAGCGATTTGTATGCCGCGAAGCGCGCCTGAAATTTCGGCGCGATGTTCACCCGGGCGTTCAGATTGGGCAGGAAGATGTCGTATGACGTGCTTTTGTCGATGCTCACCGCCGCACCGTTATTGGCATACACGCCGGTGTAGATGGTCGGATCGTTTTGCACCAAGTCCAGCAGTTGCTGCTGCTGACCGTACGACCGTAGCTCGGTATGTTCGTAACGTGCGCCGATGTTGACGAACCAAGGTACGCCGCCGAGATCGCCAGCAAAATCGACGTCGACATAGCCGGCATAGACGGATTCTTTGACTCGCGTCGACGGTTGCGGGGTCGCGGCATAGCCGTTGGTCTGGGCGTACAGGCTGCCGATCGTGCCGGGCGGTAGCCCGCGGGCGGCATCGATTGCGAGCGTCGCGGCCGGGCTGGTCAGGAATTTGAGATATTCCTGCGCATCGAACTGCAGGAAGCTGGTGGGAACTGCCCCCCCGCCGAACGACTTGACCGTGAACGGCGACAGCAGCGACGGATCGGCCGAGGTGAGATAGCCGCAATAGAAGCAACCGATATTCGGGTCCGACGTGATCGGCACGTTGCGCTTGTCGCGCGAGGTGCGCATCAGGCCGAAACGCAGCGTCTTGAGCGCGCCGGTTTCGGCCTTCCATTCGGTGTTCAGGCGATATTCGGTGACCTTCTCGGTCACGTCATCGCCGCCGATGCCGGCAATGTGGGTTCGCCCGAGCGCCGGCGTGGTCAGCGCGCCCGGCGTATAGCCGAACGTCGACGGAATGCCGCCGCCCTCCGGCGCCTGGAAGCTGTACGTTGTCGGCGTGCCGATCACCACGAAATAGCCCTTGCCGCCGGCCGCGTTCTTGGCCCGCGACCGGCTCGCATCGAGCACCACCTTCACCGAATCGCTCGGGCGCCATTCGATGTTGCCGCCGAATTCGTAGGTCGTCGTCTCGCGAACCGCGCCCGACGACACGAAATCGGCATTGCCGTTGGTGGTGAGCGAGGTGATGGTGCGATTGCTGTCGACCGTGTACGCGGTGTAGCTCGACGGCTCGAACCAGCTGCCCAGGCTGTGGGCCTCCTGATCGCTCTTGAATTTGTTGTACAGGCCGTCGACCGTAATAGTCAGTTCGTCGGTCGGCGCATATTGCGCAACGAGCGTCGCGCCAAGGCGGGTGCGCCGATCGACCGAATTGCCGATCGCCTGGGTCCGCGGTGCATATACCCCGCGGTCTCCATCCGGCGCTTTGTACAGCGATCCACCCGGCCCGAGCTCCCGCTGCAGGAAATACCCGTCATTGGTGATCGAATCGATCGAGGCGACACGGCGCTGATAGGATAGGGACGCGAGCACGCCGATCGTGCCGTCCGCGAACGTATCGCTGAGCAGGCCGAAAACCTGCGGCGTGAATTTATCACTGTTCTTTTCGTACAGCGCCTTGGCCGAGAAGACGCCCTTGAACCCCTTGAGATCGAGCGGGCGGGGGGTCTGCACGTTGATCGTCGCACCGATGCCGCCGCCCTGCAGCGGCGCCTGCGTGCTCTTGTAGACCTGCGCGCCGCTGATCAGCTCGGCGGGAATGAGATCGAACGAAAATGCCCGGCTGTAATTGTCGGAGGCGAAGCTGCGGCCGTTGAACAGCACCGTGTTGAACGCCGGCCCGAGCCCGCGGACCGTTACCGATCGGCCTTCGCCATTGCTGCGGTCGATCGCCACGCCGGGAATGCGCTGCAGCGACTCCGCGACATTGGCGTCGGGGAACTTGCCGAGATCTTCCGACGATATGGCGTCCAATATGCCGGAGGCATCGCGCTTCTGCGCCGCCGACGAGGCAAGACTAGCGCGGATGCCGGTGACAATGATCTCGGTCTCAGTGCCGTCTTCTTCGATCGACGGTGGCGCTGTCTCCTGTGCGGACGACAAGGATGAAGCACCGGCAGCGCTCTGATCGATCGGCTGTTGCACTTGGGCCAGTGCCGGCGTCGCCGCGAGCAGCGCGATGATGGCGGCCCCAGCTCCCCCCATCAGTATCTCGACTCGCCGATTAGCCTTCTTCAGACGCGACAAACCCGACATATCTTCCTCCCCCCAGAGCTTGATTTCCGTGTCATTGCACGGTTTGAACGAATTAAGGATATTGCATTTGTCTGGTTTATCAAGTGTCTTTCTGACACCGCAATCATAACGACATTACAGGCCGGGAGAGCAGCATGCCGACGGGGCAAAAAGACGCGCAGACAGGCGCGATCCGGACCATTGTGGTCGTCGGCGGCGGCTCGGCCGGCTGGATCGCTGCCGCGCGATTGGCGGCGAGAAATGCGCGCGGCACCGACGACATTGTCGTCAAGCTGATCGAATCATCGAATATCCCGACGATCGGCGTCGGCGAAGGCACGTGGCCGACGATGCGCAACACGCTGGCCAAGATCGGCATCAGCGAAACCGCGTTCGTGCGGTCGTGCGATGCGGCGTTCAAGCAAGGGGCCAAGTTCGTCGGCTGGAAGGACGGGTCGCCGGGCGACGGCTATTATCACCCGCTCAATCCCCCGGCCGGCGCGACCGACGTGAACCTGTCGCCGCATTGGCAGCCGCTGGCCGATCGCACGCCCGACCGGGAATTTGCCGATTGGGCCGATTTCCAAGCGGCGCTGTGCGATGCCGGTCTGGCGCCCAAGACGATCACTGCGCCCGAATATGGCGGAGCAGCCAATTATGCCTATCATCTCGATGCGGGCAAGTTCGCGACGCTGCTGCGCGAGCATGCCGTCGGCGAGCTCGGCGTCGAGCATATTATCGGCGATGTCACCGGCGTGACGATGGCCGATAATGGCGACATTCAGTGCCTCGATCTGGCTGATGGCGGCAGCGTCGCCGGGGACCTGTTCATCGATTGCACCGGCTTTGCCGCGCTGCTGATCGGCAAGATCTATGACGTACCGTTCCGCCCCTGCGGCGACATCCTGTTCGCCGACCGGGCCATCGCGATGCAGGTCCCCTATGCCCGCGACGACGCGCCGATCGCCAGCCACACTATCTCCACTGCGCAAGACGCGGGCTGGATCTGGGACATCGGCCTGTGGACGCGCCGCGGCACCGGCTATGTCTATAGTAGCGCGCATATCGACGACGATGCCGCCGAGGCCGCGCTGCGCGCTTATATCGGCCCTGAGGCCGAGCATCTCTCCGCCCGCCGCATCACCATAAAGGCAGGACATCGGGAGCGTTTCTGGCAGAATAATTGCGTCGCCGTCGGCCTGTCGGCGGGCTTCCTCGAGCCGCTCGAAGCCTCCGCGCTGATGCTGATCGAGGCGTCGATGGATGCGATCGCCGATCGCCTGCCGCGCACCCGCGCCGCGATGGACACCGCGGCAAAGCAATTCAACGCGGCCTTCACGCATCATTGGCAGCGGATCATCGAATTCCTCAAGCTGCATTATGCCATCACCAAGCGCGTCGACACCGATTTCTGGCGCGACAATGCCGCGCCCGGTTCGATCCCGGACTCGCTCAAGGAACGGCTCGACTTGTGGCGGCTGCATCCACCAGCCCCACAGGATTTCGCCCATGCGCGCGAAGTATTTTCCTGGCCGAGCTACCAATATATCCTGCACGGCATGGGGTTCGAAACGCACTATCCGCCGATCGCGGCGACCTCGCTGGACGCTGCGATTGCGCGCCGCTCGATCGGACGGATCGACCGGCTCCGCGCCGACGCGGTGGCGCAGATGCCGAGCAACCGCGACCTGTTGCGCGCTATCCGCGAGCATGGGCTTCAGGCGGTATGACCGGGACCGTGCCGCTAAATGCCACGCGCCATCATGCGTTGCGCGTCGATGCGATGGCCGGTGCCGCTGCGCGACAGTTCGTTCAGATCGGCCTTTCGGAAATCGCGCTTGCCGCTGCCGACATGCCGTTATGCCTGGCCAAGGATGCGCAGACGGGCCGCTTCAATCTGATCGCCTTGTTCGGGCTGGTCGAACCGCGCAACCTGTTCTGGCGGAACGATCACCTCCATGCGACCTATCTGCCGCGCGCGGCGTCGCTCACCGGCTTTCGGCTGCATGACGCCGGCCTGGTCGGACTGGCGCTAGACGAAGGCGACGCATCGCTCGGAACGCGCGGCCCGGCGCTGTTTGCAACCGATCATTCGCCCCTTCCGATCCTGACCGACATCCGCGCCGCGCTGGATACCCTCGTCGCCGACATTGCCGCCGCCCAAGCGCTGATCGACGGCTATGCACGGCACCGCCTGATCCGACCGCTATCGCTCCTGCTGCGCCACGACGACGGCCAGGAACATGCCGTGGCCGGGCTTTATGGCCTGGATGAAGAGGCGCTGGCCACGCTCGACGATGCGACCGTGATCGCGATGCACCGCGCCGACCAGCTCGCGCCGGCGGCGGTGATGGCCGCGTCGCTGGCGCAGGTCGAACGGTTGCGGCAGCTTCACAACGGATCCCACCCGCGGACCATCGCCTCGTACAGCCTAACGCTGGGCGACTAGAGCAGGATCACGCCAATAGCGTGCCTTCCCCGGCGTAGGCCGGGGCCCAGTCAAGGGCCATGAATTGGCTGGCCTAGCGCTTCGTTACCTTAACCTGTCCGCCTGGGGCCCGGCATTCGCCGGGAAAGCGCGTCGGGGCAGTGCACCGATTCCAGGGGCTTATTCCTCCCCGGTAGCGGTGGCGATACGCGCCTTTTCCGGCGTGGTACCCTCCCCTGCAAAGGGCGTGAGGCGGAACGCGACGCGAGCGGCGCCGAGCGTCGTGCGATAGGCCGGCAGTGGCTTGCCGAACTCGCTCCATGCCGTGTCACCGCCGACGCCCCATTGGGCACTATCCACGAGCAGCGTGACCTGGCCATGCGGCACCACATCGGTGGATTTCCACGTGCCGGGCAATTTGCGATCAAGATCGGCATAGGGAAAGGCCAGCGCGTTCATCATCAGCGGCGCAGCGCCCTCGACCCTGAGGCCCCTGCCCGCGCCCGACAGCTCCATCCAGCGCACGTCGATCTTGTTGCCGGTCTCCTGCGGGCGGATGTAATCATGGTTCTGCGCGGCGATCGCACCACGCCACAGGCCGATCGCCGCGGACGTCTTGCGGTCGACATAACTTTCGTGCGGGCCGCGACCATACCATTCCACCGTGGTGACATCGATCGGCAGCGCGAATGCCAGGCCGACGCGGAACGGCGGCGGCAGGTCCTGCTTCACCGGGGTCAGCGCGCCGTCGACCGCCACCGACCCGTCGCCCGCCATCGTATAGGTCGTCTCGAACGTCGCCGCGCCTCCGCCAAGGTCAAACCCAACGACGATGCTCGTGCCGGCATCGGTACGCTCGGTGCGGACGCTGCGAACGCTGCGAACGATGCGTGTTTCGCTCATCGTCTTCCAGGGCTGGAATTGCCACGCCGTACCGACACCAACGTCGTTGTCGGTCGGCGCGCGCCAGAAATGCGGCGCACCACCGCTCGCCAACTGCCGACCGTCCTTGGCGTAGCGCCGGATGAGGCCGGTGGTGCGATCGATCTCGAGCGTAGCGCCGTTGGCGCTCAGCACGACCGCGCCCTCCCCCTCCCGCACCGCAATCGAGCCGCCCGACCGCGTGACGATACGAGGCGTGCCGCCGAGCGCAAACTGCTCGAAGCCGAGGATCGTCCCGGCCGCCACTAGCGGCACCGCCCCATCCTTCGCCCGCACGCGCACCGTGACGAAATATTCCGCGTCGGCGCGGCGCGGCACGGTGCCGAGCGGCAACGCGATCGTCTCGCTACCGCGTGCTGCCGTGGTCAGGCCGGGCAGCTTGCCGGACGCTACGGCAACGCCATTCTCCGCGACTTCCCATTCGAGATCGAAGCCCGATAAATCGCGGAAATCTTGCCGGTTGCGCACCGTCACGCGCCCGCTCGCCGGATCGAACCCGTCGAATTGCATCGGCGCATACACTTTCCGCAACTCGAACAGCGCCGGATTGGGCGTGCGGTCGGACTGCAGCAGGCCATCGCCGAACTCGATATCGCCGCCGGGATTGGGACCGTATTCGCCGCCATCGCCCCAATAACGCCGGCCATCCTTGGTGTAGCGATACATCGACTGGTCGACCCAATCCCAGATGAAGCCGCCCTGCAATTTGTTCGGGTGCGCGTAGATCGTGTCCCAATAGTCCTTCAGATTGCCGCCGGAATTGCCCTGCATATGGCTGTATTCGGTCTGGATCACCGGCTGCTTGAAGTTCCAGTTGGTGGCGTAATCCGCCAGCTTGACCGCCGGATCGTACATCGGGGCATAGATGTCGGCATACCAATTGGGGCGGTGATCGCTGATCCCGTCCCACGTCCCCCAGCCGAGATAGCTGACCAGCCGGTGCGGATCGCGCGCCTTGGCGGCGGCGGCGGCGGCCTCGAAATTGGGCCCGATCCCGGCCTCGTTGCCGAGCGACCAGAACAGGATCGAGGGATGGTTCTTGTCGCGCTCGACCATGTTGACGACGCGGCTGACATGCGCCGCCTGCGACGCCGGATCGAAGCCGATCTGATATTTGCCGCGCTCGCGCTCATGGCGGTTCGCATAGTCCATATAGGCGTGGCTCTCGATATTGGCCTCGTCCATCACATACAGGCCGTAGCGATCGGCCAGGTCGTACAGATACGGATCGTTGGGGTAATGCGAGGTGCGGATCGCATTGATGTTGTTGCGCTTCATCAGCTGCACGTCGCGCTCCATCGACGCACGGCTGATGACATGGAACGTCTCGGGGTCGTGCTCGTGGCGATTGACGCCGCGGATCGTGATCGGTCGGCCGTTGACGCTGACCAGCCAGCCCTTGATCTCGACCGTGCGGAAGCCGATCGCCCGCGCGGTGGCGTGGACCACCTGCCCGCGCGCATCTACCAGTTCGGTCACCAGGGTATAAAGGTTCGGCGTCTCCGCGGTCCACGCGCGCACCGCCGGCACCGTCCCGCTCAGCACGACGCTGCGACGGCCTCCCGCGGGCACGGCGCGGCTTACCGTCAGCACCGTCCGCTCGCCGTCGAGCAGCACCATGCGCGCCGTTGCGGCGTCGCCGCCGGTTACCGCCAGATCGACCGCCAGACTGCCGTCGCGATAGGCCGTATCCAGCCCGGCATGGACGAACGTATCGGCGATGCGCGTCTTCGGCACCGCCATCAGATAGACCGAGCGCTCGATTCCCGACACGCGCCAGAAATCCTGATCCTCGAGATAGCTGCCATCCGACCAGCGAAACACCTGGATCGCGATCGTGTTGCGTCCGGGCTTCATGAAGCGCGTGACGTCGAACTCGCTGGGCAGCTTGGAATCCTCGGAATAGCCGACCTTCGCGCCGTTCACCCAGACGTAATAGGCCGACCCCGCCGCGCCGATGTGCAGCACCACGTCCTCCCCTTTCCAGCCCGGCGGGACGTCCACGTCGCGGCGATAGGACCCGACCGGATTGGTGGCGTGGGGGATGAGCGGGCGGTTGGCGGGAAAGGGATAGGTGATATTGTTGTAGCGCGGCTGATCGAAGCCTTGAGCCTGCCAGTCCGCCGGCACGGCGATCGACTTCCAGCTCGACACATCGAAATCCGGCCGCTCGAACCCGACCGGCACTTGATCGGCGTTTGGCGACAAGGCGAACTTCCATTGCCCGTCGAGCGCGACGTAGCGCGCCGACGCCGCTTCCTCGCCTGCCAATGCCTTCGCCCGCGACTCGAACGGAAAGCCGGTGGCGCTGGCGGGCAGCTTGCCGCGCGCGAACACCGCGGGATTTTCCCAATCGGGCCGCGCAGGATCCACCTGCACCGGCTGAACGCGTGGCGCGTCCTGCGCGGCGGCCAAGGTGGGCGCGAGTATCGCAGCGCCAAGCAACAGCATCGAACGCATCGTCGTCCTCCCCCACGGCACTCGTCAGTGTCTCATGTCGGACAATAAGCGTTCGTCACGGCGGCGCAACCGGCTGCGTGTCGGATAGCGCTTTGTCATTACTTGCACCCTCCCCTATGTTCGCCGCAGGACGGAGAGGAAATGGCAGCAAAAGTGGGGCGGCATGCGCCCGCCCATATCTGTATCGCGCGGTCGATCGGCGTGGCGATCGTAACCGGCGTGCATGAACCGCGGTCGCTGCTGCCAGGCGAGATCGAGCTTGCCGCGACGCACGGTGTGTCCCGCAGCGTGATCCGCGAATCACTGCGCATGCTCGGCGCCAAGGGGCTGATCGAAAGTCGACCCAAGACCGGCACCCGCGTCCGCGACCGCGCGGACTGGAACCTGCTCGATCCCGAACTGCTCGGCTGGATGTTCGAGGGAGTCCCGCCGCGCCACTTCGTGCAGAGCCTGTTCCAGCTGCGCATGATCGTCGAACCAGCGGCTGCGGAAATTGCCGCTACGGATCGCACCGCCAATCAATTGTCGCGCATGGGCCATTGCCTGGAGCTGATGGCGCAGCATGGGCTCAATACCGATCTCGGCCAGCAAGCGGATCAGCAATTCCACGCCATCATGCTGGAGGCCACGCACAACGAATTGCTCATCAGCCTATCGGCGACGATTGCCGCGGCGGTGCGCTGGACCACCTTCTTCAAATATCGCGCGTCGCGCCATCCGCGCAACGGGCTGCCCGAGCATCGCATCCTGTTCGAGACGATCGCCAATGCCGATCCCGCCGCGGCACGACGGGCAACCGAAACACTGGTACGGCAAGCCCAGCTCGACACCGAGGCGGCGTTTGGCGCGTGAACACCGCAAGCTGGGCTTCCGCGCGCAAGCAACCCAGCTGAAACGACAGCGCGGCCGGCACCTATCGATGCCGGCTGCGCCAGTTCGTCAGGAATGACCGGCCGCCAAATGGGCGGCCGGTCAAACCAATTACATCGCGTCGGCCATCTTGCTGGCCTCGTTGATGTCCGCCGCGCCACCAAGGTCCTCACCGGTGATCAGGCCAGCGCCGGGGCCGGCACCCAGATCGACACCGGTCTCGGGGTCGCTCGTCGGGTCGGATGCCGTGCGCTTGGCCAGTTTCTCGGCCACTGCCTGGTCGGCCTTGCTCAGCCCGACCGTCGCGGTGCCGTCACCGCCGTCGATCGGCATAGTCTGTTCAAGATCGTCGATCCGCTGCCACTGCTCGCCCGAATTCCACGGCCCCGTCTCGTCGCCATCACCCTGCGAGGTGTTGACGTAGACATTGGCATATTTCTCGATGCCGGGCAGCTTGCCCGCCGGGAAATTGTTCTCGATCGCATACAGTGCTTTCTCGAACGACTTCTGATGCGCCACTTCGCGGGTCATCAGAAAGCCGAGCGCTTCCTTGATGCCGGGATCGTCGGTGATGTTGATCAACCGCTCATAGACGATTTTCGCGCGCGATTCGGCGGCGATGTTGGAGCGCAGATCACACGTTGGATCGCCGCGGCTGTCGATATAGGCCGCCGTCCATGGCACACCGGACGAGTTGGTGAGCGATGGGCCGCCGCCGTACAGCAACGACTGGGTATGGCTGTTGCCGCCCGCGGTCATCGACAGATAGAGCTCGGCCTCTTCCATCGCGCCTTCGGACACCTGCGCCTTGACGCCCTTGTTGAGCATGGCGACGATCGAGCCGATCACTTCGAGATGGCTCAGCTCCTCGGTCGCGATATCGAGCAACAAATCCTTGCGACCTGCGTCCAACTCACCAAGTCCTTGTGTGAAATAGCGCATCGCCGCAGCGAGTTCACCATCGGCGCCGCCGAATTGCTCCAGCATTAGCGATGCCAGGACAGGATTTGGCTCGGATACTCGTACGGTATATTGCAACCGCTTATTATGCATGAACATGTGATCGTCTCCAGATCATGGGATCGGTAACTAATCGCATGGCGCCAGCGAGCGTTCCTTTTGCGAACAGATCGCACACGTCTTTCGCACTGATCCGCATCAGCGTGTTTAATTTGAACTTTATTTTGGCGTCCGATGGGCCGGGACTGCGGTGCGGGTCATCGGACAAGGCGATCGCATGTGCCGCGCCCGTGCGGCCGCCGGGCCGGCTATCTGATTCAACTGTCGCGCGGTATCGCCCGAAGCGCCGCAGCCTCAGCTCGTACGCAGGGGCTGCCAGCTGCCGTGGGGCCAATTCCAGCCCCGGGCAACGTGCCTAGCGCTGCAGCGACTTGGGCACGCCGCTGACCTGGAAAATTCCGCCACGCTGCAATCTGATCAGATATTGCGCGCCGGCATTGCATTCCACCGCCCAGGTTGGCTTGCCGTCGACGCGGCCCCGCGACACGACGTTGACGATATTCTGGCAATTGTAATCCGCGTCGTTGATCGCGCGGAAAAAGGCGGTGCGCTGCTGCACGGGACTCAATTTGGCGATCTGCGCCTCGACCGGATCGGGCCCGGTCTGCGCCGGTGCGGCGACATTGCCGGTCGCGGCGGGCTCGTTGCACGCGACGAGCAGGCTGCAGGCGATCAACACAGCCGATACTTTCATCGTCATTCTCCTCAGATTCCGCCGGGGACCACATCGCGCCCGGCGGCGGTCAACGCGGCCGTCAGGTCAACGACGCAGGCATCCAGAAGTTCGCCATCGGTCGCGCGCACGACGAAATTGGCTCCGGTTCGCCCCTCGCGAAAAAACGGGTAGCTGCCGATCGCCACGCCTTCATGCGCCTTCTCGGCGGCGCGCAAGATATCCGCGACTTCGCTCTCGCCGACCCAGCAGCCGATCGTCTTAGACTGCACCGGCAACCCGCCTTCCAGCGTACCGGTCAGCGCGTCGAGCATGCCTGCGGTAATATGCGGCACGCCGGCCATGATGAACACGTTGTCGATCTGAATGCCCGGAGCGCCGGACATGCGATTCTCGATCAGTTCGGCGCCGTCGGGCACGCGCGCCATGCGCTTGCGCGCCTCGGTCAGCCCGCCGCGGGTCTCGTAATAGCGTTCGAGCACCGCCACCGCCTGGGGGTGAAACACCACGTCGACGCCCAATGCCGCGGCGATCGCATCGACCGTGATGTCGTCATGCGTCGGCCCGATCCCGCCCGTGGTAAACAGATAATCGTTGCGCGCGCGCAAGGCGTTGACCGCCTCGACGATCGCTTCCTCGGTGTCCGGCACGATGCGCACTTCGGCCAGGCGAATGCCCTGCACGTTAAGCCACGCGGCAATCTGCGCGACATTCTTGTCCTGCGTGCGGCCCGAGAGGATCTCGTCGCCGATCACCGCTAGTGCGGCGGTCCAGATGCGTGTGGTCATGCCAGGCGGCATAGACCGTGCAGCGCATCTCGCAAAGCCCGGCTGGTCGCGCTATATCCGCATCATGACCGATTACGTAACCGTCACTGCCGACGCGCCCATGGGCCGCACCGGCGCGATCAAGCTCCATGGCCGCGCGGCCTTCGATGCCATGCACAAGGCCGGCAAGCTTGCCGCCGAAACGCTCGACATGGTCGTGCCGCACGTCGTGCCCGGCGTGACCACGGCCGAACTCGACGATCTCATCCGCAACTTCATCGTCGACCGCGGCGGCGTGCCTGCGACCCTGGGCTATCGCGGCTACACGCATGCCAGTTGCATCTCGATCAACCATGTCGTGTGCCACGGCATCCCCAGCCCCAAGACGCTCAAGAATGGCGACATCGTCAATATCGACGTCACCCCGATCGTCGATGGCTGGCACGGCGATTCGAGCCGCATGTATCTCGCCGGCGACGTGCCCATCAAAGCGCGCCGCCTGGTCGACGTGACGTACGAATGCCTAATGATCGGGATCGATCAGGCCAAGCCCGGCAACACAATGGGCGATGTGGCGCACGCGATCCAGAGCCATGCCGAAAAGCATCGCTACGGCGTGGTGCGCGATTTCTGCGGCCATGGCCTGGGCCAACTGTTCCATGACGCGCCCGAAGTCGTCCATGTCGGCCGCCCCGGCACCGGCCCGGAACTCAAGCCCGGCATGATCTTCACGATCGAACCGATGATCAATATCGGCCGCCCCGACGTCAAACTGCTCGACGACGGCTGGACCGCGGTGACGCGCGATCGCTCGCTTTCGGCGCAGTTCGAACATTCGATCGGCATCACCGAGGATGGCTGCGAGATCTTCACGCTCAGCCCCGCCGGGTTCGACAAGCCGCCTTATTGACCGCTTCAGCGGCACCCGATCGTTTGAACCGGATAGCGCAGCACGGCGCTGTCGGTCGTCATGACGACCAAGCCGCCGCACATCGCCTGCACGACGATCATCCGGTCGAACGGATCGCCGTGCAGCCGTTCAAGTGCTGAAAGCGTGACGAGATGGGCCGTCTCGATGTCGATACGCTTGAACCCGGCACCGTCGAACGACCTGATCGCATCGCCGATATCGACAGCAAGCTTACCCTGGCTGATCTTGATCGCCATTTCCCAAGGCGACGCGACCGAATACAGGATTTCGGTCGACTGGTCCGAAAAATAACCGCGAGCGCGTGCCCCAAGCTTCGGGCTCCCTTCCAACCACCACAGCAACACATGGGTGTCGAGCAGCAGCCTCACCGTTCGGGCGGAAAGATATCGGCTTCCATAGCCGCTTCCAGTTCGGGGTCGGGATCATTGAAATCATCGGATATCCACATCTTCCCCTTCAGTGCTCCAGGGCGGCGGAAATTCGGCGAAGCGGGGTCGGCCGAAGGAACCCAGTCCTCTTCTGCAGCGACCGGCGCACGCAGCACGGCGACGGTCTGCCCGTCCGACACGATATCGAAGCACTCGCCCGCAGCGACACGCGCCAGGTACGCGCCAAAGTCGGCGCTCACCTCGCGCACTCCGACGATCTTCGACTGATCGTTCATCGCAGCCTCCTGTGTTGACATAATGTAGCGCCAATCATGCGCGATCTCAATCGTGCCACAAAACAAGGCACCGCGTCCGTGTTGCCGCCCCGTTAGGCACCGTCGGCACGGACAAACACCCGCTCCCACCCTTGCCCGCCTCTCGCGCGACTGGCACGATTGTTGTACCATGCGGGCGCGGGGCGCTGTGTTTCGCGCACCAGTTGGGGGTTTATCGTGAAGAAGATCGAAGCGATCATCAAACCGTTCAAGCTGGACGAGGTGAAGGAAGCGCTGCACGAAGTCGGCGTCAGTGGCATCACCGTTACCGAGGCCAAGGGCTTCGGGCGGCAGAAGGGCCATACCGAACTCTATCGCGGCGCCGAATATGTCGTCGATTTCCTGCCCAAGGTGAAGCTTGAGGTGGTGGTCGAGGATAGTCTGGCCGACCGCGTGGTCGAGGCGATCGCCGCCGCCGCGCACACTGGTCGCATTGGCGACGGCAAGATCTTCGTCATCCCGGTCGAGACCGCATTGCGCATCCGCACCGGCGAGCGCAACGACGACGCGATTTAACGCTGGGCCATTTGACGCGCCGCAGCAATTGGTGAAAGCGTGCTAGCGTCTTGCGGCAACAATATTCCCGATTCCGTCGGGCGGACTATCGAACACGAAAGGCATGGGGTTTATGGCTAATACGGCAAAAGACGTCCTGAAACTGATCAAGGACGAAGAGATCGAGTGGGTCGATCTGCGCTTCACCGATCCCAAGGGCAAATGGCAGCATCTGACCATGGTCGCCGGCGTCGTCGGCGAAGACGAACTGGACGACGGTTTCATGTTCGACGGCTCCTCGATCGAGGGCTGGAAGGCGATCAACGAATCCGACATGATCCTGAAGCCGGATCTCGATGCCGTATGGACCGATCCGTTCTCGGCCACGCCGATGTTGATTCTGGTGTGCGACATCGTCGAACCCTCGACCGGTGAACTCTATGCCCGCGATCCGCGCTCGACCGCCAAGCGTTCGGAAGCCTATCTCAAGACCACCGGCATCGGCGACACGATCTATATCGGGCCGGAAGCCGAATTCTTCATGTTCGACAACGTGCAGTTCGAGACGAGCTACGCCACGTCCTATTACAAGATCGACGATATCGAGCTGCCGACCAACACCGGCACCAGCTATGAGAGCGGCAACCTCGGTCACCGTCCGCGCGCCAAGGGTGGCTATTTCCCGGTCGCACCGGTCGATTCCGCGGTCGACATCCGCGGCGAGATGGTCTCGACCATGCTCGAAATGGGCCTGCCGTGCGACAAGCATCACCACGAGGTGGCCGCCGGCCAGCACGAACTCGGCCTGACCTATGGCACGCTGACCACCACCGCCGATCGCATGCAGATCTACAAATATGTCTGTCACAATGTCGCGCAGGCTTACGGCAAGACGGTCACGTTCATGCCCAAGCCGATCAAGGAAGATAACGGCTCGGGAATGCACACGCATCTGTCGATCTGGGACGGCGGCACGCCGTTGTTCGCCGGCAACGGCTATGCGGGCTTGAGCGATACCTGCCTGTATTTCATCGGCGGGATCATCAAGCACGCCAAGGCCTTGAACGCCTTCACCAACCCATCGACCAACAGCTACAAGCGCTTGGTCCCGGGTTATGAAGCGCCGGTGCTGCTCGCTTACTCGGCGCGCAACCGCTCGGCCTCGTGCCGCATCCCCTACGGCACCGGCGCCAAGGCGAAGCGCGTCGAAGTGCGTTTCCCCGACGCGATGGCCAATCCGTATCTCTGCTATGCGGCGTTGTTGATGGCGGGCCTCGACGGCATCCAGAACAAGATCCATCCCGGCGAAGCGATGGACAAGAACCTGTACGATCTGCCGCCGGCGGAACTGGCCGAAGTGCCGACCGTCTGCTCGTCGCTGCGCGAGGCGCTCGAGACGTTGGCCTCGGATCACGACTTCCTGCTCAAGGGCGACGTGTTCACTGCGGACCAGATCGAAAGCTATATCGAGCTGAAGATGGAAGAGGTCGCGCGCTGGGAAATGACCCCGAGCCCGGTCGAGTTCGATATGTACTATTCGTACTGAGGCGCGGCCATGTCCGCGCCGGTGCGCCTAGGCGCACAGGACGGATCGGCCGGCGTCGCTCAGGCGACGACCGACGACGCGGCTTTGCCGCGGCGCTGCCAACAAGAAAGGGCGTCCGGATCACTCCGGGCGCCCTTTTTCAGCATAGGCATTGCGCACGCTCGCGCTCGAAACCTACTGCTTCTTCAGCGTGAATTCCTCGGTCGTGCCCGATTTCAAATTGACCGCGGTCATCGTCATCGTCGTCGCATCGACCGGCGTGTACGTGTAGGTCCCGATCGCCTTGCCGCCGACATAATCGGTTTCGACGAAACCAGACCCGGCCTTGGTCAAGGCCACCATCGCGCCTGCCTTATCACCAACAAACGGCACCTGCGGGCCGCCCAGCTTGGCGGTATACCGCTCACCGGTACCCAGCACCATCGTCACCACGTCGTCCGCCATGCTCATCGTCGCCGTCAGGCTCTCTTCCGCGATCTGAGCGCCATCGTTGATGGCGAGCCAGGATCCGCTGGTGGCATGCGCGCCCGCCGGCGCCGGCCCGACGCGTTTGGACTTGCTGGAACTGGTCATCGACTTGCCCAGAGCATTGTCGGCCGAGACGGACGTAAAAGTCAGCATATTGCCATCGGGCGATAGCGCGACCTTGGCGGTGCTGATCGCAGCCCCTTTACGATAGCGCGCCCATTGCAATGTCGTGGCATCGACCACCGCAACGGATGCCGCATCCCAATAATCGCGACCGGAGACGGGATGCACTTTTCCATCGGCCGCGATCCTATAAGGCGGCGTACATGAGGTGCAGTCGTACACGCCATCCTTCGTCACGAATGTATCCGGCTTGGTGGATAGCTTGGCAGTACTGGTGTCGACCTTCCAAGTACCATCGAAGGGGCTGGCGGCGAAAGCCGGCGCCGAGGCCGTGAAGATAAGTCCAATCAACGCGAGTTTAATACGGTGCATCGAAGTTCCCCTGTCAAAAATGGTCAATTTTGTACTAGGGCGACCCAGCTCCAACCTACGCGTTCGGTGCAAATCCGCAATCGCGAACATACGAGACGTTGCGTAGTCAACCAATTGGACCCGGCATTTCCGCTCGTTCCCAGTCCCGGCAGCCGCCCTCACGTCCCCGGTGCGAACACCCGCAGCCGATGCCCATCGGGATCATGCGCGACGAAAGTCATGCCGAAGCTCATCCGCGTGGGCACTTGCAGGATCGGCAGGCCCCGTCCGGCCCAGGCGGCATGGAGCGCCTCGACGGCCGGCGCATCCGCCACGGCGAAGGCGATTTCGCTGGCCCCCGATTGTCCCGAACTTGCCGGTTCCACCGTCTCGCGTGCCCACAAACCGAGCATCACTCCATCGCGCAGTGGCAGCATGGCGAAGCCCGGCTTTTGCTCGACGATCGGTACGCCTAACAGGTCGTTGTAGAAGGTGGCGCTCGCAGCATCGTCTGCGACATGCAGCAACAGAAAGCTGAAATCTGGCATCGGAATTCTCCCTCAAGCGGCGACCGCTAGGTCGGGCGCCGCTGGCAGGTGATACGATGTCGTGCTGTCAGTTTATGGCAGCAGTCATTGCTCGGGCACGCCTTGTAGCGTGTGCCATTCCTTGAGCAACGCGGCGCGTCGCCGCGGATAGCGCGTGGAGGAGACGTTCAGCGCCGTGATGCGATCGGTCCTGAAATGGCGATAGCCCTGGCGGAATTCGCACCACGCGACAACGACCCGCGTACGATCGAAAAAGGCCAGGGCGACCGGCCAGACGGTCCGCTCGGTGGCGCTGCCGCGTTCGTCGGCATAGGCGATGTGCATCGCGCGCTCGGTGCGGATCGCCTGGCGGATCGCCACCAGTTCGGCATCGCCGGCTGCGATCGGTTCGCCCGGCCCGATGAGCAGGCCGGACGCGGCGATATTGTCCTTCAGATCGTCCGGCAACACCGCGCCGATCTTGGCCAGCACGCCCCGCGCGGCCTTGCCCAACGATCCGTCCGCGCGTTCCGACACCCGCGCGATCCGAGCACCAGCGCCTCGATCTCCTCTTCGGAAAACATCAGCGGCGGCAGCATGAAGCCCGGGCGAAGCACGTAACCCACCCCCGCCTCGCCGGCGATATGCGCCCCTTGCGCCTTCAACGTCTCGATATCGCGATAGAGCGTGCGCAAGGATATGCCGAGTTCCTCGGCCAGCACGGCCCCCGTCACCGCGCGCCGATGCTGGCGTAGGATGTGGATCAGATCCAGCAGGCGCTGCGCGCGCGACATGGCGTGGGCCCTCCAATTTCGCTCAGCGCATGCTGTCACGATAGGGCAGGAGCGCCAAGTCGATCTGCCCGCTGGCGGCCAACCGCTGGGAAGGCGTTACCCACTATCAGCCTATTGGCGCGGATACATGATTTGACACAATTCCGACACCAACATTGGCCGCGCAGCCACTATCTGTCGGCGGGTCCAATCTTGTGATGAACACAGCAGCGGCCCGAGCAGGTTGAAACGATGCCCATGGCGACGACTTCGACGTGACCGAAGCTGTGTCGTCTATTCTGAGGAGTAACTGATGACCTATTTTGCCGATCTCGTGGAAGGATATCATCGCTTCCGCACCTCCGATCTACGCCGCCAGCGCGACCGGTGGCTGGAGTTACGCGAGGGGCAGAGCCCCAAGGTGATGGTGATCGCCTGTTCCGACAGCCGCGTCGAACCCTCGCAGATCTTCGATACCCTGCCCGGTGAGATTTTCGTGGTGCGCAACGTCGCGGCGTTGGTACCGCCGTTTGAAACCCGTGCGGGTTTCCACGGGGTCTCGGCCGCGTTGGAATTTGCTGTCACCAAGCTCCAAGTGGAAGAAATCGTCGTTATGGGGCACGGCGCCTGCGGCGGCTGCAATGCGGCACTGAGCGGCGCGTTCCGCGATGCCGAGCCGGGCGAAGGCGGTTTCATCGCCAGTTGGGTGAGCATCCTCGACGATGCGCGGATCAAGGTGAAAGACCGCTGCGGCGATCGCCCCGAAGCCACGCGCGAGATGGAATATGAAGCCGTGCGCACCTCGCTGACCAACCTCCAAAGCTTTCCCTTCGTGCAGAAGGCCATCGCCGAAGGGAAACTGGCGCTGCACGGATCGTATTTCGCGCTCGAAGATGGTCAATTGCGCGTGATGGATGAAGACGGCGAGTTCCGTTTCCAACAGCCCGCGCAGATCGACGCGAGCCCGTTGCAGCCAGTCGCCGGCTAACCCGTCAGGGGGCCGGCCGGCCGGCCCCCTCACACCACCAGCACCGTAGCCCCCCGCGTCTCCCCCGCCTCCAGCGCGCGGTGCGCCGCAGACGCATCTTCGAGCGCAAAGGTCTGCCCGATTTCCGGCACGATCGCACCGTTGCGCAGCATCTCGAACAACCGCGCCACCCCCGCCGCGCGCTCCTCCGCCGTCACGTAATAATGGAACAGCGTGGGCCGCGACACGAACAACGATCCCTTGGCCGCCAGCACGCCTAGCGCGACCCCGTCCACCGCGCCGCCGGCATTGCCATAGCTGACGATCAGCCCGCGCCGCGCCGCGCTGTCTAGCGAGGCCGCCCAGGTCGCTTTGCCGATCCCGTCCAGAATTACCGGCACGCCCGCGCCCGAGGTGATTTCGCGCACACGGCGCGCGATATCCTCGCTCTTGTGCAGGATGACATGATCCGCTCCGGCCGCACGCGCCTGCGCGGCTTTCTCCTCGCTGCCGGCAGTGCCGATCACCGTCGCGCCGATCGCCTTCAGCCATCCGACCAGCAGATGCCCCACCCCGCCTGCCGCGGCATGGACCAATACGGTCTGCCCGGCCTGTACCTTGGCGCAGCGCTCGATCAGGAATTCGGCGGTGCAGCCCTTGAGAAGGATCGCGGCGGCGGTGCGGTCATCCATGTCGTCGGGCAATGGCAGCAGCGTGCTCGCCGGAACGTTGCGCGCGGTGGCATAGGCGCCCAGCCCCGGCCCGAACGTGCCGACTCGGTCGCCGATCGCCAGCCCGGTCACGCCCTCGCCCAGCGACTCGACGATGCCGACCGCTTCCGACCCCAACCCGCTCGGCAGCGTCGTCGGGTACAGGCCGGTGCGATAATAGGTGTCGATATAATTGAGCCCGACGGCGGTATTGCGCATCCTGACCTCGCCGGGCCCGGGATTAGGCAGGTTGAGGTCGATCCACTCGATCACCTCGGGGCCGCCGGTGCGGGTGATCTGGGCGGCGCGCGTCATGTCTCGGTCTCCTGAATCCACCGCCCGATCGTAGCGCTTGCGTTTCAGGTTGCAACGCTTCGCCGGCCGCGCCATCACGGCGGCAACCGCGTACCGGATATTCAAAAAGACGAGGAGGCGATGATGAAAAGCTATCTGAAACAGTATATCGACGGCACATGGGTCGAGAGCGAGGGCGGCACGCGCCACGCGGTGATCGATCCCTCGACCGAACAACCGGTCAGCGAGATCACGCTCGGCAGCCAGGCCGATGTCGATAAGGCCGTGGCGGCCGCGAAAAAGGCCTTTGCCAGCTATTCGCAAACTTCGGTGGAGGAGCGCATCGCGCTGCTTGGCCGGGTGATCGAAGAATATAAGACGCGCATGCCCGATCTTGCGGCGGCGACCAGCGAGGAAATGGGCGCGCCGATCGGCTTTGCCAATGCCGCCCAGGCGCCCGCCGGGCTGGGCTATTTCCTCGGCACGCTGAAGGCGCTGCAGGAATTCGAATTCTCCGAAGCCGTGGGCAAGAACCGAGTCGTGCACGAGCCGCTCGGCGTGGTGGCGATGATCACGCCGTGGAACTGGCCGCTCAACCAGATCTGCGCCAAGGTCGCCCCCGCGCTCGCGGTCGGCGATACGATGATCCTCAAGCCGTCCGAGGAAGCGCCGGGCTGCGCGGTGATTTTGGCCGAAATCATGGACAAGGCCGGGGTGCCCGCCGGCGTGTTCAACCTTGTCAATGGCGACGGACCGGGCGTCGGCGCGGCGCTGTCGACCCATAAGGATGTCGACATGGTCAGTTTCACCGGCTCGACCCGCGCCGGCATCGCGGTGGCCACCGCCGCCGCCGCGACGGTCAAGCGCGTGCACCAGGAACTGGGCGGCAAGGCGCCCAACCTGGTGCTCGAGGGCGCCGATCTCGCTACCGTGCTGCCGCCGACGATCGCCGGCGTGCTGGCCAATTCCGGGCAGAGCTGCATCGCCCCGACCCGCCTGCTGGTGCACGCCAGCCAGGTCGCCGACGCCACGGCCGTCGTCAAAGGGATGATGGAGGCGACCAAGGTCGACGCCGCCAGCGTGATGGGCGCGCATATCGGTCCGGTGGTCAACAAGGCGCAGTTCGAGAAGATCCAGGATCTGATCCAGTCGGCGATCGACGAAGGCGCTACGCTGGTGACCGGCGGCACCGGCCGCCCCGACGGCCGCAATGCGGGCTTCTTCGTCAAGCCCACGCTGCTCGCCGACGTGACACCCGAGATGCGCATCTACCGCGAGGAAACGTTCGGCCCGGTCGCCACGATCAGCAGCTATGACGACGCCGATCAGGCGATCGAGATGGCCAATGACACGGTCTATGGCCTGTCGGCGACGATCTCCGGCGATCCGGCGGCGGCGGCGAAAGTCGCGCCGAAGCTGCGCGCCGGCCTGGTCACGATCAATTCGTGGGCCGGTGGTGGCGGCACACCGTTCGGCGGCTACAAACAATCGGGCAACGGCCGCGAGGGCGGCAAATATGGCCTGACCGACTTCATGGAGCTGAAGACGATCGTCGGCGAACCGGCCTGAGCATGAGCATCGCCGTCGAGGTGCTGATGCCCGCGACGGGCGATGCCTATACTGCGGACGCGGCGCGGGGCCTCGATGCCTACCGCGCCGCGTTCGCCGACCAGGGCATGACGATCGCGGCCCGCCCGTGGGATGTCGGGCCGGGCGACGCGGACGTCACGCTGGCGCTGTTCGCCTGGGGCTATCATTTCCAAGTCGAGCGCTGGCGGGACATGCTGGCGGCGTGGCCGGCGGACCGCTTGTTGCTCAATCCGCCAGCGCTGCTCGGCTGGAACACGCGCAAGACCTATCTCGCCGAGCTGGAAGCGGCCGGCATCCCGATCGTGCCGAGCCTGTTCGGCCGTGCCGATGCGGCCAGCATCGCCGCCGCCTTCGACACGTTCGGCACCGACGAACTGGTGATCAAACCGCAGATTTCCGCCGGCAGCCACAGCACGCTGCGGGTCAAACGCGGCGACTCCATCGTCCCGTTCGACGACGCCATCCTTCAGCCGTTCGTCGCCTCGGTCTGCGCCGAAGGCGAACTCTCCTTCCTGTTCGTCGGCGGCACGCTCAGCCACGCCGTGCGCAAGGTCGCCGCCGCCGGCGACTTTCGCATCCAGCCGCAATTTGGCGGCGTGCTCACGCGCTTCGCGCCCGATGCCGCGCAACTGGCGCAGGCCCAAGCAGTGATCGCCGCACTTCCCGCCACGCCACTCTACGCCCGCGTCGATCTGCTGCGTCTTGCCGACGACAGCCTGGCGCTGATCGAGGTCGAGGCGATCGAGCCCGATCTCTACCCGCATCTCGAGCCCGCGCTGCCGGCGCGACTGGCCATGGCAGTGCGCGCCACGCTCTAACGCCACTGGCGAAACCGCGCGAACAGCGCCACGGTCGCTGGATGTCGATCGAACTGCTCATCGCCCGCTACGGCCTCGCCGCCGTGTTCCTCGGCGCCGGCATCGAGGGGGAGACGATGGTCATCACCGGCGGCGTGCTGGCGCATAACGGCCTGCTGCCCGTCGCCGGCGTGGCGATTGCCGCCGCCGCGGGCTCGTTCGTCGCCGATCAGGCCTTTTTCGCCTTCGGGCGGTACTTTCGCGAACATCCGCGCGTCAAACGTGCCGAGGCCCGCCCCGCCTTCGCCAAGGCGCTCGCCGCGTTCGAGCGCCACCCGACGGTGTTCGTGTTCGGCTTCCGCTTTCTCTACGGCCTGCGCACGGTTGCGCCGATGGCGATCGGCACCACCGCCATCCGCACGCGCAACTTCGCCGCGCTCAACCTGCTCGCGGCGGCGGTATGGGCGTGCCTGTTCACCGGCATCGGTTATGTCCCAACGGGATCGAACGGTTGTTCGGGCGAATCAAATCGGCCGAGCAGGTGGTGTTTGGGGTGCTGGCCGTGGCCGCGGTGGTTGTGGTGGGGCTGCACTTTTGGCGGCGTAGGGCGGCGGCCTGACCCACACTGTCATCCCGGACTTGGTCCGGGATCCAACGCGCGGCAAGCGTTGCGTCAGCCAATCGAACACCGCCCAAGCGGCTGATTGGATCCCGGACCAAGTCCGGGATGACGGCAGGCTAGTAATCCTTCGACACGCGCACGTTGGCGCTCTGCCGGCCCAAGGTCGAAATGCTCGACAATAGCGACAACCAGCGCGTCACCTGGAACTCCACCTGCGTCGCGGAATAGCCCTGGCCGTCGGTCACGATCTCCGCAAACAGGCGCCGGGTGATATATTTCCCCGCCGCGACCGACGTGCCTTGCCCGGTCTGTGGATCGGCCGGCAGGATACGCAGCCGATCGAGCCCTGCGGCGCGGCGCACCGCATTGATCGGGTTCAGCCCGCCATTGCCGTTCTGCAACGCCGCCACTGCCGCTGCCAGCTGCAGCGCCTCGGGCGCCGACAGATTTGTGATCGAGGTGCCGAACAGCAGCCGCGAGAGCAATTCGTCCTCCGGCAAGGCCGGCACGCTGGAAAAGCTGATCTCGGGTTTGAGCGCATAGCCGGTCACCCGGATCGTCGCATTGAGCCCGGTCGCATCGGCATTGGCGGCAATGTCGAGCGACGGGTTCGCCGGCACCGATCCGTCGAACAGGATCACGCCGCGTTCCAGATCGAACTCGCGCCCGGAAAATTCATAGTCGCCACGGATCAGATCGGCGCGCCCGGTGATCACCGGGTTTTCCGGCACGCCGCCGATCTTGAGATCGGTCGACCATTCGCTCGACAGCCCGAGCCCGGTGACGCGCAGATTGGTCGGCGCGCGGGCATGGATGTCGAGCCGCCAGGGTTTGCGTGGGGCGTCATCTTCGTCGCCGCCATCGGGCACGTTGACCTCGCGGATGTTGAGCCGTGGCACCGCGCTCGCGGCGCTCGCTTTGCCCAGGCGATAGCTGCTGTAATCCAGCGTCACGTCGCCCGAGATAAGACCGCCCTCCCCGTCCGAGGTGAAGCTCAATGGCCCGGTCACCGAGGCGGCGATATCGTCTCGGTTGATCAACGCCGCGTTGCGCGCCTGCACCTTGAGATCGATGCCGAAGCCGTTCGCCGCGGACAGATCGAAGGCGCCGCTGCCGGTGACTTTGCCCTTGCCTGCATCGGCGGTGAAATTGGCGATGCGCAGCCGCGATCCGCTGAACTGCCCGCTCGCCTGCACATTGGTCAGCACGGTGCCGGTCACCGCACTCTCGATGCGCGCGCCGCTTGCCCGCACCACGCCGCGGATCTGCGGATTGTCCGCGCGGCCGCCGACATCGGCGGCGATCGCCACCGGCCCGGTCAGGTCGAACAGTTCGATCCCGGTCAACCGCCACAACGTATCGGCCGGGCCGTTATAGCGCAGCTGACCGAACACGGCGGCGCTGCTCAACCGGCTGGCAAGATCGCCGCCGCCGAGCGGCATCAGCCGCGCTTGAGCCCGCCCCACCGTCTTGCCGCCGCTCGCCATCACCGCGCGCGCCACCGCTTTGTCGGTCTGCAACACCGCGGCGATGCCGACGTCGATCGGTTGCGACGACAGCACCAGCCCGGAGCGCGACAGGCCGCGCACGGTCATGTCGATCCGCCCGGTCGGCGCCTGACCCTCGCCTTGCGCGAAGGACAGCTTGCCCGAAGCATTCCCGCCCAATCCCAGCCCGGGATAGCCGATATCGAGGATCGCCAGCGGCATGCGCGACACGCTGGCCTCGATCGCGCTCGACGTGCTGGTGAATAGCCCCCCCACCTGCGCCTCGCCGCCCGCGAAGCTCAACTTGGTCGGTGCCAGCCGCCAGCCCGCTCCGTCGCGCGTGAACACGGCCGGAGTCAGCAATTTGAGCGGGCGGCGGTCGAGTGTCCCCTGCGCCGACACGCTATAGCTGTCCGGGGTCACTTCGGTGACCGACTGGATGTCGAACGCCCGGCCGCGCGAGCCGGCGATCGACGCGGTGATCTTGCCCACGCCGCCCCGCAACGTGGCATTGCCGGCAAACCGCCCGATCGTCAGCCCACCGCGCCTCAGCCCCGCGCCGGTCGCTGTCGCCTCGATCGAGGTGCCGGCCGGATCGAGCAAGGCGACCATATCAAGCTGCCCACGCCGCAGCGTCACCGCGTCGAGCCGCGCATTGGCCAACGCCAGATGCGCCTCGATGCGTTGCACGTCGCCGACCGGGCGGAACAGCAATTCGCCGGTCAGCCCGCCGCCGGCGACGGCCAGCTGCCCGCTAAACCCGCCGTCCACCACATCCAGTGCACCCGTGGCGCTGGTACCGCTGACATCCAGCCGCGCGATATCGATCGTCGCCGCGCCACCGCGCGGCAACAGGATCTGTCCGTTGCCGCTGAACGGCCCGAGCCGCGAGCCGCCCTGCGCGGTAAAGGCGAAGCCGGCGGCGTTGGGATCGAGATGCGCGATCACGTTGCGCAATCCCATGGTCTCATTGGGCCGCGCGAACACCAGATCGAGCGTTGGCCGATCGATCTTGCCGTCCAGCTTCAGCGTCAGCGGCCCATATCTTGCCTGCTGCCCGCTACCCTCGAAGTGGAACGTGCCATCGCGCCGGCGATAGCCGTTGCCGGTGATGCGAATATCGCGCGCGGTCAGCACCAGACCCTTCAGATGCAATATGCCGTCCGGAGTTCGCTCCAGCCCGGTAACGATGCGCGGCAAGCCGCCAGCCAGCGAGCGGAAAAAGGCGTTGTCGAGCCGCACCATCTGCGCGACGCCGGTGCCGACGACGCGGGTGCCCTTGCCGTTCGGCCCTGGCACGACCTGCAACTTGGTCGTGACATCGACGATGCCGAGCCCCGGGATCAGGTACCGCCCCAGCGCGCCGTTGAGCCCGACCTCGTAGCGCCCGGTTTTCAGATCCAGGATCAGGTTGATCCGCCCGGTGAGCTTATCCGAGCGCAACCGCAGATCGTTCCCGATCAGCGTTTGGGCGGTCACCTTGAGCACGCCCTCCACGCTCAGGTTGCGCAGGATACCGCCGGCGACATCGCCGACCCCGGTGACGCGCGCCGCGACGAGCCTGATCGGCACGCTGACGGGCGCCGTGGAAAAACGTCCCTTGCCGCCCGCGCGCACCGCCTCGAACCCGGTATCGTCGAACGCGGCGCGCTGCGCGGTCAGCCGATAATCGAACGCGGCCGTGGCGAACGCCCCGTCGAGGATCGCGCGCAACTCGACCCCTCGCCCGGTCATGTTCGGAAACAGCGCCGCCGGCTTCAGCAAGCGCGCCAGGATGCGCACGTTGCGGAAGGCATTCTGCCCCAGATCGATCACGCCGGTCGTGTCGACGGCCAACGCCGCCGAGCGTAGCTTGAGCACCCCGTCCAGCCGCCGATTGGCAAACGACGCGCTGCCATCGACCAGCACCCGCGGCGACGTCAGCCGCATGACCTTGCCCTTGGTCAACGGCGCCGGCACCAAGGTGCCGTTCAGCGTATAGGCGCCACTCTTATTGCCCAGCTGCAGATCGAGCGCCCGGACACCGCCGATTTCGGCCTGCGCAGCGCCACTCCACGCGCTCCACCGTCCAGTGCCGGTGACGTCCAGCGCAATCGGCCGCCTTAATCCGGAAAGCGCCGCCATCACCCCGTCGGCCGTCCCGCGCGCGCGGACCATCGCCTCGAAACGATCGCGATCCGGCGCGACATCCAGCTTCACGGCCAGCGTGTCGCTGCCCTGCACCACCGCCGCGAGATCGATCATCGCCCGGCCCGAACGGATATCGGCGCGCCCGCGCAGCCGCGCGGTGCGCACCTTGCCCGTCGTCCCGATGGTCAGCCGATCGACGCGCAATTCGCCGATGGCGATGTCGAAATCCGGCAGGATCGGCGTCTTGCGCCCGGTCCTGATCGTCTCGGGCGAGCGCAAGAACGTCGCCTGCGGGATAATCAGCCGCTTGATGTCGAGCTTATTGTGGATCCACGCGAACGGGTTCCAGCCCAGTTCCGCGCGCGGCGCGGCAAACACCAGCCCACGCGGATCGCGCACGCGCACATCGATCAGCACCGCATCCGAATAGACCGATCCGTCGATCCGCCCGACGCTGTAGCGCAAGCCGTTGGACGGGCGCTGCGCGGCGATCTGGTTGGCGATCCAGCGATGCCCGATGCTCGTGTCGAGCACGAACAGCACCGCCGCCAGCGCCGCGACGATGCCCACCAGCCCCAGCACCAGCCAGCGCCACCACGGACGCCGCCGCACGACCGGAGCCGGCTCGTCGCTCAAAACGCCTGCCCCAGCGACACGTACACCGCGATCCGCGCATCGCCGGCCTGCGGGTTGATCGGCGTGCCGACATCGACGCGGATCGGGCCGAAGTTCGAATAATAGCGCACACCAAGCCCGGTGCCGAAGCGGAACTGGCTAAATTTGGGCAGCGGCGAGGTGTAGATATTGCCGCCATCGAGGAACGGCACGATGCCGAAATTGCCGAACGCCTTGATCCGCGCCTCGAACGCGAACTCGGTCAGGCTGCGCCCGCCGATCGGATCGTTATTGGGATCGCGAGGCCCGATCTCCTGATAGCCATAGCCACGCACCGACGCGCCACCGCCGGCGTAGAAGCGCCGCGACGGCGCCACCGCATCGCGCGGCGCGCCGGCGATCGTCCCCAGCCGCACGCGCCCGGCCAGCACCACGTTGTCGCCGATCGACTGATATTTGCTGCCATCGAGCTGGACGCGGGCATAACCGAATGCGCTGCCCTGCAGCGACAGTTCCGGCGACAGCCGTCCGCTCAGCCGGAAGCCGCGCGTCGGGTTGAGCAGATCGTCGGACCCGTCATAACTCAGGCTGGTCGGCAGCGCGCCGATGAAGAAGGTGCGGCGCCGGGGCGCGCCGGTTGAAACGATCACGTCGCGCTCGTCCGACGCGGTCAGCTCCGCCCCCAACGACCAGGTCCAGGTCTTCTGGAAGAAGATGTTGGTCTGCCGCTCTAGCGAGCCCTGCAGCGAGAAGGTCGTCGCTTGATAGGCTTCGCGGTCGAGGTTCGACGCCACGGCCTGCACGGTGAGCACGCGATCGCGCGCATGAAAATTGTTGCGCCGGAACACCAGGCTGGCGAGCTGCTCGCGCGTGCCCAGCACGCCGCGCGCGGTGAGCCCGCCTTCGGGCGGGAACAGGTTGCGATGCGTCCAGCTCAATTCCGCGCGCGCGCCCTCGCCCGTGCCGTAGCCAAGTTCCGCCGCCACCGTGCGCGGCGGCGCGGGCTCGACCGTCACCGCGAGATCCACCGTCCCCGGCGCCTGCCCCTCGACCGGTTTGAGATCCAGCGTGGAGACGAGCCCGGTCTGGATCAATGCACGGCGCAGATCGCTGACCGCCGATTCGGTGTAGACGTCGCCCGGCCGGAAGCGCGCGATATCCTGCATATGCCGCGGGCCGAACACCTTGTTGGGTGGGCTGGTGATCTGGCCGAAGCGCCGCGCGCCGCCGGGATCGACCTTCAGGTCGAGCGTCGCGGTGCGCGTCGCACGGTCCACCACGATCTCGGGCTCGCCAATTTTGGCGAACGGAAAGCCTTCTTCCCCGATCGTGGTGCGCAATTTGGCCTGACCAGCGACGATCGTATCCGCATTCACCGCATCCTCGGGCTTCACCCCGAACGCGCTTTGCAGCCCCGCGCTCTTGTCCCCCGCCGCGGCGAGGCCGTTCAGCGTCACGCCGGCGAATTTGTACAGCACGCCCGGATCCGCCTCGAGCGTGACCAACGGCCGCCCATTTTGCGGCGCGATCCGCGGCGTGACGCGGGCATCGTAATAGCCCTCCGCGCGCAGCAGCCCGGTGAGCAGCTCGGCATCCTCGCGCCCGCGCCGATCGAGCTGCGCGGCATTGGCCGGTTGGCCTTGATTGGTCTTCAGCGTCGACAGTTCGTCGAAGCGCTGGCGCAGCAGCGGCGTGGCCACCGCGTCGATCCCCGCCACGGCGACGGTGTAGCGCGTCTCGCCGCTGACTTCGATCTGCGCGGCCGGATCAACCTGCTCGGCCGGCAGCGCCGACAGATCGGGCCACTCGACGCCGAGATCGGGCAGCGGCGCCAGCGGCGCGTTGGGATCGAGCGCCGTCAGATCGGGCGTGTCCTGCTCAGCATTCTGCTGCGCAAGCGCGATCGGGGCCGTGGCGGCGAGAAGGAGTGCGGCGGTGCAGCACATCGCACCACGCCCGGCAGAAACAAGCATGTCGATCGTCCTAGCCCGGCTGATGCCCCGGCGACAGGCCCGGCGCGGCCTAATCGCCGCCGATGGTCGATAAAACGACCGGGTCGGTCGCAACGCGCCGGTCTGGCGGATGCCACCGCCCGGTCCGGTCGCGGCACGCTGGCGTAGTGCGCCGGTCCATGGCAGGAAGCGGCATGGCTTCCCCACCCCCAACATCCTCGCGCAATTCGATGGCCGGCGGCTTCCTCATCGCGGTCGGGGCAATGCTCGGCGCAGGCCTCGGCTCGTTCCTTGAGCAAGCGACGCTCGGCTTCCTGATCGGCGCCGCCGCCGGCGCCGGCATGGCCATCGCGATCTGGCTGATCGACCGCCGGCGCTAGCCCATTCCGTCATCCTGAACTCGTGTCAGCATAACGGTGAGGGATCGCTCAGCGCAGCGCTCTCGATAACCATACCACCCGGCCCAGCACTTCCACGTCGCCAACCGCCTGCGCGCCGATCGCCGGAAACGCGGGATTGTCGCTGACGACAAGCACCTGATCCCCGACCCGTGAAACGCGCTTGACCATCAATACCCCGTCCAACCGGATGACGTAGACGCCGCCGCGCGGGTCGATCCGCGTATCCGCCTCGTCGACCATGATCTGGTCGTCATGCGCGATCAGCGGTGCCATCGAATCGCCATCCGCCGCCAGCATCGCTAGCCGGGTGGAACGGATGCCGAGCCGTTCGAGCATCCCCCGATCGAACGGCAGCGTGGCCGTCGCGCGCTCCTCCTCGACCAGCCGACCGGGCCCAGCCGACGCAGCCACGTCGAGCAACCGCACGCCGATCACCGGCGCGCGCGGGTCGGCCACCGGGCCACCCAGCACTGCCTCGTCCAGCCCGAGATAGGCGGCGAGCAGTTTGCGGTCGCGCTCGGCCAACACCCGCGGCGTGCCGCGTTTCACGAACTGCTGGAGATAGGCGTCGTTGCGCCGGATCAGCCGTGACAGCGCGGCAAGGCTCTCACCCCGCGCGCCGGCCAATTGCTCGAGCACATTGCGCGGGTCCGACTGTTCCATGCCCGATCATATCCATAGGAAATTTCCTAGACAAGTTGGAAATGAGGGAACAGATCAGGAACAGAAGCCGGGACTCGGAGGGTGATGATGACGATGCTGCACAAGATTGAGCGCTATTTGCGCGTAACCGCGATGCCAGAAACCAAGTTCGGGCGGCTGGCGATCAACGATCCGCGCTTGGTGCGTGATCTGCGCGCCGGGCGCGAAACCGGCCGACGCGTTTCGGCGCGAATCGAGGCGTTCATCGCCGCGAGCCTGGTGCGATGAGCCGCGGCCCCGATGCCGGCACCTTGCTAGTGCGCGCGCTGTACCGTGCTTCGTGCCGTGCCGGCTGCCCGCTCGAAATCGTCGATGCCGATTGGGTGCGCTGGGCAAGCGCGACCTTCACTGGCGCGCGTCATGCGCTGCGCTGGACCGCGTTGCCCGGCCCGGCGCTAGACCGTTGGCTGTCGGATTTGCCGGAAGCCGACCTGCCGATCCGCGGACATTTGCTGGCGGACATCGTCGTAGCAGGGCTGCACCGCACGCCGGCGCTCGTGACGATCGAGATCGAAGCGCTGACCCTGGAGGATTTGGCTCGATAAGGCACGGTTCCCCTGCGCAAGCAGGGGTCCAGAGCCACCAATGCTGCGCTTTAAACCCTGGGCCCCTGCTTGTGCAGGGGAACCGCATCCCTGGGCGCTAGCGGTTGGTCGCCAGCTTGCGCAGCGAGGCCAGCGATTCCTGCAGGCTTTCCTCGCGCGCCACGCGCGGGCTCGGCGCGCGGCTGGTGACACCCTTCTCCAACCGGTCGAGCAAAGCATGAATGCTGGCCGAGGGATCGAATTCGGCCCGCACCGGCGCGACGGGCCGGATCGGTGTCGCGGCAAACGCTGGCTCAGGCGCAGGCTCGGCCTCGCGAACGATCGGCGTCAGCGCGAACGTCTCGAACCGCTCCCGTTCGTCAAACATTTGCGGCCGCCGCAACGGCAGCGGTCCGGGCGCCGCCATGGGGGCAATCGGCGCGCTTGGGGCGATCGGCGTATGGGGGATGGCCGCCGGATCGAAGGCCGACAGCGGCTGGTCGAGATCGGCCGGCAGATCGCGTTCGAGCGTCGCGGGCGTTGCCATATGCTCCACCACGTCTTGCACCGGCGCGCGGACATCGAGAAACGGCGTGCCCAGATCCTGCGTCGCGAACAGCGGCCGGCGCGGCGGCGCGTCGGGATGCGCATCGGCGCGGCGCAGCACGGGCACGGCGTCCGCCGCGTCGCCACGGCCTGACAGCACGATCGAGCGCGTGCCGATCATCAGGAACACGGCAAACCAGGCCACCAGCCCGATGCCACCGCCACCGATCAGGATCAGCGCCGCGCGTGCCGTGGCGCCAAGCGGCGGCTCGGCTGCCGGCACCACTGCGGCAATGCCACTGCCGAGCACGAGACGGCCGAGCAGGTCGGCCGGCAACACAGCGACGACAAGGGCGACGAACGCCGCCAGCACGCCCGCGATCAGCGGAGCGAGTGGGACGGTTAAGCGTTTACGGGGGATCGCGACCATGAGTCTGGCAATACACGAGCGTCGATGAGTTTTTGGTAAACAGGCGCGTAACGCGCGACATTGACCGACCAATTGCGCTCTTTTTCAACAAACGCCCGCCCCTTGGCCCGCCGCGCGTCCCAAAGATGGCGGTCGGCCAGCAATTGCGTGAGCGCGGCCGCCATGGCCGCGGGATCGTCGGGCGGAAACAAGGTGCCGGTTTCGCCGTCCCGAATCAGTTCGCGATGCCCGCCCACGTCGGAAGCCGCGACCAGCCGGCGCTGCGCCATCGCTTCCAGCGGCTTGAGCGGCGTGACCAGATCGGTCAGCCGCATGCGCTTGCGCGGATAAGCCAACACGTCGATCACGCTGTAATAGCGATCGACCTCGGTATGCGGCACGCGGCCGATAAACCTGATGTGCGACGCGACCGGCGACGCGGCGGCCTGCGCGCGCAACGCCGCTTCCATCGGGCCGCCGCCGACCAATACGAGATGCGCCTTAGGTCGCGCCGCGACGAGCAACGGCATCGCCGCGATCAGATCGTCGAGTCCTTCATAATCGTAGAAGCTGCCGATGAACCCGATCACGTCGGCGTCCTGCAAGCCTAGCGATGCGGCGAGCGGCGCGTCATGCTCGAGCGGCGCCCCAAACACGGTCAGGTCGACGCCGTTGGGCGACACGAAGATCTTGTCCGCCGATAGCCCGCGCGCGATCAAATCCTGGCCTAGCCCGTCGCAGATCACCGCCACGGCATCCACCTTGCCCACCGCCCAGGTCTCCAGCGCGCGAGTCGCGCGATAGGTCAGCGAACCCTCCGTGCCGGTCCCGTTGCCGACCGCAGCATCCTCCCAAAAGGCGCGAATCTCGTAGAGCAGCGGCAGGTCGTGCTTCTTAGCCACCCGCAATGCGGCGAGCGCGTCGAGAACGGGCGAATGGGCATGCAGGATATCGGGGCGGAAATTTTCGACGGCGCGGTCGATGCGCCGCGCAAAGCGCGCGATCTCGGCCAGTTCGCCAATCGGGCTAGGCAAGGCGCGACCCGGCGCGGTCCGGTGGAACTCGATCCCATCGACTTCAATAATTTCATCGTCGCTGGCGCCGTGCCGGGGCCCGGTCACCGCGGCGACGTGCCACCCGCGCCGCATCTGCGCCTTCAGGATCGCCCGCGTCCGGAAGGTATAGCCGCTCTGCAGTGGCAGGCCGTGATCGAGGATATGGAGAATGCGCATGGTGCAACCGCTTTGCCATGGCAGTGTTTAACGGCACGTCAACCCGCTGGCAGTAACCAGCAGACGCAACCATTGTCCGGACCCCGCCGCCATGATCGACAACCTCGCGCTCGCCATCAGCCACGGCCTGATGCTGCTTGCTGCCTGGATATTGCTGCGCCGGCCCGATCTCGACGAGGAAAGCACGAGCGGAACGGGGCCCGATACGCCCGATGCCTGAAGCCGCTTCCGCCGACATGCATCGCGGTCCGGAACTGCGTGCGCTGACCTCGGTGCGCGGCATTGCAGCGTGGTTCGTCGTCCTGTTTCACATCCGCTTTGCGATCGCCGGACTACCGGACAGCGCGCGCGGACTGCTCGCCAAGGGCTATCTCGCGGTCGATTTCTTCTTCCTGCTGTCCGGTTTCGTCATCTGGCTCAGCTGGGGCGACCGCCTGCACCGCGAGCGCTGGCGCGCGGTGCCCGGTTTCCTGCGCAAGCGGATCGCGCGGATCTGGCCACTGCATCTCGTCATGCTGGCGCTGACCGTCCTGCTCGCGCTGACGTTGGTCGCCACCGGCCGCGCCGAGCCGGACAATTATCCCTTCGCTCAGTTGCCGCTGCACATCCAGCTGCTGCAGAATTGGGGCTTTACCGAGCGGCTGACCTGGAACGATCCAAGCTGGTCGATCAGCGCGGAGTTCGGCGCCTATCTGCTGTTCCCGCTGCTTGCCCTCGCGGTCGACTGGCGGCGCTGGCCGAGCTGGGCCGTCGTGACATCGATCGCGATGTTGTGCGGGTTGCTTCACCTCATCATGGCAAGCTTCGGGGCGATCACGCTCAACGGTGCCATACCCCGCCTCGGGCTGCTGCGCTGTCTGGTCGAATTCGCTGCCGGCACCGCGATCTGCGCCTTGTGGGTACGATGGAAGGACGCGCCCGCCATCCCCGCCGCCTTCGCCGCTTTGGCCGCCGCCTGCATCGCCATGCTGTGGTTGCTTGGCTTGGCCGAGACGCTCGTCGTGCCCGCCTTGTTTGCCGCCCTGCTGCTGCTGCTCGCGCTCACCGCGGGTATGAAACACAACCCCCTCGACCTGCCGGCGCTGCACTATCTCGGCGAGATTTCCTACGCGACCTATCTTGGTCATTTCATGCTGTGGGTGGTGTTCAAGCTCGTCTTCATCAGCGATCCCCGCAACGTTTCACTGCCACTGATCGTCCTCTTTCTGCTGCTCGTGCTGCTCAGTTCGATTGCCTTGTATCACGGTGTCGAGCGGCCGGCGCAGCGGTGGGTGAATAAAAAGTTCCTCCCCGGCACGGGGAGGTGGCAGCCGAAGGCTGACGGAGGGGGTGGGCCGGCAACGCAACCGTAGCGTTGACGGCCCACCCCCTCCACCATTCGCTGAAGAAGCGAATGGTTCCCCTCCCCGTGCCGGGGAGGAATAAGGAACGAACCCCCGCCCTTGCGCATTTGCCACCCAATGAGCGCCAGGATCATTTATCACGACGACGCCGACCCCGGCATCACCCGCAAGAAGATGAAGCACGGCTGGGGCTATTTCCACGCCGATGGCGCGCGCATCACCGATCGCGACGAGATCGATCGTCTCAACGCCATCGGCCTGCCCCCCGCCTATCGCGACGCGTGGTTCTGCCCCAAGCATAACGGCCATATCCAGGCCGTCGGCTGGGACGAGAAGGGCCGCAAACAATATCGCTATCATCTCGGTTTTCGCGAGAAGCAGGAAAGCGCCAAATACGATAAGTGCGCACCGTTCGGCCGCGCACTGCCTAAACTACGGGCCCGCGTCGATCAGGATCTCAAACGCTCCGGCCTGGGCAAGGCCGAGGCGGTCGCCGCGATCGTCCGGCTGCTCGATCTCGGCCATGTCCGCATCGGCAATGAGGGGTACGTCAAGGAAAATGAGAGCTACGGCGCGACAACCTTGCGCAAACAGCACGCCAAACTCCGCGGCCAGACGATCAAGCTGCAATACAAGGCCAAATCCGGCAAGATGCGCATGCTGACGATCACCGATCGGTCGCTGAGCCGTTTCGTCAAGAAATGCTCCGATCTCGATTGCCAACATCTGTTCAGCTGGGTCGATGCGGCCGGCGGCACGCACCCGGTAACCTCGTCCGACGTCAACGATTATATCCGCGAGGCAACGGGCGGCGAATTCACTGCAAAGCATTTCCGCACGTGGAGCGCGAGCGTCATCGCGTTCGAGACATTGGTGGCCGCCGATCATGATCTGACGCTCAAGCAACTGCTCGAGCCCGTCACCGAAGCGCTCGGCAATACCCCCGCCATCGCGCGCAAATCCTATGTCCATCCCGCCTTGCTCGCTTTGGTCAAACAAGGCCAAAGCAAGTTTCGCACGACGGCCAAGCTGCCGCGACAGACGCAATATTTGTCCCGCGCCGAGCGCGGGTTGATCGCGTTCCTCGATCCGGTGAAGCCGGCGCAGCGCGCCAAGGCCGCCTAAGGTATTTCATGACGACGAATAACATCGCCGCCGCCGCGGCCAAGCCGATCATCCCCAAGGCCGATCTTGATACGCAGGCGCAATCGCTCATCAACGCCAGCTACCTGTGGTTCGAAACCCACTGGCTACAGATCATCATCGCCGGCGCGATCGGCACCGGCATCTTTCTCGCGCTGCACGCCGCGCGCAAGCTGGGCGAGCGGCTGTGCCACAAGGGCCCCGGCCCCGGCGGCTGGGGCAGCGTGTTCGGCAAGGCGATCGCCAAGACAGGCAATTTCTTCATCGTCATGGTCGCGGTGAAACTGGTCGAGGGCTATGCGGGTGCGCCCGCCGAAGTCTCCACGACGATCAACTTCCTGTTCACCGTCGCCACCGTGTTTCAGGCGGCGATCTGGGCGCGCGAGATCATTCTCGGCGCCGTGCGCCACCGCACTGAAGCGGAGAATTATTCCGGCGAGGCGCTGGGCAGCGCGATGGGCATCATCCGCCTGCTCGTCACCTTCGCGCTGTTCGCGATCGCGCTGGTCGTCGTGCTCGACAATCTCGGCGTCAACGTCACCGGCCTGGTTGCCGGGCTTGGCGTCGGCGGCATAGCCATCGGTCTCGCCGCGCAAGGCATTTTCGCCGATCTGTTCGCCGCGCTCGCCATCATCTTCGACCGCCCGTTCCGCCGCGGCGACGTGGTCAGCTACGATACCAGCGGCGGTACGGTGGAAGCGATCGGCCTCAAATCAACGCGGATCCGCGCCGTGACGGGCGAAGAGCGGATCATTTCGAACAAGAATCTGCTCGATAAGGAGATTCTCAACAACACGCGCCGGGAATATCGCCGCATCAAATTCACGCTCGGGCTGGTGCAATGGACGCCGATCGAGAAGATGGAGGCGCTGCCCGGCATGTTGCAGGAGATCGTCGAAAGCTGCGGTCAAAAGTTCATCCGCGCCGGCTTCATGCAGTTCGGCGCCAGCAGCTACGATTTCGATTTGGAATTCGATTCGCTTGACCCCGCGTTCAAGCCGTTCTTCGACGCGCGCCACAAAGTGGGCCTGGCGATCATCAAGCGCTTCAACGAAGAAGGCCTCGAATTTGCCTACCCCACCCAAACCGCCTTCACTGCCGCGCCCGAAGGCGGCATGATCCTGCCCTATGCCGAGGCCGTGCCACGCGGCAAAGCGGCGCGCGACGCGGGCGCGCCACAGCGCGAAGCGATCACCTCGGCCGAGAACGTACCGGGCTTCGAGGGCAGCAGCGAGAATTGAACCTTAACGCTTTCCCCGGCGAAGGCCGGGGCCCAGTCATGGGGTCCCGGGTAACGTAGCGCAGCGGCTGCAATCATCCGTTCCACTACTGGGCCCCGGCCTTCGCCGGGGAAAGTGCTTCGGAAGCTACTGGAGAACTCAAATCACATCCTGATCCTGCTTCTTGCCCATCAGCTTCATGAACCAGCGTCCGATCGCCCCGCCCGCCAGCACCAGCAGCACGATGAACTTCTTGCCGAAGCCCGGGGCCAGCGCGAGGAACCCCAGCTTCTTCGCCGCGGCCACGCCGACGCCCGCCGCGACCAGCCCGGCCAGCCCATATTCGGCCTTCTTGTCGATGTTGGGATCGAAATCGGCATAGGCCTGCCCCGGCACGAAGGCGGCCGCCTTGCCGAATCCCGCCGCCGCGTCGCGCACTTCGGCCAGATGCCCCATGTCGGACACCATGTTGAGGCTCAGCACCCCGTTCCGCCCAAGCAGCCGCACATCGTAATTGAGCGAATCCGCCTTGTCGCCATCGACGCGAAAGTCGCGCGCCCAGATCAGCGCATGGTTGGCCGCATCGTAACGCGGCGGCTGCGCCCAGCCGACCAGGTGCGAAGCCGGATAGCCCGCCTTGGCACGCGCTTCATTGCGCTCCGCCTCGCCGGCGCGCACATCGGCCAGTACCTTGTCGTAATCGGCGGTCTTGGCGTCGTCGTCAGCGACATAGCCGCTCGCCTCGTAAGTGACGACCGCGCCCCAGACATTGTCGATCACCGTCTTGCCGTTGGGCAGGACCAGGCCGAGCACGTCCGTCACCGCATCGGGCGGGTTGCCCCACACATCCGTCAGCACCTTCTTCGCCTCGTCCGCCCCGAGGAAATAGTAATCCTGCCCAAGATGCAGCACGGCGCGCGCACCGGGCACCGCGACGTCGCCGCTTTGCTTGTGCAGCCCCTTTTCGAACTGCACGAGTGCCGGCGGGACGCTGGGTGCCTCCTGTTTGGCGCCGACCGGCGTGCTGGCAAAAACCGCCGCGACGAACGCCAGCGTCCCCGCCTTGCCCAAAATTCGCATGCCTCACCCCCGGTTTAGTCGATTCGCCCGGCGAGGATCAGGCCCCAGCGCACCAACCAGGTCAAGCGCAGGAAAATTTCGAATGTCGGGTCCGCCTCACCGACGCTACGGCAACGCGCGCCTTCAAGCTTGCGGTCGGTAGTGTAAGGGTAGCGGCACTTGCGTGGTGGCTGTGCCAGTGCCATTTGCGCCTCACATTCATAGACGGAGGAACGCTGCGTGGTGACGATCAGCATACAGGAAATGGCCGCTCGGGTCGGTACCGAAACGGTGTCCGATTGGGTCGAGGTGAGCCAGGAGATGATCGACAAGTTCGCCGATGCGACCGGCGATCACCAGTTCATCCACGTCAATCCGGCCATGGCCGCGATGACGCCGTTCGGCGGCACGATCGCGCACGGCTTCCTCACGCTGTCGCTGATGCCGCTTCTGTCCTCGAAGATCATCGATCCGGTGAGCATCGAGGGCGTGAAGATGGGGATCAATTACGGCGGCAACAAAGTCCGCTTCCTGCAGCCGGTGCGCTCGGGCAAGCGCGTCCGCGGCCGTTTCAAGTTGCTCGAGTTGACCGAGAAGCGCCCGGGCCAGTGGCAGCAGACCAATGAGTTCACCGTCGAGATCGAAGGCGAGGACAAGCCCGCCATGATCGCCGAGTGGATCAGCCAGATTTTCGTTTGAGCTTAAGTCCCCCTCCCGCTTGCGGGAGGGGTTAGGGGAGGGCCTGTCACAGCGCCCCCTCCACACGCCCTCCCCCAGCCCCTCCCGCAAGCGGGAGGGGAGCTAGAAAGGCCCAACCATGCGTTCAGCCGTCATCGTTTCCACCGCCCGCACCCCGATCGGCCGCGCCTATCGTGGCGCATTCAATAACACCCCAGCCCCCACCCTTGCGTCGCATTCGATCAAGGCCGCCGTCGAGCGCGCCGGAATCGATGGCGCGCAAGTCGATGACGTGGTGTTCGGCTGCGCGCTGCAGCAGGGCCACCAGGCCGGCAACATCGCCCGCACATCGCTGCTCCGCGCCGGTCTGCCCGTCAGCGTCGCCGGCATGTCGGTGGATCGCCAATGCGCTTCCGGCCTGATGGCCATCGCCACCGCGGCCAAGCAGATCATCACCGACAATATGGACATCACCATCGGTGGCGGTGTCGAGAGCATCAGCCTGGTGCAGACTCCGCAGATGCGCGTCGCGCCCGATCCCGAACTGATCGCGATGCACCGCGACGTCTATATGCCGATGCTGCAGACCGCCGAAGTCGTCGCCAAGCGCTACGGCATCAGCCGCGACGTGATGGACGCTTATGCGCTCCAGTCGCAGCAGCGCACCGCTGCTGCACAGGCCGCCGGCTATTACGACAAGGAGATCGTGCCGGTCACCGCCAATATGTCGATCACCAACAAGGAGACCAAGGAGGTCACCTACAAGGAGATCACCATCTCCAAGGACGAAGGCAATCGCGCCGACACCACGCTGGAGGGTCTCCAGTCGCTCAAGCCCGTGATGGGCCCGGACTTCACGATCACCGCGGGCAACGCCTCGCAGTTGTCGGACGGCTCGTCGGCCAGCGTGCTGATGGAAGAGAAGCTCGCCGAACAGCGTGGCCTTCAACCGCTCGGCCGCTATATCGGCATGGCGGTCGGCGGCACCGAGCCGGACGAGATGGGCATCGGCCCGGTCGTCGCCATCCCCTTGCTGCTCAAGCGTTTCGGCCTGAAGATGGACGATATCGGCCTGTGGGAATTGAACGAAGCGTTCGCCGTGCAGGTGCTGTATTGCCGCGACAAGCTGGGCATCCCGGACGAGCTGCTCAACGTCTCGGGCGGCGCGATCTCGATCGGCCATCCCTACGGCATGACCGGCGCGCGCGCGACCGGCCACGCGCTGATCGAAGGCAAGCGCCGCGGCGCCAAGCATGTCGTCGTCACGATGTGCATCGGCGGCGGCCAGGGCGCGGCTGGCCTGTTCGAAGTACTGTAAGCGATCTTGAATTTTCGCTCAAATACGGTATGTATCGAGACGGCGACGACATAAGCGCCCTTTCTGTGTGAGCCCCGGCCGCTGTCACGGCCGGGGCTCAAGCATTTACGATGCCATCGTTTGGGACCCGGCCTGTCAACCGAGCCCCGCCCGTGCACTCTAATCCTTACGCGCTACTTCGATGACCTTCACGACCAAAGTCGCGAAGGCAAAGAGCATGCCCAGGATCAAGCACAGATCGGCTAACGACATAAGTTATCCTTTCCGTGTTGGCGGCCAAATTGCCGCCAACCAGATGATAACTCGATTTTGTCTGTAAACCACTGCGCCGGATTGCAGTCTCACGGCGCCGGTTATCGCGCCCGCGACTTTCGCTCAACGGCATGCTGTTCGACGCGTTCGAACAGCAGGTCGAGATCTTCGCGGCTGACGTCGAACGTCTCGCCGAGATCCGCCAATGCCAAATCCAAGTCTTCCGGATGCGGTACCATCTCGACCGACGGCAGCGTCTGCCCGCCCGCTGGCGCCGCGCGGTGCGGATAGCTATGCCCGGTGAGACGATGGAGCAGCAGGCCGAGTGCCGCCAATACTGCCGCGTTCAACCCCACCGGCACGACCGCAAACCAATAGCCCATCGACACGATGCTGCTGCCCCCCAGCACCGGCAGCAACGCCGCAGCGCCACCCGGCGGATGCAGCGAGCGCGTTAGCGACATGACCAATATCGCGCCCGCCACCGCCAGCCCCGCGGCCAGCGTCGCGTTCGGCACCGCTCGCGCGATCGCAATCCCGACCAGCGCTGATAGCACATTGCCGCCGATCACCGGCCAGGGCTGCGCCAGCGGGCTCGTCGGCACCGCGAAGATCAGCACGGCCGATGCCCCCATCGGCGCGACAAGCAAGGCGGCGGTACGCGCATCGACGACCAGCGCGCTGAGCCATGCGGTCAATCCGATCCCGATCGAAGCGGCAGCGCAGGCAATGATCCGGTCGCGCAACGTGGCACCGGCTAGGATCGGCAGGAACAGTGATTTCATAACCGTCGCTTCATGCCGCGTCCGGCATCGTCAGGCCACGAGGAAACCCTTTGCCCCCGGAACGTTATCCTACCGAACCTATCAGGAGAGACCGCATGGCCGACACGCATGAGATCAAGCAGACGTTGTGGGACAAGATGGCCGACAGCCCGTTCGTGATGGTCGGCCTGACCGACACGCATCAGCATAGCGAGCCGCTTACCGCGCAGCTCGACAAGGATCTGGTCGACACGTTGTTCTTCTTCGTCGGCAAGGATAACCGGCTGATCGGCGGCGGCGCGGCGATGGCGCAGTTCGTGTCCAAGGGGCATGACTTTTTTGCCTGCCTGTCGGGTACGATCAGCGTCAGCAACGATGCGCTGATGATCGACAAGCTGTGGAACAAGCAAGTCGAGGCCTGGTTTCCCGGCGGCAAGAGCGATCCCAATCTGGCGCTGATCCGCATGGACATCGATAGCGCGGAACTATGGGAAACCGATATCTCGCTGTCGGGGCGGCTGAAGATGCTGGTCGGCGGGACGATCAAGCCGTCGGAGTCGGGCAGTCACGCCGTGGTAGGCACGACGGCGGCGTAACCTGCCCGACCCAAGCCGCGTCACCCCAGCGAAAGCTGGGGTCTCACGCGTCGGGCGTAACGCCCGCCTCATTGAGACCCCAGCGTTCGCTGGGGTGACGCGCTTGGAAGGCGCTCAGGCGTTCGCCGCCATCCATTCTTCCACTACCGGTGCGATCTTGTCGCGCCACTTACTACCGTTGAAGATGCCGTAATGCCCGGCCCCCTCGGCCATATAATAGCGCTTCTTCGCCTCAGGCAGCCCAGTGGCGATGGTCAGCGCCGCCTTGGTCTGACCAAGCCCCGAAATATCATCCTTCTCGCCCTCGATCGCGAGGATGCCGACATCGGTGATCGCCGCCGGATCGATCGTCCGCCCGCGATGCTGCATGATGCCCCTGGGCAAAGCATGATCCTGGAACACCACGTCGATCGTCTGCAGATAGAATTCCGCCGTCATGTCGCAAACCGAGCGATATTCCTCGTAGAAATCCTTTGAGGCATCGGCGCTTTCGCCGTCGCCCTGCACGAGGTGCTTGAACATCTCGTAGTGCGAATTCAGGTGGTTACCAAGGTTCATCGACATGAACCCGGCCAGCTGCAGGAAGCCCGGATACACCTTGCGCCCCGCGCCAGGATAATTGGCCGGGATCGTGGCGATCACATTCTGCTCGAACCAGGCATGCGGCCGCTCGGTTGCCAGCGTGTTGACCGCGGTCGGCGCCTCGCGCGTATCGACCGGCCCACCCATCATGGTCAGCGTCTTGGGCCGGTACGGATGCTGGTCCGCGCTCATCAGGCAGGTCGCGGCGTAACACGGCACCGACGGCTGGCACACCGCCAGCATATGCGCGCGCTCGCCGTCACCCGACGTGCCGATCACCTCAAGGAATTCGCTGATGTAATCGATGTAATCGTCGAGATCGAACGTCCCGTCGCTGAGCGGCACCAGCTTCGCGTCGCGCCAATCGGTGATGTACACATCCGCCACCGGCAGCATCCGCTCGACCGTACCGCGTAACAGAGTCGCATAATGGCCGGACATCGGCGCGACGATCAACAGCTTGGGCTCACCGGCCACGCCCTCACGCTTGAAGCGCTTTAACTGTCCGAAGGCTTTCCGCACCACGATCTCTTCCTCGACCGGCACCTGCTTGCCGCCGATCATGGTGGTCTCCAGCCCGAACGCCGGCTTGCCACGAGGCGCGGCAGCATGCGCGAACACCTCCAATGCCGAGGCCATCACCGTGCCGCCGCCCATATAGGAAAACGGATTGGCCGGGTTATTGAGCCAGCCCGCGCTGAAATCCGCCATCGCGCTGGCGCCGGCCAGCATGGTCTTCTGCATCTCATAGGCATTGTACAGCATGGCATACCCGATATTGGAAAAAGGAAACTGTTCGCAGGTGCGGCATAAACCGATCGCGCAAGGCTGGCAATGATCGTCCATTGCGGCCGTCTGCGCCGTTGAGGGACCGCCGCCACCCTGCTACCCGTGCGCGCCATGTCCGATAGTCAGCCAGATCCCGTGCTCGCAGCCGACCCCGCGCCGAAGCGCCGCCTCGGTGATCTCGCCTTGGTGTGGCACCACGCCAAAAAGTATCCGCGCCAGATCGGCATTGCTTGGTTGGCGCTGCTGACCACCTCGGCGGCAACGATCGGCATACCCTATGGCTTCAAGCGCGTGATCGATCGCGGCTTCGGCCCGGGCGCCGGCGGCTCAGTCGATGCCTCGTTCCATTACCTGTTGATGATCGTCGTCATCCTCGCGCTCGCCACCGCAGTGCGCTTCTACTACGTTTCGTGGCTCGGCGAACGCGTCGTGGCCGACATCCGCACTTCCGTGCAGGCGCATCTACTGACGCTGACGCCGCGCTTCTTCGAACAGAACCGCCCGTCCGAAATCGCCTCGCGCCTGACCTCCGACACCACGCTGATCGAACAGGTCGTCGGCACCACCGTATCGGTCGCGCTGCGCAACGTCTTCACCGGCATTGGCGGGCTGATCTACCTGTTCGCCATCTCGCCCAAGCTCGCCGGTATGCTGATGCTCGGCATTCCGATCATCATCCTGCCGATGGCCCTGCTCGGCCGCCGGGTGCGCAACCAATCACGCCAGTCGCAGGATCGCGTCGCCGATGTCGGCTCGCTCGCCACCGAGACATTGGGCGCGATGAAGATCGTCCAGGCGTTCGGCCAGGAAAGCCGCGAAGCCAAGCGTTTCTCCGATGCCGTCGCCGCCACCTTCGCCGCCGCGCGCCGTCGCATCGCCCTGCGCGCGGTGATGACCGCGATCGTCATCGGGCTGATCTTCGGTTCGATCACGCTGGTGCTGTGGGAAGGTGCGGTTGATGTCGCCGCGGGCAAGATCAGCGGCGGATCGATCGCCGCGTTCGTGCTGACCGGCGGGATCGTCGCCGGCGCGTTCGGCGCGCTGATGGAAGTCTATGGCGATCTGCTGCGCGGTGCTGGCGCCGCCGGCCGGCTTGGCGAATTGCTCCACGAGCAACCCGAAATCGCCCCACCGGCGCACCCGGTCGCCCTGCCCGTCCCCGCGCGCGGCGCGCTGACGTTCGATCATGTCGAATTCCGCTATCCGACGCGGCTCGATACCGCCGCACTGCATGATTTTTCGCTCGACATCGCGCCGGGCGACACCGTCGCGGTGGTCGGCCCGTCGGGCGCGGGCAAGACCACGTTGTTCCAGCTAATCCAGCGCTTCTACGATCCGGCCAGCGGCGACGTCCGGCTCGATGGCGTGTCGCTGCGCGATGCCGATCCGGCCGAGATCCGCCGCCGCATCGCCATGGTGCCGCAGGAAACCGTGATCTTCGGCGCCAGCGCGCGCGACAATCTGCGCTACGGCAAATGGGAAGCGGGCGACGACGAATTGTGGGCTGCCGCGGAGGCCGCCAACGCCGCCGAATTCCTGCGCAAGCTGCCCGACGGGCTCAGCACGTTCCTCGGCGAAGGCGGCGCGCGCCTTTCCGGCGGCCAGCGCCAGCGCGTCGCTATCGCCCGCGCGCTGCTGCGCGACGCGCCGATCCTGCTGCTCGACGAAGCGACCAGCGCGCTCGACGCGGAGAGCGAGCAGCTCGTCCAGCAAGCGCTCGAGCGACTGATGCAGCAGCGCACTACGCTGGTCATCGCCCACCGCCTCGCCACCGTCCGCGCCGCCAAGCGCATCATCGTGATGAACGACGGCCGCATCGTCGAAAGCGGCAGCCACGCCGAATTGATCGGCAAAAACGGCTTGTATGCAAGGCTGGCGAGCTTGCAGTTCAGCGAGGCGGCCTAGCTTTACTCCCCTCCCGCAAGCGGGAGGGGAGAATCATGCAAGACTTCGACATCATCGTCTATGGCGCTACCGGCTTCACCGGCCGCCTCGTCGCCGAATATCTGCTCAGCCAGAACACGCCGCGCTGGGCGATGGCTGGCCGTTCGCTGGCCAAGCTGCAGGAAGTGCGCGACGAGATCGGCGCCCCCGCCGATACGCCGCTGCTCGTCGCCAATAGCGACGATCCCGCCAGCCTCACCGCGCTGTGCGCGCGCACCAAGGTCATGCTCACCACGGTCGGCCCGTACCAGCTCTACGGCAACGATCTCATCGCCGCCTGTGCCGCCACCGGCACCGCTTATGTCGACCTGTGCGGTGAGCCCGCCTGGATGCGCCACATGATCGACGCGCATCACGGGACGGCCAAGCGCAGCGGCGCGCGGATCGTGTTCAGCTGCGGGTTCGATTCGATCCCGTTCGATCTTGGCGTGCTGACGTTGCAGGATGCCGCCCGGGCCAAGTTCGGCCACCCTGTGCGCCACGTCAAAGGCCGCGTGCGAAAAATGCAGGGCGGCGCCTCTGGTGGCACCGTCGCCAGCCTCAAGGCGTCGATGGCTGCCGCGGCGCGCGATCCGAGCATTCTCGGCCTGCTGGTCGATCCGTTCGCGCTGACGCCGGGCTTTGACGGTCCGAGCCAGCCCAAGGGCCTGCTCCCCGAATATGATCAGGCGATCCAGGCCTGGGTCGCGCCGTTCATCATGGCGCCGATCAACACCAAGAACGTCCACCGCACCAATTTCCTGCTCGACCAGGCGTATGGCGCGGACTTCGTCTATGACGAGATGATGGTCGCGCCGGGCCTGGGCGAGATGAGCCGCGTCGCCGCGGAGGCGATAGCCAAGATCAACCCGTTCGCCGGCGACAAGGGCCCCAAGCCCGGCGAAGGCCCGAGCAAGGACGAGCGCGAGAACGGTTTTTACGATCTGCTGTTCATCGGCGAAATGCCGGATGGTTCACGGCTCGATGCGGTGGTCACCGGGAATCGCGATCCCGGCTATGGTTCGACCAGCCGGATGATCGCGGAAGCGGCGCTGTGTCTGGTGCACGACGTGGAGGGTGAAGGCGGTATCTGGACGCCGGGCGCGCTGATGGGCGCACCACTGCGCGAGCGCTTGATCGCGCGCGGCGGGCTGACCTTCACGGCGGGGTGACGCGTTACCGAGGACGTCCAACCATATCCCGTCACCCCGGGCTTGACCCGGGGCCCCGCTGCCTTGCCCCGCATTTGGAAGAAGTAGCTGGGCCCCGGCTCAAGGCCGGGGTGACGCAGGGGAAATCTTCGCCCGGTCGGTACCGAATTAGCGCTTCTTCCCCTGATGCCGGATATTTGCCGGCCGCCCGCGCCGCTTGATCACCCGCGCCGGCGCCGCATCCCGCTCCACCCGCTCGGCCTTCCCATCGACCATCTCGAAGCGCAGCCCGCCCGATACCGGATTAGCCTCCGCCAGCCGCAATTGCAGCCGCATGCCGCTGGCAAAGGTCGTCCCCGAATGCTCGCCGACGAGGGTCCGTGCCGCCTCGTCGAAGCGGAAATATTCCCCGCCGATATCGCGCACCGGCATCAGCCCGTCGCCGCCGATCCCCTCGACCGTCGCGAAAAAGCCGAAATTGGTCACCCCGGTGATCCGCGCGTCCACCACGTCGCCGACCCGCTCGGCCAGGAACGCGGCGACATAACGGTCGATCGTGTCGCGCTCGGCCTCCATGGCGCGGCGCTCGAGCGCGGAAATGCCCTCGCCGATCCGCTCCATGCCCTCGGCCTCGCCCTGCGTCAGCCCGCCCGGCCCAAGCTTGAACGCCGAGACGAGCGAGCGATGCACGATCAGATCGGCATAACGACGAATGGGCGAGGTGAAGTGCCCGTAACTGCCCAAAGCCAGCCCGAAATGCCCGTGGTTCATTGGCCCATAATAAGCCTGGGTCTGCGTGCGCAGCACCTGCTCCATGATCTGCGGCCGGAAATCGGCGTCGCCGACACGGTCGAGGATATGATTGAACGTGCGTGGCTGGATCACCTGCCCCAACGCGAACTCGACCCCGAAAGTCTTGAGATAATCCTTCAGCGCGACGAGCTTCTCGCGGCTCGGCGGCTCGTGCACGCGGTACATGACGGGCGCCTTCTTGCCCTCCAGCGCCTTGGCCGCGGCGACGTTGGCGGCGATCATATAATCCTCGATCAGCCGCATCGAATCGAGCCGCTCGCGCGGCGCGACCGACATGATCCGCCCCTTCTCGTCGAGCACCACGCGCCGCTCGGGCAGATCGAGATCGAGCGGCCCACGCTTCTCGCGGGCTTTGTAGAGCGCGTGCCAGCAATCCCACAGGGGCTGAAGAAGCGGGGGCAATTCCCCCTCCCGCTCGCTGGAGGGGTTAGGGGAGGGCCTGTCCGCAAGGGGCTCCCCTGCCGACAGGCCCTCCCCCAGCCCCTCCCGCAGGGCGGGAGGGGAGGTTGAGTCGATCGCCGCCTGCGCATCCTCATAGGCGATATTCGCCGCCAGCCGCACCACCGCGCGGGTAAAGCGCCAGCTCTTCAGCTCGCCATTCTTCCCCACCCGCAAATGACACGCCAGCGCCGCGCGATCGACGCCCTGCTTCAGCGAACATACCTCCGCCGACAGGATCTCCGGCAACATCGGCACCACGCGATCCGGGAAATAGACCGAATTGCCCCGCTTGCGCGCCTCGCGATCGAGATCGCTGCCAGGGCGCACATAGAAACTCACATCGGCGATCGCGACGATCGCCTTCCACCCGCCCTCATTGGCAGGATCGTCATCGGGCGTGGCCCACACCGCGTCGTCATGGTCGCGCGCATCGGCCGGATCGATCGCCACGATCGGCACGTCGCGCAGGTCCTCGCGATCATCACCCAGCGGCTGCGCCGCCATACGCTCGGCCTCGGCCAGCGTCTCCGGCGAAAACACCGTCGGGATGCCAAGCTTGTGGATGGCAATCAGCGAGAAACTACGCGGCGCAAACGGATCGCCCAGCACTTCGGTAACGCGCACCGTAATCCGCGGCGGCCGGCCGCCTTTCTCCGCCAGCACCAGATCGCCCGCTTCGGCCTCCCCGGCATCGGCGACTAGGTATTCGCTGCGATCGCGCTTTTCCACCCCGGTCAGCCACAGCTTGCCGCCCTCCTGCCGCAGCACGCCGAGCACCAATTCCTCGCCCTTGGCGAGTTGCTTCATCGGATGTGCGATCCAGCCCGCGCCCGCTTCCTCGGTCCGCGCCAGAATCCGGTCGCCGATGCCCAACGCACCACGCCGGCCCTTCTCGCGCACACGCAATTTGGGCGGCGGCGTTTCGGCATGCCAATTCTCCGGCACCGCCCAGACGTTGCCGCCATCGTCGACATCGGCGATGCGCAGCACCGTCACGCGCGGCACCCCGCCCATCTTGTGAAAGGCGCGCGCGCCGGCGCCGTCGATCAGCCCCTCGTCGGCCATGTCCTTGAGCAAGGACTTCAGCCCGATCTTCTCCTGCGCGGTCAGGCCGAACGCCTTGGCGATCTCGCGCTTGCCGGCGGGCGTCGTGGCGGTGGAAATGAAGTCGAGGATCTGCTCACGCGTCGGCAAGCCGGTTGATTTCTTGGGCATGCGCCCGAGCCTAGAACCTCACAGCCCCGCCGTCACCTTTTCGCTACGATGCAGCAGCACGCTCGCCCGCCAGTAATGAAAGATCGCCCATGGCGTCAGCATGCCGACGCAGACCAGCGAATAGCGCAGCGACTCCGCGCCGAACGTCGGGCGGAGCGCGTCGCTGATCCAGCCGACCGCCGCCGGCCCCAAGCCCAGCCCAAGCAGGTTGATCACCAGCAAGGTGATCGCCGCCCACAATGCGCGCAACTGCACCGGTGCCAGCCCCTGCAGCAGCGCGAAGGTCGGCCCGAGATAGGAATTGGCGAACAGCAATGAGGCGAAATAGCCGAACAGTGCGACTGCCAGATTATCCGACAGGAAGAACAGCAGCACGAACGGAAAGGCGATCAGCTTGAGCCAGGCCACCATGCTGCTCTGCGCATGCAATCCGCGCTTGCGTGCGACGCGATCGGCCAGCTTGCCACCCATCACCGCGGAAAACGCCGCCAGCGCGGTGCCCACCGGCGCAACATAGAGCGAGATCTGCAACACGGTCAGGCCCAGCGACCGCTGCAGGTAGCTTGGCCCCCAGCCGCTCAGCGCATAGCCGACCAATGACGTGATCGTCACCGCCATCACCAGATGGCGGGCCGCCGCATTGGCCCAGATCGTGCGGAAGCCAGTGGCCAGGCTCGGCATCGGATGGCTGTGCGCAAGTTGATCCACATCGGAGAGACCGCGCCGCGGTTCGACCACGAAGAAATACACGATCACCGCCAGCGCCACGCCGGGCAAACCAATGGTCAGCATCGCCACGCGCCAGCCCCAGAGATGCGCCACCGTGCCGCCGATGAACGTGCCGACGCCCGCGCCCAGCACCACGCCGAGCGAATAGATCGCCATGGCGCCGGCGCGCCGGTCCGCCGGATACAGATCGGCAATGATCGAATGCGACGGCGGGCTCGACCCCGCCTCCCCCACGCCGACGCCGATCCGCGCCGCCAGCAACTGGCCGAAATTCTGGGCCAGGCCGCAGAGCGCGGTCATCACGCTCCAGATCGCCAGCGCGATGGCGATGATGTTGCGCCGGTTGCCCTTGTCCGCCAGCCGCGCCACGGGAATGCCGAGTACGGCATAGAAGATCGCAAAGGCCAGGCCCGAGAGCACGCCCAATTGACCGTCGCTGAGCTTCAGATCGGCTTTGATCAGCTCGAGCAGAATGGCGAGGATCTGCCGGTCCATATAGCTGAAGAAATACACCGTGGTGAGCAGCGCGAGCGTCATCGTACGCCGCTTGAGCGCCAGCGTGTCGGCGATCTCGGGATGGGTGGCGGCAATCGTCATCGGATCTCGTTTCACAAAAAAAGCCCGCCGCCGGCCCCGGACTGGGGGGCCGGTCGGCGGGCCGGTCGTCGGGTCATCCGATCATGTGCCGGACATGTCCCACGCTACTGTTAGAATTTGCCGCGCAGCGTCACGCCGTACGTGCGCGGTTCGGCCAGGAACTGCGAGAAGAGCTGGCGGCCGCCGGGATATTGCGGATCGGAGAACGTCGCGTTGGACGTGCCCGCCTGGAACGGAGAGTTGAACGCGACCTGGGCGTAATTCTTGTTGAAGACATTCTGCCCCCAGAACTCGATCGCCCACATCTCGTCTTTGCCGCGCAGGCCGATACGGGCATTGACCAAAGCGAAGCTATCCTGCTCCTTTTGCGGGAACAGATCGGACCCGGTATTATAGTCGCTCGACAGGCGCGTATCGACATAGAACAGCCCCGAGAGCCCGCTGCTGCCGATATCGGGCGTCCAGGCCGCGGACCCTGTCACCACCACTTTCGGCGCGTTGGACAGATTGTCGCCAGGCAATTTGCGCAACGCCGCATTGAGCGGTGCACCGGCATTGTTGCCGACCAGGTTGTCGCGATATTTGGTATCGGCATAGGTCAGGCCGGCAGAGACGCGGAAGTCGCGCGCCGGCACCAAGGAAGCCTCGAGCTCGACGCCTTGCGACACCACGCCGTAGCTGACATTGTCCTCGGCGCAGGCCCCGGTGGCCGAGCTCGTATCGCGATCCGCGCCGTTCAGGCTTTCCGAGCAGCCGTTGATGTTCTGCACGATGAACACCGTGCCATCGAAGGTGTTAAGCTGGAAACTACTGAACTGCTGGCGGAAGCCGGCGACCGACAGGCTGAATGGTCCGGTGCCATATTTTGCACCGATTTCGAAGGCATTGACCTTCTCCGGCTCGAACTGCAGCGCGCTAACCAGCGCTTGCGCGCCGCCCAATGCAGCGAAGCTCGTCGTTGGCACACCGGCGCTGTTGACGGCGATCGGCGACTTGAGCGCGGAACGGTCGAAATTGAACCCGCCCGCCTTATAGCCGCGCGAGAAGCTGGCATAGAGCAACAGATCGTCGATCGGTTTCCATGACAGGATCGCGGTGCCGGTGAACTCGTCTTCATGGCGTTTGTCGCTGACGCTCACGCCGTTCAATTCGGCCGTCGAATTGCCCTGACAGCCCAGCCCGATCAGTCCGCCCGCCAGCGCACGCACGGTCGCATTGGCGCTGATCAGATCATCGGTCAGCGTATTCTGTAGCGTGACGCAGCCGGTATTGTTGTTGCCGAAGGTGGCGCCAAAGCGCTTGCGCTCGTCGGTGTAACGCAGGCCGAGCGTCAGATCGACGGTATCGGTGAGGTGGATGATATTGTGCGTGAAGGCGGCGAAGCTGCGGCTGCTCTGGCGGTAGCGATCGACCGTCGATCCGACATTGTTGATCCCGTCGAGCGTCAGGAAGCCGTTGCGGATATCCGCGCCGAACGATCCCAGCGTTGCCAGACCGATGCCCGGTGCGACGCAGCCCGGGCTGGTCGGCGAATATAGGCCAGCCAGGCCACCGCCGGAGATGATCCGGCAGGTTGCGAAGCGGCCATATTGGCTGCCGAACTTAAGATTGCTTTTGCCGCGGAACTGCTCGTTCGAATAGAAGCCGCCGATCAGCCAGTCGAGCTTATCGTCGAATGCGCTGCCCTGCAGGCGCAATTCCTGCGTGAACGTCTTGAAGGCGCGGCGGCTGTTGCCATCGGATTCGGTAAACAGGATATCGACCGAGCTATAGTCCGTGTCCGATCCCTGCTCGTTATAATAGCTGCGATAGGCGGTGATCGATGTCAGGCTGACATCGCCGAACGACCAGTCGAGCTGGCCCGACACGCCCCAATCCTGCGTCTCGCCCTCATAGTCGCGACCGGCGGAAACCGAGATGTTGCGCGAGTAACCCTGACTGAACGCGCCGACATCCTGCCCTAGATCGCGCAGCACGTTGATGATGTTGTTGCCCCCAGCGAGCCCCGTGGTGAGCGGGGTGGCGGGAGTGTTGAGATTGCCGATGTACGGGTTCACGCTCTGCCCGACATAGGTCGCCGCGCAGCATGCTTCCTTGCGCTTGCTATAGTCGCCGATCAGCCGGAAGCTGACATCCGAGGTCGGTTCGAACAACACTTGGCCGCGCAGGAAATAACGGTCGCGATCGTTGACCCGCGTGTCGTTGGTGGTGTCTTTGTAGAAGCCGTCGCGCTTGACATAGACGCCGTCCAGGCGCGCCGCGATCTTCTCGGTGATCGGACCAGTGACACTGCCCGACAAGCGCACAAAATCGAAATTGCCGTAGGTCGCCTCGGCCGTGCCGCCAAATTCGAACGACGGCTTTTTGCTGACGATGCTGATCAGGCCGGCGGAGGAGTTGCGCCCGCCAAGCGTACCCTGCGGCCCGCGCAGCACCTCGATCCGGTCGATCTCGCCCAATTCGTTGAGCCCGATGCCGGACCGCGAACGATAGACGCCGTCGATAAACACGACGACCGAGCTTTCCAGCCCGGGATTGTCGCCGACCGTGCCGATGCCGCGAATACGGGGCGAGCCATTGGCTTCCGAGCCGGTCGAGGACACGAGCAAGGACGGCGCGAGCTGGTTGAGCTGGCGGATGTCGTTGGCGCCGGAATTCTGCAGCGATTCGGATGTCACGGCGGAGATTGCGACGGGCACGTCGGCCAGCGCCTGGGCGCGGCCCTGCGCCGTGACGATGATGTCGGCGCCGCTTTCGTCTTGTGCCTGGGGGGCGGCGGCGGCCTCGGACGGCGCACCAGTGGCGGCTTCGGTCTGCTGCGCCCATGCCGGCGTGGCGAGTCCCATTGCGAGGACTGTAAGGGCGCACGCCGACATATATTGCTTGTTGAGCATCACTCTCTCCCTAAGCGGCCAGAACTTTAGTAGTTCCGTACCTCATCCTCGAAAATAGCCAAGTTGGCCTATGCGTCAAGCAGAACTAGCGTTGCATGACGCTACGGAGTGCGTCTGTTGCCGAAAAGTCATAGTTTGAAAGACCCGGACCGGCCAGAACGTGTATTCGAAATAGCGAAAAAGGCCGGCCCGGGAGGGGCTTGGCGCGATCAGTAGCCGTTGAGCCGGGCGAAGCGTTCGCGATGATACGCGGCGTTGCCCCACATCGTCTCCAGCACGCGCGCGCGCTTGAGGTAGAAACCGGCGTCATGTTCGTCGGTCATGCCGATGCCACCATGGAGTTGGACCATCTCGCGGCTCACCAGATGCAGCGTATCGCTGGCGATCGCCTTGGCCAGGCTGACCGCCTGATCGGTGTCGCTGCGCTTGGCGTCGATCGCCTCCAACGCGCCCTCCACCGCGGAGCGCATCAGCTCGAGCTCGGTGAACATCTTGGCCATGCGATGCTGCAATGCTTGGAAGGTCGACAATTGCTGGCCGAATTGCACGCGCTGCTTGAGATAATCCTTGGTCACGGCAAAGGCTTGCTCCGCCATGCCGAGCATTTCCGCGGCCAGCGCCGCGGTCGCGAGGTCGATGACCTGAGCGGTGAGTTCAGGCCCGCCGAGCTTCTCCGCTTTGGCGCCGCTGAACGTGACCTGCGCATGACTGCGCGAATCCGCCATCTTCCGCGTCGAGCGTGTCACGCCCTCATCGCCGGCGACGAGATACAGACCGTCGCTGGCCGCCACGACGAACAGATGCGCGCTATCGCCTTCCGCGACGAAAGCTTTGGTGCCGGTCAGTGCGCCGTCGGAAACGGCAGTGGCGATCGTCGCCGGATCGTGCACCGGGCCTTCGTCGATCGCCAAGGTCGCGACGACCTCGCCGGAGGCAATCTGCGGCAGCCACGTGCTCTTCGCTGTGTCCGACGTGCCAAGGGCGATCGCCGCCGCCGCCGCCGCGGTCGAAGCGAGCGGCGACGCGGTCAGGTTGCGGCCCAATTGTTCGAGCACCAGCCCGAGCGACAGATAGCCGAACGCCGATCCGCCATATTCTTCCGGCACGACGATCCCGGCCCAGCCCATTTCGCCGATCTGCTGCCAGGCAGCGGTGTCATATCCTTCCGCCGGCGCGGCATTGCGCACCTTGCGAAAGGCCGTCACTGGCGCCTCGTTATCGGCCCATTCGCGCGCCATATCGCGCAGCATCGTCTGTTCTTCGTTCAATACGGCCATGTCGTTAACTCCCTCTCCCCACCGGGGAGAGGGCCGGGGAGAAGGGCAGTGTGTCCCACTGCCCTCTCCACACTGCCCCTCTCCCGGCGTCGCTTCGCTCGCCTGCCCTCTCCCCGGCGGGGAGAGGGAGAATTCTTACTGGTGATCCAGCATCCCCAGGATGCGCTTGGCGATCACGTTGTTCTGGATCTCGGTCGACCCGCCATAGATCGACACCGCCTTGCCCCACAGCCAGGTGCGGGTCTGGCCGATCTCGTCCTCGCTGAACCCCTCGCCTTCCCAGCCCAGCCCGTTCATGCCCATGATCTCGATGCTCAGCTCGGCACGATCCTGCGTGATGCGCGCGCCGACATTCTTCATGATGCTGGTCGCCGCCGACGGCCCCTGGTTGGACTTGGCCTCCAGCGCCGCGCGGCGCAGCGTCAGCGCAAAGGCGCGGCTGTCCATGTCGTGCCGCACGATGCGCATGCGCAGATCGCTGTCGCTGACCCGGCCCTGCTCGTCGGTGCCGCGATATTCCTTGGCCAGCGTGCCGATCGGCTTGCCCGCGAACATCCGCGCCGATCCACCGCCCGACAGGCTGGAGCGCTCGTGCTGCAGCAGCCGCTTGCCGATCGTCCACCCCTCGCCTTCGCGGCCGACGAGATTTTCCTTGGGCACCTTCACATTGGTGAAGAACGTCTCGCAGAATGGCGACGAGCCCGAGATCAGCCGGATCGGCTTCACTTCGACGCCCTCGGCATCCATATCGATCAGCATGAAGCTGATGCCTTCATGCTTTTTCGATTTGTCGGTCCGCACCAGGGCAAAGCATTTGTCGGCCCATTGCCCGCCCGAGGTCCAGGTCTTCTGCCCGTTGACCAGATAGTGATCGCCCTTGTCCTCGGCGAACATCTGCAGGCTCGCCAGATCGGAGCCGGCACCCGGCTCGGAATAGCCCTGGCACCAGCGGATCGTGCCATTGGCGATCGCCGGGATATGCTGGCTCTTCTGCTCTTCGGTGCCATATTCCAGCAGCGTCGGGCCGAACATCATCACGCCCATCCCGCCGACCGGGTTCCACGCGCCAACCCGCCCCATTTCCTCCTGCAGCACGCGCACCTGCGCGCGATCCAACCCGCCGCCGCCATATTGCTTGGGCCAGGCGGGCACGCCCCAGCCTTTCTCGCCGACGGCCTTTTTCCACGCCTCTTCCTCGGGCGATGCTTCGCTCGGCCCATCGACCGCCGACATCGCATTGTCCTTGCCCTTGAGCGAGGCGGGGAAGTTCTCCGCCAGCCAGTCGCGCACTTCCTGGCGGAAGCTGTCGAGCGGATTGACGGGGGCGTCGAGTTCAGCGGCGGAAGCCATGGGTCCTCATCCTTTTTGTCGAATCTGAATATCGGGTATGGCGCCGGGATGGCACAGATTGGCAGCGATGCAAAGACCCGCCGGCGCCGGGCGGTCGCGCCCCCCTGCCCGGCACCGCACGCGAGCTACTAGGCTCGCGCCACCCACGCCCAGTAAAGCGAAGATCGGCCAATACCGATTGACGTAAATCGCCAATACATCTTACTATTAGTGGTTCTCGGGGGAGGAAGACATGGCCGATACCAATGAAGACCCCAAGGTCTTCGTACTGGGGCGTGAACTAAGCGAGGTTCACTTGCTGCTCGACAACCTTGCCGCCAACCCGACGACCAATCTCTCCGCACTGACCAAGGACAAGCCGGAATGGCTGCCGGCCGACTGGATCGAGCAGGTGTGCAGCGTCAACTGGCCTCCCGCGGAGCAGGTGCGCGACCAGGCCAAGCAGGCCGCCTTGCTGATCAAGGCCAAGGATTATCTCAACAGCCTGTCTTACCCGGCCAGCGGCGCGACGATCGCCTTCACGCTGCTCGTGACCCAGGAAGAATCCGCCGATCGCGAGCGTCGCCGCCGGGCCAGCGAGCAGATCGAAGGTGACGACGAACCACGCGTCGCCGCCGCCCCCTCGCGCCGCTCGATGGCGTGCGCCGCCTATCCGGATCTGGCCGGTCGGGCGGCGCGGTTCCGGCGCATGATGCTGTTCATGAACGGCTTCCTGCTGATCTGGCTGACCATCACCTGCGCCATTTCCTGGTATGTCGCATTCGGCAACGCGCAATTGGGCGAACTCGCCACCGCGCAGGCCAATCTCGTCGCCGCGCAAAAGCGCGTCGATATGGCCGAGGCCGGCAAGGCCCCGGCGACGCTCCCGTTAGACCAGGCCGCGGAACAAGAGGGCGACGCTAGGCCGTCGGTCGCGGCGGCCGAGCTGACCACCCCGTCTGTTGCGCAAAGCCCCTATATCACGGGCTATTGCGATCGAATCCGACTCTTGCCGGCGCTTCCTGCGAGCAGCGGCAAGGAGATTGCGCAATATGAAAGCGCCGAACAGCGCCAGGCCTGTACCGGGCTGGTCGCCGCGCAGGAAGACGTGGTGCGCGTGCAACGCTCGCTCGCCAGATGGCTGTTTCAGAACAACGCGGTGAAGAAACCGGGCGAAGTCGTCAACGGCCCCGGGATCGTCGGTTATGCCGCGTCGCTCGCCGGGATCATTGCCTCCGCGATCCTACCAGTGCTGTACGGCTTCTTGGGCGCGGCCGCCGCGGTCGTTCGCTCGCTGTCGCGCAAGACCCGCGCCAGCCTGCTGACGCCGCGCGACTTGCAGTTGTCCGTGCAGCAGCTGGCCCTGGGTGCGGTGGTCGGTGCCTGTATCGGTCTGTTCATCGGCCAGCCGAGCAGCGACGACGCGGGAACCGGCCTGATCGGCCCGGTCGCCTTGTCCAGCTCCGCCCTGTCGTTCGTCGCCGGTTTCGGCGTCGAGGCGGTGTTCGAGACGCTGGAAGCATTGATCGCGCGGATCTTCAACATCGCCACCCCCGCGCCGCAGGAGAAAGCGATGCCGGGCGAAGCAAGCTGACCCTCCTTCGCCACCGACGCACCGTCCCCATGTGACCGTCAGCCCGGGCCCAGGTTCATCGTCCAGCATCCTCGGCCGCCACTACGTTGGCGGGCCGCAATCCGCGGGGCCAAATCCGGGGTGACGCGCGGGGACGAACCGGCCAGTATCCGTGGCGCGCACCGACGCCGATGAGCAAGGATATCCATCATGCATTTCGCCAACCGCGCCGTGCCGATCGTGCTTGCCGCCGTGCTGATCGACACGATCGGCTTCGGCATCGTCATGCCCGTCTTGCCCGCCTTGATCACGCAGCTCGGCCAGGTCGGGATCGATGAGGCGACGCGGATCGCCGGCTATATGCTCGTCGCCTTCGCGCTCGCGCAGTTCGTTGCCGGTCCGATCCTCGGCAATTTGAGCGACCGGTTCGGCCGTCGCCCCGTGCTGATCGCCTCGATGCTGGCGTTCGGGATCGACTATGCCTTGATGGCGGCCGCGCCGACGCTTGCCTGGCTGTTCCTCGGCCGCTTCATCGCCGGCATCGCCGGCGCGATCTATGGCCCGGCGAGCTCGGTGATCGCCGACGTCACCCCACCTGACAAGCGCAGTGCGGCCTTCGGCTATGTCAGCGCGGCGTTCGGCATCGGCTTCATCATCGGCCCGGCATTGGGCGGGCTGATCTCCGGCCTCGGCCCCCGCGCGCCGTTCATCGCTGCGGCCATATTGGCGCTCGGCAATGCCGCGATCATGACGCTGGCAATGCCCGAATCGCTCGCACGCGACCACCGCCGCCCGTTCCGGTTGCGCGATTCGCATATCGTGGGCGCGTTCAAGCCGTTGTTCGACAGCCGCGTCGCCGCGCCATTGCTGCTCGTCGCGTTCATCTGGCAGTTCGCACATCAGGTGTATCCCGCGACCTGGGCGTTCTGGGCGACGATCCGTTTCAACTGGAGCCCGGGCGCGATCGGCCTCAGCCTCGCTTATGTCGGGCTGATCATGGCGCTGGTGCAGGCACTGCTCGTCGCGCCGGTGATCGGGCGCGTCGGCGATCGGCGCGCCTTGCTGATCGGGCTGGCGTTCGGCGCAGCGGGCTTCCTTGCCTTGGCCTTCGTCACCGCGGGGTGGCAGACCTATGCGTTCATGGTGATCGGAGCCTTGTCCGGATTTGTCGGCCCGGCGGTCAACGGGCTGCTGTCGCGCATGGTCGGCCCCGAGCGGCAGGGGGCGTTGCAGGGCGGGCTTGGTAGCCTGGCCAGCGTTGCCGCGATCATCAGCCCGCTGATGATGACGCAGACGCTGGCCGCCGGCGTCGAACATGGTTTCCCGGGCGCGGCGTTCCTGCTCGCAGGATTGCTGGTGCTGATCGCGATCGGCATCGTTGTCGGGAAGGTGCTTGAGCGCACGACCTCCGCGACCGAGGGGGTCGCGGAGGAAGCGAAGACCGGAGTATAAGCGTACTGCCCCCCGGCCGATCGCCTTACTTGGCTGGTGCCACGGGCACCGGAGCAACCGGCGCCACGACCGGTGCCACAACCATCGGCTGGGGGGCGCCTGCCGCGAAAGCGACCGCAACATCCTCATCGATAAACGCGTTGAGCGGCGCGCCGAGCGGAATGTTCGCGCTGGTGCCAGTGGTGAAGAAGCCCGCAACGGGCAGGAACGCCACCGCAGCGACCACGCCACCCGTTCCCGTCGTCCCCTTATCGTCGATCAAGCCGGTCATGCGGATTTGGCGGCCATTGGCCCGGACGAACAGAACGCGTGCGCCAATCCGGCCTGATTTGCCCCACATGCCCTTGTACCGCACGTCAGTCACTTCGCCGGTCACCGGGCTGCCGACCGGGATAACGATTTGTCCGCCGACCGTCACCGGCTCGGCCGTCTCCATCTGGAAGCGATAGCCTACCTTCAGGCCCTTGCCCTTGGTGGTCAGTGCTTCCGACATCTTGAGCGGCACCTGCGTGCCGGCGCGCAGTACGGCTGGTGTGACCGCGCCGACGACAAGCGTCGACCCGGGCACGCCTTGCCCGCTGGCGGGTATTGCGGACGCGACAATAGGTGCGCTCGAGAGCGCGATAAGCAACTTGTTCATGAAATCCCCCTGGATGCCGGTTTTCCCCACCGGCGCGCGCAAGTGATTGAAAAATAGAGACCGTGTCAATCGGTCCTGCGCGCTTGGAAGGAAGAATCTATGTCCTGTCTCCGGCAAGAAGGGTAGGGCCGCAAAGTGAGCACAGCGATTGGTGCGGTACGTACCTGCATGCCGATCCACGCCGGATCGCCCAAGCTGGCCCGCCCTGCCCGGTAACGATCGCCACCACCCCGCAGCCTGATCAGGCCGCTGCGCTCGGCCGCGCCGAAGCGCGCTTCTGCCAGGCGGACAGATGTTCGAGCTCGTCGGGCATGCCCACACCGACAAACGCGGCGAAATCCACCGTCGTCAGCAGCACGATATCGGCGATCGTGTAGCTTTTGCCGTCGAGCCATTCGCGATCCGCCAGGAAGCGATCGAACTCCGCCATCGCCGCCACCACGCGCGGTTTCTGGCTTTCGCCATAGTCGGTATATTGCGGCTTCACGACGCGCGCCGTGAACGGATGGGTGTGCATCCATACCGCGGCGAGCGGCGTCATCAGCCGCAGCTCGATCCGCCGCGTCCACATATCGACTTCGGCCAGGCCCTTCGCTCCGCTGCCGAACATCGGCGGCGTGGGATGGATCGCTTCGAAGAAGCGGCAGATCGACACGCTTTCGGTGATCACGCTGCCATCGTCGAGCTTCAGCGCCGGGATCTGGCCCAGCGGATTGATCGCTCGGAACGCCTCGCTCTTATGCTCGCCCGCCGGTATCGCGACCATCTCGCGCGGCACGCTCAGCCCCTTCTCGGCGAGATAGATGCGCACGCGGCGCGGGTTGGGCGCCGGATTGGCAGCGTCGTAGAACAGCATGACATCCCCCTCGCCGATTCTCTTTTAGAACATCGCGTATGGCATTTCGCTCTTCGCTAGACTAGCGGAGTCGAACCATGGGAACCGATATCGCCACCGCCGCCCAGCTGCTCGACAGCGCCTTCGCCACGCTGCCGGCGCTGATCCGCGCCCACGCCCGCGAACATCCCGACAAGGTCGCTGTGGCCGAGGCCGGCGGTGAGCTCGATTATGCCGGGCTCGACGCGTTGATCGACCGCGTTGCCGCTGCGTTGCAGCGCGATGGGATCGCGCACGGCGCGTCCGTCGCGATCGTCGCCGCCGCCAGTATCGAAAATGCCGCAGTCTTCCTTGGCGCGCTGCGCGCCGGCGGGGTCGCCACCCCGCTCGCGCCTTCCGCCACGCCAGAGTCGATCGCGGCGATGATCGCCGATTGCGGCGCGGCCATCACGTTTGTCGATGCCGACGCCGCCGCCGCGCTCGCCGGCCAGCACATCCCGGGCAAGCTCGTCCACCTCAAGTCGCTCGGCACCTGGCTCTCGCCGGACGGCACCAGGCCCGCGCCGGTCGAGATCAAGCCAACCGACGGCTTCAACATCATCTATTCCTCCGGCACCACCGGCAGCCCCAAGGGCATCGTGCAGAGCCACGCGATGCGCTGGGCGCATATCGCGCGCAACGCCGCCGCCGGGTTCGGCGACGCGGTGACGATGATCGCCACCCCGCTCTATTCCAACACCACTTTGGTCAGCTTCCTGCCCACCTTGGGCTGGGGCGGCACCGTCGTGCTGATGAAGAAGTTCGACGCGCGCGGCTATCTGCAGCTCGCCGAACGCCACCGCGCGACGCACACCATGCTCGTCCCCGTCCAATATCAGCGCATCATGGCGCTGGACGATTTCGATCGCTTCGACCTGACCAGCTTCCGCCTCAAGACCAGCACCAGCGCCCCGTTCTCCGCTGCGCTCAAGGCCGATGTCGTCAAGCGCTGGCCCGGCCTGCTGGTCGAATATTACGGCATGACCGAGGGCGGCGCCTCGACCGGGCTTAACGCCACCGCCCATCCCGACAAATTGCACACCGTCGGCCCGCCGCTCCCCGGCCACGAGATCCGCCTGATCGACGATGACGGCAACGAGGTCGCACCAGGCGAAATGGGCGAAGTGGTCGGCCGCAGCCCGACCATGATGACCGGCTATCACGGCCGCGCCGAGGCCACCGCATCGGCCGAATGGCACGACGCCGAGGGCAACCGCTACATCCGCCACGGCGATGTCGGGCGCTTCGACGAAGACGGCTTCCTGATCCTGCTCGACCGCAAGAAGGATTTGATCATCTCCGGCGGATTCAACATCTATCCCACTGATCTCGAAGCCGTGCTCGGCCAGCACCCTGCGGTGGCCGATTGCAGCGTGATCGGCATGCCCTCCGAGGCATGGGGCGAAACCCCGGTCGGCTTCTATGTGCCGCATACCGGCGTCGCCGCCGGCATCGACGAGATCCGCGACTGGACCAATGCGCAGCTCGGCAAGACGCAGCGCCTGTCGGCCTTGCACGCGATCGACGAGTTGCCAAGAAGCGCGATCGGCAAGGTGCTCAAGCGCGAATTGCGCGATCGTCTACGACAAGGCGCCAATTGATGCTCCCGCGCTCCTACTCAGGCGCCACCCCGGCGAAGGCCGGGGCCCAGTCGCGAAGGTCGATATGACGGAGCGCAACGCCCGACATCTGCCGTCTCCCAACTGGGCCCCGGCGTTCGCCGGGGAAGTGGTATTTTCGGTTTCAGGATAACGACTCATGACCTCGATCACCGATATCCTCGCAGCCGCCTCCGTCACCGACACCGGCTTCACCGCCACGATCACCCCTAACTGGCTGCAAGGCCGCACCGCCTATGGCGGCCTGTCCAGCGCGCTCGCGCTCCACGCCGCGCAGGCGTGCGAACCCGACCTGCCGCCATTACGCTCCGCGCAGGTCGCGTTCATCGGCCCACTCTCCGGCCCCGTGACCGTCACCGCGACCAAGCTGCGCCGCGGCCGCAATGCCGCGTTCATTCAGTCCGACATCGTTTCCGACGCCGGTCTCGGCTATCGCGCCACCTTCGTGTTCATGTCCGATCAGCTATCGCGCATCGATCTCGACGGTCGCCTGCAGAGCGACCACCGCCCGCCCGCGCCCGACGCCGAACTGTACACCGGCCCACCCGAATTCTTCACCGGCAACTTCAACTTCTTCGATTATAAGGACGGGCTGGGCGATGCCGAATGGCTGCGTTGGGGCCGGCTGCGCGAGCGCGACGGGCTCGATCCGATGGTCGAGGTAATGGCGCTGGCCGATGCCTTGCCCCCGGCAGCGTTCAAATTGCTCGGCAAGCAACCCGCCCCGCTCAGTTCGCTGACCTGGATCGTCAATCTGCTGACGCCCACGCCGCGGACGACCGACGGCTGGTGGCTGCTCTCGGCCAAGTCCGATTACGCCAAGAATGGCTGCTCCAGCCAAACGATGATGCTGTGGAATGCCGATGGCACGCCGATCGCGCAGGGCATGCAGAGCGTGGCGATCTTCGCCTAACCTCTGCCAGCCGTCATCTTCGGACTGGTCCGGGGAACATCGCCGCGACACTTTGCGACAATTTTCCCGCGCGCCGACACATGCCAGCGACATGCCCGTTCCATTACCGTCGGCAAGGACGCGGATAGGCCGCGACCCGCCCGGGAACCGCACATGAACAAGAAGCTCCTCATCGCCGCCGCGCTCGCCACTTCGGCGGTCGGGGGCATTGCCGTCACCGCGAGCGCGGTGATGGCGCCACGCGGTCCGATGGCCGCCGATACCGACAAGAACGGCGCCGTCTCGCGCAGCGAATTCTTCACCGCCGCGCAAAGTCGCTTCACCCAGCGCGACGCCAATAGCGATCGCAAGCTCAGCGGCGACGAGATCGAGACCGGCCGCCGCGGCGAAAAGCTGCTGCGCGACGACGCCAACAAGGACGGCGTGATCACGTTCGCCGAAGCCACCGCCGCGGCGTCCGCGCACTTCACGGCGCAGGACGAAGATAAGGACGGCCAGCTTTCCGGCGAGGAAGCGCGCCCGCGCGGTCTGCGCGGCATGCGCGGGCGTGGCGACATGGCGGGCATGATGTTGCGTCATGCCGACACCAACAAGGACGGCAAGGTCAGCCGCGACGAGTCCCGAGCCGAGGCTGACCAACGGTTCGATCGCGTCGACGCCAACCATGACGGTTTCATCGACCGCACCGAGATGGAGGCCATGCGCGGTCCTGGCCGTGGCCCCGGCGGTCCGGGCGGCGACATGCCGCCGCCGCCACCGCCTGCCGAGGGCGAGTAACCCGATGCCGGGCGGCGGATCGTCGCCCGGCACCTTCTCCAACCGGGAAACATCATGCTAAGCGCCGAACCGATGGGAGACATGCCACATCTGCTGCTCGTCGATGACGAACGCTCGATCCGCGAGCCGCTCGCGCAATATCTGACCAAGCAGGGTTTTCGCGTTACCCAGGCCGGCGACGCCGCCACCGCACGCACGCGCCTATCGGCTTATGCCATCGACCTCGTCGTGCTCGACATCATGATGCCTGGCGAGGACGGGCTGAGCCTAACCCGCCATATCCGCGAGACCAGCGAGATCCCCGTCATCCTGCTCACCGCGCGCAGCGAGGAAACCGACCGCATCGTCGGGCTGGAAATGGGCGCCGATGATTATGTCGTGAAGCCCTTTTCCCCGCGCGAACTCTCCGCCCGCATCAAGGTCATCCTGCGCCGCGCCGCGGCCGGCGGCACGCGCCAGCACGCACCGGATAGCGGCGCCTTCGCCTTTGCCGGCTGGGTGCTCAAATCGGGTGAACGCGCGCTGGTCGATCCCGAAGGCGTGTCGGTGCCGCTGTCGACCGGCGAGTATAATTTGCTCCACGCGCTGGTCACCCGCCCGCGCCAGGTGCTGACGCGCGACCAGTTGCTCGACCTCACCCAAGGCCGCGAGGCCGCCGCATTTGATCGTGCGATCGACAATCAGGTCAGCCGGCTGCGCCGCAAGATCGAGGCCGACCCGAAGAATCCGGATCTGATCAAGACCGTGTGGGGTGGTGGCTACACGCTCGCCGCCGAGGTCACCCGCTTGTGAGCAAGCTGCGGCTCTGGCCGCGCAGTCTGGCCGGGCAGATGGCGCTGCTCATCGCACTGGCGCTGTTCGTCGCGCAGTTGATCAATTTCTCCATGTTGCTGCGCGAGCGACGCAATTTTCGCTTCGAACAGGCCACCGGCCCAGCCGTTGCGCGCATCGTCGACGCGGTCGAACGGAGCGCCGAAGCACAGCTTTCGCCCGATCGCGGCCGCGTGCGGCTGTTCGAGCGGTCGCCGATCGACAAAGCGGCTGAGCATCGCCCCGAGGTCGAACAAGGTATTCGCGACGCCCTGCGCGACGCTGGGCTCAGGGTTGGCCGGATCGAGACCGCCGTGGTCGACGACCGGCCCGCCCGGCTGCGGCGCCCGGGCCCGCCGCGCGGCCGCCGCCCTGACGGCCTGGGCAGCGGCGACTTGATCATCGCGGTGGAGCGCATCGGCGGCGGCTGGCTCGTCTCCGCTACCCCTTGGCCGCGCGGCGAAGGCCAGCTGTTCCTCCGCCTCATCGCGCAGACGCTGATCCTCTATGGGATCATTCTGCTGCCGGTCTTGTGGATCGGCCGGCGCATTTCGCGCCCGCTGCAGAGCCTGGCCGTCGCCGCCCGTAACTTCACCCCCGGCGAGGTCGACGTGCCGATCGTCGAGGATGGGCCGCAGGACCTGCGCGACGTGGTCGCCGCGTTCAATGCGCTGCGGCTGCGCGTGACGGCGATGCTCGACGAGAAGGATCGCATGCTCGGCGCGATCGGCCATGATCTGCGCACGCCCCTCGCCGCATTGCGGGTGCGCATCGAATCGGTCGAGGACGAGGCCGACCGGACCAAGATGGCCGACACGATCATGGAAATGGATCGCACGCTCGACGACATTCTGTCGCTGGCGCGCCTCGGCCGCCCGAGCGAACCGCTCACCCAGGTCGATCTCGCCGCGTTGGTCGACGCGGTGGTCGAGGATTTCCGTGATCTCGGTGCCGACGTCACGTTCGACGAGGAAACGCCGCGGCTGCAGATGCGGCTGCGCCCCTCGCTGATGCGCCGCGCGGTGCGCAACCTGATCGAGAATGCGGTGAAATACGGCACGTCGGCTGCGGTCAGCGTCCAGCCCGCACCTGGCCGGGTCGATATCGTCGTGGCCGATCAGGGGCCAGGTATTCCGGAAGATCGCCTCGCCGATGTGTTCGATCCGTTCACCCGGCTGGAAACATCGCGCAATCGCGATACCGGCGGGATCGGCCTTGGCCTCGCTTTGGCCAGCGCCATCGTCGCAGATGCCGGTGGCAGCATTCGGCTTGAAAACCGTAGCGGCGGCGGGCTCGACGCGACGATTAGCCTGCCACGCTAGCCTTTCTCTTTGCGATGATGGCGGCGGCACGCCTTTTAAAGCAACAAATACTGTGTTATACGTATAAATACAGGGCTAGTAACGCACTTGGGGTGCGTGGCGGGCCGGGGGGTAAACGCCATGAACGCCTTAGAGGTCTACACCTTACTGAACGACGCCTGCCGCCTGCTCGATGACGAGGGGGATCACGCCATCGCGGCGTATGTCGGTCTGGCGATGGCTTTGCTCGCCGACAAATATGATATTGAAACCGATGATGCTGGCGCCGCGCAGGGCGTGCATGCCGCGCATATTCCCAAGCCCGCGACCAAAAGCGGCAGCCCCTGGGCCTGAGCGAGGCGGCGCGCGACGTGTGCCGCCCAACATCTATCTCGCCTACCGACAATTCCTGCTGGAAATCGCCAAATCGCTCGCTTATAGAGCCGCCTTCGTCGACGGCCTGCGCGCCGTTCGACATGCGGGCGTGGTGAAATTGGTAGACGCGCGGGACTCAAAATCCCGTTCCTTAATCGGAGTGTCGGTTCGACCCCGACCGCCCGCACCATCGATATATCGCATCGCGATCCTTTGAACGTAGGTTCCGGCAGGCGCGGCCGGGCCAGATACGATATGCCGCATTGGACAGAGCGATCCGAGAGGCAGGACGATGGCGTACACCTACACGATGATGGACTCCGCGGTCGGCGCGCTTACCCTGGTGGCAAGCGAGATCGGGCTGACGGCAATCCTGTGGGAGAATGACGCGCCCGGCCGCGTCCCGCTTGGCGAGATGCTCGACGACCCGGATAACCCGATCCTGCTCGACGCAAAGCGCCAGATCGCGGCCTATTTCGCCGGCACGCTCACCGCCTTTACCGTGCCGCTCGATTTCCGCGGCACCGAATTCCAGAAAAGCGTGTGGGCGGCGCTGCTGACCATCCCGTTTGGCGAAACGCGCAGTTACGGGGAGATTGCGTGCCAGATCGGTCGGCCTGGCGCCTCTCGCGCGGTCGGCGCGGCGAACGGCCGCAACCCCATCTCCATAATTGCGCCGTGCCACCGCGTGATCGGCGCGAATGGCAGCCTGACGGGTTTTGCCGGGGGGCTCGAAGCGAAGAAACTGCTGCTCGATCTGGAGCGGGGGGCCTGCGCTTGAACTTGATGACCATTGTTCCCCTGCGAAAGCAGGGGCCCAGGACCACGAAAGCTGCGCGCGGGGCTCTGGGCCCCTGCTTTCGCAGGGGAACTAGCACGCACCATTGAGCGCGTGGGCGCTAATTCCGCGGCGCCTGCCGCCGATAGCTCAACGCCTCCGCCACGTGGATCCGCCCTATCTCCGCGCTGCCCGCCAGATCGGCGATCGTCCGCGCCACGCGCAGGATGCGCGTATAGCCGCGCGCCGACAGCCGCATCGCCTCGCTCGCCTGGGCAAGCAAGCGCCGCCCCGGTTCGTCGGGCGTCGCCACCTCCGCCAGCAAGTCGCCATCGATCTCGGCGTTGGTGCGCACGTCGTGATCGGCATAACGCGTTGCCTGGACACCGCGTGCCGCAGCCACCCGCGCCCGCACCGCCGCCGAACCCTCGGTCGGCGGCGGCAAGACCAGATCGGCGGCGCTTACCGCCTGCACCTCGACGTGCAAATCGATGCGATCCAATAATGGCCCGCTGACCTTCGCCTGATAATCCGCCGCACACCGCGGCGCGCGCGAACAGGCGAGCGCCGCATCGCCGAGATGCCCGCAGCGGCACGGGTTCATCGCCGCGATCAACTGCACGAAAGTCGTTACCGCCGGAAATCGCAGATGCTCCGAGCACTCCTGTTCAAAATGTCGGTTTCGCCGCGTCCTGGTCATGTGCCACGCTCAGTTCTTTGGCGGCCTCAGTCATTCGATCCCTCAGATCCGGGGCCGCCGTTATGAAGTGCATCGCCTGCCCACATGCACCGCGCGCCCCATCCCAGATGGATATCTTGCCAGCCCTCGTCTCAACCAACCAGGTGTCCTCGGCGAACGCGTGAAACAGGCTCGTCTGTGACGGATGCGTCCACTCGCTGAGCTGCTCATAAATCATCTCAAACATGCTTTCCTTGCGCGAAGATGTCGTCATCTCCCGCTTAAATAGATTTCGCATTGCATTGAGGATATGTTTCGAGACCGCTTCCTCATTTTGCATCCGCGCCACCGCCTCAGGTGTAAAAAAGTAGTCGTCTGCCGAAAACACTCCGTCCTTTAGCCTCTTCTGCTCCTCCACCTTAATCCGAGAGCTGTTAACGTAAGCCAAGACCGTCTCACCCGCTTTCTTCAGGCCGCCATTGTTGAAGCCCTTGACGACTTCGGATAGCGCAAACTCTCCGACTGCGTAGGTTTCAAGTATGCAACGCGCCAATACACATGCAGCAGGTATTCTCTGGTTTTTGAGCAGAAGTTCGCAATCGTCATAGAGCGATACAATCCTGTTGAAGATCATGTTCGCGTAATTTGCAAAATGACGCCCCGGGTCTGCCACTCCCATCGCTCCAAGGAACAGCACATCTGCGACCTGCAAATTGACTCGAGCGGCAGCAGCCTCGGCCAACAGGCGGTTGGCGAACTCGCTCAACAAGTTTGGATTGCTCAAAGATGTGCTCCGATCCGCTTTCACGCCGTTGGACTTCTGCCTTCAGCAAAAATCCCTACGAGCCGGTTGTATCCGACGGCACTCGCACCCTGTCGAGACGCTTTCCGCTACTCAGCTCTCCACATAGATCGCCCCGTAACATCCGCCGAACCCGTGCTCTTTTACTCTACGTCCGGTGCAGCTTGCTGATCGTGGTTACTTCCGAAGCCGCATCCACCGTCCGCAGTTTCGTTCGGCGGCGGCACTTGTAAGTTGGTTACGCAATCGCTAATTAACGGGCTGTCGCCCATGGGACTTCCAACCGCAAGCGGCTTGTAACACCACCTTTATGGTGGGCCATGAGTGCTATCTCCGGACAGGTAACCCCGGATGCACTCGTTGGACAAAGCCAACGGAAGTCCCACTATGCCTCGTAACGCCGCCACCACTACCACGTCTACAAAGACACCGGGCAAGGTGCGTGCTGATTGTGACCTCACGGTCGCCGAACGCTTGATCGAGCACAGCGATATCAAAGTAGATCTCGCAGCGTGCATACGCTGGTTCTGGTTCGGTTTGGCTGCGTTCATAACGGCCCTCACCGGCTTCATCATCGCGCTTTACAGCATCCACAACGCGGAACCGACGAAGGTAAGACGACCTATTGGCGAGCGCGCGTTGAGCGCCGCTAGCGAGGTCACCAAGCAGGCAATCCGCTAAACACACACCCATTTTTCTCATTTTACGTGGATTGCATGCTTGACGAACGTGGTTACCGCCAAAGCGAAGCAGAACGAATTCTGCTGCCGTAACGGGCAAAAAGCGGCATACTGGAGAGATGCCAAGACACAGTAAGAAGATGATAGCCGCCGCGCGAGCCTCACTGGCTCGGTATCACGAGGAACGTCGTCTCACCCATTCCCCACGCAGACTACATGTAGGCAGTCGCGGAATGATCGAGGCTCAATCCGATGGGATGGCATGGGCTGCATTCGTCATCGCGATAGCTGCCGGATTATGGATCAAGCAGCTTGACGTTGTTGTTGCTGCAAGCGGTGTTTTCATTGCGATCGGTGTTTGGCGCTTTGGCATTGCGTATCGCGATCGGGTGGAGAGAGAGCTTCAAACGCTGTCTCCAAAAACTGGCGCGGATTCAGACGATACAGCCGAAGTCGAAGCTGCGATCCAACAACTATATCGCGACGCTGAACGAATGGCGGGCCGAATGATAATCGTAGGAACCCTGATGGGGGCGATAGCGCCGGTTCTCTGGCGCGTCATTCCCCTTTTGATCAGATAACGCGTTTCCGGCTTCTCAGTTTACGTGCGTTGCAGGCTTGACCCGCGCGGGGAACGTGACATGCGCATTGGCGCGCGCCACGCTCACCGTGCCCGTCTCGAGCGGCTGGCGCAGCGAATCGAGCACCGCGCGCTGGAATTCCGGCAGTTCGTCGAGAAACAGCACGCCGAGATGCGCCAAGCTCACCTCGCCCGGCTTCACCTTCAGCCCGCCGCCGACCAACGCCGCCATCGAGGCGGAGTGATGCGGCGCGCGATACGGCCGAGTCCGCGTCAGCCGCCCGCCCTGCAACGTTCCCGCGACGCTCGCCACCATCGACACTTCCAGCGCCTCGGCCGCATCGAGCGGCGGCAGGATGCTCGGCAGGCACGACGCCATCAAGGACTTGCCCGATCCCGGCGGCCCGATCATCAGCAGGTTGTGATTCCCCGCTGCGGCGATTTCCAACGCGCGCTTGGCCGTCTCCTGCCCTTTGACCTGCGCCAGATCGGGTCCGGAGACGCTGTCATCCGCCCCGCCCGGCTGCGGCGCCGATAACAGACTATGGCCCTTAAAGTGGTTGAGCAACGCCAGGATGTCCGGCGCGGCGATCACCTGGATCGACCCGGCCCAGGCCGCTTCCGGCCCCTGCGCCGCCGGGCATACCAGCCCCTTGCCGATCTCCGACGCGTGCAGCGCGGCGAGCAGCACCCCCGGTGACGGCGCGATACGCGCATCCAGCCCCAGTTCGCCGACCACGACATAATCGGCCAGGGTCTCGGCATCGACCACGCCCATCGCCCCGAGCAGCGCCAGCGCGATCGGCAGATCGAAATGCGATCCCTCTTTGGGCAGGTCGGCCGGCGACAGATTGACCACGATGCGCTTGGGCGGCAGCGCCAGCCCCATCGCCGAGATCGCACCGCGCACCCGCTCGCGGCTCTCGGCCACGGCCTTGTCGCCCAGCCCCACCACGTAAAAACCCGGCAATCCCGGGATCAGCTGCACCTGCACGTCGACCGCCCGTGCCTCGAGCCCGAGATACGCGACGGTCGATACGCTCGCCACCATGCAGCCGCCTCCCCCGAAGTCGGTACGAGCATAACCGCTTTTCGGAAGGGGGAAAGGTAGCGCAGCACCTCCCCGAATTGCGCTTCCCCGGCGAAGGCCGGGGCCCAGTCGCGAAGGTGGAGGTAACGACGCGCAGCGCTCGTTACCAACCCGCGCGCAACTGGGCCCCGGCCTGCGCCGGGGAAGCGCAGAAGGACGCGATGACAAGTGGTATACTGTCTTGCCAAAACAATACACCCGCCCCACATCCATTCCGTGACGCAAGCCGCCCGCCCCGCCCCGCACCCATTCAAGCGCTACGGCCAGCTCAGCCTCGGCAGCCTGCTGATCCTCCTCGCTCCACTGGTCACTCCCTTGCCCGGCCCGGCCGGTGCGATCCTGTTCGCCGGCGGCATGATTCTCGTGTTGCGCAATTCGGTCTGGGCGCGGCAGCGTTGGGCACGGCTTAAGCGACGATTCCCGCGCATCGGCGCTTTCGTCGATCGCATGATGCGCCGCGGCAGTGCACTACGCCGTCACGCGCGCGACAAAGCGGCGGCGGCGAATTGACTTTCCCGCCCGCCTTGCCTAATGGCCCGGGCTTCAAGGTCGCCCCTGTGGCGGCCTTCTTACATTCAGATACCCCCCGGGTTAGATTTTAGGGAATGACCGATGAAGCGGACCTTTCAACCGAGCAATCTCGTGCGCGCCCGTCGCCACGGCTTCCGTCTGCGCTCGGCGACTCCGGGCGGCCGCAACATCCTGCGCGCGCGTCGCAACCGCGGCCGCAAGAAGCTGTCGGCTTAACTGACGCCGCTGGCGCCGCCAGCATAGCAACCTTGCAGATTCGCCGCGACTTTCTCGCGGCGAATGCCGGGAAACGCGCACCGATGCCGGGCTTCGTGCTGCTCGTGCGCGACCGGCAGGACGGCTCGCCCGATATGCGTATCGGCTACACCGTCACCAAGAAGATCGGCAACGCCGTCGTGCGCAACCGCATGAAGCGGCGCTTGCGGGCGCTCGCGCGTGAATTGTTGCCCGAACGCGGCATTCGCGGCGCGGATCATGTACTGATCGGTCGCAATGGCGGGATCGAGCGCGATTACGCGCAATTGCGCACCGAACTGACCAAGGCGCTGGCCAAGGTGATGCGGTGACTACACCCTCCACCGTCATGCCGGACTTGGTCCGGCATCCAACTCTCCGCACACGCTGCGTTTCTAACACGAACGATGCGCGTGCGGCACGTTGGACCCCGGACCAAGTCCGGGGTGACGGAAATAAGGGCGCCACATGCTAGCGCGCCTCCTCATCCTCCTCGCTCGCGCCTGGCAACTCGGCCCATCCGTCGTCCTGCCGCCGACCTGCCGCTACGCGCCAAGCTGTTCCGCCTATGCAATCGAGGCACTTCACCGCTATGGCGCGGTGAAAGGCGGATGGCTGGCGGCTCGACGGATCGGCCGCTGCCATCCCTGGGGCGGTTCGGGCTACGACCCGGTTCCCTGATAGACATTCGCGAACGGATTGCTGACCAGTGAAAGACGACCAGAAGAATTTCATCCTGTTCGCGGTGATCGCGGCGCTGATCCTGTTCGGCTGGCCGCTGCTGCAGAACAAGTTCTTCCCCGCCGCCAACCCGCCGGTGACCAAGATCGTCGCGGGCAAGGCGCAGGTCGTTCCCAACCCGAGCGCCGATCCCGCTGCCGACGCGCCGTCTGCAGTGCGCGATCGCGCCTTGGTGCTGCGCGAAACGCCGCGCATCCGCATCGATACGCCGACGGTCAGTGGGTCGATCAACCTTAAGGGCGCGCGGATCGATGATCTGGTGCTCAAATCCTACAAGGAAACGATCGCCAAGGATTCGCAGCCGATCCGCTTGCTCTCGCCCTCGGGCAGCCCGGACGCCTATTTCGCCGGCTTCGGCTGGCGCGACGATGGCCTGAAGCCACCCGCGCCCGACACGATCTGGACCGCGACCGGCGACGTGCTGTCGCCCGGCAAGCCGGTCACGCTCGATGCCGCCAATGCTCAGGGCCAGCGCTTCCGCATCGTGCTGTCGGTCGATGACGGCTATATGTTCACCGTGCGCCAGACCGTCGCCAATGCCGGCGCGGCGCCAGTGCCCGTCGCGACGTATGGCCTGGTCAACCGCAACGGCGTGTTCAAGGATGCCGATACCTGGACGGTGCAGATCGGCCCGATGTCGGCGCATAACGGCCGCGCGGATTATGACGTGAATTTCAGCACGATCGACGAGGGCACGCAGAAATTCTCCACCACCGGCGGCTGGCTCGGCTTTACCGACAAATATTGGCTGACCGCGATCGTCCCCGATCAGGCGGTGCCGTTCGACGGCCAGTTCCGCGCCGGCGCCAACAAGGCGTACCAGGCCGATTATTCGGTCACGCCGCGGCTGCTCGCGCCCGGCAAGACCGTAACCCAGTCGTCGCGTTTCTATGCCGGCGCCAAGGAAGTCCGCCTGCTCGATCGCTATACCGACAAGGAAGGCATCGCTTTCTTCGATCACGGCATCGATTGGGGCTGGTTCCGGATCGTCGAGAAGCCAATCTTCTATTATCTCGACTGGCTATTCCGCATGGTCGGCAATTTCGGCGTGGCGATCATCCTGCTGACCTTCACGATCCGCGGCATCATGTTCCCGATCGCGCAGAAGCAGTTCAAGTCGATGGCGGCGATGAAGACGCTGCAGCCCAAGATGAAGGCGCTGCAAGAACGCTATAAGGACGACAAGCCGCGCCAGCAGCAGGAGATCATGCAGCTGTACAAGACCGAGAAGGTCAATCCGCTCGCGGGCTGCCTGCCGACCTTGCTGCAGATCCCGATCTTCTACGCCTTGTACAAGGTGCTGCTGCTGACGATCGAAATGCGTCACCAGCCGTTCGTCGCCTGGATCAAGGATCTGTCCGCGCCCGATCCGGCGACGATCCTCAACCTGTTCGGCTATCTGCCCTTCACCCCGCCGCACTTCCTGGCGATCGGCATCGTGCCGGTGCTGCTCGGCATCTCGATGTACTTCCAGTTCAAGCTGAACCCGGCGCCGATGGACGACACGCAGAAGCAGATCTTCGCGATCATGCCGTGGGTGCTGATGTTCGTGATGGCGCCGTTCGCGGTTGGGCTGCAGGTCTATTGGATCACCTCGAACTGCCTGACGATCCTGCAGCAGCGCGTGCTCTACGCGCGGCATCCGGGGATGAAGGAAGCGGTGGCGAAGTAGCCGCCGCTGCCACTCTTCACCGTCACCCCGGACTTGTTCCGGGGTCCACCGGGCGGCATGTTATGGACAAGAGGCGCGACAGCAGCGCGCGCGGCGCAGTGGGCCCCGGAACAAGTCCGGGGTGACGAATGGGGGAAGTCCTCACCCCCCGATACGAACGGACCGAACAGATGACCGACACACCGCCCGAAGCGCCCGCGCAAGCCCCCTTCGAAACCGCCACGTTCGACCCCGATCTGGTCGAACGCGCGCGGAAGACGTTCGCCGGCCCGATCGCCTTCCTCAAGTCCGCGCCGAAGCTCGAATTCCTGCCCGACGCCAGCGTGCCCGAAATCGCCTTTGCCGGCCGTTCCAATGTCGGCAAATCGTCGCTGCTCAACGCGCTCACCGGGCGCAAGGCGCTGGCGCGCACCTCGGTCACGCCGGGGCGCACGCAGGAACTCAACTTCTTCGACGTCGGCGAGCCGCTCACCTTACGGCTGGTCGATATGCCCGGCTACGGTTACGCCAAGGCACCGAAAGATATCGTCAAGCAATGGCGTTTCCTGGTCAACGACTTCCTGCGCGGGCGGCAGGAGCTCAAGCGCGCGTTGGTGCTGATCGATTCGCGCCACGGCATCAAGGATGTCGATCGCGAGATCTTCGAGATGCTCGACAAAGCCGCGGTCAGCTATCGCATGGTGCTGACCAAGGCGGACAAAATCAAGCCCAGCGAGCTGGCCGACGTCGCGGCGCGCACCGAAGTGGAAGCGCGCAAGCGCGCCGCCGCGCATCCCGATATCCTGCTCACCTCGAGCGAGACAGGTCTGGGCATTGCCGAATTGCGCGCCGCAGTGATCGAAGCGATCGGTTAGCCGCCGCGCCGATCGGCCAACAATTGGCCGGACTCACGAACCCGCGATCTGCTACGGCGCGTCATTAACGTGTAATCTTTAGGGCTTGCTCATGCCGGCCCGCTACGCCGTATTTCTGAAAGGGCCGCGATTGGGCTTGCTGATAATCATGACCGCGGCGGTGCTCGCCAATACGGCCTCGCCGCAGGACGCCGCGTCGGGCGCTGTCCCGGTGCCGCCAGCGGCCACGCCGATGCCGGCGCCGACGCCGCCGCCGAGCGACCAGCTTCCGCCGCCCCCGCCTGCGTCCATTCCCGCGCCGCTGCCGGCCGCCCCCGGGTCACCCGCGGAGGCGGCTGACCACCCCGATATCGTCGTCACGGCCCGCAGCGCGTCCGACACGCCGGATCCATTTCGCGGCGCCAATGCGCAGGCTTTCGCCATCACCGACGCGGTCGATAGCGCGATCGTCGGCCCGATCGCGATGGTCTATAAGAAGAACGTACCGTCGCCGATTCGCAGCGGCATCCACAATTTCCTGTACAATCTGCGCGAGCCCGTCGTGTTCGTGAACTTCGTGTTCCAGCACAAGATCGGCAAGGCGGCCGAGACGCTGGGCCGTTTCGCGCTCAATTCGACGATCGGCGCGCTCGGCGTGATCGACATGGCCAAGCGCAAACCGTTCAAGCTGCCACGCCGCGGCAATGGCTTTGCCGACACGCTGGGCTTTTACGGCGTGCCCAACGGCCCGTTCATGTTCCTGCCGATCGTCGGGCCGACCACGGTGCGCGATTTGTTTGGCGGCGCGATCGATCGGCTGACCATGCCGTTGGCGTTCGGCAATACCTTCACCCGCCCGACGGTCGCGATCCCGCTTGGCGTGCTCGGCGCGCTCGATCACCGGGCCGATTTCGAAGAAACGCTCAGTGCGTTGCACGACGGCCAGGCCGATCCCTACGCCAATACGCGCGCTTTCTATCTGCAGCGCCGCCAGGCCGAGATCGATCACCTGCGCGGCCGCAGGACCGGCGCGTCGAGCCCGATGTCGGAAAAGCCGGTCGGCCCGATCCGCCTCGATGGGCGCGTGCTGACCCCGACGGCCGATCCCGCCGCCATCCCCACGGTGCCCCTCGCGCCGCTCGACCCCGCGGCAATCCCCAAGAACTGAGCCGTCACAAGACGGTCATCGTGCCGAGTCATACTCCCCCTCGCGCGCACGCTGCGGGCGAGGGGGAGAGTGAGATGCTCGGACGGCTCGGACTATTCCTGTTGGCCCCGCTCGCGCTCGCCTCCTGCAGCAGCGAGTCCTCCGAAATACGCGTCACCGGATCGTCGACGATCTTTCCCTTTAGCAAAGCGGTGGGCGAGGCCTTCGTGCAGGCCAAATCGGGCCATAAGGCACCGGTGTTCGACACGGTCGGCACCGGTGTCGGTATCCTGCGCTTCTGCGAGAAGGATCGGGCGATCGATATCGTCGACGCCTCGCGCCGGATGCGGCGCGCCGAGTTCAACAAATGCCAGGCGGCCGGCATCCGCGACATCACCGAAATCGCCATCGGGCTGGACGGCATCGCGCTGGCCGAATCGAACAACGGGCCGAAGATCGCGTTGACGCGCAAGGACATCTATCTCGCGCTGGCGGCCAACCCCTTGGGCAAGCCGAACACCGCCAAGACGTGGAAGGAGGTCAATCCGGCCCTCCCCGCGATCCCAATCCAGGTGCTGGGGCCACCAGCGACCAGCGGCACGCGCGACGTGTTCGTCGAGTTGATCCTGCAACCCGGCTGCCTGGAGGCGATGCCCGATGCCAAGGCGTTGCAAGCCGCCGGCGATCCTGCACAGTTCGAAAAGGTCTGCCGCCAGATTCGCGCCGACGGCCCCTATGTCACGAAGGGGGAGGACGACAGCGTCATCGTCAGCGGGCTGGAGCAGGACTCCAACGCGCTCGGCGTGTTCGGCTATTCCTATCTCGAACAGAATGCCGGCCGGCTGAACGGCGTGCCGATCGACGGCGTCGAGCCGGAATATGCCACCATCGCCAGCGGCAAATATCCGGGGATGCGCACGTTATACCTGTACGTGAAGACAAGTCGGCTTAAGGGCCGACCGGCGGTACAGGCGTATCTCGATCAATACGCCGCGATGTGGTCGCCGGGCGGCCCGCTCGTCAAGCGCGGCCTGATCGCGCTGCCGGACAAGATCCGCGCGCGATCGTTGCAAGCGATCCAGCGCGCCGAGCCGATCGACCCGGCGACGCTGCACTGACCGCGTCCGCGGTGGCACGTCGCCGCTAAGCGCCTTCCCTGCCGCCGACTTCACCGCTATCTCCCGCGGCCATGAAACTGATCATCGGCAACAAGGCCTATTCCTCCTGGTCGCTGCGCGGCTGGCTCGCGTGCAAGCAATCGGGCCTGTTGTTCGAAGAAGTCGTCGTGCCACTGTACGACGAGGCCTGGGACAAGCGCCGCGAAGGCGACGAATTCGCCCCGTCCTCGGGCAAGGTGCCGATTCTGTGGGATGGCGACGCGGTGGTGTGGGACAGCCTGGCGATCGTCGAATATCTGGCGGAAAAGACCGACCGCGACCTGTTCTGGCCGGCCGATAACGCCGCCCGCGCGATGGCGCGGTCGATGTCGGCGGAAATGCATTCCAGCTTCACCGCGCTCCGCCGCAAGCACAGCATGAACATCCGCCAGGCCTTCCCTCCGGTTCGGCCGGACGACGACGTGCTCGCCGATCTCGCCCGCATCATGGAGCTATGGGCCCAGGCGCGCGCGCGTTTCGGCGGCGACGGCGCATTCCTGTTCGGCCAGTTCGGCGCGGCGGACATCATGTTCGCGCCGGTCGTGACGCGCATCGTCACCTACAGCCTGCCGATCGCGCGCTTCGCCGCCGGCTATATGGACGCGGTGCTGCAACACCCCTTCATGCAGGATTGGATCGCCGCGGCGCAGGAGGAGGAATGGGTGATCGAGAAGTTCGAGGTCCCTTCCCTTACTTGATCCGCTTGGTCGGATACGGCGTGCCATCCTTATGGGTGTAGCTATTCGGCGCGAAATCCATATCGATGTCGGCATAGCAGCCGCCCTCGTCCGCGCCGGCGCCGATGGCCACGAACACGCAGTCCGCCGCGCTGCGATTCTGCAAGTGATGTCCGTTGGCCACACCCTTGGCGAAGGCCGCGCAATCGCCGGCGCGCAATACCGTCTCGCCGGCATCCTCGACCAGCACGGCCTCGCCCGACAGCATCACCACCAGTTCATCCTCGCCATGATGCCAGTGGCGATGCGACGACCAGGCGCCCGGCTTTAGCGTGACGTGGCTCGCCCCCATCTGGGTCAGCCCCGCCATCGGCGCCAGGCGGCGATACCAGCGCCCGGCGACCTCCTCGTCGTACGGCGGCGGATAGCCGGTCGCATTGGTCTGTGGGATTGTATCGAGCTCGAGCTTGGGCAATGTCCCCTCCATGTCTGAGCCAAATCTGCCCGATGTCGTCGATCTCGCCAAGGCGCTGCTCGCCTGCGACAGCGTCACGCCCGCCCGAGGGGGCGTGTTCGATGTGCTGGAGGCAGCCTTGTTGCCGCTCGGCTTCGAGGTCGATCGCTTCATCATCGGCGAGGCGCCCGACGGCCCGGTGGAAAACCTGCTCGCGATCCGCGGCACGAGCGGGCCGCATCTCGCCTTTGCCGGGCATCTCGACGTCGTTCCGCCCGGCCCCGGCTGGACCAGCGATGCGTTCGCCGCCGAGTTGCGGGGCGGCCTGCTCTACGGTCGCGGCGCAGTCGATATGAAAGGCGCGATCGCCGCTTTCGTCGCCGCCATTCCGGCGCAGCTCGAGGGCGGTGGCGACGGCACGATCAGCCTGATCATCACCGGCGACGAAGAAGGCCCCGCCACTTACGGCACGCCCGCCATCATCGATCGGATGGCAGCGCGTGGTATTGCGCCGGATCTGTGCCTGGTCGGCGAACCCACCTCGACCACGCGGCTCGGCGACATGATCAAGATCGGTCGCCGCGGCTCGGTCAACATGTGGATCGATATTCCCGGCAAGCAAGGCCATGTCGCCTACCCCCAGCTGGCGGACAACCCGATCCCCAAGCTCGTTGCCGCGCTCGCCGAGATCGACACCATCGTGCTCGACCGAGGCAATGCCTGGTTCCAACCGTCCAATATCGAGGCGACCGACATCACCGTCGGCAATCCCGCCACCAACGTCATTCCCGCGCATGCCGCGGCCCGCCTCAGCATCCGCTTCAACGACGAACAAACCGGCCCGGCGCTGGCCCAGCGCATCGACGCGATCGTCAAGCGCCACGCGCCTGACGCCACCGTCACCGCGCGCGTCTCGGGCGAGGCGTTCCTGACGCCGCCCGGCGCTTTCTCCGCGCTAATCGGCGACGCGATAGAGGCGCATACCGGCGCTCGCCCCGAACTCTCCACCACCGGCGGCACGTCGGATGCGCGCTTCCTGTCGAAACTATGCCCGGTGGTCGAATTCGGCCTGCTCAACGCGACGATGCACAAATGCGACGAAGCGGTGGCGGTGGCGGATCTGGCAATGTTGCGCGCGATCTATGCCGACATCATCGCCCGCGCGCTGACGTAACGCTCAGCCCGCCAGCGCGCGGCGTTCGTCGGTCCGCGCCCAGGCGACGAACGCCGCCTCGTCCATCGGTTCGGCGATGCCAAAGCCCTGGATCACGTCGCAACCGATCACGCGCAGCACGTCCGCCTGCGCCTGCGTCTCGATCCCCTCGCCCACTGCCTCGCACCCCAGCCCATGGATCAAGCCGATCACGGCATGGGCGATGGTGCGCGCGTCGATACAGTCGGCGACATGCTCGATCAGGCTCCGGTCCAGCTTCACGCGATCGATCGGCAGATGCCGCAACCTTGTCAGGTTGGAATAGCCGGTGCCGAAATCGTCGATCGCAATGGTCGCGCCATCGGCACGGAGCAACGCGATCGCCTCGACCACTTCGCTCGAACAATGCATCGCTAGCGTCTCGGTCAGCTCCAGTTCGAGCAGATGCGCCGGTGCGTTGGCCGCGCGCATCGCCGCGCGCAGCCGATGGAAAAATGCGACATGGTCGAGCTGTCGCGGCGAGATGTTGATCGCCAGGCGCTGTTCGATCCCCATCCGCCCCCAGCGCGCGATCGTCTCCGCCACGGTCGCGATCACCCATTCGCCGATCTCGACGATCAACCCGGTCTCCTCGGCACGTTGGAGGAATGTACCGGGCAGCGTCAGCCCGTCGCGCGGATGGTGCCAGCGCAGCAAGGCCTCCGCCGCGACGATCCGGCCGCCGGGCAGGCTGACCTGCGGCTGATAGACCAAACGGAACTGGTCACGTTCGAGCGCCTCGCGCAGCTCGCCTTCCATCCGCGCGCGCACGGCGATGCGCTGGGCCAGATCTTGCGTGAAATATTCCACCCGGCCACGCCCGCTGGCCTTGGCATGATACATGGCGGCGTCGGCGGCGCGCATCAATTCCGTCAGATTGCCGCCATGGTCGGGGTGCAGCGCAATGCCGATCGACGCCCCGATTTCGACATCGGTACCCAACAGGTCGAACGGCTCGGCCAGTGCGAACAGCAGACCACGCCCGATCCGCGCGGCTTCGGCACCATCGGGCAAATGCGTGACGAACATCGTGAATTCATCGCCGGCGAGTCGCCCGATCAACGGTTGCGGCGTGCCCAGCCCGTCCCGCACCCGGTCGGCCACCGCGCGCAGCCGATTGGCCACCATGCCGAGCAGCATGTCGCCCATCGCATGGCCCATCGTATCGTTGACCTTTTTGAAGCGGTCCAGATCGATGAAGAACAAGGCGCCGATCGTTCCGGGCGGCAATTCCCCCAAGGATCGCTCGCAGGTGCGGCGGAAATTGGTGCGATTGGGCAAGGCCGTGACCGAGTCGAACATGGCCAGCCGGTGTACGCTGTCCAGATTGGCGCTCAATTGCTCGAACAGCCCGTCCATGGCCTGCGCCAGTTCGGGCACGCAAGCGCCGATCTCGGGCGGAATCGCACCGTCCAGATCGCCATGGGCAGCACGCGCCAGTCGCGCGATGGCCGAATCGAGCGCCGCCGCGGTGGTCGCCAAGGCTCGCTCGGCCGAGGCCCAGCACATTATCGCGCAAATGATCGCGGCGATCAGCGCGCGCGCGACACTATCGAGCCCGATCTCGCCATCGGGAGTCGTCGCCACCAGCGCAAGGATGAACGCAACCGCACCGGCACACATCGCGAACACGATCGCGCGGCTTTTCAGCGACACTCCTTCCATGCGCTTGTCGGATCCCCGGGTTGCGGATCATCACCAGATCCAACACCGAAAATACCGGCCAAAGATTAATAAACTCGATTCGGGTCTGTTCTGCGCAGGATGATGTACAGCGCCCCCGCGCCGCCATGCCGTGGATGCGCACCGCGCACCGCGGCGATATGCGAGGCATGCCGCGACCCCGCCAGCCAATCCCCCACCGCGGCCCGAATCGCGCCGCGCGCATGTGGCCGTTCGCTCTCCGCGCGCGGCGGCTTGCCGGTCACCAGCAGCACCACACGGTCGCCCATGCGGATCGATTGCTCGAGCGCGCCATCGAGCGTGGCGTAAGCGGTGGAGAGATTGTGCCCGTGCAGATCGATCGAGCAATCCGGCGAAACGAGACCGCGGGACAGCTTCTTATCCCACGAACCGTCTAGCGTGTTGCTTTTGCTCCCCTCCCTGGAAGTGAGAGGTTGGGGGTGGGTGCGCGCGCCAGCGCGCGCTTTGGTCACGACGCTGCCGACCCCAAGGTCCAACAGCTTTTGGAACATCGCGCTGGCGCCCGACTCGGTCCCCGCCCCCTTGGCGGGGAGAGCCGCCGATGCAGCAGCAGCAGCCTTGCTCGGTTTGTGCGGCGCGACCTTCGTCGCCACCTTCGCCGCGGCGACCTTGGCGGCCGGCTTCGGCGCCACCCGCATTGGTCGCACCGTCTCCAGCACGCGCGCCCAAAGCGCCGCCTCGCCCGACGATAACGGCCGATCCGCCACTTATGGCGCCGGAATGCCTCGCGCGCCCGTCAGCCGCGCGACCGTGCCGATCGGCAGCAGCAGGAAGGCAGTGCCGCGCGCGCTCATCCCGCCGGCCGTGGCACGCGCGTCATCGCCCGCACCCCAGAAGGTATCGAAGCGGTTGCTGCCCTTGATCGCGCCGCCGGTATCCTGCGCCACCCACAAGCCGTTGGCGTCGGTACGATCCATCGACAGGAACACCGGCGCGCCCAGCGGCACGAACTTGACGTCCGCCGCCACGCTCACCGCCGGCGTCACCGGCAGGCCCAAGGCCCCCAGCGGCGAGCCCTGTTGTTCGCGAAAGAACACATAGCTCTTATTCTCGCGCATGATGTCGCGACCCTCGCTGGGGTGGTCGTGCAGCCATTGCACGATGCCCTGCATCGATGTTTGCCCCGGGCCGAGCAGCCCGCGCGTCTTCATCAGCGCGCCGATCCCGGTGTACGAACGGCCGTTCTGCGTATCATAGCCGACACGCATCACCGTGCCGTCGGGCAGCCGCAACTGGCCCGAGCCCTGCACTTGCAGGAAAAACAATTCCACCGGGTCCGCCGCCCAGGCGATAATCGGCGCGCGCCCGTCGAGCGCGCCCTGCTCGATCGCGGTGCGGTCGAAATAGGGGATGAAGGCATTCTTCTCGACCCGCCCGCGGATCTTCTTGCCTTTCAGATCGTCCGAAAACAGCCCGAGATCGCCCTCGACCAGATCGCTCGGCCGGCCGTAGATTGGCACATAGCCGTCGCGCCGCTCGCGCGCGCCATGGATTTGCGGCTCGTAATAGCCCGTGGCAAAGGCCCGGCCATCCCCGACCTGCGCGGTTTCGAACCATTGCGCGAGGAAGGACCGGGCATCGCCGGCCGATTGGGCCGCAGTGCAGGCCGGCTGCCAATCGCTGCCGCGAGTCAGCCCCGACGTATCGGCACGGCGGATCAGCGAATTGCACGAAATGCGAAACGCCGCGAGCGCGCTGCGCGCCTGCGCATCGCTGATCGGCAGTGACGCGAGCGGCGGTCCGGCGACGACGCCTGCGGCGGCGGCAGTGGTCGCCCCCACTACCGGCACGATCGCGATCGGCGGCAGCGGGGTGGACGCGACGGGTTGGCGCACCGGCACGTTGTTTTGCCGCGGCGGCTGATAGTCCTGCCGCCCGGCGGCCCGCACCGGCGCCGGCGCGCGCGAGACACCGTTCGGCGGCACGATCCCGCCGCTGCACGCGCTCAGCATCAGGCCGAGCGCGACGCCGGCAACGCCACGTCCCCCAAACGCGACCATCACGCTTCGTCGGTGTCGGCGAGCTTCCAGTTCGGATCTTTGCTCTTCAGCGTCCGCTCGAACGTCCATACGTCGTGCGTCTCGACCGCATCGCTCATCGATCCAGCAATCACATTGCCATCCGCATCGCGGGTGATCGCAGCGATGTCAGCATCGAAGCGGAGCGTGATGCGTGCGGCACCATCGGTAACGCCGGCATCGGTAATCACTGCGCGCTCGATCGATACCAGGCGGTTGTCGAGCACATGCCCGGTCTCGGCCCGCGCCGCGATCGCTTCGCCAAACGCCGCTTTGACGTCGGGCTCGACCAGCCATTCGAGCGACTCTTCGTCGCCCTTCCAATAGGCTTCCAGGATCATGCGATACGCGCCTTTGGCGCCCTCGACGAATTGGCCGATATCGAAATTGGGCTCGGCCGCGACGATCTGCCGCAAACCGGCTTCGGCCTTGTTGTCGATGTTGCGGCTGGCGGTCTCGCGCGGTTCGGCGCCGCCTTCGATCGGGCGCGGCAGCACGGTGATCGGTGCACGCTCCTCGGCGGCTTTGGGCAGCGCCTGCTCATGGCCGGTGCGCTTGCCCAATACCATATAGAGACGCAACGCCACGAACCCGGCGACCATCGCAAGCAATACAACGTAAAACACTTTGGTCTCCAGCGCGGGGATGCGAACGCGCAATATAGACGTAACACGTGGTGGTTTCAAATGATCCCCCCAAACCGCGCCCCCGTTGAACATGATAGCGCCGCCTGCTAGGCGCGCGCTGTATCGGGCCGGGCGACGGCGCCCTCTTTTATAGGACAGTTTCGATGAGCGATCAGGACCGCGGCATGACCACCGAGCCGTACAGCAATGGCGAAGACACGACGCCCGCCGTCGGGCTGCTGTCGCAATATGTGAAGGATCTGTCGTTCGAGAATCCGAACGCACCGGCGATCTACCAGAACCAGACCGCGCCGCAGATCGACGTCCAGTTCAACATCGGCTCGGGCCAGGTTGGCGAGGACGTCTATGAAGTCGTGCTCAAGATCGAAGTACGCGCCGAGGCCGAGGGCCAGGTCGCGTTCATCGTCGACCTCTCCTTCGCCGGCCTGTTCGGCCTGCGCAACATTCCGGCCGAGCATCTCCAGCCGTTCCTGCTCGGCGAAGCGCCGCGCCTGATCTTCCCGTTCGCCCGCCGCGTGCTGGCCGACGCGGTGCGCGACGGCGGCTTCCCGCCGCTGCTGCTCGAGCCGATCGATTTTGCCGCATTGTATCAGCAGCAGGCCGATGCCGAAGGCCAGCCCGCCGTCACCACCGGCGAAGTCGGCACCGCCTGATCTGCCCCCACGTCATCCCGAACTAGTTTCGGGATCCAGGCGCGGTCGCCCGCCTCACTGACACGATCATTGGGGCAGCCGACAGCGCCTGGATCCTGAAACAAGTTCAGGATGACGAAGCATATAGGACGAAGCGGCCATGAACCTGACACGCGCGCTGGGGTCCGTCGGGGGGCTCACCCTCGCCAGCCGCGTGCTCGGACTGGTACGCGACTCGCTGTTCGCGCGCTTCATCGGCGCAAGCTTCGCCTCCGACGCCTTCCTTGTCGCCTTCCGCCTGCCCAATTTGTTCCGCGCGCTGTTCGCCGAGGGTGCCTTCTCCGCCGCGTTCATCCCGATGTTCAATCGCAAGATGGGCGAGAAGGACGGCGGCTTGCCGAATGCGATCACCTTCGCCGAAGACGCGCTGTCGGTGTTGCTGCCGATCCTGATCGTGATGACCATCGTGATGGAGCTCGCCGCCTGGCCGGTGACCTATCTGCTGTCGGGCGGGTTCAAGAACCCCGGCCCCGGCGAATTCGCCTTCGCCGTCGAACTGTCGCGCATCACCTTCCCCTATCTGCTGCTGATCAGTCTCGTGTCGTTGCTCGGCGGCATCCTCAACTCGTTGCAGAAATTCTGGGTCAACGCCGCCGCCCCGATCCTGCTCAACGCGACGCTGATCGCGGCCTTGCTGCTGTTCCACACCGATCCGCTCGGCACCGCACGTAATCAGGCGATCGCCGTGACCGTATCGGGGGCGCTGCAATTGCTGTGGCTGGTGCTCGCCTGCCGCGCCTCGGGCGTGAAGCTGCGCCTGCGCCTGCCGCGGCTCAACCCAGACGTGAAGAAGCTACTGGCGCTGATCTGGCCCGCCGCGGCCGGCGCCGGTGCCGTCCAGATCAACCTCGTCATCTCCACCGCGCTTGCCGCCAGCCTGCTCCCCGAAGGCTCGGTGTCGTACATCTATTATGCCGATCGCCTGAATCAGCTGCCGCTCGGGCTGATCGGCATCGGGCTCGGCACCGTCCTGCTCCCGACCATCTCGCGCCAGCTCGGCCTGGGCCATGAAGCGGATGCGATGGAAACGCAGAATCGCGGGACCGAACTCGCCTTGTTCTTCACGCTGCCGGCGACCGTCGCGCTGATCGTGTGCGGCGCGCCGATCGTCGCCGCCTTGTTCCAGCACGGCGCGTTTACCGCCGCCGATACCTATGCCACGGCCGGTGCATTGGCCGCCTTCTCGGTCGGCCTGCCCGCCTATATCCTCGTGAAAGTGCTCACGCCGGGCTATTATGCGCGCTCGGACACCAAGACGCCGGTGCGCTACGCCACGATTTCGATCGCGATCAATCTGGCGCTCAACCTGGCCTTCATCGTGCCGCTGCGCCATCTCGGGCCGCCCTTGGCCACTGCATTGGCGAGTTGCGTCAACGTGTTCCTGTTGTACCGAACACTGCGCCAGCGCGGTCATTTCGTGCCGGATCCGCGCCTGCGTCGGCGCGCGCTGCGGCTGCTCGGCGCGGCGTTGCTGATGGGCGTCGCGATGTATCTGCTCAACCATCTGTTCACGCCGTACACGACGGGGCCAAGCCTGACGCGTTGGATGGCGATGTTCGTACTGGTCGGCACCGGCGGGCTGGTCTACGCGGTCGCCTGTTTCCTGCTCCGTGCCTACACCGCCGCCGACCTGCGGATGATGTTCCGGCGCACCCCGGTTTGAGAGTATCTGACATGCGCGTCGTTTCCGGCATCAAGCCCACCGGCAATCTTCATCTCGGCAATTATCTCGGCGCGGTGAAGCAATGGGTGTCGATGCAGGACGATATCCAGGCGCAGGGCGGCGAAACCTTGTATTTCATCGCCGATCTTCACGGCCTCACCGAATGGATCGCGCCGGCCGAACTCGCATCGAACACGATCGAGATGACCGCGACGCTGATCGCCGCCGGGATCGATCCCGACCGCTCGATCCTGTTCAACCAGACGCGCGTGCCGCAGCATAGCGAGCTTGCCTGGCTGCTCAACAATGTCGCGCGCGTCGGCTGGCTCAACCGCATGACGCAGTTCAAGGACAAGGCCGGCAAGAACCGCGAAGGCGCCAGCGTCGGCCTGTACGACTATCCCGTGCTGATGGCGGCAGACGTCCTGCTCTACAACGCCACGCACGTGCCGGTGGGCGAGGACCAGAAGCAGCATCTCGAACTGGCGCGCGATATCGCCGCCAAGTTCAATCTCGATTACCAGACCGAATTGTTCACCCAACCCGAACCGATGGTCAGCAAGGCTGCGCCGCGCATCATGTCGCTGCGTGACGCCGGCACCAAGATGTCCAAATCCAACCCGTCGGAGCAGGCCCGCGTCAACCTCATCGATGATGACGAGACGATCGCCGCCAAGTTCCGCAAAGCCAAAAGCGATGCGGATGCGCTGCCCGACAACGTCGCCGCCCTGGCCGATCGCCCCGAAGCCAAGAACCTCGTAACGATCTATGCCGCGCTCGCTGATCGTACGCCCGATCAAGTGATCAAGGACTATGCCGGCCAAGGCTTCGGCGCCTTCAAGCCCGCGCTCGCCGACCTAGCGGTGGCGACGCTCGGGCCAATCCGTGATCGCATGTTGCAATTGCTCGACGACCGCAGCGAAGTGAGCCGCCTGCTCGACCGCGGCGCGGAAAAGGCCCGCGACCTTGCCGCGCCGACATTGCTGGCAGCACAGCGCGCGATGGGGCTGCAGGTCTAGCTTAGCCGGAACGGGTTACGGATTGTCAGCCGACCGTCGACCACCAACCCGTCATGCATGTCCTCGGACCACAGCGTGTCGCAATCGGCCAGCAGCGCCGCTGCCACGATCGCCGCGTCATAGAATGACAGATTGAAGCGCATCGAAAGCGCAACGGCGCGATTGTGCACGGCGACGTCGACCGGAACCACGTTGAGAAGCAGTTTGAGCCGCTTGAGATAGGCGACGATGATCGGCCATTCCAGGCGAAGCTTGCGACGTGAAACGCTGACGATCTCGTTGAGCACCTGCACGCTGATCGTGCCGCCCTCGGCAATCAGGAAGCGGCCGCGCTCTGCCTTCGACGGATCATCCGCGATGATATAGATCAAAATATTACTGTCGAAGGCGTTACCGGCCATTGGCCTCGTCACGATCGAACTTGAAGTCCGCTGAGATCAGTCCCTCGAACTGCCGCAAATCCTCCAGCGCTTGCTCGCGCGTCAGCGAGCGGGATATCTCGACCGTGCGAGCACCGACCGCATCCATGTCCACTTCGTCACCGATCTTCAGCTTGAGCTTGTCGACAACGTCCTTGGGCAATCGGATCGCCAGACTATTGCCCCATTGAGCCACACGCATGATCGACTCCTACACGATATCCATTTTGTGAAATGTATATCGTGTAGGGCACTCGTACAATATCAGCCTTCCAGCTCCCGCAGCAAGATCCGCACCGCGCCATCGATCTCGCGGTCCGTATCGCGCAGCGCCTCGATCCGCCGCACGGCATGGATCACGGTCGAATGATCGCGCCCGCCGAACTTGCGCCCGATCTCCGGCAGCGAGCGCGTCGTCAGGCGCTTGGCCAGATACATCGCGATTTGCCGCGGCCGCGCCACCACCACCGCCCGCCTGGCCGACACCAGATCCACCGGCTTGAGCTCGAAATGGGCCGATACCGCCTTCTGGATCTCGTCGATCGTCACGCGCCGTTCTGCGCCGCGCAGCACATCACCCAGCGTCGCCACGGCGAAGTCGAGATCCACGCTGTCGCCGGTCAGTTGCGCATAGGCGACGATCCGCCCCAGCGCGCCCTCGAGATCGCGGATGCTCTGCGTGATCCGCCCGGCGAGCAGGTCGAGCACCTCGGCGGGTACGGTGGCCCCCGGCATATCGACCAATTTACGCTGCAGGATCGCCTGGCGCAGCGGCAGGTCCGGCGCCTTGATGTCGGCCACCAGCCCGACCGACAGGCGCGAGGTAATGCGTGCCTCCACCCCATCCAGGCTCTGCGGGCAGCGATCGGCGCACACCACCAGCCGCTGATTGGCCGCCATCACTTCGTTGATCGTGTGGAAGAATTCTTCCTGCGTGGCATCCTTGCCGGCGATGAACTGCAGATCGTCGATCATCAGCAGGTCGGCCGAGCGCAGCCGCATCTTGAACGCATGCGTATCCTTGGCGCGCATCGCCGAGACGAACTCGAACATGAAGCGCTCGGCCGACATCAGGATCACGCGCGCTTCCGGCACGGCGGCGAGATAGGCGTGGCCGACGGCGTGCATCAGATGCGTCTTGCCCTGCCCGGTGCCGCTATGCAGGAACAGCGGGCTGAAGCGTGGCGCGCCGGGCTCGGCCAGCGCCTTGGCGGCGTTGAACGCGACCTTGTTGGAGGCATCGACGACGAAGCGATCGAAGGTGAAGCGCGCGTCGAGCGGCGGCCGTTCGGACGCCACGACCGGTTTCTCCGCCACCGGCGCGGCGGACGTCGCCACGCTCAACACGGTCGGCGCGGGCGCTGCGGCAGGCGCCGTGGCGGTGCGCGTCTCGATCGACACGCCACGGACCTCGGGCAGGATTGCGCGGAATTCCGCCGTCAGGCGGTCCGCATAATGGTTGCGCACCCAATTGGTCATGAACGCCGATGGCAGGGCCAGGCGAATCGTGTCGCCCGCGCCTTCACCACCGTCGTCGATCAGCTCCATGGGCTTCAGCCATTGATCGAACAGGCGAGCGCCGGCGGATTCGCGCAGGTGACCGCGGACGGTCCCCCATGCGCGCGCCGCGTCACCCTGTCGATCGGCCCCAAATCCCACGATACACGCACCCTCTATACCACGGCGCGATCTGCCCCCGCGCTGCTCAATTCACGATCGCAAAACCTCCCCGCAGGCGGAATCACATCCGCCCGGCGACGAAGCCGTTACGATAGAATGCGGGGCAGAAACGCCGCCGCCGAGGTCCAATTAAGAAGATTGCGGCGAGTCTATCAAGACCGGAACCGGTCACAATTTCGAAATAATCGCCTTGACTCGGATTAGGCCAAGGTTTCGCGTCGTATTTCTAACAAGCTTTTGTAATTACAGCGTTTTCCCGCGGCTTGGCGATTGTAGTAGATGCGAATCGCAGGGTTTCTGCGACTGTTCTGCACTCGTTCCATTTCGGTTTGATTTGCATCATAGCAGCCCGATTTTGCAGCATTTTATCGCTGCAGGGCACGACAAAAAGCCCGCCGGGACGAGTCCCGACGGGCAATATTTGCGTAATATTACTGACTTTTAACCGAGCGCGGCGACCGCCTTGGTCAGGCGCGAGAACTTCCGCGATGCGGTGTTCTTGTGATAAACGCCCTTGGCCACGCCACGCATCAGCTCCGGCTGGACCTGGACCAATGCGGCGCTCGCCGCATCCTTGTCGCCCGCGATCAGCGCATTTTCGCACTTCTTGACGAAGGTACGGATGCGGCCGACTCGGTTGCCGTTCACAATGGTGCGTGCCGCGTTACGACGGATACGCTTTTTCGCCTGTGGCGTGTTCGCCATGAAGCCCTCATCTGGTAAATAGAAAGGGGCGCGAACGGTTAAGCCCGCAGCCCCGGAAAGCGCGCTCCTTAACTGCGCTCAGGCCGGCGGTCAACACTCAACGCTGGCATTTCGGGCACCAGAAGGTCGATCGCCCACCTTCGCTATAGCGTTTGACCAGCCCGCCACAGCCGCACGGCTCGCCTTCGCGGCCGTAAACCGCGAATTGCTTGGAGAAATAGCCCAGTTCGCCGTCCGGCTTGGCATAATCGCGCAAGGTCGATCCGCCGGCCTCGATCGCGGCCAGCAACACGTCGCGGATCGCCACCACCAAGCGTTCGAGTCGCGCCGGCGAAACGCGACCTGCCGCCGTCTTGGGCGAGATGCGCGACAGATACAGCGCTTCACACACATAGATGTTGCCCAGGCCCGCGACGATGCGCTGGTCGAGCAGCATCAGCTTGATCGACGCCTTTCGCCCCGCCAGCGCGTCGCGCAGATGGGCGGCGGTCAGATCGGGCCCGAGCGGCTCGGGCCCGATGGCCTTGAACGGCGGATAGTGATCGATCTCCGCGGTCGGCCACAGATCGACCGAGCCGAATCGCCGCGCATCGTTGAGCGCCAGGTGCCGCCCGTTATCGGTGGTGATGAGCAGGTGATCGTGCGGCAGCATGTCCGCCGGATCGACTCGCCAGCGCCCGGTCATGCCGAGGTGGAATATCATCGTGTCGCCCCGATCGGTCTCGATCAGCCCGTATTTGGCGCGCCGCCCGAGCGCGGTGACGGTCGCCCCGGTCATGCGCTGGCGCAGATCCTCCGGAAACGGCCGCCGCAGATCGCCGCGCCGCGTCTCGACCGACGCCAAACGCTGGCCTTCGAGCACGGGCCTGAGCCCCCGCACCGTCGTCTCGACTTCTGGTAATTCCGGCATCCTGCGCTCCGTCATCCCCGCGAAGGCGGGGATCCCGCTTCTTCTTTCCGAACCAGTGTGCGAGGCACGAAGGCAGCGGGATCCCCGCTTTCGCGGGGATGACGAAGGAGAGTCAATCTGCATGGCTTTGCGGCAGCCATTCCCTCGGCTAGAGCCTCTGCATGACCGATCCCGCGCCAACCGTCTCCTTCGGCTATGAAGACATTCCCGCCGAGCAGAAAACCGCCCGTGTCGGCGGCGTCTTCACCAGCGTCGCCGCCAAATACGATCTGATGAACGATGCCATGTCGGGTGGCATGCACCGTTTGTGGAAGGACCGCTTCGTCCGCCGCGTCAAACCGCGCGAGGGCGAGCAGGTGCTCGACATGGCCGGCGGCACCGGCGACATCGCCTTCCGCCTGGCCGCCGCCGGCGCCGCGGTGACCGTCGCGGACATCAACCCGGCGATGCTCGACGTCGGCATGGAGCGCGCCGCCAAGCGCGGCATAGACGGTCTCGTCTGGACCGAGGCGAATGCGGAAGTGCTGCAATTCCCCGATCGCTTCTTCGATGCCTATACGATCGCGTTCGGCATCCGCAACGTCACCGATATTCCTAAGGCGTTGCGCGAAGCGCACCGCGTGCTGCGCCGCGGCGGTCGTTTCTATTGCCTGGAATTCTCGACCACCTTGTGGCCAGGCTTTGGCGACGTGTACGACGCCTATTCGCACAAGGTGGTGCCGAAACTCGGCCAATTGCTCGCCGGCGATCCCGATTCGTACCGCTATCTGATCGAATCGATCCGCCGCTTCCCCGATATGGAAACGTTCAAGGGCATGATCGCCGACGCCGGCTTCGTGCAGACCAACGTCGAGCCGATGCTCGGCGGGTTGGTCGCGATTCACAGCGGCTGGAAGATTTGATGGGCTCGCTTCTTCTTCCCCCCTCCCGCCTGCGGGAGGGGTCGGGGGAGGGCCTGTCCGGGCTGGACCGCCCGTTTGAACTACAGGCCCTCCCCCAGCCCCTCCCGCAAGCGGGAGGGGAGCTACAGTGACCCAAGCCACCACCCACCTTTGGCGCCTGCTCAAATGGGGCCGCATCCTTGCCCGGCACGGTGCGCTCAAGGGCATCGAGCGCGACCCCAATACGCCGGTCCCGGTGCGCCGCCTCGCCCGCATCGCGCGGATCGGCGCGCGCGTCCCCGCCGTCCCGCGCTACGCCGACGCGCTCCAGGCGATCGGCCCGGCTGCGATCAAATTGGGCCAGACGCTCGCCACCCGTCCCGACATCGTCGGCGATACGGCGGCGCTCGATCTCCTTCGCCTGCAGGACGCACTGCCCCCCGTCCCCTATGAGACGATCCACGCCGCGATGACCCGCGCGTTCGGCCGCGATCCCAGCGCGCTGTTCCAGTCGATCGATCCCGTGCCGGTCGGCGCCGCCTCGATCGCGCAGGTCCACCGTGCGGTCACTACCGACGGCCGCACGGTTGCGGTGAAGGTGCTGCGTCCCGGCGTGGAGGAAGATTTCGCTCGCGCCATCGACACCTATCAATGGGCCGCCGCGCAGGTCGAAGCGATGGGCGGCGAGCTCTCCCGCCTGCGCCCACGCCTGGTGATCGAGACGTTCAAGCGCTGGACCGCACGCGAGCTCGATCTGCGCCGCGAGGCCGCCTCCGCGTCCGAACTCGCCGAATCGATGACCGCCGAGCCCGATTTCATCGTGCCGGCGATCGATTGGCAACGCACCAGCGGTAAGGTGCTGACGCTGGAATGGGTCGACGGCATCAAGCTCAGCAACCGCGCCGCATTGGTCGAGGCAGGCTATGACGTCCGCCTGCTCGCCAACACGCTGGTTCACGCCTTCCTGCGCCAGGCCATCGCGGAGGGTTTCTTCCACGCCGACATGCACCAGGGCAATTTGTTCGCTTTGCCCGGCAACAAGATCGCCGCGATCGATTTCGGCATCATGGGGCGGATCGACCGGCGCGCCCGCGTGTGGCTGGCGGAGATCCTCTACGGCCTGATCACCGGCAATTATAAGCGCGTGGCGGAAATCCATTTCGAGGCGGGCTATGTCCCGCCGCACCACAATGTCGCCGAATTCGCCACCGCCCTGCGCGCGGTCGGCGAGCCGATGCGCGGTATGGCGGTGAAGGACATGTCGATCGGCATGATGCTCGACGGCCTGTTCAACATCACGCGCGATTTCGACATGCAGACCCAGCCGCATCTGCTGCTGCTGCAGAAGACCATGGTGATGGTCGAGGGCGTCGCCACCAGCCTCGATCCCGACATCAACCTGTGGGAATCCGCCGCCCCGTTCGTCAGCGAATGGATACGCACCGAGCTCGGCCCCGAGGCGTTCGTCGCGGACAAGATCATCACCGATCTGCGCACGCTCGCGCGCCTGCCCGATCTGATCCGCAACATCGAGGCGCGCTATCCCGCCCCCGGCGGCGCCCCGCCCAGCCCGCCCTTGCGCGAGATCGAGGTCGTGCGCATCGGCGGTGGCTGGCGCTATATCGCGGTTGCCTTGCTCAGCGCGGCAGTTAGCGCCGGCATGGTCTGGTGGCTGGTCGGGTGACCTGCCAGGCAACCACCACGTCACCCCGGACTTGTTCCGGGGTCCACCGCGCGGCAAACCAATCGGCATTTGCCTCGGCGGTACAGTGGACCCCGCAACCGGTCCGGGGCGACGGCGGTAGTAAGGGAGGGGAGAAGAACTGATGCCCCGCGCCCACGCCCCCCTCTGGCTCGCCGCCCCCAGCCGCTTCGCAGGACTGAAGCCGCTTACCGCACGCTGGACGCTGGCCCTCCTCGCCCTGCTCCTGGCCGCCGGCCTCACCGCGCTGGCCGCCCCCGGCCCGCCGCCGGCCAGCCGCGATCCCGCCGCGCGTACCGAAGAGATGGCGGATGTCGTGCTCTATGAATCGATCGTCTCGGGCGTGCGCGCCGGAGGCAATTATTATGCCGTCACCGCCGCGGCGCTGCGCACCGGTAATTACCCGTTGCGCCCGTTCATCACATTCCGTCTGCCGACGCTTGCCATGGTCGAAAGCATGCTCCCGCCCAAGCTGACCGTTGCCTTGCTATACCTGCTCGCCGCCGCGGTCTTGGTCGCCTGGTTCGTGCGTCTGCGCCCTGCTTTCTCGCGCCCGCCCGCGCGCGTCATCGCGGTGATCCTGCTGGCCGGCGGCATGGCCGCCTTCGTGCAGGACGAACTCGCCGGCTTCCACGAAGTCTGGGCCGGCCTGTTCATCGCGCTGTCGCTTGCGCTGCGCAAACCGGATCGCTGGGTGGAGGCCGCTGCGTTCGGCATGATGGCGATGCTGATCCGCGAAACCGCGTGCCTCTACGTGATCGTCATGGCGGCGCTGGCCCTGATCGAGGGCCATCGCCGCGAAGCCTGGGGCTGGGCCGCCACGCTCGCTGCCTTTGCATTGGTCATCATGTTCCACGCTTATGCCGTCTCGCAGGTGGTCCGTCCGCTCGATCCGACCTCGCCCGGCTGGTCGGGCCTGCTCGGCTTCGGCTTCTTCGTGAAGACGATCACGATCTCGACCGCGCTGGCCCTGGCCCCGGCATGGCTCGCTGCGCTGCTGGTCGGCCTGACGCTGTTCGGCTGGGCGGCGTGGAAGGATCCACTGGCCGTGCGCGCGCTCGCCACATTCTGCGCCTATGCCGCCTTGCTTAGCCTGTTCGCCCGCGCCGATACCTTTTACTGGGGCCTGATGATCGCCCCCGCGATCCTGATCGGCCTGGCCTTCGTGCCCGACGGCCTGCGCGACCTGGTCGTCGCCGCGCGCGACACGCGCAGGATCACCATCACGAGGCTGACCCGATGAAAATCCTGCTGATCGTCGGCGGCGGTATCGCGGCGTACAAGGCCTGCGAACTGATCCGCTTGTGCCGCAAGGCCGGTATCGCGGTGAAATGCGTGCTCACCGCCGGGGGCCAGCATTTCGTCACCCCGATGACGCTCGCCGCTTTGTCCGAAAACCAGGTTTACACCACCTTGTGGGACCTCAAGGACGAGGCCGAAATGGGCCATATCCAGCTCAGCCGCGAAGCCGATCTGGTCGTCATCGCCCCCGCCACCGCCGACCTGATGGCCAAGATGGCCGCCGGCATCGCCGACGATCTCGCCACCACATTGCTGCTTGCCACCGACAAGCCGGTGCTCGCCGCGCCGGCGATGAACGTGCGCATGTGGCAGCACCCCGCCACCCGCCGCAACGTCGCCACGCTGCGCGGCGACGGCGTGACCGTGCTCGAGCCGGACGAGGGCGCGATGGCATGCGGGGAATATGGGCCTGGACGGCTGCCTGAGCCAGCGGCGATCCTTGAGGCGATCCGGGAGTTGCTGGCTACACGACCAACATCGCCCTCACTCTTCCCACCGGCGGCGCCGGCGGGCCCCTTCCCTCTCCCATCGGGAGAGGGCGGGAGGAGCGAAGCGACGGAAGGGTGAGGGCGACACATGGCCAGCACCCTCGCTGAAAAGCACATTCTCGTCACCGCCGGCCCGACGCACGAGCCGATCGACCCGGTACGCTATCTCGCCAACCGCTCCTCCGGCCGCCAAGGCTTCGCGATCGCCGCCGCGCTGGCCAAGCTCGGCGCGCGGGTCACGCTGGTCGCCGGCCCGGTCACGCTCGACACGCCGCCCGGCGTCACTCGCGTCGACGTCGAGACGGCGCGTGACATGCAGGCCGCCGTCACCGCCGCCCTCCCCGTCGACGCCGCCGTGATGGTCGCCGCGGTCGCCGACTGGCGCGTCGAGGGCGCCGGGCAAAAGATCAAGAAAAGCGGCGCCCCGCCCGTGCTCCACCTGGTCGAGAACCCCGACATCCTCGCCGGTCTCGCCCGCAGCCTGCAGCGCCCCAAACTGCTGATCGGTTTCGCTGCGGAAACCGAGCGCGTGATCGAGCACGCCACCGCCAAACGCGCGCGCAAGAATGTCGACTGGATCGTCGCCAACGATGTGTCCGGCGACGTGATGGGCGGATTCGCCAACACCGTGCATATCGTCACCGACGGCGGCGTGGAGAGCTGGGAACGCCTGCCCAAAGAGGAGGTCGCCGAGCGGCTGGCGGCGCGGATCGCCGCGGCATTAGCATTAGCCTAACCTAATTCGTCGTCGCCGCGAAAGCGGGGATCCCGCTGCCTTGCCCCGCCCTGACCAGAAGGAGCGGGATCCGCGCATCCGCGAGGATGACGGTGGTGTTCCTCCAACGCACTTACGAACCGAAGCAAAAGGCCCGGCGCTTTCGCCCGGGCCTTCGGCACCCCTCCCTGGGATAACGACCCGCCCGTTTGACCATGGGCTGAGTCGCGCCGCGGCCAAGCCGCGTCGTCGGTCGGGGCCGTTGGCCCCGCCGGCCGGGCGTGCTGCGTCTCGGGGGCAGCTACACTGCCCCTGTGCGCATCACGCCGCGAACTGGTTCATCGTGTTGTGCGCGCCACCGGCCTTCAAGGCGGCTTCGCCCGCAAAATATTCCTTGTGATCGTCGCCGATATCCGAGCCCGACATGTTCTGATGCTTCACGCAGGCAATCCCCTCGCGGATTTCCTTGCGCTGCACGCCCTTCACATAGCCGAGCATGCCCTGCTCGCCGAAATACTCCTTGGCGAGATTGTCGGTCGACAGCGCCGCGGTGTGATAGGTCGGCAGCGTGATCAGGTGATGGAAGATGCCCGCGCGCGCCGCCGATTCGCGCTGGAAGGTGCGGATGCGCTCGTCTGCTTCGTCGGCCAATTCGGTCCCGTCATAATCGACCGACATCAGCCGCGCGCGCTCGAACGCGGACACATCGCGGCCACTTTCCGCCCAGGCATCATATACTTGCTGGCGGAAGTTGAGCGTCCAGTTGAACGACGGCGAGTTGTTGTACACCAGCTTGGCGTTCGGAACGACCTCGCGGATACGATCCACCATGCCGGCGATCTGCTCGATATGCGGCTTCTCGGTCTCGATCCACAACAGGTCGGCGCCGTTCTGCAGGCTGGCGATGCAATCCATCACGCAGCGATCCTCGCCGGTGCCGGCGCGGAACTGGAACAGGTTCGACGGCAGGCGTTTCGGCCGCAACAGCTTGCCATCGCGGTTGAGGATCACGTCGCCATTCTGCGCCGTGGCCGGATCGATCTCCTCGCAATCGAGATAGGAATTATACTGGTCGCCCAGATCGCCCGCGGTCTTGGAGACGGCAATCTGCTTGGTCAGCCCCGCGCCCAATGAATCCGTCCGCGTCACGATGATGCCATCCGCCACGCCGAGCTCGAGAAACGCGTAGCGGCACGCCCGCACCTTGGCGAGGAAGTCCTCGTGCGGCACGGTGACCTTGCCGTCCTGATGCCCGCATTGCTTTTCATCCGACACCTGGTTCTCGATCTGCAGCGCGCACGCCCCCGCTTCGATCATCTTCCGGGCGAGCAGGTAGGTCGCCTCGGCATTGCCGAAGCCGGCATCGATATCGGCGATGATCGGCACGACATGCGTCTGGTAATTCTCCACCGCGTTGAGCAGCCGTTGCTCCTCGATGCTGTTGCCCGCATCGCGCGCCGCATCGATCTCACGGAACATCATGCCCAGTTCGCGCGCATCGGCTTGGCGCAGGAAGGTATAGAGTTCCTCGATCAACGCCGGGACGCTGGTCTTTTCATGCATCGACTGATCGGGCAGCGGGCCGAAATCGCTGCGCAGCGCCGCGATCATCCAGCCGGAGAGGTACAGATAGCGCCGCTCGGTGGTGCCGAAATGCTTTTTGATGCTGATCATCTTCTGCTGGCCGATAAAGCCATGCCAGCAGCCCAGCGACTGCGTGTAGTTCGCCGGATCGGCGTCATAGGCCGCCATGTCCTTGCGCATGATCGCTGCCGTATAGCGCGCGATATCCAGCCCGGTCTGGAACCGGTTCTGCAACCGCATCCGCGCCACCGCCTCGGCATCGATCCCGTCCCAGGTGCCATCGTGGCGCCGGATCAGGTCGGTCGTTTCGGCGATGTGCGTCTGGTAGGTCATGATGTGTCCCGTCAGTTGGATGCCTTGCTGTAGGCATATTTACAACCGACTCCATCCGTCCAAGGGTTGGCAGAGCGTAATCATGTAGAAGCGTCCATGCCGCCACATGTCATTATGTAAATATATGACTCACAGTTGGGAATACGAGGTCCGGGCGCGCAGTCGGCCGATCGACCATGCCAATACGGGATGGTCAGCCGGAAAACCGACCACCGCGGCCACGTTGCAGACGTCGGCGCCCACCAGGCGACACGGCGAGGCCGGCGCGATCAACGCGACGATCCCGAACCGATCGAGACCGCCGGCAAATGGCGCGATCCAGCGTCCGCGTCTCTGCTGACAAGCGGCATTGCCAGACACATCGGCAACGCCGGCTCCCCCGATATCCTGCCCCTATCGTCCCCAAACACCCTTAATAGCCGCCGCAGCCGTCCACAAAACCAGTGAACGCAAATTTCATCATCAATCTAGTTACTTGGGATCAAGAACTAGCCGTTTTCGATCGCTTACCCCTTGCGTCCGCACCGCATTCGACGGCACCTTTCGCATGGGGAGCAACAATGACCAAAATAGTGATGGGACAAGACGAACACCGCACCACGCAGGGCGCGCACTGGCAGCGCCACGGCGGCACTGCAGCGACGCCGCAGGGCATGGCGCACGCGCCTCTTGCCGGCGCACCGATCGAGCTGCTGCATCGGCGCCGCTTCGTTGGCGCATCGCCGCCGCCGGCCACCGATGCCTGGCAGGCGGTGCCGGAATGGGCCACCTGGCTCATGCTCCTATTGGGCTTGTCGATCGTCGCCCTATTGCTCGGCGCGATCGTCTATCTGCTCGGCTAACTTCCCAGGCGCCGCCAAGGTGCTGCCTTAAGACAGCAGCCTTCGCCAGGCTGCTGCTTTAAAACAGCCCGGGCACTTCGCGCTGCGCGGTATTGGGCCGTGTCGATGAAAGCAGTGCGCCCGGCACCTCGCCCACCGCCGCCCGGCTCGCCGCACCGAGCGGCGCAGTAGAAATCGGCGTGCAGGCCCGCCCGGCGAGGAAATCCAGCGCCTGTCGCGTCGATGCCTCGGCCGGATCGCCCATCGGCCGGCTGAGATCGTCGCCCGCTTGGCACGACGCCTCCACCACGCTCGCGACGCCATTATAATAATCACCGCGCCGATCGGCATTCTGCAAAGACAATGCGATCACGCGCAGCCGATCGTCGCACCCGTCATTGTCGCGCGCGATCTGCCCGACCGGCTTGCCATAGGTGTTGGTGCCGATCAGCCCGGCATTGGCGCGCAGATACGGCACCATGCCGGCGATCACCAATTCACTCGCCGACGCGGTGCCGGACATGCCGATAAACGCGATCTTCGTCGGGCTCATCGATTGCGGCTGCGGCGCGAAATAGGCAGTCGTGTTGTTCGACGCTTTCTCGGGGCGGAACGTGACGTAATCGAACACCTCCGCGCTGGAGCGATTGCCGCCCAACAGATTGCCCATCAATTCGGCGATCGAGAGCAAACCGCCGCCATTATAGCGGAAGTCGACGACGATATTGGTGATGCCCTGGGCGCGGAAATTGGCGAACGCGCTGCGCAATTGCGGATCGGCCGTCGAGATGAAGGTGCGCAGATTCACATAGCCGACCTTCTTGCCATTATCGTCGATCACCCGCGCGCCGTTCGGACCGACCGGCTGCAGCTCGAAATCCGCCTTGGCGACCGTCACGGTGCGGTCACCGCCGACGCCGGTCACTTGAAACACACGCGTCGTGCCCGGCGTGTCGGGGCCGAGCGCATTGTTCAGCCCGGCGACGCCCTCGCTGGCCAGAATCGCGCTTACCGTGCGCAGGTTGGCGCTGGTCGTCCCGATCGCCACGATCTGCGTGCCACGGACCACCCCGACCGCCGCCGCCGGCGCATTCTCGAACGATTCGGCGACCAACAGACGGTCGGACGTATCCAGCGATAGGCGCACGCCAAACCCGGCGGTCGCGCCGGACGCATAATAGGCATTCTCTTCGGCGATCGAGGTCAGATAGGTGAAGTAGCGATCCTTGCGTTGCGCCCGCGCATTGGCGGTCAGCGCATCGAGATAATCGTCCACCGACGAATAGCTCGCCGGATTGAGCCCGGTCGGCAGCGTCTCTGGAAACAGATACCATTCCCGCATCTGTGCCGCGACCCAATCCTGCCGCGCGCGCAGCGAACAGCCGCCCGTCGTGGGGGTCGTCGTGGGGGTTGGCGTCGGCGTCGTGGTCGGCGTTGGCGTCGACCCGATGATGCTGGACGACGATCCGCCCCCACTGCCGCCGCCGCCACAAGCCGACAACATCGCTGCCAGGGCTACCAATGCGCCGAATTGCCGTTGCTTCGTCACACCATTACTCCGGCCAATTATCGAATAGTTCGAATAACTTTAGTGACTTGCCACGATCTGCGGCGCAAGTCACCGCGATTCAGTCGCCGCCGAAAGTAAAGGCGCTGATTCCGCGTTCCCGCTCGTTGATGGTGAGCGCCCGGCCGATCGGTGGCGCGGAGCGTTGCGGGCACGCGGTGCGCTGGCAGGCGCGACAGCCCAGGCCGATCGGCGTCGCTTCGCCCTTCAGATCGATGCCGCGCGCCGCCGCCAACGTGCCGGCATGGCTCGCCGCGACTCCGATGCCGACCACGAATTCGGCGCGTATCGCGCCATAGCGCCGCCCCTGTGGCGTCACCGTGCGAGCCAGCGTCAGCCAGCGCGACGCATCTTCGAGCTCCACCAGATGCACGTCCAGTGCCCCCGGCCGGTCGAACGCATGATGCAGACGCCACAAGGGGCACCGCCCTTCGGCCTCGGCCAGCGGCGCATTGCTCGCGCCGGAAAAGCGCTTCGACGCCTGCCCTGCCCGATCGATCCGCACCAGGAAGAAGGGCAGTCCGCGCGCGCCGACGCGCTGCAACGTCGTCAACCGATGCGCCACCTGCTCGAAACCGGCGCCGAAGCGCCGTTGCAGCAGTTCCAGATCGTAGCCCGTCGCCTCGCACGCGCGCAGGAACCGCGCATAAGGCATCATCACTGCCGCCGCGAAATAGCCCGCCAGATGCCGCCGAAACAGCTTCTCGGCCTGGCGGTCGGCAAACCCCGCGCCCTTGGCCAGCGCCTCGATCTCCCCGCGCGCCTCGATCTGCGCCAGCTGGAACGCCGCGGCAAAGGTGCGCGACGCCGGGTCGAGCATCTCGCTCAGTTGCAATTGCCGCGCGTGCAGATCGGTGCGCCGCAACAGATCCGGCATGACCTCGATCGGCAGCATGCGGATGGTCAGCTGATGCTTGACCCGCAGCCGCTCGGCGATCGCGCCGTACAGGTCGCCCGCGCCCAAGCGCAGCTCATCGGCCAGCGCTTCGGCGATCGCATCCAGATCGGCAAAGTGTCCGCGCCAGCGCTCGATCTCGCGGCGCACCTCGGCGATCGGATCGGCCGCGCCGGCGGTGGGGTCTCCGCTCGTTCCCAGCCGATCGAACGCCCGCGCGAACGCCTCCGCCCCGCCGGGCGCGCCGGCCAGCCATTCCTCGATCTCGTTGCGGTCGATCTCCAGGTCGGCGAAGATCGGATCGGCCAGCCGCCGCCGGATCGCCGCCTCGCCGCCGCCCGGCTCCCCAGCGGCCAGCGCGCGCGGATCGAAATCGAACGACTCCGCCAGCTTGACCAGCAATGATGCGGAGAGCGGCCGCTGATTCTTCTCGACCAAATTGAGATAGCTCGGCGATATCGTCAGCGTTTCGGCCATCGCCGCCTGGGTCAGCCCGGCCTGCCGCCGCAACCGCCGCACCGCGTGCCCAGCGAACAATTTCCGATCCGCCATCCGGCCCCACCTGTAAAATCTCTACGCCGTCCTCATGCCTCATTCTGTCACGTCTTTACAAGCGCACAGGCGCAAACCGCGGCTAGCGTACGTGTTCACCACCGCACGCGCCAAGCGGGGCTGGCCGCGCCCGACATTTCCGTGACTTAAGCGTCGGCACACGGCCAGCGGCATCTGTAAAGGCGCCGCCCGCCGACCGCATTTCCTGGGGAGGAAAGGATGCCCGCCGAGCGACCTGCTCGGCGGGCATTTCCTATTTCGGCTGGACGATGTGGCGACGAAACCAGTCTGCGAGCGCCGTTTCATCGAGTTCGCCCGACGCTAACGCCAACATCGTCCTGATCGCATCCGCCTTGTCGAATGCAATCGTCACGTCGTTCAGCCTTAGGAACAGACGCGCCATGACCCATGCCGTGCGCTTGTTGCCGTCGTTGAACGGATGGTTCCGCACGATCCCGAATGCATATGCCGCAGCCAAAGCGCATAAATCGTCTTCGTCATAGCCATGCTTGTTGAGGGGGCGGCCAAGCGCGGACTCGAGCAACCCGGCGTCCTCGATGCCCGCCAACCCGCCATGCTCTGCAAGCTGCCGATCGTGCACGGCATAGGCGATGTCGACACCGATGAAACGAGGATCAGCCATCGCGGATCATTTCGCGAGCACGGCGAGGATGTCGCGGTCCTCGCGCATGATCTCCTCGGCCTTAGTCATCGCATCGACGAAATCGGGATCGACCGGCGATAGGCTGATCCCACCCGCCGTCTCACGTACGTGCAATTCGTCGCCGAGCACGACGTGCATTTGGTCGAGCATATCCTTGGGCAGGATGACGCCCTGAGAATTGCCGATCTTGATGATCTTCAATGGCCGGCGGAGCTTGGTTGCGATGTTCATACTCAAGTTATAACAAACATATGGTGGCAGGACAAGCATGTGGACGTGCCCGGTGCAACGCGCATACAGCGCCTTCCTTCATCACCGGGATCATGAGCATGGCGGCCACGAAAGAAGGCGGTTCCAATATCGTCATCCTGGCCGCGCTGGCGGCCAATCTCGGCATTGCGTTGGCCAAGTTCATCGCTGCCGGCATTTCCGGCTCCTCCTCGATGCTCACCGAGGGGTTCCACTCGGTGGTCGACAGCCTCAACCAGCTGCTGCTGCTGTTCGGCCAGCATCGCGGCAAGCAGGCGCCGGACGAGGCGCACCCGTTCGGCTATGGCCGCGAGCTGTATTTCTGGGCGTTCGTCGTCGCCATCCTCATCTTCGCGGTCGGCGCGGGCGTGTCGGTCTATGAAGGCTATACGCACTATCTCGCCCCCGAGCCGCTGCGCGATCCGACGATCAACTACATCGTCCTGGCCGTCGCCTTCGCGCTGGAGGGTACGTCATGGGTCATCGCGATGCGCGAATTCGCCGCGTCGAAAGGCGCTGCCGGCTGGTGGCAAGCGGTCCACCGCTCGAAGGATCCCGCCGGCTTCATCGTGTTGTTCGAGGATTCGGCCGCGCTCGCCGGCCTGCTCATCGCCGGTATCGGCGTGTGGGCCAGCCATGCCTGGCAGGACGCGCGGCTCGACGGCATCGCCTCGATCGCCATCGGCGTCATCCTCGGTGGCGTGGCCATGCTGCTCGCGCGCGAGGCCAAGGGCCTGCTCATCGGCGAAGGCGCCGATCCGGCCATCGTCGCTACCGTCCGCGCGGTGGTCGAGGCCAGCCCGGCCGTCACCGGCGTCAACCATGTGCGCACGATCCATACCGCGCCGGACGCGATCTTCGTCGCGATCAGTGCCGATTTCCGCGACAGCCTCACGATGGGCGAGGCGGAAACGCTGATCGAGGGGATCGAGGACCAGTTGCGCGCCGCCGTGCCGCAGCTGTCGTCAATCTATATCCGCCCGGAAAAGCGCGAGAATGCGGCGGTATTCCAGCCCGCTCCAGCGGTGGCGGAGGACGCCGTGGTGCTTATTCCGCCGGCAGCATCTCGATAACGTCGAGCAGCGATTCGAAGCGCGGATAGGGCAAGATCACGCGCCAGCGCCGCTGGTCCACGCGCTGGATGATCCCCGCCATGTCGCGGCTGGTGTCGCGACCATAATCGAGCGCGGTCTTCTCGTCGCCCAGCATCATCGTGCCGAGGAAGATCGCGCGGCCGGAGCCGTCGGGAAAGGCGAGCCCGACGGGGCGTTGCGATCCGCTTTCTTTGAAGAAGCTCGACACATCCCCTTCGGCGACGACGCGACACGCGAAATACGGGTATACCGTAAAGTCCTGCGTCGCCGTGCCCCGCGCGCCGAGCTTGAACACGCGGCATTTATAGCGGCCGGGCGGCGGCATCGCGACATCCAGCGCGCGATCCGGCTCGAACAAGGCACCCTGTGCGACGATCGCCTTGGTGTTGCCGGAGGCGCGCGCCTTGGTCAGCGCCTCGACCCAGGCACGCCGCCACACGCGCAAGCGTTCGCGATCGCCATCGGTCGCGACACGACGCCAATCGGCCGTCGCCGACGAGGAGACGGTCGCCGGACGCTCGCTGCCGCCGCACGCCGCCAGCACCGCACAAGCGGCGAGGCCAAAGCCAATTCTGAAATGCATGCGCGACCGATTCTGTTATATGTCAGATATAGAACACGCTGCGCCCCACTTGCCAAGCGGCCCGGTTAAGGCGCCGAGTCAGGCGGCCGTCCAGCCGCCATCAATCGACAAGTTCGCGCCGGTAATCGATTTGGCCGCATCGCCGCACAGGAACAGCGCGAACGCCGCCACCTGCTCCGGCGTGACGAACTCCTTGGTCGGTTGCGCCGCCAGCAACACGTCGTTGATCACTTGCTCCCGCGTCAGGCCGCGCGCCTTCATCGTGTCGGGGATCTGCCCCTCGACCAGCGGCGTCCAGACATAACCGGGCGAAATGCAATTCGCCGTGATGCCGTGGGTCGCCGTCTCCAGCGCGATCGTCTTGGTCAACCCGACCAGGCCATGCTTGGCCATGACATAAGCCGATTTGTTCGGGCTCGCGACGAGCGAGTGGGCCGAGGCGGTGGAGATGATCCGCCCCCAGCCCGCCGCCCTCATGTGCGGCACTGCGGCCCGGATCAGATACCAGGCGGCGGTAAGGTTGATCTTGATGATCGCCTCGAACGTGTCGGTGGGAAAGTCCTCGATCGCGGCGACATGCTGGATCCCGGCATTGTTGACGATGATGTCCGGTCCGCCAATTTCGTCATGGCAGCGCTGCACCAACGCCGCGATCTGCTCCGGCTTGGTCATGTCGGCCGAGTCGTAGAGCGCCGTCGCCCCGCTCGTCGCCGCCAGCGCCGCCCGTTCCCGTTCGATCGCGTCCGCATCGCCGAACCCGTTGATCACCACGCTCGCGCCCTCGGCGGCGAATGCCTTGGCATAGGCCAGGCCGATGCCCGACGTGGACCCGGTAATGATCGCGCTCTTGCCCTTCAGGAACATCAGTTTCTCCCTCAGCTTTCGGAAACAACATCGCGTTGCGGCAACACCTTGCGCCCGAGATCGAACGCGGCGCTCTTGCCCGTCTCGATATTGGCCGCGACCAATTGCGCATTGGCCATCGTCTCGGTGACCGCTTCCACTCCCGCCTGCCAATGCTCGCGCATCGTCCGCGTGGAAAATTCGAAATCGCGGCTCCCGCCTTCCCAGGTGTTGGCGCGGTAGATCAGGTGGACCAGATTGACCGGATCCTCCGCCGACCGCGCCGCCAGCGCGCGCACATCGGGATCGTCCAGCATTTCGGCCGGCAATTTGGCCAGCACTTTTCGTGCCGCCTCGCGGTCCTGCCGGACGCGCATCACCTGATCGGACACCTGGCGGGTGCGGCTGGAGAAACGGATCTCCTTCTCGCGCGCAGCGACATCCATGATCGTCCGCGGCAGATCGGTCGCCGCGGCGAACAGATCGACCTGGAAGGCCAGCAACGAGCCCTGCTGATGATCCAGCACATGCGTCAGCGGGGTATTGGAGACCAGCCCGCCATCCCACCACAGCCGCCCATCGATCTCGATCGGCGGCAACCCCGGCGGCAGCGCGCCCGAGGCCATGATGTGGCGCGCGTCGATCCGCGTTTCCGTCGTGTCGAAATAATGAAAATTGCCGCTCTCAACATCGACCGCGCCGACCGACAGCCGCACCGCGCCGCTATTGAGCAGATCCCAGTCGATCAACGCGTCCAGCGTCTGCTCGAGCGGCGCGGAATCGTAGAAGCTCAGCGCCTCAGGCGTCCCCGGCGCGGCGAACATCGGGGACAGAGCGCGTGGTTTGAAGAAGCCCGGCACGCCGGTCATCATGACATAGCTGGCCGACCATTCGTGGATCATCTCGCGGATCCGGTCGTCGGGAAAGATCGGGAAGCTCGGCAGCGCGCCAGTCATCCGGTCCCAAAAGGCGTGTAGCCGCTCGACCCGCAACGCTTCGGGATTGCCGGCATAGATCGCCGCATTGACCGCGCCGATCGAGATCCCCGCGACCCAGTCGATATCGATGCCGCTGCCGCTCAGGCCTTCGATCACGCCCGCTTGATAACTCCCCAGCGCGCCACCGCCCTGCAACACGAGCGCCACACAATCGGGCAACGGCAACGCTTTAGCGCGGCGACGGGGCTTGGGTTCGATATCGGCCATCGACAATCCCATGCGCCGCTCAAGCAGCCGGAGCAACGCCCTTATCCTCCCCGGCACGGGGAGGGGGACCATTCGCTTTTTCAGCGAATGGTGGAGGGGGACCTCCCCAAGCGCTACGCTGCCGGCGCCCCCCTTCCTGGTCCACCGTCCCACTGTCGCAGGCGAGCACCGCCTATTTCCCGCATCCTTGCAACAACAAGCCCAGCCACGCATTCATGCCGGTACAGCAACGAACGCTATAGCGAATAAGGGGCACTGCAATGCGGCTCGACGATTTCGATCCCAACATCAATGTCGAGGACCAGGGCAACCGGGGCGGCGGATTCAATCTCGGCGGCGGCGGCGGCGGCGGTGGAATTCTGCTCGGCTTCCTGCCGCTGGTGTTCAGCAAGTTCGGCTGCGGCGGCGTGGTCGTCTTGTTGATCGTGTTCGCGGTGTTCGGCGGTGGCCTGGGCAGCCTCACGTCGCTGACCGGACCGACCCAGCAATCGGCGCCCGCCACGCAAAGCGCCGGCACCGGCGCGACCGCAGTCTGCACCTCCGACCCCGCCAAGCGCGCCGCGTGCAATGCGTTCAGCTCGGCCGAAAACACCTGGGAAGCGATCTTCGCCAAATCCGGCCAGCGCTTCCAGGCACCCAAATTGTCCTTCTTCGGGGGCGAAGGCCGGTCCGGCTGTGGTGCCGCGCAGAGCGCAATGGGCCCGTTCTACTGCCCAACCGACCAGGGCATCTATCTCGACACCAGCTTCTTCGACGAACTCGCCAACCGTTTCGGTGCCAAGGGCGATTTCGCGCAGGATTATGTAATCGCGCATGAATTCGGCCATCATATCCAGAATTTGCTCGGCACGTCCGAGCAGGTTCAGCAGGCGCAGGCCCGCGGCAGCCGTAGCGAAGGCAATGCCGCCTCGGTGAAACTCGAGTTGCAGGCCGATTGCTATGCCGGCGTATGGGCGGCGCAGAATCGCGACCGCATGGAGCCGGGCGATCTCGAGGAAGGCATGACCGCCGCCCAGGCGATCGGCGACGACAAGCTGCAGCAGGAATCGCAGGGCCGCGTCGTCCCCGACAGCTTCACGCACGGCACCTCGGCGCAGCGCCAGACCTGGCTCAAGCGCGGCCTCGACAGCGGCGATCCCGCGCAATGCGACACGTTCAACCAGGCGATCTGAACCAGCATGCGCCCCTAAAGCATCACCGCGACGAATGCCGAGTTGGCAGTTCCCAGACCCGTCACCCCGGCCTTGAGCCGGGGCCCAGCTTCTTCATCGCCCCGACAGCTGGGCCCCGGGTCAAGCCCGGGGTGACGAAGTAAAGGGTTCGACGGCATCTCATCTCGCTATTGCACGAACGGCGCTACACTTGTCCGCCAACCGACACAAAAAAGGCCCCCGCCGTCTCCGGCGGGGGCCTTTTTGGTTGGTAAAATCACCTGATCAATAGGTGCCCGGGAAGCTCCGGTTCAACACCCGCGGCCCATTGCCATCGGCATCCTTATGCTGCCCGCGCCCTTCGCCATCCCCGAACATCGCCAGGTTGTTCTCCTCGTCGCGCCAGTGTGCCTTGGCTTCCTCGGCGGTCTTGCGCACGATCACCTTGTCGTCGACGGTATCGATCCAGCGCGACGGGATCGAGTGGTGCCGCCCGCCGGCGTCCGCGTCATTCTTGGTCAGCAGGATACGATCGCCGCGCACCTTGTCGACGGTGCCGATATGCGCGCCATCCGAGCCGACCACGTCCATATGCTCGGTCACCTTGCCGAGCGAGCCGCGCTGCGTCTGCCGCTCGGTGCGCCACGAGCCGAACTCGCTTTCGAACTTGCTGCGATTTTCCTGGCGATATTCGTGATAATCGCGGTCGAGCGCGTCGATCTGGCCCTTGCGCCACTGATGGTAATCGTCGTCGCGGCCATAGCTGCCCTGCGCGTAAGCGCGCTCGTCCTGCTTGCTGTCCCAGTCGCGGCGGCGCTCGGCTTCGTCGTCGCCGAACCACGAGCGCACTTCGTCGCCGGCACGGGCGATGAAGCCGCGATCCTCATAGTCGTAACCTTCCGGCTGACGGCCATAGCCTTGGCGGGGCCGCTCGCCTGGCCCACGATCGGACGAGGAGTCCGGGCGATAATAGTCACGCCCGCTATTGCGCTCCGCCTCGCTGAAGCGACGTCCGTCATGGCCGTAGCTGCCTTGATAGTCTCCACCACGCGGCCGGTCCTGGAAGCCACGCCCGGCATCCGGTTGCTCACGCTGGCCGTGCCGGGTATCGCCCTGCTCGCGGCGGCCATAGTCCCGCGCGCCATATTCGCTGCGATCATGGTCGTTGGCGCCGTACCGGCCGGCGGCGGCATCGGCCCCACTCGAATAGCGCCCGTCGTCGCGACCGCGCGGACGATCTGTATCCTGCGGGTCGCGTGCGCCGAAATAGTCGCCTTGTCCGCCAGCATTGGGATTGTTGCGGTCATAGCCCATGTGAGGTCTCCTGAATGGGATGCTCCTGCGGCGGCGGGCTGGTCTGTGCCGCCCGCTCGTCAAGGCATCAATCCATCGTGGGCACGCTGGTTCCTGCCGCCGACGCCCGCTCCTCACGCGTCATCGCGCGCGCTACGCCATTGGTCGCAGAACGCGTCGAAAACCGGCTGGAAGGGGAATTGCATCGCCCGAAAAGCCCCGGTAAAGGCGGCTTGTCCGGCCTACGGCCGAGCGTGGAGCGGGGCTGTAGCTCAGATGGGAGAGCGCTGCAATCGCACTGCAGAGGTCAGGGGTTCGATTCCCCTCAGCTCCACCAGCGTATAGACTTGCCGGATCGGCCCGCATCTTACCACTATTGACGAATGACCGCCGCGCATCCGCGCGCGCCAGCACTCATCTTACATTTTTAAGTAACGCTGGCCATGCTGTTGATCCATGGTCACTATTCCGTACACAACTACTGCATATGTCGCACTTGAGATCAGACACTAAAACAGATATACAATCATCTCCGATCAAATACGCGAATCGATTACATGGGGTTACTGTGCAGTATCCTGGGGCATGTTCGCGACCGGCGGGGCGTTCGTATGGGCGTCACGGCGTATCTGTCGTGCTGCAAGCGATGCCGTAAGCCGATGGTCCGCGGGATGACAGACACGCAGTGGCGGGTGCACGATCGCCGCGTTGCGCTCCCCGTGCCGCCCTGGGCAGCCCCCCCGCCCGACGCACTGCCGCGTTTTGATCTAAACCAACATGATCCTCAAACCACACCAGCCTCTGCCCGGGTGTAAATCACCGTCGACAGGAGGCGGGTTGTTCGACAAGCGGCGGTCGATCTGTGCGAATAAGCCGGACACCGCCCAACACAGCGCCCGCCCGCAACCTAGCAACACCCCCTGCCCGGCCCTACATTCAACGCAATGACCGTTCACGCCCCCATCCCTGCCGCGACCCTCGTCCTGTTCCGCGACCGCGCCGGCGCGCCGCCCGAACTGTTGATGGTCGAACGCGCCAAGGCGATGGTGTTTGCCGGCGGTGCCTTGGTCTTCCCCGGCGGGCGGATCGACCCAGGCGATTATGCGCTTGCCCTCGAACTCGGCGGCGAACCCGCCGATACTGCCGGCCGCATCGGCGCGATCCGCGAGACGCTGGAGGAAGTCGGCCTGCCGATCGGGCTGGTCCCCACGCCCGACGCGACGACGCTCGCCGCGCTACGGGCGGCGCTGCATGACGGTGTCACGTTCGGCAAAGCGCTGGACGACGCCGGCCTGACGCTCGATCTGTCGGTCCTCACGCCGTTTGCGCGCTGGCTGCCGGCGCATGCGCATATGCGTATCTTCGACACCTTATTCTATCTCGCACGGCTGCCCGACGATGCGCCTGCGCCGCAGGTCGACGCGACCGAGAATGTCCGCCTGTGCTGGGCGACGGCGCAAGCCGTACTCGACGATGCCGATGCCGGCCGGGTGACGATCATCTTCCCCACGCGGCGCAATTTGGAGCGCCTAGCGCGCTTCGACGGCTTCGACGCCGCAGTCGGCGATGCCGGCCGGTACCCGATCCGCCCGGTGACGCCGTGGATCGAGCAGCGCGACGGGCAGGATCATCTCTGCATCCCGGACGATCTCGGCTATCCCGTCACCTCGGAAGTGTTGACCAGCACCGTGCGCGGTTGATGCGGCGTATTCGCCGGGTGATCGGCTGGCTATGCGCGCTTGCAATGCTTGGCCTGGCCGCATTGGTGCTGTTCGCCATTACCCGCGGCCGCCCGCAGGATCTGCCCTGGACTCCGCTCGACATCACGCAGCCCGCCGGCCTGTTTACCGGCCGTAAGATCGCCGCTTTGGGCAACGATCTCGCCGCCTGCCGCGCGCAGCTGGATCGCGCGGGCGTGCGCTACACCGTGTTGCCCGAGGTCACGGCCGGCCAATGCGGCTATGCCAATGGCGTGCGCCTGACCGCGGGCGGCGCGCGGCGCATCGCCTTCGCCCCGCCCGGCGTCGGCCTGTCCTGCCCGGTCGCCGCCGGGCTGTCGGTGTGGGAATGGGACGTCGTCCAGCCGGCGGCGCGGCGCTATTTCGGCCAGCGCGTGGTTAGCATCGATCATTACGGCAGCTATAGCTGCCGCCGCCTCTACGGCCGTAGCCAGGGCGATCTCAGCGAACATGCCAGCGCCAACGCCGTCGATGTCGCTGGCTTCCGGCTCGAGGACGGCACGCGCGTCAGCATCATCGGTGACTGGCAGGACCAAGGCGACAAGGGCACGTTCCTGCGCGCCGTCCGCACCGGCGCATGCGACCTGTTCGCCACCGTGCTGTCGCCGGACTATAACGCCGCCCACCGCGATCACCTGCATCTCGACCAGGCCAACCGCGGCGCCACGGGCTGGCGCGCCTGCCGCTAGCTCAGTGCGGCAGCACCGCGCCTTCGACCTTCTCGACCCATTTGGGGAAGAAGGCCGGTGCCCGGTTCGACCAGCCGGACGCCGTCGCCGCCGCCTCGCTGATCGATTGCAGCAATTTGCGCCGCAGGTCGGGATGCAGATGCGGCAGCGCTGCAGCCGAACAGAATGCCGCCGGCAGCCACGGCCGCACGTCCGCGCCGATCAGCCGCTCGTACAGGAAGCGATAGGCCGAAAACGTCGTCAGCCGCCCCTGCCCCAGATCGAACGCGCTGACCGAAATCAGCGGCGCCAGGAACGGCTCGACCGCGTCGAGCCCGCTATCGTCGGGCACCATCAGCCGCAAATCCGGCAATCGGCCGTACACGCGCGCCTGCGCGCGAATGCTCGCCGCCTCGACCACGTCGCGTGACCACAATTGCATCGCATCGTCGCGATCGAGCCCGATATCCAGCGAGCGCCGCACATAACGCTGCGTAGCGGACGGGAAGCTCGCAAATTCCTTCATCTCGGCCAGCGTCATCGCGCCTGTCGCCGGTTTCATTCTGGAAGCCATCGTCACCCGCCCCTTCACCGTGGAACCGAACTGCGTGCCAGGGCGATCTTGCGCCTCGTTAGTTAACGCAAGCCTTACGAACTTCTGTGCCTGACCCAAGCATGGCATCATAGATTGTTGTGCGTTGCAACATTAACGTCATGCGGATGCGATGAAGCGAATGATCTGCGGCAGTTCCGCCACAGCGCCGCGCGCCACAACGAAAGGCCCGCCACCGGATCGGTGACGGGCCTTTGGTCTTACGCTTACGCTAGTTTAGACGATGCTCAGCTCTTGTCGGCCTGCAGCTTTGCCTCGGCTTCGGCATCGAAGCCGGAAGACTCCGGCGGCGCATTATTATGCACCGGCTGGGTCGCGGCGGGCGGATCCGACGCATCCATCGACTCGTCGAGCCCGGCATCAAGCCGCGCATCGCTATTTTCCGGATCGCGCTCGAGCCGCGCCGCGATCGACTTGTCCTGCCCGGCATCCTGGCGAGGATGCTGAATATGACCGCTATCGTCCTCGTCCGGATTCGGCGGCGCGACCGATAAGCTGTCGAGCGCCCGCTGGTCGATCGTATTGCTATCCATGGCCAATCCTCTTTCGGCTGTTACGCTTGTAGAACGGTCGTCGGGCGCAGGCGTTCCCGCGCCGAAGCCGGGATCGTCGTCCGCCAGCTCTTTTACGAACACGCTTTGCCGGTTCATCGTCGCGGTGCCGAACACCGTCATGAAGGCAATGTCGGTCGCATCGCGCCCCACTGCCACGCGGATCAGGTCGTCGCATTTGGCCATGCCGGTCGCATCGATCAGATGCCAGCCGCCATCCAGCCAAAGCTCGGCCACGGCATGGAAATCCGGCGGCGACACGCCCGGCGCATAGGCCGATACGCAGCGTGCCGGGATGCCGCCCGCCCGCGCCAGCGCGACGACCAGATGGGCATAATCGCGGCACACGCCGCGTCGGTCGGCAAAGGTCATCAGCGCGGTGGTGATCCCGCTGCTGCTCCCCGATTGATAGGTCAGATTGGCGTGCACCCAGGTGCCGATCGCGGCGGCCAGCGCACCGCCACTCAGGCCGTCGAACTCGGCTTGGACGAAGCCCTCGAACCGCTCGGACTCGCAATAGCGGCTCGGCATCAGATACGGCACGGCATCGCCCGGCAGGTCGGACAGATCGGTCGCCGGCAATTGCGAGAAATCGACGCCGGCGCGATCGATCTTCACCACCGCCTGATACTCGACGCAAAAGCTGCCCGACGCCTTGGCCCAGGTGCGCTGCCCGATCGCATCCTCGCCTGGCACCGCGCGTAGCGGCTCCATGCAATAGATGCGCAGATCCTGATGCTCGAGATGCTGATCGACCATTGCCGCCGCCTCGATCTGCAGCAGCACTTCGGCCTGGTCGTCGATCCAGTAATCCAGTGCGACATCGATCGACAGGCGCATCACCATTCCTTCCAGCATTGGCGGTCACCCCGGACTCGTTCCGGGACCCTCTGCGCCATGAACATCATCGTTGCGGTGTGCGGCACGGTCGGCCCCGGAACAAGTCCGGGGTGACGGAAAGCCGCTCATTACGGCACACAAAAAAGCCCGGCGAGTTTCCCCGCCGGGCCTTCCACGTAACCACTTCCCAGCGCTTAGTTCCGGCTGGAACCGAAGATGCGGAGGATGAATAGGAACATGTTGATGAAGTCGAGGTACAGCGACAGCGCCGACATGATCACCGTGCGGCCCTCATCGGCCGTGCCGGCGACCTGCGCATACATGCTCTTGGTGCGCTGCGTGTCATAGGCGGTGAGGCCTGCGAACAGCAGCACGCCGACGATGCTGATCACCAGCGCGAGCACGCCCGACTGGAAGAACAGGTTGAGCAACGATGCGACGATCAGGCCGACCAGCCCCATGATCAGGAACGTGCCGAAGGCCGACAGATCCCGCTTGGTGGTGTAGCCGTACAGCGACAGAGCGCCGAACGACGCCGCCGTGGCGAAGAACGCCTGGGCGATCGAGGTGCTGCTATACTGCAGGAAGATCGTCGACAGCGACAAGCCCATCAGCACCGCGAAGCCCCAGAACATCGCCTGCAGCGTCGGCGTGGACATGCGGTTCTGGCCGAAGCTCATGCCGAACACGATCGCCAGCGGGGCGAACATGATGACATATTTCAGCAGGCCGGGGTTCATGAACACCTGCTCGGCATAACCGGAGCGCGCGAACAGCAACGCCACGATGCCGGTCAGCAAGATGCCCGACGTCATATAGTTGTAGACCGAAAGCATGTACGACCGAAGGCCAGCGTCGTACGCTTCCGTACGCGCACCCGCCGCCGTCGCGAAAGTCGCGCCGTTCGGACGTGGGTCAGACCAGTTAGCCATTTCCAAGAAACTCCTTTGCCCGGCCTCATGCCGGATACTTTCGAATATCGGCTTTCACGACGTGATTTTCAAGCGATTTGGGGCCGCTGGGCGCAAGCAACATTTCGTTACAGAGAAGCGACTTCGCGCACGTCACCCCAGCGAAAGCTGGGGTCTCACGCGGCTTCTGTCCCGCATCAGCCGCACGAGATCCCAGCTTGCGCTGCGATGACGCTTTGCATCGCAACGTACGCAGAGGCCCTTACGCCGGCGCGAACACCCCACAAGCAATCCGCGCGCCGCTATTGCCCGAGGGATCGGTCATCAGATCATCCGCCGCGGCATGCACCACCAGCGCCGATCCGTCCGCATCCAGCAGCCCGGCAAGTGTCGCGCCCGGAATAGTGATACCGAGCGTGCCCCGGCCATCGGTGCCGATGATCAGGTTGGGCAGATCGCCCTCATGCGGCCCCTGCGGGTTCATCGTGCCATGCTTCATCGCGGTTGGGTTCCAATGCCCGCCCGCGGTGGTGAAGTCCGGTGCGTCACAGCGACCGGTCATGTGGACATGGGCACCATGCGTGCCCTGCGGCATGCCGCGCGCATCGATCGTGAAGCGCAGGCCGCCAGCGACTTCGCTCGCGCTTGCCATGCCGACATCGGCGCCATCCGCGGTGCGCAACATCGCCGCCGCCCGCGCGCCGCCGGCCAATGGCGCGCCGACCGTGATCTTGTCCTGATTGCACGCCGACAGGCCGAGCGTCAGCAGGGCCGCCGTACCGATGATCGCGATCCGCATGGTTATTCTCCGATGGTGATATGCTTAGCGAACACCTACGCGACCGTAACGGTTCCAGGAAGCGCGGTAGGGCAGACAGATGGCACCTCCAACATCGTCATCCTGAACTCGTTTCAGGATCCAGGCGCGGTCAGCCACCACAAAGACGGTGTCGGTGAGCCGGACGACCGCGCCTGGATCCTGACATTCGTCAGGATGACGGCCTAGAAGAGGCAGCGCCCCTCAATCCCCCGTCAGAATCCGATCGACCAGTTGCTTCACCGACGGCACGAACCCGTTCGAATAGAACGGGTCCTTCTTGAAGTTATACGCGCCGTGGCCGGCGAACATCAGGTTGTTGTCGGTCGGCCCGCCATGCGCGATATCCTGCAGCGTCTTCTGGATGCAGAATGATCGCGGATCGGCCAGCCGCCCGGTCGAATTGGTTTCGCTATCCGCCCAGGCCGAGAACGAGCATTGCGACAGGCAGCCCATGCAATCCGCCTGATCCTTGCGGATCCAGCCTTTTTCCTCGGGCGTGACGAACACCAAAGTATTGTCCGGCGTCTTCAGCGCATCGGTATAGCCCTCGCCGAACCACTGCCGCGCGCGCAGCAGATCGTTGCGCGTGACCCAGAAATTCTTGCCCTTCACCCCGACGTCGAGCTGGAACACATGATCGCCGGCTTCCTGCGTCGAGAAAGCGATCTGCCGTTCCGAACGCGTCTCCAGGATGCGCAGGAACGGGTTCTTCACCGCGCTCGAATAGAAACCGGTGGGGCTGAACTTGTGCAGCAGCACCTCGCCCGGCTCGATGTTCATCAGCTTGCTCTTCCATTCCTCGGGAATGGGGCTTTCGCGCGTCAGCAAGGGCCGCGTGCCGAACTGGAAGGCGATCGTGCCAAGCTCGGGATTGTCGATCCAATTGCTCCAGTCGCGTAGATACCACACGCCGCCGGCCATGATGATCGGCACCTCGTCCGAGATGCCGCCTTCGCGCATCACGTCGCGCAATTCCTTCACGCGCGGATAAGGATCCTGCGGCTTCAACGGATCCTCGGCATTGGACAGGCCGTTATGCCCGCCCGCCAGCCACGGATCCTCATAGACCACCGCCGAAAGATACTCGGACGCCTTCGAATATGCCCGCTTCCATAGCGCGCGAAACGCGCGGCCCGAGCTGATGATCGGCAGATAGGTCACGTTGTACGACGCGGCGATCTCGCTCAATTTGTACGGCATGCCGGCGCCACAGGTCACGCCCGCGACCAGCCCCTTGGTGCGTTCGAGCACGCCGTGCAGGATGCGCTGTGCCCCGCCCATTTCCCACAATACGTTGATGTTGATCGCGCCACGGCCGCCGGCGATATCGTGCGCCATCTGCACCTGCTGCACCGCGCCCTCGATCGCATAGTCGATCAATTCCTCGTGCCGCTCACGCCGCGTCAGCGATTTATACACTTGCGGGATGATCTTGCCGTCGGGGTCGTAACTGTCGGCATTGACCGCCGAGACGGTACCGATCCCGCCCGCCGCCGCCCAGGCGCCGGCCGAAGCATGATTGGTCGCGGCCACGCCTTTACCACCCTCGACGAGCGGCCAGACCTCGCGGCCGTTATAGACGATGGGCTTAAGACCTTTGAACACCATTCTCTCCGAACTTAACATACGTTTGATACTACCAAAGGATGCGCCTGCGCGAACGAATTGCGACTCAAAGAAGGCGAGCGCGCTGCCCCATCGCAGCTTCGTACAGCCCCGCATAGCGTCCGATCATCATTGCCTCATCATATTCCGCTGCGGCCTTAATGCGATTGGCCGCACCGATGCGCTGGCGCAAGCCGGCATCCTTCGCCAACAGCTCGATCGCGTCGCGGAGCGGCACCTCGCCGGCCTGTTCGACGATGAACGGCGCATTCTCCGCCGCCACCATGCGCGGCACGTCTCCCACGGCGGTCGAGACGATCGGCAGGCCGGCCGCCATCCCCTCGATCACCGCGATGGGGAATTGCTCGCTCTGCGACGACATCGCCATGATGTCGAACAACCCCACGAAGCGGTGCGGCGCGCGCAGGAAGCCGGGCAGCACCAGCGCATCCTCCAGCCCCATATTTTCCGCCGTATCCAGGATCGCCTGCCGCTCGGGCCCTTCGCCGACGATGACCAGCCGGATGCGCGACGAACAGCCCCCTACTGCGCGCACCAACAGCGGCAGATCCTTCACCGCGCGGAGCCCCGCCAGCGTGCCGACGACGATCTCGCCAGGCTTACGCTTGAACCCCGGGATCGCCTTTGCATCGGGCGCGCCGGCATAAGCGGCCACGGCAATGCCGTTGACGATCCGGTGCACGCGCCCGATCGGCTGCTTCCACGTCTCCAGCGCGATGCGGTGCAGTGCCTCGGACGGCACCACCAGGCCGTGCGCCGCGGGAAGCGCGAGACGACGATAATAATTGCGCTCGCGCTTCAGTCCGGTGGCTTCGTCGCTGTTGAAGCCGTCCTCGTGATGCACCAGCGGCGGCGCGCCCTTGCCGAACACGCGCCGGGCCATCACCCCGTCGATCGCGCCCCAATTATAGCTCAGCACCAGATCGAAGCGCCGCATGTAGCGGGCGATCGCCTCGAACCGCGCAACCGAGGGCCGCCCGGTCAGCGGCGGCGGATCCTGCGCGATCTCGTATGTGACGCCGGGCGCGATCGCGTCGCGCGCGCCGAGCTGGTCGGGCAGGCCCGAAACGATGGTATGCCGCGCGCGATCGCCGAACGCGTTCATCAGGCGCACCGACCGCGCTTCCTTGCCCCCTAAGTTGAAGGTCGAATGGAGGTGCAGGATGTTGACGGGCTGGGGCATGAGATGCCGCCCTAGCGAGGAATTGCGCCAGACACAAAACCGCGGCGGATTTCTCCGCCGCGGCTGTTTTGAATGCGTCAGGGTCGCTTAGAGATCGTTGACGGCGCCCTTGACGCTGCCCTTGATGTCCTGGCCGGTGCCTTTGAGCTGCTGCGCCTGGCCCTCGGCCTCCAGCGTCTCGTTGTCGGTCGCGTCGCCGAACAATTCCTTGGCCTTGCCGGCGATCTTGTTGCCGGGCGCATCCAGCTTGTCGGTGAATTCGCCCATCATCAATCTCCATCACGGCCGCCATTGGCCGTTCATGAAGCTCAACTCGGATCAGCCCGGCACGGTTCCGTGATCGCCGGCGAAAACCGCCTTGTCGACATGCGTGATGCGGCAGGCCAGATCAGCCTCGCCGCTCGCCACCACCCAGTGATCGCCGCCATCGGCAATGCCCGTCGTGAACACGACATTGTCGAGATACATCAGCTGCTTGATCGGCTCGGTCAGCGTCGGTGCCGGCTCCAGCACGGCATCGTGGCAGGTGCGCACGACCACGCTCGGATCGTCGCGATCGAGGATCGACCAATAGGTGCGATAGATGCCCACCACGCCGGAGGGCTCCACCCCGTGCCACAAGGTCAGCCAGCCATCGTCGGTCAGCACCGGCGGCGATCCGCCGCCCATCCGCGCGGTGAAGACCGTCGCGGCATGCGGGCGGATGCCGGGCTTGTCATACGGCTTCCAGTGCAGCGCATCGGGCGACGACGACAGGTTGATCGAGGGGCCCGAACGCCATTCGCTGCCCGGCGGATAGGCGAAATACAGGTCGCCGAGCGGCCGCGTCTGCGCGAAGAAGTTGCCGTCGACCTTGCCTTCGAAGATCAGCATGTCCTTATTCTGATGATCGAGCACGATCCCCTCCAGCGTCCAGTCCAGCGCATCGTCCGACGTGTAGAGTGTGGTACAATGCCGTTCCGGGCTGACCGAACAGGTGGTCATCAGGTAGCGATCGCCGACTTTGCTGATCCGCGCATCCTCAACGCCGTAGCATTGGTACTCCGCCCGCGGTGCGATCGCCCGTTCGTAATGTATTTCGACCAATTCGGTGCCGTCGGCCGACAATTCCACCGGCAACAGCCAGGACAGGCTGGTCAGCGCCATCACCTTCCACCCGCCGCCGGGAATCAGGAATTTGCGCGGGTCCTTCGTATCGACCAATTCGAGCGGCCAGGCGTCGAGCACGTACGTGCCCTCGGTCCAGCGGATCGCGTGGATCTTCTGATCATGCACCGCCTGCTTCAGCGCCTCGGCGACCCGCACCATGAGCAACAGATTGCCGTTCGCCAGCCGCGTCATGCCGGGATTGAACGCGCCCAGCACATAGGTCTCGACGCCCAGCTTGCCGGCCAGCGGCGATCGCGCGAGATCGATATCGGCGGGCGTGAAAACGAGTTGGTCGAACGCGAAGGTCATTGAGTTCCCTTACCTATATTTTCGGCCGCTTCCCCGGCGAAGGCCGGGGCCCAGTCGCAAAGGTGGATGTTACGGAGCGCAACGGCCGTTACCGACTGTTCCGCGACTGGGCCCCGGCCTTCGCCGGGGAAGCGGTTTGTCGGCGGTGTGAAATCACTCTTCTCCAACACCCCGCGGCGTGATCGTCAACTGCTGTACCACCGCCCGCCGCGGCTGCGTCAGCAGGTAGTGCACGCCCACCGCAATATCCTCCGCCCGCAGCATCTCGTCCTTGCCGATCCGCGCGCGCTGCTCTTCCGGCGAAATATCCGGCTCCTGCATATCGGAGCCGGTCTTGCCCGGTTCGACATTGGCGACACGGATGCCCTTCGGCCCCAGTTCGCGCCGCAGCGCCTCGCCAAAGCCCTGAATGCCGTATTTGATCCCGGCATAGACGGTCGAGCCCGGCCCGAGGACATGCGCGCTCATCGACCCGATCAGCACGATATCGCCCCCCTGCTCACCATTGGCGTCGACCAACGCGGTCGCCGCCGCATGGGCGGTCAGCAGATAAGCGGTGAAATTGGTCGCGATGGCGTAGCGCAGGTCCTGTTCGGACATCTCGCTCAAGCCCCCGGCGGCGATCGCGGCATTGACCACGGCGATGTCGAGCCCACCCAGATAGCGCGTGCCGGCATCGACGAACGCCTTCACATTGTCGGGCTCCGAGAGGTCGGTCGCGATCCCGTCGCCCTCACCGACCTCGCGAATGCGCGCCAGCGCATCCGCCAGATGCTGCGGATCGCGCCCGCAGATGAACACCTTCACGCCCTCGGCCGCGAGCAATACTGCGATTGCGCGCCCGATGCCGGTCGTGCCGCCGGTGATGATGGCGCGTTTGCCGCTGAGGCTGATCTGCTGGGTATGCGCGTCGGCGATAGTGGTCATGCGGCGTCTCCTCGGTCGCTAGGCAGACGCGTCGAACCCTGAGTTGTTCCCCGGCCAAGGCCGGGGTCCAGTCGGGGAGCAGAAGTGTCGATCGTAGCGCGTCGTAACCTCTGCCATCGCGACTGGGCCCGGCCTCCGCCGGGGAACTGCCCGCCCGGGCGCGAAGCGTTACATCGCCACCCTATCCAACAACCGCTCGATCCCCGCCACCACCGCGGGCTCGCACAAGGTCGGCGTATGCCCTACCCCCTCGACCGTCACCAATTCCGCCGTCCCTGCCCCCGATGCGGCCAGCGCCTCGGCCATCCGCGCCGCGGTCCTTGGCCCCAGCACGTCCGATCGCTCGCCGCGCACGATCAGCGTCGGCACGCCCTGCAACTGCTCGAGCGCGCGCCACATGTCCGGCCCCGCTTCGTTGCCCGGCACGCGGAACGGCTCGGCGATCTTCATGTCGTAATCCAGCACGATGCGGCCTGCGCTGTTGAGCCGGTACAGCCGCTTGGCCATGCCCAGCCAATCGTGGATCGTGTAATGCGGATAGACCTCGCTATTCCCATCCATCACCGCGCGCGCGGCATGCATCCAGGTCGGCCAGGTGTTCGATTTGCCGACATAGGTGCGGATCCTGCTGAGCCCGGCCGTCTCGATCTCTGGCCCGACATCGTTGAGCAATGCGCCGACGATCTTCTCGCGCGCCGTGCCCGCCAACAGCATCGTCACGATCCCGCCGAGCGAGGTGCCGAACGCCACGTAGCGCTCCACTGCCAGTTCACCGAGCAACGCCTCGATGTCCTGCACATAAGTCAGCGGCACGTAGCTCATCGGATCCTTGGCATAACCACTCTCGCCGCGCCCGCGCAGGTCGATCGCGATCACCCGCCACTCCCCCGCCAGCCGTTCGGCAAGCGCGGCATAATCACGCGCATTGCGGGTCAGTCCCGGGATGCACAGGATCGGCGGCTTGTCCGCGGGGCCCGGATAATCGCGGTAATGCAGCCGCACCCCGTCGTTCGACCACCAATATTTGTTTTCGTAAGCGGCCATGGTTGCGTCCCGGGGTTGCAGACCTCCATATTGCTGGATGACCCTCTCCCCGCAAGCATATCGGCCCGAAGCGGCAATCCTCGATCTGGGAGACGCGTTCTACGATCCCGTCGCCGCGGCCGATTTCCCCGCCACGATCCTGCGCTTCCGCAATGATCGCGCGGCGCGCCAGGTCGGGCTCGACACGCTGTCGAACGACGATTGGCTGGCGCATTTCGGCCGCTTCCAACCGCTCCCCGCCAGCCTCGAACGGCCGCTGGCACTGCGCTATCACGGCCACCAGTTCCGCAACTACAATCCCGACATTGGCGACGGTCGCGGCTTTCTGTTCGCGCAAGTGCGTGATGAACGTGACCGCCTGATGGATCTCGCCACCAAGGGCAGCGGCCAGACGCCGTGGAGCCGCTTCGGCGACGGCCGCCTGACGCTGAAAGGCGGGATGCGCGAAATCCTCGCCACCGAAATGCTCGAGGCCTTGGGCGTCGAAACGTCGCGCACCTTCTCGCTGATCGAAACCGGCGAGGCGCTGACCCGCGGCGACGAACCCTCCCCCACCCGCTCGGCGGTGATGGTCCGGCTCAGCCATGGCCATATCCGCATCGGCACGTTCCAGCGCCTCGCCCATCTGCGCGACGCGGAGAACATGCAGCGTCTGGTCGGCTACGTGCTACGCAATTTCTACGGCGAGGAGCCGGGTGACGATGCCCCCGCCCGCTTGCTCACGCTCGTGGTCCAGCGCACCGCCAAACTCGCCGCCAGCTATATGGCCGCCGGCTTCGTTCACGGCGTGCTCAACACCGACAATATCAACGTCACCGGTGAAAGCTTCGACTACGGCCCGTGGCGCTTCAACCCCAGTTGGGATCCCGCCTTCACTGCCGCCTATTTCGACCAGCAAGGCCTCTACGCGTTCGGCCGCCAGCCCGAGGCGATCCACTGGAACGCGATGCAACTCGCGGTCGCCTTGCGCGCGCTGAGCGAGGCGCCGCCACTGATCGACGCGCTCGATACGTTCGGCGATCTCTATCAGTCGGCGGTGAGCAGTGCGCTGCTCTGGCGCCTCGGCTTCAATCCGCTCGATCCCGAGCAGGATCGCGCGCTGATCCAGGCGATCGAACCCGCGCTACGCGACGGCGCCATCCCGCTCGACCGCTTCTTCTTCGACAGCTTCGCGCACGGCATTCCCGCAAGCTATGGCGACGCCTTCGCTCCGGCCCGCGCACTTCTTGCCGCCTACACCCCGCGCAAGGATCGCGCGCACGCTTACTGGCAGGGCGAACCGTGCAGCATGCTGATCGACGAGGTCGAGACGCTCTGGTCCGCAATCAATGAACGCGACGATTGGGGGCCACTGAACGCCAAGATCGCCGCAATCCGCCAAATGGGTGAAGCCCTGGGCTGATCCAGCTCCCCTCGCTGGAAGGGAGGGGCTGGGGGTGGGTCGGTATGAGGCAGTCGCTGCATTCCCTCGATAGCGAGCCACCCCCGCCCCCTCCCTTCCAGGGAGGGGAGTTGAGAAGGTAGACCCTCCCCAAATTCTAAGGCAAAGACCTCCTCCATGTCCGCCGAACTCATCAGCCACGAACCCGCCACCGGCGCCCTGCTGTGGCGCGCACCGATCGGCGATGTAGACCAGGAAGTCGCCACCGCGCGTGCCAGTTGGGCCGCCTGGGCCGCGCAACCGCTTACCGTCCGCATCGAAACGTTGCGCCGCTTCGGCAACGTCGTGCGCCAACGCGCCGACGCGTTCACCGATCTGATCGCGCGCGAAACCGGCAAGCCCTTGTGGGAAGCGCGCACCGAGGTCGACTCCGTCATCGCCAAGGTCGACATCTCCGTGAAGGCCAATTCCGAGCGCACCGCGCAGCGTCGGCTGGATGCGCCAATGGGCAGCCGCATGGCGCTGCGGCACAAGCCGCACGGCGTGCTCGCGGTGCTCGGCCCGTACAATTTCCCCGCCCATCTGCCCAACGGCCACATCGTCCCCGCTCTGCTGGCGGGCAATGCCGTGGTGTTCAAACCGTCGGAAAAGACGCCCGCCACTGGCGCGTTCCTGGTCGATTGTTTCCACGCCGCCGGTGTGCCGCAAGGCTGTATCCGTGTGCTGATCGGCGGCCCCGACGAGGGCAAGGCGCTCGCCGCGCATGACGGTATCGACGGTCTCCTCTTCACCGGCTCGGCGCGCACCGGCATCGCGCTCAACCGCGCCTTCGCCACCAAGCCGGAAAAGATCCTCGCGCTGGAAATGGGCGGCAACAACCCGATCATCGTGTGGGAATCGCCCGATCTGCATTCGACCGCCGCGCTGATCGTGCAGTCGGCCTTCACCACCGCCGGCCAGCGCTGCACCGCCGCGCGCCGGCTGATCATCGACACCCGCAGCTACGACCAGGTGATCGAACAGGTGTTGAAAGTGACGGCGAAGATCATCGTCGACGAACCGCACGCCAGCCCTGCGCCGTTCATGGGCTGCGTGATCGACAATGAATCCGCCGATCTGCTGACCGAGAGTTTCGTCGAGTTGATGATGCGCGGCGGCCGCCCGCTGCGCCACCCCGAGCGCCCGATCGCCGGCCGTCCGTTCCTCACTCCCGGCCTGATCGACACGACCGAGCTTGCCGAGCGTCCCGACATCGAATTGTTCGGGCCGATCCTGCAGGTGATCCGTGCGGAAACGTTCGACGATGCCATCGCCGAAGCGAACAATACGCGCTACGGGCTCAGCGCCTCGCTGATCAGCCAGAACCCGGCCTTGTACGACCGCTTCTGGGCCAATGCCCGCGCCGGCATCGTCAATTGGAACAAGCCGACCAACGGCGCTAGTTCCAGCGCCCCGTTCGGCGGCATCGGCTGGTCCGGCAATCATCGCCCCAGCGCCTATTATGCAGCAGATTATTGCGCCTATCCAGTGGTCAGCAACGAAGCAGATCAGGCGCGGGCGAGCATCGGCATCGGCCTGCGGGACGGTTAGAACGCATGAGATGGTGCGAAGCCATATCGTCATCGTCACCCCGGGCTTGACCCGGGGCCCAGCTGCCTTGAAGCAGGCGTGGAAGAAGAAGAAGAAGCTGGGCCCCGGCTCAAGGCCGGGGTGACGGATCGGGGATGGTCGTTGATCTGCTGACGTTCGGCAGCCTTGCGCCCCCCGCCCCCACCCCTTAGCTCCTCCTCATGCGCATCCTCACTCTCCTCGCCTTTACCCTTGCCACCCCCAGCCTCGCCGCCCCGCCGCGCAAGCCCGCCGGTATTGTCCGCGTCCAGCTCACCACCGCCGCCGGCCCCATAACGCTCGCGCTCGACACCCGCCGCGCCCCCGAAACCACGAAGAATTTTCTCGCTTATGTCGATGACGGCCGCTTCGACGGCGCGATCATCTACCGCGCCGCGCGCAGCAAGAATGCGCCGCAATACGGCTTCATCCAGGGCGGCATCCGCACCGACGCGCGCCGCATCCTGCCGCCGTTCAAGCACGAACGCACCGACCAGACCGGCATTACCCATACCGACGGCACGATCAGCATGGCGCGTCGCACCGAACCCAATTCGGCCGGAGGCAACTTCTTCATCACCGTCGGCGCGCTGCCCAGCTTCGACGCCAAGGGGTCGTTTCCCGGCTATGCCGCATTCGGCCACGTCACTGCCGGCATGCCGACGGTCAAGCGCATCCTGGCGGGCCAGACCGGCGGGGCGATGCGCGGCCAGATGCTCCTTAAGGGGATCCGCGTGATCAGCGCCAAGCGGCTCGACGGCCCGGCCAAGCCCACCGGCCAGGTCAAGCCATGGCTGGTGAAGAAGTAGCGGCGCGCGCAATGTTGCACCCCGGCAACAGTTGGTAACAACCGTAATATAACCGCTGCGGACCGATTGTCAGACGACGGTGGCTCGGTCACCTTCCGCCCAAGCAACTTGGGGGAAAGTCGATGACATCGAAGGCCTTGTTACGCTGCAGCGCCGCCATACTTGCGGCAACACTCCACACCGGCGTCGCCCACGCCCAGTCCGTCGAAACCCCCGCCACGATCGCCGATGACGCGCCGGGCGAAGACATCGTCGTCACCGGCTCGCGCATCCGCCGCGATCCGCTCGACAATGACAGCCCCGTCGTGCTGATCGACCAAACCTCGCTCGCGCGCACCGGCCTATCCTCGGTCGCCGATGTTCTCCAGCGCCTGCCCAGCGCCAGCGGCGGGCTGAACTCGAAGGTCAACAATTCCGGCAATCTCGGTAACCCACCCGACGGCGGCGGCGTCGGCGCCGGCTCGGCCGAGATCGACCTGCGTTATCTCAGCTCCAAGCGCACGCTCGTGCTGGTCGATGGCATCCGCTACGTCCCCGGCACCAGCGGCAGCGGCATCCCCGCCACGGTCGATCTCAACACCATTCCCGGCAACATGATCGAACGCGTCGAGGTGCTGCAATCGGGCGCCTCGTCACTCTACGGCTCGGACGCGATTGCCGGCGTGGTCAATGTCATCACCGTCGCCCAGCAGGAGGGCCTGCGCGCGTCGGCGCAGTTCGGTACGTTCCGCCAGGGTGATGGCCATACCCAGGATTACAATCTCAGCTACGGCGTGAAGGGGCCGCGCACCAACGTCGTGTTCGGCGGCTCCTATGTGAAGCAGGAAGCGGTGCGCTCCAGCGATCGCTCGATCTCGCTCTTCCCCAATCCCGGCCAAACGGCGTGCACCGATCCGATCGGCGGGTGCAGTTCGGCCGCGGTCAATGGCCGCTTCCTCGGTTCGTTCGGCAACCTGACCATCTCGAATCCGCCAAACGGCAATCCCACGCTTGCCGACCTGCGCCCGTTCGTCGCATCCGACCGCTTCAACTTCGCGCCGTTCAATTACATCCTGACGCCGTCCGAGCGCTACGGTGCCTGGCTGAGCTTCAAGCAGGAACTCAGCGACACGCTGAATCTGCGCATCAAGGCGGCGTACAATCACCGCAAGTCGCAGAACCAGGCCGCCTTCCTTCCCCTGTTCATCGGCCCCGACGCAGGCAACGGCGCGGGCAGCCTGTTCGATACCTTGTCGATCGACGCGACCAACCCATACAATCCGTTCGGTTACACGCTCTCTGCCGGCAAGCCCGGCGAAGCACCGGCCAATTACTCGTTCATCGCCCGCCGCCTGGTCGAGGCCGGGCAACGCACCTTCGACCAACGCGTCGACACGATGACCGGCACGGCCACGCTCGATGGCTCCTTCGCGGTCGGTGACAAACGCTGGTATTGGGACGCCAACGCCTCGTTCGGCCTCAACAACGCGCACCAGAGCTTTACCGGCAACGTCAACGCGGCGCGCGTCGCGCAGGCGATTGGCCCGCTCGCGCTCTGCACCGGCGCGTGCGTGCCGCTCAACCTGTTCGGCGGTGCCGGCTCGGTCACTCCCGACCAGCTCGCTTTCATCGCCTTCACCGAACGCGACAAGAGCGAACAGCAGCTCTACGATTATACCGCCAACCTCAATGGCGATCTGTTCGATCTGCCCGCCGGCCCGGTCGGCTTCGCCATCGGCTACGAACATCGCATCCAGATCGCCAGCTTCGATCCCGATCCGATCGTCGCCGCCGGGCTCGGCGCGGACATCCCGTCCAAGCCGTCGGCCGGGCGCTACAATTCGGACGAATTCTACGGCGAGTTGCGCGTGCCCTTGCTCAAGGACACGCCGTTCTTCAGCTCGCTCGAACTCAACGGCTCGGTCCGCCACGCCGATTATTCGATCAGCGGCGGTAGCACGACCTATACCGGCGCGGCCTTGTGGAAACCGGTCCCCGATCTGCTGCTCCGCGGCTCCTACGCCACCGGTTTCCGCGCGCCGAGCCTGGGCGAATTGTTCGGCGACCGCTCGCGTTTCGATCTGCCCGCCAACGATCCCTGCACCAGCGCTGCCGGCGGCCTGTTCCAGAGCAATGCCACGGTGCGCGCCAATTGCATCGCCGATGGCGTGCCGGCCGACGGCAGCTATGCCGAGGATCAGGGCGGCCAGCTCCCCGTGCTGACCCGCGGCAATCGCAACCTACGCCCCGAAAAGTCGCGCAGCCTGTTGTTCGGCGGGGTCTACTCCCCCGCCTGGGCGCGCAATTCGGGCGCCAGCTTCAGCCTCGAGGCGAATTATTACGACATCCGCGTCACCGACGCGATCGCCGCGGTCGACGCCAACGTCAAGCTCAACAATTGCGCGCTGCTTGGTGACGCCGCAAGCTGCGCGCAAATCGTCCGCACCGCCAACGGCTTCATCAACGAGATCGACGCCACGCTCGACAATCTCGATGCGATCCGCACGCGCGGGCTGGACGCTACGCTCAACTATCGCTCGCCACAAAGCTCGGTCGGCACGTTCGGCCTGTCGGTCAATGCGACCCGCCTGCTCAAATACACCCTGTCCGCCTCCAACGGCCTGGTGGTCATCGACCGCAAGGGCACGGAGCGCGGCAGTCCGGACCAGGCCTTCCCGGAATGGAAGGGCAATGCCACGATCGATTGGGCCTATGGTCCGATCGCCGCATCGTTCACCGGGCGCTACATCGACGGAGTCACCGAGCGCGACGCCAATGGCGATCCGAACGAGATGAAGAGCCGCATCTATGGTGACGCCCAGATCATCCTCTCCCCCGCAATGTTCGATAATCGCTTTGCCTTCACGATCGGCGTCAACAACGTCTTCAACACCGATCCGCCGGCCTGCTTCAGCTGCAGCCTGAACAATTTCGATCCGACGACCTACGACGTGCCGGGCCAGTTCGGCTATCTCAGGATCTCGTACAAGATGTGACCGCGCTTGCCCTAGACGTCGATCGTGCTGGGCACGGTCGACGTCTAGGGTTTCTCATCACGATCGATCCGCTGCGCCATCAGCGCGGCCTTCCGGTCGCCCGAAAAGCCTGACTGACCGGAATACAGCCCCCCCAGATACGCCAGATCGAAACCGGTCATCTCGGGCTGGGCAGCCTGCCCCGCCCCCACATCGTCGAACATCGTGAGGATAGACGACCGCCCGAGTTGCGCCGGCCGGTCGGTCCGGATCGCCGCCAATCCCACCATCGCCGCATAATCGGCAATCTGCCCGAGCGTCAGGCCGACGGATTTGCGCCGGTCGATCACCACAAAGGCTAGATCGACCTCCTGCCGTACGGGCACGGACAGGCGGGACATTTCGGCGTTAAGCACAGTGTACGCGGATCTCGATCCGGGCATATCGGCGCCCGCGACCGGGCCACCGTCACGCCGCTTGGGTGCCGTAGATTGCCATGTCCAGCTCGGGCCGGCGGATGCCAGAAGCCTCATCCGATCATGCAGCGGCATCGTGTCGAACAGCGTTGGGCGCTTGCGCCGCAGGGCATTGACGAACGCGGTGCCGTTCTCGGCCATGACGATCGTCAGATTGGGTTTGCAGCCCGCTTTGTCGACGCGCAGCTTCAACCGCCCCGCCACCTGCCGCACCCGCGTCTCTATGATCACGCCATGCGGTCGCGGCATACCGATCGCCACAGGGCAGATGGGCGTTTCAAATCGCGGCAATTGCCCTTCCTGCATATCCGAAATGGCGCGGATCTCGTTGGTCGTCTCGTTGGCGCCGCGGCGTTTGCCGGTCACGACGATATCGCGACCATCATCCGGGCGCTTGGCCTCGTCCTGCGGCGGCGTCTGCGCCTGTGCCGCTGGCACGGCGGCGGTCAAAAACGCCGATACAAGTACCGCGGATCGGTCCAATGCCATCGGGACGTCCCTTCGAAGCTGGGCAAGCTATTCTGCGCCCACAAAATTATTCTCGTCAAAGGTTTCCGTCAATCGTCTAGGGGCCTGCTACTTCGCTCACCCGCAAAAGTTTCCCTACCCCCGCGACAAGCAACCTTCGGTTGCGCTCACCGTCCCACACAGCCATCTGACAGCGATGGCCAGTCTCCTCGATCCCACCGCCCGCGGGCGTGTTATTCTCGTCGGCGCCGGGCCGGGCGATCCCGGCCTGCTCACCGTCCGCGCGGTCGAAGCGCTGCGTCAGGCCGATATCGTCGTGCATGACGGGCTGATCGATCCGCGCGTGCTCGATATCGCGCCGCCCACGGCGCAGCGCATCTCGGTCGCCAAGCAGCGCGCCCGCCACACGCTGCCGCAGGAGGCGATCAACGCGCTGATCGTCGCGCATGTGAAGACCGGCGCGATCGTCATCCGCCTCAAGGGCGGCGATCCGTTCATCTTCGGCCGCGGCGGCGAGGAAGTCGAGGCGGTGCGCGCCGCAGGTCTGCCGGTCGAAGTCATCCCCGGCGTGTCGGCCGCGCTCGGCTGTGCGGCGGAAGCGATGCTGCCGCTCACGCACCGCGATCATTCGAGCGCGGTCAGCTTCGTCGCCGGCCAATGCAAGGGCCTCGCCGATCAGGACTGGTCGGGCCTCGCTGGCCAGGGCCGTACGTTGGTCATCTATATGGGCGTCGCCACCGCCAGCGACATTGCCGACAAGCTCATGGCCGACGGCGTCGCGCCCGATATGCCTGTCGCGGTATTGGAAAAGGGCACGCTCGCCGGCCACCGCGCGATCAAGACATTGCTTGCCGATCTCGGGCAGATGGTAGACCGCGAAAGGGTCGCCAGCCCCGCCATCATCGTCGTCGGCGAAGTGGTGGAGTTGAGCGACGCCGAGGACAAATTGGCGCGCTGGGCGCGCATCGCAGAAAGTGCAGCATGAAGCTTCTTACCGGTAACGATCTGCCGAGCGGCGATGTGGTGTGGTGGGCCGGCCAGGGCTGGTCGCGCCATATCGAAGACGCGACCGATGTCGGCGACCAGGGCGAAGCGATCCTGCGCGCCGAAGAAGGCGCCCGCCGCGTCAACGTGCCCTATGTCATCGACGCCACGCTGACGGCCGAGGGCCCCCGCCCCGCCCATATCAAGGACCGTATCCGCGCTTTAGGCCCCACCGTGCGCCCGGACCTGACGCTGAAGCCGGCGGATCCGGCGGCGGGGAGCTGGGTGATATGATGGTTCATGCGGAGACGCGGAGACGCGGAGCAGAAGGTTTGTTCGCGCAGAGGCGCAGAGAACGCAGAGATGTAGCTCTTGCCGCGAAGCGGCTCTCCAATCCAAGCCGCAAAGTAGGATCTTCCGCTAACGCGGAAGCGTGCCTCGACCGCCTCTTCTCCGCGTCCTCCGCGCCTCTGCGCGAACTAGCCTTCTGTTCTTCCTCCGCGTCTCCGCGCCTCCGCGCGAACCACTCCTCCTTCGCGCCATCGCGCCACCGCGAGCAAAAACATGTATAAATACGATAGCTACGACCAGCAGATCGTCGACGATCGCGTCGAGGAATTCCGCGACCAGGTGGAGCGCCGCCTAGCCGGCCAGATCACCGAGGATCAGTTCAAGCCGCTGCGGCTGATGAACGGCCTCTATCTCCAGCTCCACGCCTATATGCTGCGCGTCGCCATACCGTACGGCACGCTCGACAGTCGCCAGATGCGCATGCTCGCGCATATCGCGCGCAAGTACGACCGTGATTACGGCCATTTCACCACGCGCCAGAACCTGCAGTTCAACTGGATCAAGCTCGAGGATGCGCCTGACATCCTGGCCGAACTGGCGACGGTCGAAATGCACGCCATCCAGACGTCGGGTAACTGCATCCGCAACATCAGCGCCGACCAATATGCCGGCGCCGCGGCGGACGAAGTCGCCGATCCGCGCATCTGGGCCGAATTGCTGCGCCAGTGGAGCACCTTCCACCCCGAATTCACCTATCTGCCGCGCAAGTTCAAGATCTGCGTGATTGGCGCGGAGGAGGATCGCGCGGCGATGCGCCTGCATGATATCGGCATCCAGATGGTGAAACGAGATGGCGTGCTCGGCGGCCGCATCTATGTCGGCGGCGGCATGGGCCGCACGCCGATGATCGCCCCCGAGATCCGCGATTTCGTCCCCGCCGACGATCTGCTGAGCTATCTCGAGGCGTGCCTGCGCGTCTTCAATCGCTACGGCCGGCGCGACAATATCTACAAGGCGCGGATCAAGATCCTGGTCCACGAGATCGGCGCCGACGAATATCGTGCCCAAGTCGAGGAAGAGTTCATCGCCGTGAAGGCGCTCGGCCTCGATCCGCCCCAGGCCGAATTCGAGCGCATCACCCAGATGTTCGCCGATCCTGCGTTCGTGGCGGATGACGGCGCCGTCGTCGATCGCAGCGATCCCGACTTCGCCGTCTGGCTCGATCAGAACGTCAAAGCTCACAAGCAGCCCGGCTATGCGATCGTCAATATCAGCCTGAAACCGCAAGGCGGCATCCCGGGCGATGCAAGTTCGGCGCAGATCGAGGTCATGGCCGATCTGGCAGAACGCTTCAGTTTCAATGAGTTACGTGTAACTCATGCTCAGAACATCGTTCTTCCCCATGTCCATAAGCGTGACCTTGCGGAAATTTGGGCCACGCTCGACGCCGCCGGCCTCGCGCCCGCCAATCTCGATCTGATCAGCGACATCATCGCCTGCCCCGGCCTAGATTACTGCAGCCTGGCCAATTCCCGCTCGATCCCGCTGGCGCAGAAGATCACCGATCGTTTCGCCGATCCCGTGCGCCAGCGCGACATCGGCGAGTTGAAGGTCAAGATCAGCGGCTGCATCAACGCCTGCGGCCATCACCATGCCGGACACATCGGCATCCTCGGCGTCGACAAGAAAGGCGTGGAGAATTTCCAGCTGTCGCTCGGCGGCTCGGGCGCGGAGGATGTCAGCCTCGGCAAGATCACCGGCCCCGGCTTCGACGAGGACGGCGTGGTCGATGCGGTCGAGCGCGTCACGGATACGTATCTTGGCCTCCGCGAAGAGGGCGAACGCTTCCTCGACACCTATCGCCGCGTCGGCATGGCCCCATTCAAGGAGGCGATCTATGGATAAGCGCGATGTCGTCTTCCCGGCGGGCCGTCAGGCGCTGTACGAGAGGAACCGTTATTCCCCAGCGATCCGTGCCAACGGTTTCCTGTTCGTATCCGGCCAAGTCGGCAGTCGCGAAGACGGATCGGTCGAACCCGATTTCAAAGCGCAGGTGCGCTTGGCGTTCGACAATCTCAACGCGATCCTCGCGGCTGCGGGATGCACGTTCGACGACGTCATGGACGTCACCGTCTTTATCGTCGATCCGGAAGCCAATTTCCCGGCCGTGATGGAAGTGCTGCCCGACTATTGGGGCGAGGCGCCGTACCCGACACTGACCGGCATCGGGGTGACGTGGCTGTATGGTTTCCAGTTCGAGATCAAGGTGATCGCTCGGCTGCCTGAGGAAAAAGCGGCATGACCGACACTCTCTTGCGCTATCGCACCGACGCCCCGCACGAAGAACCCGCCGTCACGCTCGACGCGTTCCTGGGGCAAACCAACGCCACCGCGGTCCGCATCGAGGCCGGCGACGATGCGCGCGCGCTGCTCCCGCATCTCGGCCAGATTGCTTTGGTAGAAATCAGCTTCCCCAGCTTCCGCGACGGCCGCGGCTACAGCGCGGCGCGCATCCTGCGCGAAGCCGGTTATGACGGCGAACTGCGCGCGCAGGGCAACGTGCTGGTCGATCAGCTACTGCCGATGCGCCGCTGCGGCTTCGACAGCTTCGCGCCCGAATCCGAGATCGACGCCGCCACCGCCGAGGCCAGCCTGGCGCGCTACGAAAACTATTATCAGACGGCCGCCGACGGCATCGTGCCGGTGTGGAAGAAGCGGCATGGCTGAGGCCGCGCGCGTTCTCGACTATGTCGACGTGACCCCGTTCACCAAGGTGGACGCGGCCGAAATGAACGCGCGTTTCGCTGGCGTCCCCACGCGAGACATGCTCGCTGAGTTGCTCGCCGGCGAACTCAAGGGCCGCATCGCCGCCGTCTCCTCCTTCGGGGCCGAAAGCGCTGTGCTGTTGCACATGGTGGCAGAGATCGACCGCGACGTGCCGGTGATCTTCGTCAACACGCAGAAGATCTTCGGCGAGACGCTGCAGTACCGCGACGAACTCGCCGAGCGTCTGGCGCTCACCGATTTGCGCGTGTTCCGCCCCGATCCCCGCCTGCTCGCCAAGAAAGACGCCACCGGCCTGCGCTGGAATTACGATCCCGACGGCTGCTGCGACCTGCGTAAGGTCGAACCGTTGCGCCGTGCGCTCGCCCCCTTCGACGCGTGGATCTCCGGCCGCAAGGGCTTCCAGGCCGGCACGCGCATCGCCATGCCACGCTTCGAGGAAGACGAAGGGCGGTTGAAGCTCAACCCGCTCGCCGACTGGGACAAGCCCCGGCTCGAGGCGTATTTTGCCGAGCATCAATTGCTGCGTCATCCGATGGAAGCGCAGGGCTATCCCTCGATCGGCTGCGCGCCGTGCACGAGCAAGGTACAACCGGGCGAGGATCCCCGCGCGGGGCGGTGGCGCGGCTGGGACAAGGTCGAATGCGGGATTCACGTGGCGGAAAAGCCCGGCGAAGAACCGGTTTTCTAGGGCGCCCGCCCTACCAAAAAAAATTCCGTCATGCTGAACCCGTTTCAGCATCCATCGTGCCGCGAACTCGTCCCGCCGTGAGCCGAACCGGCCACGCCCACACCCACCTCACAACGCGGGACTACCGGCCCGATGGATCCTGAAACAAGTTCAGGATGACGCCGGTTTGGGTGCGCCTTAATATCCACTCCCGACAAAATCCGAGAAGCGCGTAATACTCGGCTCGAACTTCAGCACCACCTTCCCGGTCGAACCGTGCCGCTGCTTCGCCACGATGAACTCCGCGAGCCCGAACACCCGCTCCATGTCCGTCGCCCAGGCCGCATGATCCTCGAAGATTTTCGCATTATCCCCCTCGGTCGGCCGCTTGGGCTCCTTCGCCGCGACGTAATAATCCTCGCGGAACACGAACATCACGATATCCGCATCCTGCTCGATCGATCCCGATTCACGCAGATCGGACAGCTGCGGGCGCTTGTCCTCGCGCTGCTCGACCTGGCGGCTGAGCTGCGACAGCGCCAGCACCGGCAGGTTCATGTCCTTGGCGAGCGTCTTCAGCCCGCGCGAAATCTCCGAAATCTCCTGCACGCGCCCGTCGCCCGAGGCCTTTGCCGATCCCGTCAGCAGTTGCAGGTAATCGACCACCACCAGCCCGATCTCATTATTATGCCGCCGCTGCAGCCGCCGCATGCGCGTGTGCAAAGCACCGATCGTCAGGCCCGCCGTATCGTCGATGAACAACGGCAGGTTCTCGAGATCGGCCGCCGCCGCCGCCAGCTGATTGAATTCCGCACGGCTGATCTTGCCCATGCGCAGCGCCTCGCCGCTGATCCGCGCCTGCTCGGCCAGGATACGCGTGGCGAGCTGGTCGGCGGACATTTCCAGGCTGAAGAACGCCACCTTCGCGCCCATCGAGGCCGAATGCTCCATGCCGTCCTGCCGGTCGCGCATGTAGCGCTGCGCGGCGTTGAACGCGATGTTGGTGGCGAGCGCCGTCTTGCCCATGCCGGGGCGCCCGGCGAGGATCATCAGATCGGAATGGTGCATGCCGCCGATCTTGGCGTTGATGCTGTCGAGCCCGGTGGTGATGCCTGACAGATGCCCGCCCGAATTGAGCGCCTTCTGCGCCATTTTCACTGCCAGCGTGGTGGCCTGGGCAAACGTCTTGATCGCGCTCTCAGTGCCGCCATCGGCCGCGACCTTGAACAATTCCTCCTCGGCTAGCTCGATCTGCCCGCGCGGATTGACCTCCTCGGACGTGTCCATTGCCCGCTCGACCAGCCCCCGCCCGACCGTCACCAGCGTGCGCAACATTGCCAGGTCATAGATCTGCTTGGCGAACTGCCGCGCCCCGATCAGCCCCGCGCCGCTGCCGGTCAGCTGCGCCAGGTAAGCCGGCCCGCCCAGCTCCTTCATCCCGGCATCGCCCTCGAACATCGGGCGCAGGGTGACCGGCGAGGCAAGCATGTCGTTGGCGCGCGCGGTCTTGATCGCCGCGAAGATCCGCCCGTGCAGCGGCTCGAAAAAATGCTCCGGCTCGAGCTTGTCGACCAGATCGTCGGCCAGACGGTTGTCGATCATCATCGCGCCCAGCATCGCCGCTTCCGCCTCGACATTCTGCGGCAGCTCGGTGGTTTCGGGGACGGGTTGAATCGGGATGATGGATGCCATCCCCGCGTCATAGCCGCCCGCGCCGCGGGCTCAAGCTGCTTGCGCCGAACCGCCTGTGGATAACGAGGATCATTGCCCTGCCGCCCTGCCCGGCGGTCGCGTCGGTTGCGCCGCGGCGAGCGATGTCGTCATATGACGCGACTTGGAGGAAGCGAAGATGTCCACACTGCAAGATGCCGGCGTCGATGCAACGCACTCCCTGCTCACCCGCCGTGCGGTGCTGCTCGGCCTGGCCGCGCTACCGCTAAGCGACCTCGCCGCGGCCCCCGCCGCGCGCTCGGCCAAGGCGCTGATTGCTGCCGCCCGCCGCCAGGTCGGCGTAACGCTCAGCTACGACCCGGCTTACACTCGCTTGCCCTTCCCCGGCGGCGACGTGTCCCGCGCGAAAGGCGTGTGCACCGACGTGCTGATCCGCGCCTATCGCGACGCCTTAGCGCTTGATCTGCAGCCGCTGGTCAACGCCGACATGCGCGCTAATTTCGCTGCCTATCCGCGCCGCTGGGCGCTCAAGACGACCGACCGCAGCATCGACCACCGCCGCGTCCCCAACCTCGCCACCTTCTTCGCCCGCCAGCACGCGAAATTACCGATCCCGCGCGATGCCGATGGCTGGCAGCCCGGCGACATCTTCACCAGCCTGATCGACGGTCGCCTGCCGCATATCGGCATCGTCTCGAATCGCGGCCGTGGCGTCGTCATCCACAATATCGGCGGCGGCGCGCGCGAGGAACCGGCGCTGTTCAACCATACGCTGACTGGTCGATACCGCTGGGCGCTAAGCGGCTGAGCGATTGAATTTCGTCGCCATCGATGCGACCATACGAATACGGCACTATAGACTGGGGGCAGCACTCCATGACCGGATTTCCACGAATAACCATCTTTGCGGCATCTTGCGGCGCGATCGCGGTTAGTTGCACGTCACCCGCCGCCCCACTGAAACAACTTGGCGACACGACCGTCGCAACAGCGCAGCTGGAGGTCGCAAGACAGATCCGGCGAGAAGCGGCGCTCATCGTGGCTGTGGCACCGCAATCGGTCATCGCGGAAGAGCCGCACGCGCCAGCCTTTCGCAAACAGAATTACACGGTCACTGGCAGGGTCGTGCGATGCTTCAAAGGCCGCCAGCGCCAGACGGACATCTCGTACATCATAACATCCGAAGGCCGGCCCGCGGCGCTGGAAAAGCCGCATATCGCTTTCCTTCGCAGGATGGGGGGGCAATGGGCGGCCATGGACGGGCCCATGTTCCGCGATTCTGCGCAGATGCGGGCGGGGCTGACCAAGATGACGCCGGGGTGCGGGCGATGATCGCGCTCCCCAGCTTCGCGGCAATGGTTCGGGCCTACCCCAACCACGCCAATCCCGCCGATGTCTTTGCGCTGATCGGCGGCAGGGTCTTGTCGAACAACTATCCCAATAGTTGAGTCATTCGCGTCAGCCGTGCGCTGAACTATTTGGGGCAGCCGATCCGACGCACGGCGGCAATGCTGACCAGTTCGGGATCGGACGGAAAATGGTATGCGCCGCGCGTCGCCGAGTTCGATGGCTATATGCGCCGCACCTATAGCGCCCCCGCGGTCGACGCCGACGGCCCCGCGCGCGGCCCCACCGAGCGTAGCGCCTTTAGCGGCAAGCGCGGCATCATCGAGTTCAAGGTGACCGGCTGGACCGACGCGACCGGTCATTTCGATCTGTGAGACGGCCTTCGCTGTATCCACCAGGACTATTTTGAAAAGGCCAGCCGTGTCAGCCTTTGGCTCGCGCCGCCATGATAGCGCGCCAGGCTATGGGACCGAGAAATACAAGGATGTAGACGGACCCGCATCACTAGCTCGGCGGCGCACCGCGACCCACGCATTGTCCCCCGCCCGCATCCCTTATAGGGCTGGCCCATGGCCGACCCGCGGATCATCAATGTCGAGCTGGACGAGCGCACCATCCTGTGGCGCTCGGCGGATATCGAGCAGGAACGGCGCATCGCCATCTTCGATCTGATCGAGGGCAATCATTTCGCGCCGCAGCGGGTCCATCCCGATGGCTATGCCGGCCCGTACAAGATCGCGCTGAGCGTAGAGGACGGCCGGCTCGGCATCGCCATCAACCGCGAAGACGATAGCCATCTTGAGACCTATGTCCTCGGGCTCGGCCGCTTCCGCCGCCCGATCAAAGACTATTTCGCGATCTGCGACAGCTATTATGCCGCCATCCGCAACGCCACCCCGGCGCAGATCGAGACGGTCGATATGGCTAGGCGGGGCATCCACAACGAAGCGGCAGAATTGCTGAAGGAACGGCTGGAGGGCAAGATCGAGATCGATTTCGACACCGCCCGCCGCCTCTTCACGCTGATCTGCGTGCTGCACATCAAAGGCTGATTCCGTGGCAGTGCGACTGGCAGGCGTGCGCATCGGCCGCGCCGGGGCGATGGCCATCGTGCTCGCGGTGATCGCCATCACGCTGTGGGTGGTGGCGCGCGGCTGGCATCCATCCGATCGCACCTATGCCTTCCAGGGCATCGATATCGGCGCCGAACAGGGCCCGGTCCATTGGCCGACGGTCGCCGCAGGGGGCGTGGACTTCGCCTATCTGCGCGCGACCATCGGCGCGACCGGCCGCGATCCGCAATTCGCCACCAGCTGGGCCGATGCCGACACGGCCGGCATGCGCCGCGGCGCGGTGCACGTCTGGTCGTTCTGCAGCCCCGCCGCGGATCAGGCGAACAATTTCAACACCAATGTGCCCCGCGCCGACGATGCCTTGCCCGCCGCGTTGCTGATCGACTTCGCCGAGGATTGCGCCACTCGGCCCGAGCGCGACGTCGTCGTCGAGGGCGTCACGCGCTTCGTTACGATGGTCGAGGCGCATACCGGCAAGCCGATGCTGCTCAAGATCTCCGGCCCGGTCGAACAGGCTTACCAGCTCTCCGCCGCGATCGAACGCCCGCTTTGGACCATACAGAACTTCCTGCCGCCCACTTATGCCGCGCGCCCGTGGCGCATGTGGCAGGCGAGCGACATGCGCCGTATAGACGGCCTGAACGGCCCCATTCACTGGAACGTAGTCGCCCCATGACGCTCGATGACCAAATCCGCGACCGCTTGATCGCCGCCGCTCGCGACGCCGCCACCCGCGCGCATGCGCCGTATTCCAGCTTCGGCGTCGGCGCGGCCGTCCTGCTCACCGACGGCAGCGTGGTGACCGGCGCCAATTTTGAAAATGCCAGCTACGGCCTGTCGTTGTGCGCCGAGACGGTCGCGCTCGCCACGGCGAGCAGCGCCGGTCGCCTCGCCGACGTCGTCGCTTTGGCGGTCATCGGCGGCGCGATCGTCGGCGGCAAGGTTACCGGCGACACCCCGGTCAGCCCTTGCGGCCGCTGCCGCCAGGTGATCAACGAAGCCGCCCAGATCGGCCACCGCGAGATCATCGTGTGGTGCGGCAGCGCCGAGGGGGACGTGGTCGAGCGTCACCTTCTGTCCGACCTCCTGCCCTATGCTTTCGGCCCCGCCGATCTGGGCATCGGCTGAAGCGACTGGTGCCATTGGCGACGGTCAGGGTTCCAGCAGCGCCTTGTCCAGCGCCGGGCGCAGCCCCGGTTCCAGCGCCCGACTGCCATCGACCGTCAAATGGTGCGTGTCTTCGAACAGGATCACGCCGCCGCGTTCGGCATGGCAAAAACGAGCATCGCAAAGCGCCTGGGAGGGATCGAAGGCACGTATCGATGGCGCCGCAGCAACCAGCGCATCGATCGCGCGGTTGGATCGCGTGCGGAGGGGGTTCGCTTGCCCCAATGGCACTCGGCATCCCTCCCTGGAACGGCGGCTGAGACATTGCGGCACGTTGAAGGGGAAGGTCGGCGTATCGCGCGTCAGGATCAGACGTAAGCCGCTCGTTCGGCCAAGCGCAATGAGCGTCGCCAGCTTCGAATGAGCGTCCAGCGACGCGATCGGATCGGCCGAAGGGGCAGCAAACGGCGCCCCGCCGCTCGGCCATCGCACGCCGATCATGACCCCGATCAAGCGTCCCGATTTCGCCAGATCCCGGATCGCGCCCAGCACGGCATCGTTAATGCTCCGGCATTTTCGCAACGACCGTGCATCCATCGTTTTCAGGGTCACCGATATCTCTTCCCCGAACACGCTACACCCGCCAACGACGCGCGGCAGCACAGCGACATTGCGTTCCTGCCCCTAGCGATCGAGCATGGGTTGCAGATGGCGCCCATGCGAATCTCCCATCAACAGCAAAATCCGCCGCGCATCCCGACGCCCGAGCAGGCAATCCTGCGCGGGCGCGAGTTGCTGGAAATCGCTCTGGTAATTTTCGCAGGAAACGGGCGTGTTGGGCCGCTTGTCACTGGATTTCATGGCGCTGGCGATCTGCCGCAAGCGGGGCGACTCGCGCAGTGTGGTGTTGGCGTAATTTAACGTCACCGTTGCCGCCGCCGCGCCGATCGACAGCATGGCCAGGCCGGCGATCAGGCTGGTCGGCGTGGGACGAAAAATGCGCCACGATTGGCGTCGGATCGGCGCCTCGACCACATGGTAGCTGATCGCGCTCAACCCCAGCGATAGCAAAACCGCCAGCACGATCGTCGCATCATGCGCCTGGCCCAGCCCTTCGGTGCGGACCAGCGCCAGCACTGGCCAATGCCACAGATACCATCCGTAAGAGAGCCGCCCGATATAGACGATCGGCGGCAGCGACATCATCCTGGCGACCGCATTGCCCGGCTGCAGCGCGCCCGCGCCCAGCAGCAAGGCTGCGCCGATTGTCGGCACGAGCGCGGTCCAGCCGGGAAACGGCGTATCCTGATCGAATGCCCAGAGCGCGATCGCGATCGCCGCCAGGCCCAGGATCGCGAGCGGCGCGCCGGCCGGATAGCGCGTCGGCCGGACACCGGCGACGGCGAGCGACAAGATGGCGCCGAGCGCAAACTCCCAGGTGCGGAACGGCGTGAGGTAGAAAGCAAATTTGGGCCGCCACGCGGTCGCCATGCCGCACAGGATGAGCGATATGACGAAGACGGCGACGAACAGCGTCCACAGCGCGCGCCGTCGGGGCTGGTGCACCCTATCCGCCAACCGAGCGCTTAACGGGATCAACAACGGCCACACGATATAGAATTGCTCTTCGACGGCGAGCGTCCAGGTATGCAGCAGCAGGAACATCTCCGGGGCGGCGGCGAAATACCCCGATGGCTGCAGCGCGAAGAACACGTTCGACGCGAAAAACAACGCCGCCAACGTGGACCGGGCCAACAGCTGCAGTTCCCCGATTGCTGGCAGGCGCCACAGCCCCACGGCCAACGTCGTAAGCAGCATGGCGAGCAATGCCGGCAACAGGCGGCGGACGCGCCGGGCATAGAAATTGGCCAAATCGATGCGGCCGGACCGCTCCTGTTCGCGCACCAAGATACCCGTGATCAGGAACCCCGAGATGACGAAGAAGATATCGACGCCGATAAAGCCGCCAGGAATCAGTGTCGGAAAATCATGGTAGCCGACCACGGTAACAACCGCGATTGCTCGGATACCATCTATGTCTTCGCGATAGGTGAGCATTTCGTGGCTCAACGAAGCTCTTCCGGATCGCGCGCGGACATCGTTCGCATGAGTTGTTCGCTTTACTCCCCGCTACGATCGTAACGTCCGCGTTGCGATCCGCAAGACGCTATCCGATCATCCGCTATGACGGTGCCACACTGTCGCCTTCACCCTGCCCCGGATCGCCCACCGCCGCGCTTTCCCGCGCGCCCCCCTTGTCTATCGCCCGCATTCCCGCGACAGGATGACCACGCAATAAGAGGGAATGCACAATGTCCGTCATGTCCGATCGCTGGATCCGCGAACAGGCGCTGGACACCGGCATGATCGAGCCGTTCGTCGACGGCCAGAAGCGCGACGGTTGCATCAGCTACGGCCTGTCCTCCTACGGCTATGACGCGCGCGTGTCGGACGAATTCAAGATCTTTACCAATATCGATAGCGTGATCGTCGATCCCAAGGATTTTGCCGCCAACAGCTTCGTCGATCGCAAGACCGATGTGTGCATCATCCCGCCCAACAGCTTCGCGCTGGCCCGCACCGTGGAATATTTCCGCGTGCCACGCGACGTGCTGGTCATCTGCCTCGGCAAATCGACCTATGCGCGCTGCGGCATAATCGTCAATGTGACGCCACTGGAGCCCGGCTGGGAGGGCCATGTGACGCTGGAATTCTCCAACACCACGCCGCTGCCGGCCAAGATCTACGCCAATGAAGGCGCCTGCCAGTTCCTGTTCCTGCAGGGCAACGAGCCGTGCGAAGTGAGCTATGCCGACCGCGCCGGCAAATATATGCGCCAGACCGGGGTGACGCTGCCGAAGATTTGACGGCACGGAGCGGCGTTTCTTCGCCGTCGCCAACCTAGACCGCCATCCCGAACTCGATTCAGGATCTATCGGGCGGCTAAGTTCCGCGCCCCAAGTGTGGGCGTTGCCCTACCGGCGGGATGGATCCTGAATCGCGTTCAGGATACAGAGCGTGTAGGCACCGCCGACCCCCAAATCGAAAGCGGCGCAGGCTCTCGCCCACGCCACCTTCGCCTGTCCTGACCGAAGCGTTCAGCGCGACGACATCTGCACGCCCGGCAGCCGCCGCAGCCCGTTGCGCGCGATCGCGTGCGATCCCGCGACGCGGTCCGCCGACACGTCCATCATCACTTCGGGCCGGCCAAGCACCATATCGTAGAGCGCGCGCGCCTGCTCGGCACGGCCGGTTTGCTGATACACGGCGGCGAGGTTGAGCATCAGTTCGGGGCGCTGCGGAAAGATCCGGCGCTCGGCGATCAGCGTCCGTTCGGCGCGTTGAAAATCGCCCGTGGCAATGTGCTGATACGCGGTGCGGTCTTGCGCATTGGCGGCAAACGGCGTGGCCAGCGCCACGACGGACATGGTGAAAAGCGACAGACGCATGATCGATCTCCTGGCTGCCCTTCCGCTCGCTGGCGAAAGGTTTCATATTTATGACAGGAGAATGTCATTTTTGTGAAACATTGGCAAGACCGTTCTGCACGGTCGCCAACACAGTTCAACGGCCGCTGCAGGACACAAAAAAGGCGGCCCCGAAGGACCGCCCAATCTGTCTCGACACTGATCGCTAAGGATCAGAAATCGCTGCGATATTGCTCGTTGCCGATGAACCCGAGCTTGGTCACGCCGGAGCGTTTCACCACGGCCAGGACTTCGTCGACCTTGGCATAACGCGCCTGCGGGTCGGGCTGGAAGTGCAGTTCCGGCTCGGGGCTGATCTGCGTGGTCTGCTCCAGATACTGTTGCAGCGTCACGGTATCCACGGGCGAGCCGTTCCACGACACGGTGCCGGCCGGATCGATCGACACCTTGTTCTTCTGCGGGTCGATCGGCGGCGACACGCTGTTCGGATCATTGACCGGCAGGTCGACCTTCACGGCATGCGTCTGGATCGGGATGGTGATGATGAACATGATGATGAGCACGAGCAGGACGTCGATCAACGGCGTCATGTTCATTTCCATCATCGGTTCACCGTCGTCGGAACCTCCGCTCATTGCCATATCAAATACTCCTTCTGGCTCAGAGCCGGCTGGTCGGGGCGCCGGCCGGGGGCTCGGAAATGAACCCTACCCGGGCGAACCCTGCCATCTGCATGGTATAGACCGTGCCGCCGATGCAGCGATACGGCGTGTTCACGTCGCCGCGGATATGCGCTTCCGGCAATTCGAGGTCCGGATTGCCCACGCCGCCCTGACGCTCGATCTCGACCTTGAGCTTGTCCACTGCGCGCTTGAGCAACTCGTCGCTGCGCACCTTGGTGGTGTTCCAATAGACGCCGCAGGTGCCGTCCTTTTCGGTCGTCACCGAGAGATTGACGTTCTCCGGCTTGGTCGTGGTCGGATCGTACTTGACCTTCGGCAGCTCGAGCTTGACCGCCTGGATGGCGACCGGAACCGCGATCAGGAAGATGATCAAGAGCACGAGCATCACGTCCACCAGCGGCGTGGCGTTGATGTCCGACATTGGTTTATCGGGGTCGCCCCCACTACTCATTGCCATTGCGGCTTATCCCTATCTATTCAATCGCGCTGGCGGACCGTTCCGGCAACGATGATCGGGGCACCCGCCTGAGCGGGCGCCCCGATCCATCAGCTCAGACGCGCGGTACGGCGTTGGCGCCGGTCTGACCGGTCGTGGTCGTCGCAGCAACCGGCTTGGCAGCCGTCGTGGTGCCGGCGCGGGCCGCCGTCGGGCGAACGCTGCCGTTCGAGGCGAGGAAGCCGAGCACGTCGTTCGAGAAGGATGCGAGATCCTCGGCGATCGACTTGTTGCGGCGCTGCAGCCAGTTGTAGGCAAGCACGGCCGGAACCGCGACGGCCAGGCCGAGTGCGGTCATGATCAGTGCTTCGCCGACCGGGCCGGCAACGGCGTCGATCGATGCCTGACCGGCAGCGCCGATCTTGATCAGGGCGCGGTAGATGCCGATAACCGTACCGAACAGGCCGATGAACGGCGACACCGAACCAACCGTTGCGAGGAAGGCGAGACCGCCACCCAGCTTCGAGTTGATTGCCGCTTCCGAACGCGCCAGCGAACCGTGCAGCCAGTCATGCGCTTCGACCGGATCGGTCAGGCGGCCATGCTGTTCCTGGGCTTCCAGGCCGTCGTCGACGATCTGGCGATAGGCCGAGTTCTTCTCGAGCTTGGCAGCGCCTTCACGCAGCGACGCCGAGTTCCAGAAATTCTGGCGAACGCGCTTGGCCTGGTTCATCACCTTCTGCTGTTCGAACAGCTTGGTGAACAGGATGTAGAACGACACGATCGACATGAACGCGAGAATGGCGAACACGGACCAGGCGATGACGCCGCCCTGCTGCAGTGCTTCCCAGAAGCCGTACGGGTTGGCGCCTGCGGCAGGTGCCGCGCCGGCGGCGAGAATGGTGGTCAACATGTGCGAATAGTCCCTCTTGAATAGCGTGATCTGATGGTTGGGGGATCGCCGATCGATCCCCCACGCGCGTTAATCCTGCGGCAATTTCCAGACGACCGTCCGGCTCGATCGCGACCGGATCGGATTACCCGACTGATCGAGCGCCGGCGAATAGCGCCCACGACGGGTCAGCGCTCGGCAAGCTGCCTGGTCAAGATCGCCATTGCCGCTGGACGATGTCACGCGACAATTCTCGACCCTGCCCTGGGCATTGATCTCCCAGGCTACGCTCGTGCGACCTTCAGCCTCGGCACGGATCGCCGCGGGCGGATAATCGTCGTTCGTGACCCAGTCGGCTGGATTACCCTTGGCACCAGCTGCCTTGTTAACCACCGGCGGCGCAGGCGGCGCTGGAGGAGCAGGCGGCGCCGGCGGGGCAGCAACCGGGGTGTACTGGATCGCTGGCGGTGGCGTCTGCACGGTCTGAATCTGGACCGGCGGACGGGGCACGTTAACGATCGGCGGCGGCGACACCACGGGTGGTGGCGTCAGCGGCGTGTCGGGTGGTGGCGGTGGTGGTTCGTCCGGCGGCGGGGGAGGTGGCTCCTCCACGTCGAACACGTCCATCTTCTCCGTTGCCTTCTTCACGTACTTGTACGCGAGTCCGGTAACGAAGGCATATCCGATCACGGCGTGGATGAGCGCGACGATAACGATCGCGACCACCTTCCCACCGCTCATTTTTTGGTCAGCATAGGCCATTCAGAAACGACACTCCTCTATCACGGCCAATTCGGTTCCGGCCCTTTCGGCCATAACTCCGCCTGCCATGGGCTAGTGTATCCTCAGACAGAGCCGAACCTCTATCGTGAGGTAAACAACGACGCAAACGCTTTGTCGGACGCAACAAACGTACAATCGCGAAGCTGCAGAATTATTTCTGTTTAAAGCGTCGGCCAGCGCCTACCTTGTCGCACATGATTTCTGCCTCGAAACCGCTATGGGCAATCGCCCTTGCCGCCACCGCCGTCTGCCCCGCCGCGGCGCAGCAACAACCTGTTAACCCCGCCTTTACCGCGCCCTCCCCACCCTATCCGGTCTATGCCGATCTGGTGCTTGCCGCGCCGGTGATCGTCGAAGCGGCGATCCGCAGCACGACGCGAATAAAAGGGCCGGAAGCCGCCGCCGTGCCGCCTGGCCGGGTGCGACTTTACGTCGAGGCGGACGTGCTGGCACTGATTCGCGGGCCCCAGGCGCTGCCGCCGCGAATCGGTTACCTGCTCGATGTGCTGCCCGATTCGCGCGGGAAACTGCCCAATCTGAAACGGCTTCGCGTCTTGCTGTTCGCCCGTGCCGTCGCCGGCAGCGCCAGCCAGCTGCAATTGGTCCGCCCCGACGCGCAGCGCACCTGGACGCCCGGCGCCGGCGAGCTCGCCCGCCGCATCACCACGGAGGCGGTCGCCGCCAGTGCCCCGCCGGAAGTCACCGGCATCGGCAATGCCTTTCATGTCGCCGGCACATTGCCCGGTGAAGGCGAGACGCAGATTTTCCTCACCACTGCGGATGGTCGCCCGGTCTCGCTCGGCATCGCGCGCATGCCCGATGCCCCGCGGCGGTGGGGCGTATCGTTGGCCGACGTGGTCGATCAGCGCGGCGCCCCGCCGCCACGCGACACCTTATTATGGTACCGCCTGGCCTGCGCCCTCCCCGCCACGCTGCCCGACAGCGCGCTGGCCAGCACCGAACCGGCCGATGCCGAGATTGCGCGCGACGATTACCGCTTCGTGATGGAAGAATTGGGCGCGTGCGAACGGGAATAGGGCGTGCTCGCTTTCTTCTGTTCTCCCGCGAAAGCGGGAGCCCAGTGCTTCAGACGATATCGCGTGTGACCCTGGCCCCCCGCTTTCGCGGGGGAACAACGTTCGCTCTGCAGCGGTGTCGCTAGTCAGATTAGACGTCGGCTAGTGCCCAATCGCCAGCACCTGGCCCGTCGTCGATGCCGCCCCGGCCAAAAACTGCGCCGCCGCGACGACGTCCGCAACGGTCGCGCCCGCTGCGATATCCAGCGCACACACCCGCAGCGGCGCCCGCGCCACCGCCAGCGGTCCGATCGCGGCCAGCAGCATAGCGCGGTCGACGGCGGATAGATCCGCGCCGGCCAGCAACAGGATCATGTCCGCCATCGCCGCCTCGATCGCGGCCAGGGTGTCCGCCAGCGGCGCCAGCGCCGGCAGCACCAGCGCCTGCCCGTCCAGCGCCGCGACGACCTCGGCCAGCATCGGCGTCAGCGCCGATGCCGGATCAGCGTCATGCCGATCGATTCGCCCGCTTCCGAAATCGCCAGCTTGACGATCTTCACCTGCACGCGGCGCACCCGGGCATCCTGTAGAAACAACGTCTCGGCGATATGGTCCGCGACGCCCTCGATCAGCGTGAAATGCACGCCGGCCGGCAGCGCGGTGGTCGCTGCGTGTTTCAGATCGAGATAATTCTTCGAAGCGTTGAGCGGCGTATCCGGCGCATAATGTGCCGGGCAGTCGATCTCGACATCGATCGAGATGCGCAACGGCTGCGGCAGATGCGTCTCTTCGGAATAGATACCGGTCAGCACCTGCACCTCGAGATCATGTACTTCGAGCGTGAGACGGTCGTCCAAGGTCAGCCTTTCAGCGCGCGGCGCGCGCGCCGCCGCGCCATAGCAGATGGCCGCGGAAGCGGAAGCCGCGCGATGGCAAGGTGTCACCATCCTTCCATCCTCGGCTCAAGTCCCCCGGCAAAGGCCGGGGCCCAGTCGCGGAACGGCGGCAATCGACGGGTTGCCCTTCATTACATCGGCTGCCGCGACTGGGCCCCGGCCTTCGCCGGGGAAAGCGCTATGGTAACGGTGGTAACACAGCAGGATCTTCCCATTCCGCTTGCGTTCACCCACTCGCGGTTTAAAGCGCGCGGCCCGCAGGCTATCCGGGCCGAGGAGATTCCCGTGGTGCAGATCGTGCCCCTTGCCGATATTCCCGCCGCCGCGGTCGAGCAGCTGCTCGATGCCGCGTTTGGACCCGATCGGCACGGCCGCACCGCCTATCGCATCCGCGACGCCATGCCCGCGCTTGCCGATCTGAGCTTCGCCGCCGCCGAAGAGGGTGTCTTGGTCGGCACGATCCAATGCTGGCCGATCGCGCTGGACGGCGATGATGGCACGACCGTGCCGCTGGTGATGGTCGGCCCCGTCGCCGTCTCCCCCCACCGCCAGGATATCGGCATCGGCCGCCTGCTCATCCACCACGCGCTCGAAGCCGCCGATGCGACCGGGCAAGGCGGCGCGCTCATGCTGATCGGCGATCCCGATTATTATGGCCGCCTCTTCGGCTTCAGCGCGGCGCAGACCGGCGGCTGGCGCGTGCCCGGCCCGGTCGAGCGCCACCGCTTGCTCGCCCGTGGCCCAGGCGTGCCGGGCGGCGCCGGGATGCTGGGACCGCGGATCGCGGTCGACGCCTGACTTGCCCGGCGCGGGCGAGCGGCCTACCCAGCGGCATGCCCATGCCTCCCTTGCCCGATCTCTCCGCGCTATCGCTCGCCGACATTGCCCGCCTGGCCGAGGAGAATAAACTCCCGCCGGTGGATAAATGGAACCCGACGCATTGCGGCGACAGCGAGATGCGCATCGCCCGTGACGGCACCTGGTTTCACCAGGGGTCGCCGATCGGCCGTGTGGCGATGGTGCGCCTGTTCTCGACCATCCTGCGGCGCGAGGCGGATGGCGGCTATGTCCTGGTCACGCCGGTCGAGAAGCTCGATATCGTCGTCGACGATGCGCCATTCCAGGCGGTCGAACTCAAGGTCGAGGGCGCGGGGCCGGCGACCAAGCTGGCCTTCCGCCTCAACACCGGTGATCTGGTCAGCGCGGGCGCGGATCATCCGCTGCGCTTCGCCGATGGCGAGGACGGCCCCCGCCCCTATCTCCACGTGCGCGGCGGGCTCGAGGCGCTGGTTGCGCGCCCGGTCTATTACGAACTGGCCACGCTGGCGCTGGCCGGCGACGAACGGCCGTCGGGCGTGTGGAGCAATGGCGCCTTCTTCGCGCTCGAATCCGCGTGACGCTGGACGATCGCCTGGCCCGCGCGCTGAGCGCCGGTCACGACCTCGATACCGCCCTACTCACCGGCGATCATCATGATGGCGAGCCGGACCTGTCGGCGCCGGCGCAGGCCGCCGTGCTGATCGCGATTACCGATCGCGCCGAGCCTGGCGTGCTGCTCACCCGACGGACCGAGACGATGCGCAAACATGCCGGCCAGGTCGCCTTTCCCGGCGGCCGCATCGATCCCGACGACGTCGATGCTACCGCCGCGGCGCTGCGCGAAGCGGAGGAGGAAATCGCCTTGCCCCGCGCCGCGGTGCGGGTCATCGGCACTGCCGACCGCTACCGCACGATCACCGGGTTCGATGTCACCCCGGTGATCGGCGTCGTGCCGCCCGATCTCGTGCTGGTGCCCAGCGCCGCCGAGGTCGCCGAAGTGTTCGAAGTGCCGCTCGGCTTCATGCTCGACACGGCCAACCATCTCGAAGCGACGGTCGGATGGCAGGGTCGCAACCGGCATTATTACGAGATTTTGTGGGACGGCCACCGCATCTGGGGGGCCACCGCGGCGATGATCGTCAACCTGTCGCGGCGGCTGCGATGGACCGCATGATCGCGCCCGATGCGGCGTTTCGCGCCCGCGCGGGTCTCGCCGAACTCACCGAGGCGCTCGGCGCGGCGCACGGCCAGGTGCGCTTTGTCGGCGGCATCGTGCGCGATACCTTGCTTGGCATCGACGCGGCCGACATCGATCTCGCCACCAGCCATCAGCCTGAAGACGTGATCCACGCCGTAAAGCGCGCCGGGATCAAGGTCGTCCCCACCGGCCTCGCCCACGGCACCGTCACCGCCGTCCTGGCCTCGGGCCCGGTCGAGGTCACCACGCTGCGCCGCGACGTCTCGACCGACGGCCGCCACGCCGTGGTCGCCTTCACCGACGACTGGCGCGAAGATGCGGCACGGCGCGATTTCACGATCAACGCGCTCTATGCCGATCCGCTGACCGGCGCGGTGATCGACTATTTTGGTGGGCTCGACGATCTCGCCGCCGCCCGCGTACGCTTTATCGGCGATCCGCTGCAGCGCATTGCCGAGGATCATTTGCGCATCCTGCGCTTCTTCCGCTTCCACGCGCGCTTCGGGGACGCCCCCGACGCCGCCGGTCTCGCCGCCTGTATCGACCGCGCCAACGATCTGATGGCGCTGTCGCGCGAACGCATCGCCGCCGAACTGCTCAAGCTGCTCGTCGCGCGTCATGCGGTCCGCGTCGTCGGGCTGATGGTGGAAAATGCCGTGCTCGCGCCGGTCTTGCCGGAGATCGACGCCGCCGGCGTCGCTCGCTTTGCGCGGCTTGCCGAGCGTGAAGCGGCGGGCAGTATCGCGCCCGATCCGCTGCGCCGTCTCGCCGCCCTGCTCCCTGCAGACGAGACGCTGGCCGAAAATGTCGGCGCGCGGCTGCGTTTATCGAAGCTCGATCGTCGCCGGCTGATCAGCGGAGCGGCGCATGTCGGCGGTGAATCACCGCAAGCGATCGGCTATCGCCTCGGCCTCGCGCTCGCCACCGACCGCCTGTTGCTGTCGGATCGCCCGCTCGACCAGCTTGCCCAGCTCGGCAACTGGACGCCGCCGGTACTGCCGCTGACCGGCGGTCAGCTCGTCGCGCGCGGGCTCGACAAGGGCCCTGACGTTGCGCGGATGCTTCGTCAGATCGAAGAATCGTGGATTGCGGAGGATTTCCCCGACGCCGCGCGCGTCGCATCGCTCGCCGACGAAGCCGCCGCTCAGTGGCGCGCGGACAGAAAAGCGTAGGCCGCTTCGGCTTCTAGCGGCCGGGCATAGACATAGCCCTGGCCGTAAGTGCAGCCGAGCGCCGCCAGCGTCTGCGAGAGTTCGCGCGTTTCGATCCCCTCCGCCGTGGTCATCATGCCCAGCGCCTGCGCTAGGCTCAGGATGGCACGCACGATGGCGATCTTGTCGCGATCGGCGAGCATGCCGGTGATGAAGCTGCGATCGATCTTGAGCACGTCGATCGGCAGTTTCTGCAGGTAAGCGAGGTTCGAATAACCAGTGCCGAAATCGTCCATCGCAATGGTCGTGCCGAGCGCCTTCAACGCATGCATGATCCCCGCGACACGATCGGGATCGGTGACCAGCGCGCTTTCGGTCAGTTCCAGGGACAGTCGGTGCCCGGCCAGCCCGTAGGTCGATAGCGCGCGCTCGACCAGCAACGGGATCGCATCGCGCTGCAACTGGATCGCCGACAGGTTGACCGCGACCTTCGCCCCGCAATCGCCGTCCGCCCGTACGTCCCATTCTGCGAGCGTACGCGCCGCCTCATCAATCGCCCAGCGCCCGAGCGGCACGATCAGCCCCGATTCTTCTGCCACCGGGATGAACGTCTCGGGGGAATGCGCGCGCCCCTCCGCGTCGGTCCAGCGCGCCAGCGATTCGAACGCGACGACCTTGCCGGTCGAAAGGTCGCAGATCGGCTGATAGGTCAGTCGCATCTCGCCATTTTCGATCGCGCGGCGCAGCGCCGTCTCCATGCCGAACTGCTCGCGTGCGATATCGAACGCCTGGATCTGGTACGATTCGGCTTTGCCGCTGACCTTCGAGCGCTTGACCGTGAACTGCGCGTGGCGGATCAATTCCTCGGCATCGTCGACGTCGGAGGAACCGTAGGCGATGCCGATCGAGCACGACACCATGATCTCGAACCCGGTCAGCCGGAACGGCGTCGCCAGCGCGCCTTCGATCCGCTTGGCGACTTGCTCGGCGTCGCTCGGCCCTTCCTCAAGCGTCAGCAGGATGCCGAATTCATCTCCCCCGGTTCGCGCGAGAATATCGTGCCCGCGAATCGCGCCTTTCAGGCGGCGCGCGACGGTGATCAGCAACTCATCCCCCGCCATCGAGCCGAGGCACGAATTGACCCGGCTGAAGCGATCGAGATCGAGCACCATGATGGCATAGCCGCCGCGCTCCTGCGGATTGGCCAGCATCGTTTCCAGCCGGTCGGAAAAGCCCGCGCGGTTGGGCAATCCGGTCAGGCTGTCGGTCAGCATCTCGCGCCGCAAATTATGCTCGGTGCGCAGCTCGGCAGTATGATCGACCAGCGTGACCAGGCAGCGCCGCACGTCGCCGCGCACGATCCGCGCCAGCGTCACGCGGTAATGCCGGCAATCCACTGCATCCCCAAACTGCCAGGAAAACTCCCGCTGCAGCGAGTCACTGTCGAGAAAGGCGATAATTTCTGCCGCCGCCTTCACCACGAACGGTGATTCCTGGCCGGCCTGGCCTAGGCCAGCGTGCTGGAACGGCACATTGCAGGTCAGCAACATTGGCGCGTGGCCTGGCTGAACCACCAATGCCGCCGGGATCGGCAGCAGGTTGATCGCCGCAGTCGCCAGCCCGAGATCGGGCATGCGACACTGCGCCCCCTCGGCGGATACCGGTGGCTCGGACTTGATCAGGGTAAGAGGCTTTGTCGGCGCCATGTTGCTTGGCGCTACGGCAAGTTTGTTAAAGGACGCTGAAAGAGCGTATTATTTCGCCAATGAAACGGAATTTATCGCCTATTTAATCGTATAAACTGATGTACATTAGTTTTCCGTCTACGGTCGCTCCGAAGCGATCACCCTAAAACTTGTTGTCACGCGGAAAACCCGATGGCGGCATGCGCCCAGCAGCGCCACGCGCCGCGCGCCACTGCGACAAATCCGCTTCGGTCCGCGTGCGCCCGGTATCCCCGCCCATGGTCCAACTCAGCCCATTGGCGAACACGAAAGTGACGGCATCCGACAATCCACCATCCCCATAACGCTGCAACTGCACCCCCTGCCCCTTGGACAGTTCGGCCAGTTCGGTGATCGGAAACACCAGCAGCCGGCGATTATCGCCGATCGCCGCAACATAATCCGCCGCCGGATCGACCGGCTTGACCAGTTTCAGCTTCGCCCCGAGGCGCGGCGTCACCACCGTCTTACCCTTGCGCGTCTCAGCGATCGTATCCGTCGTTTGCACGATGAAGCCGCGTCCGTCGGTCGCTGCGACCAGCAGCTTCTTCGCGCGGCTCGCCGGCAACAAGGCGACGATGCCGACGTCGCCGTCGAGATCGATCATCAGCCGCACCGGCTCGCCAAAGCCGCGCCCGCCGGGCAATTTGTCCGCGCCAAGTGTGAAGAAGCGCCCATTCTCGGCGGCGAGCAGCAATTTGTCGGTGGTCTGCGCGTTGAAGGCGAACATCGGTCCGTCGCCTTCCTTGAACTTGAGCCCCGCCAGCGCCGCCTCGTCGGCATGCCCCTTCATCGCGCGGATCCAGCCACGTTCGGACAGGATCACGGTGATCGGCTCGCGCTCGATCATCAGCTCCATCGGAATTTCGCGGGAAGGCGCCGCCTCGGCGATCGTCGTGCGTCTTTTGCCGAGCGGCGTCTCCGGCCCATAGCGCTCGCGCAGCTTGCCCATGTCGCGCTTCAGCCGGGTGCGCTGCCGTGCTTCGCTGCCCAGCAACAGCTCCAGCCCGCTTTTCTCCGTCTCCAGCCCGTCGCGTTCCTTGCGGATCTGCATCTCTTCCAGCTTGCGCAACCGGCGCAGCCGCATGTCGAGGATCGCCTCAGCCTGACGATCGGTCAGCCCGAATTCGGCGATCATGATCGGCTTGGGCTCGTCCTCGGTGCGGATGATCTCGATCACCCGGTCGAGATTGAGATACGCGATCAGATAGCCGTCGAGCAGCTCGACCCGATCGGCGATCTTGTCGAGCCGATGCTGCGAGCGCCGCTGCAGCACGACGAACTGATGCTCGACCCAGCCGTGCAATGCCTCGCGCAAGGACATCACGCGCGGCGTGCGCGTCTTGTCGAGCACGTTGAGGTTCAGGCTGACGCGATTTTCCAGGTCGGAAAGCCGGAACAGGCTCTCCATCAGCATGTCGGGATCGACCGTGCGGCTGCGCGGCTCGATCACGATGCGGATCACCGCATCGGATTCGTCGCGCACATCGGCCAGGATCGGCAATTTCTTGTCGTTGATGATGCCGGCAATCTGCTCGATCAGCTTGCCCTTCTGAATGCCGTACGGGATCTCCGTAACGATCGCATTCCAGCCGCCGCCTTTCTCCTTCTCTATCGTCCAGCGCGCGCGCACGCGGAAGCCGCCGCGTCCGGTGGCATAGGCCTCGGCGATCGCGGCGGGCGAATCGACGACCAGCCCGCCGGTCGGGAAGTCCGGCCCCTGGACATGCTCCAGCACCTGCGCGTCGCTGGCATCGGGTTGGTCGATCAGCAGGATCGCCGCGTCGAACAGTTCGGCGGCATTGTGCGGCGGAATGCTCGTCGCCATGCCCACGGCAATCCCGGCCGCGCCGTTGGCGAGCAGATTGGGGAACAGGCCCGGCAGCAATTCGGGCTCTTCGTCTTCGTTATTGTAGGTCGGGCGGTAATCGACGGCATTCTCGTCGAGCCCCTCCATCATGTCGATCGCGACCTGCGTCAGCCGCGCCTCGGTATAGCGATAGGCGGCGGCGTTATCGCCGTCGATATTGCCGAAGTTGCCCTGCCCGTCGACCAGCGGGTAACGCATCGCAAAATCCTGCGCCAAGCGCACCATCGCGTCATAGACCGACTGATCGCCATGCGGATGATATTTGCCGATCACGTCGCCGACAACGCGGGCGCATTTCTTGTAGCCCTGGGACGGATCGAGCTTGAGCAGCCGCATCGCCCATAGCAATCGGCGATGCACCGGCTTCAGCCCGTCGCGCACATCGGGCAGCGACCGCGCGGTGATCGTCGACAGCGCATAGACGAGATAGCGATCGCTCAGCGCGCTATCGAACGGGGCGTCGATGATGGCGTTGAAGGGGTCTTCCGGGTCTTTCACGTCTGCTGGCATGGCTATCGGTTAGCAGTGCGATTCCGTCCGCGCCATGGTCTCGGCGAAATCGCGTGCGATCTCGATCGTCAGCCAATCGCGGAACTGGCGGATCTTGGGCACTAGCCGGCGATGCTCGGGATAGACCAGCCAATAGGCAAAACCTTGCGTCGCGACGTGATCGAACGGCCGCACCAGCCGGCCATCGGCGAGATCATTGCGCCAGAAAAATGGCGTCAGCAGCGCGATGCCCTGCCCGGCGATCGCCGCATTGCCCTCCAACGCCTGCGAATCGAGCCGCACCCCGCGCCGCGGCGGCCCCTGTGGCGGCGTGCTGCCCGCACTCGCCAGCCACACCGGCCACCACGGGTCCTCCGGCCCGATCAGCGGCAGTTGATGGAGGTCGTCGATCGCGATTGCGCCGCCATGGCGCGTGAGAAAGGCCGGGCTGCACATCGGGGTAAATTCGATCGGCACCAGCTTCTCGCTCACTAACCCCGGCCACTCGCCCACCCCCGATCGCACCGCGCAGTCGATATCGTCGGCCGCGAAATCGACCATCGCATCGCTGGTGTGCAGGCGCACCGCCATGTCGGGATGCGCCATCTGAAAACTGCCCAGCCGCCACGCGAACCAAGTATTGGCGAAGGTGGTCGAGGTGGACACCGTCAACAAAGCGGAATCCTCTGCGCGGATCCCGGCAAACGCCGCATCGAGCCCATCGAACGCGCGCGACACTTGCGGCCCGGCGCGCCGCCCCGCCTCGGTCAGCACCACGCGCTTCTTCTCGCGGCGGAACAACGGCACGCCGAGCCGCTCCTCGAGCAGCTTGATCTGATAGCTCACCGCCGCCTGCGTCATGCCCAGTTCGCCGGCCGCAACGGTGAAATTCTCGTGCCGCGCGGCGGCCTCGAACACGCGAACGGCGGAGAGGGGTGGCAGGCGGCGCATGGGCTCAGTTGATAAGGCTGGCTTGTCATCCTTGTCCAACGCTTTGTTGGCGTGCGCAACTATAGCCGGACATAGTCCAAGTCGTCAGCAGCACATGGCAGACGAAGGAAGAAGACAATGCGTGACGATTTCCTGGGCCGCGATTGGGCGGACAATCACCATAGCCTGAGCGACGGCATCCATAAGCTGTTCAAGACGATGGCCATCGGCCTCCAGCGCCTCAACGCCTATCAGTTCGACGCGCCATGGAAGCACGCGCCGCGCCGCGACAAGACGGCGCGTTGAGTGCGGCAGCAGGGCAGGTCGGCCTGTGTAACCATTGCGCTTTCCCCGGCGAACAAACGCTTCCCCGGCGCAGGCCGGGGCCCAGTAGCGAGATAGTAATTATCGGGCGCTGCGCGACGTAGCTTCTGCCATCGCGACTGGGCCCCGGCCTGCGCCGGGGAAAGTTAGGTATATTTGGCGACAGCCTCGCCTCCCCCGCCCCCGGCCGCTAAGCCTGCCAGATGTTCCGTCTTGCTATCCTCGCGCTGATCGCGCTCACTTCCGCAGTGACCGCCGCCCAGCCCCCCAAACTGCTCACCTGGGACGATCTCACCAGCCGCCCCAAGCCCGCGCCCGATGCGACCATCGCCTACGGCCCCGATCACCTGCAGAAGGTCGATCTCTGGCTCCCTGCCGCCCCCCGCGCCAAGGGCAAGCGATACCCCACCGTGCTCATGGTGCATGGCGGTTGCTGGACCACCAGCATCGCCGATCGCAGCCTGATGAACTGGGTGGCCGATGATCTGCGCAAATCCGGCTATGCGGTGTGGAACATCGACTATCGCGGCGTCGACCGCACCGGCGGCGGCTATCCCGGCACTTTCCAGGACACCGGCGAGGCCGCGGATGCGTTGCGCGATCACGCGAGGGAATACGGCCTAGACACCAAGCATATCGTCGCCATCGGCCATAGCGCGGGCGGTCACCTCGCCCTCTGGCTCGCCGCGCGCGCTAAGTTGCCCCAGGATAGCCCGCTGCACACCGCCCACCCGCTCAAGATCGCCCATGTCATCAGCTTGGGCGGCCTCCCCGATCTCGAAGCCACCGCCGCCAGCCCCGACAATGGCTGCGGCACCGAGGTGGTCAGCAAATTGCTCGGCAAAGCCACCGAAAGCCGGCCCGATATCTACCGCGACACTTCGGTCCCGCGTTTGCTTCCGCTGCGCGTGGCGCAGGATCTCGTCAACGGCCGCGAAGACCGCATCATCCCGATGCGCCTAGCGACCGGCTACGAGGCGCAGGCGCGAAAGGCTGGCGACAAGATCGCGCTGCACATCGTGCCCAACACCGGTCACGTCGAACTCGTCACTCCGGACACCGCCGCGTGGGCCAAGACCAAGGAGTTGCTCGCCGCTGCGCTGCGCCACTGAGCCTCGTCCGTCATCCCCGCGACGGCAGGGGTGACGGGAGAGCAAGCGGGGTTTCGGAAAATGCCCGACCAAACTCAATTGACCGCACACACGGAACGCTTCATCATCCCCTCCAATGAGATAGTATATAGGAGCCGGACAATGCGTATCGCACTGATTTCTGCCGCCACGATCGCTTTGGTCTCCATCAGCGCCTGCAGCCGTGCTCCCGAATCCCCCCAGTCCGAATCCGCCCAGAGCGAATCGCTCCAAACCAGCGACATCGCCGCGCCCGGCATCAACATCACCGCCGCCCCCGGCGTCGCCTTCGCCTATCGCTATGCCTTCCGCCTTCCGCCCAAGAACATCGCCAGCGCGCAGGAAAACCACGCCAGCGCGTGCGAGAAACTGGGCGTCGCGCGCTGCCGCATCACCGGCATGCGCTATCAATTGATTGGCGAGAACGACATCCGCGCAATGCTCGCCTTCAAGCTCGATCCCACGCTCGCCCGCGCCTTCGGCAAGGAAGGCATCGCCGCGATCGAGAAAGCCGACGGCAAGCTGATCGATGCCGAGATCACCGGCACCGATGCCGGCGCCGAAATCGCCCAGCTCAGCACCGGCAAGGCGCGCGTAGCCGACGAACTCGCGCGGATCGACAAGCAGCTCGCGCGTGGCGACCTGCCCGCCAGCGAACGCGCCGAACTGCAGCGCCAGCGCGGCGAACTCGTCGCCACGATTGCCGCCGCGTCGGCCAACCTCGCCGATCAGCGCGCCAGCCTCGCCACCACGCCGATGACGTTCGATTACGAATCCGGCGCCGGCATCCGGGGCTTCGATGCCAGCGCGCCACTGACCAGCGCGCTCGACACGTTCCTGTCCTCGGCACAGACGACGCTGGCCTTCGTGCTCGGCTTCATCGCGATCTTCGGCCCACCGATGCTCGCCGCGCTCCTGTTGTGGCTGCTCTGGCGCCAGCTGCGCCCGTTTCTTCCCACGCGCCTGCGCCGTACCGATGGCACGCCGGTGGCACCGCGCCCCGCCGCCACGATGGCGCCGCCGCCGGGAGATCGCAGCGACGCGTAATTGCACCTGCGCCGCCCTTTCTATATAGGCGCGCTCATTCCCGCCCCGGCCCGCGACTCCCGTGGGTGCGGGGCGCTCTTGTCGAAGGGTAATGCCATATGGCCCGCCGCCGCCAAATCTACGAAGGCAAGGCCAAGATCCTGTACGAGGGTCCCGAACCCGGCACGCTGATTCAGTATTTCAAGGACGATGCCACCGCGTTCAATGCCCAGAAGAAGGGCACGATCAGCGGCAAGGGCGTGCTCAACAACCGTATCAGCGAGCATGTCTTTACGTTGCTCGGCCTGATCGGCGTGCCGACGCACTTCATCCGCCGCCTCAACATGCGCGAGCAGCTCATCCGCCAAGTCGAGATCATTCCGATCGAGGTGGTGATTCGCAACGTCGCCGCCGGCTCGCTGACCAAGCGGCTCGGGATCGAGGAAGGCACGCAGCTACCGCGCACGATCATCGAATATTATTACAAGGATGACGCGCTCGGCGATCCGATGATCACCGACGAGCATATCGCTGCGTTCGGCTGGGCCAGCCAGGAAGAGATGCACGACATCGCCGATCTGGCGATTCGCGTGAACGATTTCCTGAGCGGTATGTTCGCCGCGGTCGGCATCCGCCTGGTCGATTTCAAGCTCGAATTCGGGCGGCTGTGGGATAATGATTACGCCCGCGTCATCCTGGCCGACGAAATCAGCCCAGACGGCTGTCGCTTGTGGGACATGGAGAGCAACGAAAAGCTCGACAAGGATCGCTTCCGTCAGGATCTCGGCGGCGAAGTAGAGGCCTATCAGGAAGTCGCCCGTCGCCTCGGGCTGCTTCCAGAGGGTGCGGACAGCGCGGTGCTAGATCTCGAAAAGCATCGTAAGAACAAGGCCAAGTAAGCCGCTCGGCTTGAAGGAAGATTCATGAAACTCCGCATCATCGTGACGCTGAAGTCGGGCGTGCTCGACCCGCAGGGCAAGGCGATTCACAAGGCGCTCGACGGCCTCGGTTTCGCCGGCGTCCAGGATGTCCGCCAAGGCAAGCTGATCGAACTGGATGTCGCCGACGACACGGACGATGCGACGATCGACGAGATGTGCCGCAAGCTTTTGGCCAACACCGTGATCGAAAATTATCGGGTCGAACGCGCATGAAGGCCGCGGTCATCGTGTTCCCCGGCTCCAATTGCGACCGCGACCTGGCCGTGGCGATCCGCGAGATCGGCGGCACCGCGCCGACCATGGTGTGGCACGGCGATAGCGAACTGCCGGGTGATCTTGGCCTGATCGCCGTCCCCGGCGGCTTCTCCTACGGCGATTATCTGCGCTCGGGCGCGATGGCCGCGCGCTCGCCGATCATGCGCGCGGTGAGCGATGCCGCGGCGCGCGGCGTGCCGGTGCTCGGCGTGTGCAATGGTTTCCAAGTGCTCACCGAGGCCGGCCTGCTGCCCGGCGCCTTGATGCGCAATGCGGGGATCGATTTCGTGTGCCGCGACGTGACGCTGACCGTCGACAATGCGCAGAGCCTGTTCACCAGCGGCTACGACGCCGGCGAGACACTCTCCGTCCCGGTGGCGCACCATGACGGCAATTACTTCGCCGACGATGCCACGCTCGACCGGCTCGAAGGCGAAGGCCGCGTCGCGTTCCGCTACGGCGAAAGCGTCAACGGCTCGTCGCGCAACATCGCCGGACTGCTCAACGCGCAGGGCAATGTGCTCGGCATGATGCCGCACCCCGAACGCCGCATCGAAGCCGCGCACGGCGGCAGCGACGGCCGGCGCCTGTTTGAAGGGCTGCTGGAGCAGGTGTTGGTTTAACGCCCGAACAGCGTGGTCCGCCTCGCCAGCAGCAGGATCACGCTCGGCCAGAACATCGTATTCCAGACGTCATGCCAGTTCGCGCTGAACTGCTGCGGCACATGGCCGACATAGCGATCGCGTATGTCCCAGATCTCACCGATCACCGCGACCGCGCCGACCACCAGCCACGGCCGCCACGACGATAGGCGCCAGCCGAAGAGCAGCGCCGAACCGAACAACAGCAGCAACGCGGCATAGACGTGCAGCGCATCCTTCGCGAGATGCACGTTGTTGACCAGCCACCACTTAGTCGCCTGCAATGCGCTCAACGCCTAAACCCGCGCCCGGAACGGCGTGAAATTGGTGTCCTCGTCGAACACGTCGAGCCCTTCCTGACGCTTCAGGAAGCCGACCACCAGATAGGTTACCGGCGTCAGCAGCACTTCCCAGCCGACCTTCAGCGCCCATTGCGTGACCAATACGGTCAGCACCAGATCGTTGGTCCAGCCGACCGCCCCCCAGAAGGCCAAAGGATAGAAGATCAGGCTGTCGACGCCCTGCCCGCCGATGGTCGAGCCGATCGTGCGCATCCACAGATGCCGCCCGCCGCTCCACAGCTTCATCCGCGCCAGGACGTAGGAATTGACGAACTCCCCCGCCCAGAAGGCGATCATCGAGGCCAGCACGATCCGCGGCACTTGCCCGAACACGGTTTCATACGCCGCCTGGTTGGTCCAGCTCGGCGCCGGCGGCAGCGCGACGACCACCCAGGACATGAACGCCATGAACGCGACCGCGACGAACCCGGCCCAGATCACCCGGCGCGCCCGGGCATAGCCATATACCTCGGTCAGCACGTCGCCGATCACATAGGACAGCGGAAAGAACAGGATCCCCGCGCCGAACGGCCAGTCGCCGATCCACGGCAGATGGATCACCGCGACCTTGCCCGCGCCGATCACGTTGGACAGCAGGATGATCGCGACGAACGCCGCCATCACGAAATCGAAATAGCGTAACTGCCGCGCGGCGATGGCGCTGGCGGCGACTTGCGCCGGCTGGTGCTGCATATCCCCCTGGCTCATTGCGACGAGTATGAAGCCGGTTTCCCAGCTGCGCAATCCGCGCTATTCGGATGCGGTGCGCGCCCGTAGCTCAGTTGGATAGAGCAAGGAGCTTCTACCTCCTCGGTCGGGGGTTCGACTCCCTCCGGGCGCGCCAAGGATTGTTGGGGGTCGCTTGATGAAATTGCCGCTGTTTCTCGCTGCGACCGCATTATTCGCCGCCCCGCTGCAGGCGAAGCTGACCCCGCCAGAGGCACGGATGACGGCAACCGTAGATGCCGAATATGAGCGCTCGGTCGCGCTGCTGCAGAAACTGGTCGATCAGAACTCGGGCTCGATGAACCTTGCCGGGGTCGAAACCGTCGGCAAGATGGTGCGTGCCGAACTGGAGCCATTGGGCTTCACCGTGCTGTGGAAGCCGATGACCGCGACCAAGCGCGCCGGGCATCTGATCGCCACGCGCACCGGCACAGCGGGGGCCAAGCGGCTGCTGCTGATCGGGCATCTCGATACGGTGTTCGAACAGGATTCGCCGTTCCAGAAATTCGTGCGGACCGGCGAGAAGGCCGAGGGCCCCGGCGCCGGCGACGACAAGGGCGGCATGGTGGTGATGATCGCGGCGCTCCGCGCGATGAAAGCCGCCGGCACGCTGGATGCGGCAAGCATCGAGATCGTGCTCACTGGCGACGAAGAAGATTCGGGCGATCCAATCGCGCTCGCCCGCGCCGATTTGATCGCCGCCGGCAAGCGCGCCGATGTCGCGCTCGATTTCGAGGGCCTGTTCGTGGAGAACGGGCAGGACATGGGGTCGATCGCGCGGCGCTCGTCGAACAGCTGGACCCTCAAGACCACAGGCAAGACCGGCCATTCGTCGCTGATCTTCAACGACACCTATGGCGACGGCGCGATCAACGAACTGGCGCGCATCCTCGCGGCCTTCCGCGCCGAGCTGCCCGAACCCAATTTGACCTTCAACACCGGAATAGTCGCCGGCGGCGCCACCGCCACGCTGGATAGCGATGGCGTGCGCGTCAGCGCCACCGGCAAGACCAATATCATCCCCTCCACCGCCATCGCGCGCGGCGATTTCCGCACGCTGTCGGAAGACCAGACCGCACGGGTGAAAGCCAAGATGAGCGCGATCGTTGCGCGCCACGCCCCCGGCACCGGCGCCGAGATCGTGTTCGAGCCCGGCGGCTATCCGGCAATGGCGCCGACGCCGGGCAATCGCGCGCTGCTCGACCGGCTGAACGGCGTGAACAAGGATCTGGGCTTGGCAGCGATGCCACCGCTCGATCCGCTGCGCCGCGGGGCGGGCGACATTTCCTTCGTCGCCAATGACGTCGACGGGCTGATCGGCCTGGGGCCGGCGAGCACGGGCGATCACGCGCCGGGCGAGACGGTCGATCTGGCAAGCATGCGCCGCCAGGCCAAGCGTGCGGCGATCCTGATGACGCGGCTCGGCAGCGGCAGCTAGCCTCAGCGTTTGCCGCTCGCGCGGCGCGTCGCTACATCGGCCTCATGGCCCAATCGCATCCGTTTCATTCGATCCACAGCCACGGGCTGATCCGCGTCGGCGCGTGCACCCCGGCGGCCAGCGTCGGCGATGCCGCCGCCAATGCCGCATCGACCATCGCGTTGGCGCAGCAGGGGCATGCGCGCGGCGCCGATCTGCTGGTCTTCCCGGAGCTCAACCTCACCTCGTACGCGATCGACGACCTGCATCTGCAGACCGCGCAGCAGCAGGCAACCGAAGCGGCGATCGCCGCGGTGGTGGCGGCTAGCGCCACGCTGCGCCCGGTGCTGCTGGTCGGCGCCGCCCTGCCCCGCAACGGCCGGCTGTACAATTGCTGCGTCGTGATCGCGCGCGGCCGCATTCTCGGCGTCGTGCCCAAGACCTTCCTGCCCAATTACCGCGAATATTACGAGAAGCGCTGGTTTGCCAGTGGTGCCGGCATCACGGCTGGGCACATCACGATCGCTGGCCAGGCCGCCCCGTTCGGCACCGATCTGATCTTCGCCGCGGACGACCTTGAGCATTTCGTGTTTCACGCCGAGATCTGCGAGGATTATTGGGCCCCCACCCCGCCCTCGACCAACGGCGCGCTGGCCGGCGCGCTGATCTGCTGCAACCTCTCCGCCTCCAACGTCACGATCGGCAAGTCGCGCGAGCGCATGATGCTGTCAGCGGCGCAAAGCGCGCGCGCCATCTGCGCCTATGTCTATTCCGCCGCGGGGACGGGGGAGAGCACCACCGATCTCGCCTGGGACGGCCAGGGCACGATCCACGAACTGGGCGAACTGATCGCCGAATCGGCGCGCTTCGATCCTGAACCGGAGATTTTGCTGGCCGATATCGACGCCGAGCGGATCGCGCAGGAGCGCATGCGCAACGGCACGTTCAACGATGCGGCACGGCTCGCCGGCGATCCGGAGAGGACGTTCCGCCGGATAAGCTTCACGCACGAGCCCGACCTGGGCGATACCGGCCTGCTGCGCGCGATTCGCCGCTATCCGTTCGTCCCCAACACGCCGGAAAAGCTCGACGCCGATTGCTACGAGGCGTTCAACATCCAGGTCGAGGGGCTGCTCAAGCGCTTCGTCGCGGCGCGCGCCGAGCGACTGGTGATCGGCGTGTCCGGGGGGCTCGATTCGACCCACGCGCTGATCGTTGCCGCGAAAGTGATGGATCGCCTCGGCCGACCGCGCACGGATATCCTCGGCTTCACCATGCCCGGCTTTGCCACCGGCGACGATACCAAGGCCAACGCCTGGACGCTGATGCGCGCGCTTGGCGTGTCGGCGGATGAAATCGACATTCGCCCCGCCGCGCGCCAGATGCTGTCCGACATGGGCCACCCCTTTGGTCAGGGTTTGGAGGGGGGTGGCAAGCCGGTCTACGACGTGACGTTCGAGAACGTACAGGCCGGCCTGCGTACCGATTACCTGTTCCGCCTGGCCAACCAGCGCGGCGGGCTGGTGGTCGGCACCGGCGACCTATCCGAGCTCGGGCTCGGCTGGTGTACCTATGGCGTCGGCGACCAGATGAGCCATTATGCGGTCAATGCCGGCGTGCCCAAGACGCTGATCCAGTTCCTCATTCGCTGGTGCATCAAGACCGATCAGTTCGACCGCGACACCGATGCCGTGCTGGAAGCGATTCTCGGTACGGAAATCTCGCCGGAACTGGTGCCGGCCGGCGCGGATGGCGCGCTGCAGAGTACCGAGGCGCGGATCGGGCCCTATGCGCTCAACGACTTTTTCCTGCATTACACGATCCGCCACGGGCTGGCCCCGTCCAAGATCGCGTTTCTCGCCTGGCACGCGTGGCAGGATGCGGAGGCTGGGCGCTGGCCGGACCATTTCCCGCCCGAAGCGCGCGCGGCCTATGATCTGGCGACGATCAAATTCTGGCTGGAGAAATTTCTGGTGCGCTTCTTCGTCACCAGCCAGTTCAAGCGCTCGGCGCTGCCCAATGGACCCAAGGTTTCGGCCGGTGGCGCGCTGTCACCGCGGGGCGACTGGCGGGCGCCATCGGATGGCACGGCGTCGGTGTTTCTGGAGGAGTTGGCGCGGAACGTGCCGTAAGGCGCCGCTGCCATGCCTCGCGCTTCTCCAGCGCAGGCCGGGGCCCAGTCGCGACGGTAGAAGTTGGCTGGCGCTGCGCGTCGTCACGAGGGCGTCGCGACTGGCCCCCGGCCTTCGCCGGGGAAGCGCCAGCGGGTTAGCTTAGCGCTTGGCCTTGCGCGCCGCATAGCGCGCGTCACGCGCCGCCTTGGCGGCAATATCCGCATCAATCAGGCGCTGCTTCTCGGCTTCGATCTCGGCCAGTTCGGCCTCGGCCTTGGCGATCTTGTCGAGCCTGGCCTGTTCGATCGCCTGCGCCTTCTCGGCACGGCGCTGCAGTTCCTTTTCTTCGCGCGCCTGGCGCGCAGCGGCGCGGGCGGCGGCGACCTCGGGGTCGATCTGCGGCTTGGCCTTCAGCTTCTCCAGCGCCTTTTGCTTGGCCTGGGCAGCGAGCGCTGCGCGATCCTGGAAGGTCGGTTCCTTGTAAGAAGCCATTGGGTATCGGGGCCTTTCGGGCGCGTGTAGTCAAAATTTGGCGGAGAGGGTGGGATTCGAACCCACGGTACCCGCGAGGGCACGCCGCATTTCGAGTGCGGTACATTCGACCACTCTGCCACCTCTCCGCGAGGTCTTTGATGCCGCCTGAGGGGCGATACCGGTCGATGAAGGCGGGCGTCTAATCGACTAATCGGGGTGTGGCAACCCTTCAGCTTGTGCACTGCGAAAAGGACATTAGATTAGGCCCATGTCCCGTTCCCACATTCCCATGACCCCTGCCAATTCCGACGTGGCCATGCCCCCGATCGCGCATGCGCGCTTCGGCATCGGCGAGATCGTGCGCCACCGCATGTTCGATTTCCGCGGCGTGATTTTCGACATCGATCCGATCTTCGCCAATAGCGAGGAATGGTATGATGCAATCCCCGAGGACATTCGGCCGAAGAAGGACCAGCCCTTCTATCACCTGCTCGCCGAGAATATGGAATCGAGCTACATCGCCTATGTCAGCCAACAGAATCTGATCCCCGACGACAGCGACGAACCGGTCGATCATCCTGCGATCCGCGGTCTGTTCACCGACTATGCCGACGGGCGCTACACGCTGCGGCCACAGCACCGGCACTGAGCGAGCGGCACTACGACTATCGAAGAGCCGGTCGATCGCCCGATCGGCTGGCTCTTCTGATTCATGCGACTTGAATGCCGGGGGCGCACCGCGCCCCCGGCACCGCATCAATATTTTATCCGCAACCGCGTGTAGTAAAAGCCGCCGTTGAAGCCGAACGGACCACCGTTGCGGGGATAGACCTGCCCGTCCGAGGTGCCCCCGGTGAGCGGGTACAATTGGATGGTGGACGTGGCGGCCAGCCGATCGGGATGCTCGTCGGTAAAGTCCTGCGCGCCGACCGAGAGCGTGAAATGGTCGGCAAAGGTGTAGCTCAGTTCGACGTCGGTGGTGAATTTGCCGCCGAACACCTGATTGGGCGTTGCCCCGGTGACGACGCCGTTGGTGACGATGTTGGTGACGCCGTAATCCTGCGCGCTGGTAAACGAGCTGTAATAATTCTCGCGCACGTTGAAACTCAAATTATCGAGCGACCAGTTTGCGTTAAAGACGGCGCGATGCTTCGGCGCCAGATTCTCGGCATCGATAAGAATCGGGAAGCTGATGACGCGGGCGTTATACTCCACAACCTTGGTCTTGTTATAGTTATACGCCAACGACAGGTTGATCAGCGCGTCGCTGACGGTAGCGCGATATGTCGCCACCACGTCCACACCGCGCGTACGCGTGCGGAAACCGTTGGTGAAATATTGCACTTGTCCGCCGACGCCGACGGGCAACAAGGCTGGCTGGGCCGCAAGGTCATCCGCACTGACGATGAACGGCGAGGTCAGGCCGATGCGGTCGCGCAGATTGATCTGATAGCCATCGACCGTAATCGTCATGCCGCGGGCCGGCTCGAGGATGAAGCCCAAGCCGTAATTGGTCGACTTCTCCGGCTTCAGCGGGGTCGCCGCGTAATATTGTGCGACCGGGCTATTGACCGGATAGGTGCCGGCCTGGAACGCGACGCCGCCGTTGAACGACGTGGTGACGATCGATACGTTCGACTGGCCAGGCGACGGCGCATGGAAACCGGTGCCGAAACTGCCGCGGATCGAGAATGGCTCCGCCACCTTGTACAGCGCGTTGATCTTGCCGACCCAAGCGCTGCCGAAGGTGTTGTAATGTTCGTAGCGGCCCGCCGCGCCGACCGACAGTGCCTCGGTAAGATCGGTTTCCAACCCGATATAGGCGCCGTAGTTTTTCTGGCTGAACTTGCCGGCAGTGTCCGGACTAGTGCCGGCATAGCCACTGGCGCCGACGCCCTGCGCTGCCGTCGTGCCGGAGGCGACGTACACGCCTGGCGAAACCAACGTGTAGAGCTGTTGGGCTACGGCGTACGGGCCCGCGCCATAGGATTGCTCGTCACCCGCGGTCTGTTCGTAGGTTTCCTTGCGGTATTCGCCGCCGGCCGAGATCGTCAGCGGTGCGGCCAAGCCCAGCTCTGCAGCATAGGTAAAGTCGGCGTTGAAGTTCATTTCCTTCTGGATCAGGTCGCCAAACTCGAAGCTCGTCTGCGTTGCCGGGCCGTAGGAGAAGTTGGCCGAATTATACATCGACAGCGACAGCTTGTTGCGGGCTAGCGTGCCGGACACGTCGTAACTGAAGGCCCCCGACGTGCCCTTATAGCCAAGCACGCCATAGACTTCCTCGGTCTCGCCGACGAAGCGCGGCGTGAAACCGGCAGGGTAAAGCTGGCCAAACCGAAAGGTATTGCCGTCCCGCACGAAGCCGCCGGGCAGGCAGGTCGCATTGCCGACCGGGCATGGGGTCAGGAAGAAGGTGTTGTTGAAGGCCCCGTTGGCACCCTGGTTGCGCACCACGCCGTTCGAATCGACCGCCGTGCTGGATACCGACGCACGATAATTGAAGCTCTGATTGCCTTTGCTCTTTGCATAATTGGCGAAGAAGTAGATCTTGCTGTCCGGCGTGACGTTGATCGCCGAGTTGATCACCGCCTTGTAGCCATGCGACGGCGAACTGCCCCAGATCTGCGCCGGCAACGGATAGTTGGGCAGTTGCGACGCGAGATCCGGGTAATTGATGGCGAAGTTCGCCGCCGACGGGCGGGTCACGCCGCGGCTCGTCTGCCCCTCGTCGACATATTCGCCGGTCACGTTGATGAACCCGAAATCGCTCTTGAGGCCGGCATTGCCCGCGATCTGATAGCTTTCGCCGTCACCTTCATAATATTGGCCGGCCCGGCCGACCAATTCGATCCCTTGATCCTCGCGCAGGCCGTAGTTCAGCACACCGGCGATCGCGTCCGAGCCATATTGCGCCGTCGCGCCTTCACGCAGCACCTGCAGATTGCCGATCGCCAGCGACGGGATCGCCGAAATGTCCGGCCCTTGCGCGCCGCGCCCGAGCCCCGTGTCACTGCCGCCATAGACCTGCACCAGCGCCGAGCGATTGTACCTCTTGCCGTTCAGCATCACCAGCACCTGGTCGCCCGAAAGACCGCGCAGCGAAGGCGAGCGGACGAACGTGGATGCGTCGGAGATCGAGTTTTGCCCGACATAGAATGACGGCACGATATTCTTGAGCGCATCCATCATGTTGGCGGCGGGCTGTTGATTGAGCTCGGCCGCGCTGATGACATCGACCGGAGAGGGAGAATTGGCCAGCGTGCGATCGGTGCGGCGCGTACCAAGCACCAGGATCTCGGATGCCTCGTCGTCTTGCTCCGGCAGGGCAGCCGATGCGTCCTGTGCCGTTACGGTTACGGCCGGCTCGTCTGCTGTCGGGTCGGCCAATGCTGGCGTGGCGCTGGCCACAGCCAGTGCGAATAGCGAAATCGATGACATATGCATGGAATGAGCACCCCCAAAGTGAGAAAAGCTACGAGTCCGCTCCTAACGGTCCGGTCATGCCGCGCGCCGATCCGCCCTTAGACGGCCGTCGTGCGGCAGCTTTGCTCCACCTGCATGTGCACCGGGCCAATGTTCTTTGGCCGACAACAAGCATCGCGCACGATCATTCGTGTCACGCCTGCCCGTTTGATCATCGGAGTCAGAATATTGTCCGCATTTGTCCTGTGCGCTTTTGCCCATCAGGACCGATCTGACTTTGCTCCTTTTGCTCCACCCAGGCCGACACCACCGCTGCTCTCTTCGGAGCCATCGGCGATCTTGCCCCGTTCTGGGATCTTGATGACGCCATAATAAATGCTGCTTTGCAACAGCGTGTTACTGCTTCGGATCGAAAAGCGTCCGGCGCGGCCATTTTGCCGCCTCACTATTGCAGATTGGCAACGTTTTCCTGCCCCTGGGCGCGTGCGAACCGGTTGACACGCGGACCGCGCTGACTTAGCTGGCGCTTCTTTCCCGCGTCGGGCTTACTCGACGTGGGGCTCGTTATTTTGAAAGTGATGTAGGCCATGTTCGCAGTCGTGCGCACAGGCGGCAAGCAATACCGCGTCGCCGCCGGAGACAAGATCGTCGTCGAGAAGCTCGATGGCGAAGCAGGTTCGTCGATCTCGTTGAGCGACGTGCTGCTCGCCGGCGAAGGCGCCGAGCTCAAGTCGGTTGAGGGGCTGCTCGTCTCCGCCGAGATCATCGCTCAGGCGAAGGCCGACAAGATCGTCGTCTTCAAAAAGCGTCGCCGGCAGAACTATCGCCGCAAGAACGGCCATCGCCAGCAGCACACGATCCTGCGCATCACCGCAATCGGTGATCACAAGGCAGAAAAGAAGGCTGACCAGCCGACCACCGATGCGACGGGCGCTGAAGCCCCGGCCGCTCAGGCGTAAGGAGTAGTTCGAGATGGCACATAAGAAAGCAGGCGGCTCGTCGCGCAATGGTCGCGATTCGGCCGGTCGTCGCCTTGGCGTGAAGAAGTTCGGCGGCGAATCGGTCGTCCCGGGCAACATCCTCGTGCGTCAGCGCGGTACCAAATTCTATCCGGGCACCAATGTCGGCATCGGCAAGGACCATACCCTGTTCGCGCTGACCGAAGGTCGTGTGTCGTTCAAGGAAGGCAAGCTTGGCCGTAAATTCTGCTCGGTCGACATGCCGGTCGCGATTGCCGCCGAATAACATCGGGTAACCAGCCGGGTTGCCCACCAGGGTGACCCGGGTCCGCGCAAGCGGTCCGAACAAGGGAGACGGGTCACCCCGGCTCCCTTTTTTATTGCTCCCTCCCCTGCCCTGTCGCCGCCACGTCATTCGGACGTGCTTGGCGAACTGCACCCGAGGAGAGTAAGATGTTTGCTCGTACCAAGAGACTGACGCTCAGGCCCGGCTGGCCCGAGGATGCGCCCGCGCTGGCCGCCGCGATCGGCCATGAGCAGGTCGTCGCCAAGCTCGCGCGTGCACCCTGGCCTTATGCGCTGGAGGATGCGGAATCGTTTCTGGCTATCCCCCGCGCCGCCACGGTGCCGAACTTCCTGATCTTCGAATCGCCTGCGCATGCGCCGCGCCTAATCGGCGGGATTGCCATCGATCTGGCCACCGCGGGCGAAGCGGAATTCGGCTATTGGCTGACGCCCGATGCCTGGGGTCGCGGTTACGCCACTGAGGCCGGGCGGCAGGTGATCGACATGGCGCGCCATGCGCTCGACTTGCGCCGGCTGCACGCCGGGCATTTCATCGACAACCCCGCTTCGGGTCGCGTGCTGACCAAGCTCGGCTTCCGCGCCACCGGCCGCATCGAACCGCGCCACTCGCGGGCGCGGGGCACGGACGTGCCCTGCGCGGTGTTCGAGCTTGATCTGACGGAAGGCCGACGATGCGAGGAACGGCTGGCGGCGTAGCTAAGGAGCCGTCACTCCTGCGAAGGCAGGAGCCTATCGCTGTTTCGTCAAATGCCGCCGCTTGAGGAGATAGCGATGGGCCCCTGCCTTCGCAGGGGTGGCGTAGAGCGTTAAGCGATCACCTCCCACAAATCCGCCCAATCGCTATTTGCGCGACCGATCAGGTTCAGCTTCCACGAGCGCTTCCACTTTTTAAGCGCCTTCTCACGAGCGATCGCGTCAGTGATCGTCGGATAAGTCTCTACCAGTACCAGCCGCGTGAACCCATGCTCGCGGCAGAACGCCGAACCAATTCCCTCCCGATGCTGCCAGACGCGCCGAACGATATCGCTGGTGACGCCAATATACAGCGTACCGCTGGGGCCGTTGGTCATGATGTAGACATAGCCCATGCCCACCACCCGCCATCACCCCTGCGAAGGCAGGGGCCTATCGTTCCATCAACATAAGCTAGCACAGGGAACAGGCAGCGATAGGCCCCCGCCTGCGCGGGGGTGAGGGCTGATTATGCGGCCACTGCCGCCCGCTTCGGCTCGCGCGGCAGCACCGCCGCAGCATAGTCGCTCTCGGCCAGCGCGATCAGCTGGCGGTCGTCGTGATTCCACGGGTGGAAGCCGGGCAGGAAGAAGGCGATCCACGCACCCAGGATTTTTCGCGCCATGCCGGGATTGCCGAACGCATACCAGGCCATCCGCGCCCACACTTTCGGCCCCGTAAGCCCATCCTGGCGCAACAGTTCGAGCATGCCGCGGCGACGACCCTGGAAGAATTTGATCGTCGTTGCGACCATTACGATCGACTTGATCTTCCAGCGTTGCCAGCGGCTCCAATCCTTGGTCGCGTGCATCCAGGTGTCATAGGCGACGCCTTTATGCTCGATCTCCTCGGCGGCGTGCCAGCGCCACAAGGCAGCGGCCTGTTGGTCGCCGCCGGCCAGATGCTTGGGGTTGGCGATCAGCTGATGCGCCAGCATCGCGGTGAAATGTTCAAGCGCCATCGTTGCCGCCAGGCTGGCGATCGGCGGGCGGCCCTTGGTCAGCGCGAGCGCGGCATCGACATCGCGTTCCAGCGGCGCCGTATCGTAGCCCTGATCGGTGACGTGGCGGTTGAACGCGACATGTTCGCGCGTGTGGATCACTTCCTGCTTGATGAACGCCTGGATCTCGCTCCGCAGCTGCGGCGACGTGCCCTCGCGGAAAGCTCGCACGCTATCGACGAAAAAGCCTTCGCCCTTGGGGAAGGTAACCGACAAGGCGTTGTAGAACGCCGTCGCATACGGATCGTCGTTCAGCCACCAACGGCGCATCGACGTGCCGCGGCCGAAGCGCAGATCACGCGGGGTAATCGTGAGATCGGCCGGAGTGGTTGCTTTCGCCATCAAAACCTCGGAACAGAAAGAGACAATAGTATTGTTGCACATAAATTAGGCTTTACTTACACTCATGTCAATAGTGCGTCGCCGGCTCTCGCCTGAACAATCGCGTGAAGCGGCGATCGAGGCAGCGCGCGCGCTGCTCGTCGAGGATGGGCCGCAAGCGGTGACGCTGAAGGCGGTGGCGGCGCGGATTGGGCGAACGCATGCCAATCTGCTGCACCATTTCGGCTCGGCTGCGGACCTGCAAAAGGCGCTGATCGCGCATCTTGCCGGCACGATCACCGCGCAGATCGGCGCCGCGGCGAAGCGCGCCCGCGCTGGCGATCAGGATCCGCGCGAAGTGGTCGACATGACGTTCGACGCATTCGCACGCGGCGCCGGGGCGATGGCGAGCTGGATGATCCTGACCGGCAACGAGGATGCGCTCGATCCGATCCTGGAGGCGATCCACAAGCTGGTCGATGATTTGTCCGAAGGGCATCAACCCGGGCGCCCCTCGATCCATGAGGAAACCTTGCAGCTGGTGCTGACCGCGTTGGGCGATGCGTTGCTTGGCGGGCCGATGGCTAAAGCGCTGGGCTTACCACGCACGACCGCACGGGAATTGGCGGTGAAGACGTTGATTGCGTCGCACGTGAGCGTGGCGACCACCTGACCAGCGCGCCGCTGGCAAAATTTCGCACTTCCGCTATGGGAGCGCGATGCACTTTCTAGACCAAGCAAAGATTTTCGTTCGTTCCGGCAATGGCGGCCCGGGGGCCGTCAGCTTTCGCCGTGAGAAGTTCATCGAATATGGCGGCCCCAATGGTGGCAATGGCGGCAAGGGCGGCGACATCGTGTTCGAAGCGGTCGCCGGGCTCAACACGCTGATCGACTTCCGCTACACGCAGCATTTCCGCGCGCCGCGCGGCAAAGGCGGCGCGGGCAGCAACATGACCGGCGCGGGCGGCGAAGACCTGATCATCAAGGTGCCGGTCGGCACGCAGGTGCTGAGCGAGGACAAGGAAGAAGTGCTCGCCGACTTCACCGAGGTCGGCGAGCGCGTCGTGTTCCTGCGCGGCGGCGATGGCGGGCGCGGCAATGCCAGCTACAAGACCTCGACCAACCGCACGCCGCGCCAGCATGGCAGCGGTTGGCCGTATGAGGAAATGTGGGTGTGGCTGCGGCTCAAGCTGCTCGCCGATGCCGGGCTGGTCGGCCTGCCCAATGCCGGCAAATCGACCTTCATCAACGCAGTGACCAACGCGCAGGCCAAGGTCGGCGCCTATGCCTTTACGACGACCCGCCCGCAGCTCGGCGTGGTGCGCCACAAGCACAAGGAATTCGTCGTCGCGGATATTCCGGGGCTGATCGAGGGCGCCGCGGACGGCGCCGGGATCGGCGACCGCTTCCTCGGCCATATCGAGCGCTGCAGCGTGCTGCTCCACTTGGTCGATGCCAACGACAAGGATGTCGCGGAAAGCTACCGCATCGTGCGCGACGAGCTCGAGATTTACGGTGCCGGGCTGATCGACAAGCCGGTGATCGTGGCGCTCAACAAGATCGACACGCTCGACGACGAACTGATTGCCGCGCTGTCGGCCGAGTTGGAGGAAGCGAGCGGGGCGGAAGTGATCCCGATTTCGGGGGCCGCCGGCACCGGGCTGGACTGGATCCTCGACAAGATGCTCGAGGCGATCGGCCCATCGGGCGGCGTGGTCGGCGCGGACGATGAAGGCGAAGACGAGATTGCCTGGTCGCCGGTTTGAGGGCTGCATAGGCTATGGTATGTACGGCACATGGCTACGCAACCTGATTATCCGCTGCTGACAGCCGAGGAGTTTCTTCGGTTCGATTTCGGCGATCTGAAGGCCGAACTTGATAACGGTGTAATCCGAATGATGGCGGGCGGATCGCGGCGACACGCGCGCGTGCAGAGCAACATCATCATTGCACTAGGCCCTAAATTGCGCGGTAGCGGCTGTGCCCCCTATGGCCCCTATATGGCTGCACGAACGCGCGAACGATCGATCCGCTATCCCGACGTTTCCGTCTATTGCGGCCACGAAGAGCGAGAAGACGATGGGCAGCTTTCGGCGGACGATCCACGCGTCGTTTTCGAGGTGCTGTCGGCGGGCACGGCGCGTACCGACCTCCGTGTGAAACTGGAAGAGTATAAGGAACTCGACAGTATCGACACGGTCGTCTTCGTCGATATCGCAAACGAGCAGTTGCGGGTGGTGCAACGCATAGCGCCCAAAGGCTGGAGCGACGTAACCTACCAAGAGGCAACCTGCCTTAAGTTGCCGTCGCTCGGCATCGACCTCGATCACGACGAGATTTTCGCGCGCGATTGACGCTTCCGTCATCCCGACTTGTTCGACGGGACACCTCTAGCGTAATTGCCCCGTTGTTTTCCTGCGTTTGCAGGAGAACAGGGTTGGCTGACTGAATGTATCAGCGCCATACGTGCCGGCAGGCACCGCGGCTGCGTGATAGCTTAACTCGGGCGTAAAGCGTGCTAACGCAGCGCGCATGTCGCTCTTTCCGCCCTCCGCCTGCCCGCGCCTAATCGTTAAGATCGGATCGGCGCTGCTGGTCGATCCTGATGGCGGCGTGCGGCGGACCTGGCTGCAGGGCATCGCGGCCGATATCGCCGAGCGGCGCCGCGCCGGGCAACAGGTGGGGGTGGTGTCGTCGGGCGCGATCGCGCTGGGGGCGCGGCGGTTGGGGCTGGCCAAGGGCGGGCGCGCGAGCCTCGAAGATGCGCAGGCCGCCGCTGCGGTCGGGCAGATCGCGCTGAGCCAGGTATGGGCGGAAACGCTCGGTGCCGAGGGGCTGACCGCGGCGCAGATGCTCGTCACGCTCGACGATCTCGAGGATCGCCGGCGCTATCTCAACGCGGCGGCGACGCTAGACCGGCTGCTGGGCCTGGGCGTAGTGCCGGTGCTTAACGAGAATGACAGCGTGGCGACCGAGGAAATCCGCTTCGGCGATAACGACCGGCTCGCCGCGCGCGTGGCGCAGGCGGCGGGCGCGCAGGGCGTGGTGCTGCTTTCCGATATCGACGGGCTGTACGATCGCAATCCGGCACTTGCAGGCGCGGAGCATATTGCGCGGGTCGAGCGGATCGATGGCGCGATCGAGGCGATGGCGGATCGCGGCTCGGCCTCGGGCATGGGATCGGGCGGGATGGTCTCCAAGATCGCCGCGGCGCGGATCGCCAATGCCGCGGGGGCGCATCTGGCGATCGCCAGCGGACGGATCGCGCACCCGCTATCGACGGCGGCACGGCATACGGTGTTCGTGGCCGAGAAAGCGGCGCCGGCGCGCAAGGCGTGGCTGGCGGGCGGGCTGACCGCGAAGGGCACGATCCATGTCGATGCCGGGGCAGCGGGGGCTCTGGCCAAGGGCAATAGCCTGCTGGCGGCGGGGGCGACGCGGGTCGAGGGCATTTTCGCGCGAGGCGATTTGGTCACGGTGGTCGGGCCGGACGGGGCGATCCTCGCGCGCGGGTTGGCCGAATATGATGCGGCAGAGGCGGCCCGGATCGTCGGCATGCGAACCAGCGCGCTCGAGGCGGTGCTGGGCTATGCGCCGCGCGGGGCGCTGGTGCATCGTAATCATATGGCGGTGTTATGAGGGTGGTTCACTTGCCCCTCGGCCGCTTCCCCGGCGACGGCCGGGGCCCAGTTGCGGGTCGGTCATTGGCGGGCGCTGCGCTCCCTAACGACTACCGTCACGACTGGGCCCGGGCCTTCGCCGGGGAAGCGGCTAAAAGTGTTGCTACAGTAGAGGCGGCGGCATGAGCGTCCTAGCGATTACCGGCGGCACCGGCTTCGTCGGCAAGCGCTTGATCGATTTGGCGTTACAGCGCGGCCATAGCGTGCGCGCCCTCGCACGGCGGTCGCAACCGCCTCGCAATGGCGTCACCTGGATTGCCGGCGCGCTTGAATCGGCCGACGCCCTACCCCGCCTCCTCGACGGCGCGGATGCTACGATCCACGTCGCTGGCATCGTCAACGCACCCACCCGCGCCGGCTTCGCCGCTGCCAATATCGATGGCACGCAGAGGATGGTCGAAACGGCTGTGGTCACCGGACCGAAGCGCTTCATCCACGTCTCCTCGCTCTCCGCGCGCGAACCCGAGCTTTCCCATTACGGATGGTCCAAGCGTGGCGGCGAGAATGCTGTTGCAGCGAGCGCGCTGGATTGGACCGTCGTCCGCCCGCCCGCGGTCTACGGCCCCGGCGACTTGGAAATGCGCGACGTGTTCCGCCTGGCGCGTTTGGGACTTGCCCTAATGCCACCACCCGGGCGGATGTCGCTGATCCATGTCGACGATCTTGCCCGGCTGTTGCTGGCGCTGGTCGAGACCGATCCGGGGCGGGTGATCCTCGAACCGGATGATGGCCGGGCCTGGACGCATGACGAGTTCGCCCGTGCGGTGGGGACAGCGGTAGGTCAGCGCGTGCTGAGTTTGCCGTTGCCCAAGGGGTTGCTGTCGCTCGCGGCATCAGCCGACAAGATGTTCCGCGGCGACCAGGCCAAGCTGACGCAGGACCGCGTAAATTATCTGGCGCACCCCGATTGGGCAGCCGATCCGGCGCGGCGACCAGGGACGGATTTGTGGCGGGCCGAGATCGCCACGCCGGCGGGGCTGGCGGCAACAGCGGCGTGGTATCGCGCGAATGGGCTGCTGCGTTAACGTCGCCCCGGCGGAGACCGGGACCGCTGGCTTAGTTTGCGGGACGGCCGTTGGGCGATCGCCTGGCGCCCCCAGCCTGCGCCGGGGTGACGATAGCGCGGCCCTCCCCACGCCCCCTTCCCGCCGCATTCACTTGGCAAGTTGGCCGGCAATTGCATATGGACAGGCCCATGACAGACCGCACCGAGATCTTCGCCACGATCGCCGCCCAAATTGCCCCCTTCAACAAGAAGGGCGTGACCGTCACCGATGCGACCACGTTTCAGGGCGACCTGGAGTGGGACAGCCTGACAGTGATGGATTTCGTTGCGGCGATCGAGGACGAATTCGACATCCTCATCACCATGAACATGCAGGCCGAGATCGAAACTGTCGGCCAGCTCACCGATGCCGTCGTCAAGCTGAAGGGCTGAGACGATGACCGATGCCGGCCTCGCCACCGAAAAGCTTTCCGACAATCCCGCCGACGTCGCGCCGGAACGCGACCTGATGTCGAAGTTCGACGCGCTGATCGCCGAGCGCCAGGCGCTGATCGATACCGGCGTGACCGATCCGTTTGCCATCGTCATGGAAAAAGTCACCTCGCCGACCGAGGCGGTGATTGCGGGCCGCGATACGATCCTGCTCGGCACCTATAATTATATGGGCATGACATTCGATGCGGACGTGATCGCCGCCGGCCATGCCGCGCTCGATCAGTTCGGCTCGGGCACCAATGGCAGCCGCATGCTCAACGGCACGTTCCGCGATCACATCGAGGTCGAGGATGCGCTGCGTGATTTCTACGGCATGACCGGCGCGATCGTCTTTTCGACCGGCTATATGGCCAATCTCGGGATGATCTCCACGCTTGCTGGCAAGGGCGAGTATGTCATTCTCGACGCCGACAGCCATGCCTCGATCTATGACGGCTGCAAGCAGGGCAATGCCGAGATCGTGCGCTTCCGCCACAATGACGTGGCCGATCTCGATAAGCGCCTTGGCCGGCTACCCAAAGACGCCGGCAAGCTTGTCATCCTCGAAGGCGTCTATTCGATGCTCGGCGATATCGCGCCGCTGGCCGAGATGGTCGCCGTGGCCAAGAAGCATGGCGCCATGGTGCTCAGCGACGAGGCCCATTCGATGGGCTTTTTCGGGCCGAACGGGCGCGGCGTGTACGAGGCGCAAGGCTGCGACGTCGATTTCGTCATCGGCACCTTCTCCAAATCCGTCGGCACGGTCGGCGGCTTCTGCGTGTCGAACCATCCCAAGTTCGAGGCGATCCGCCTCGCCTGCCGACCCTATATCTTCACCGCCTCGCTGCCGCCCTCGGTCGTCGCCACTGCTGCGGCGTCGATCCGCAAGCTGATGACCGCGACCAAGAAGCGCGCACAATTGTGGGACAACGCCCGTAAACTTCACGGCGGGCTCAAGGCACTCGGTTTCAAGCTCGGCACCGAGAACCCCGACAGTGCCATTATTGCGATCATTCTCGATGATCAGGAGCAAGCGGTCGTCATGTGGCAGGCGCTGCTCGATGGCGGCCTCTACGTTAATATGGCGCGCCCACCCGCGACGCCGGCTGGCACGTTCCTGCTGCGTTGCTCGCTATGCGCCGAACATACGCCAGCACAGATCGATACCGTGCTCGCGATGTTCGAGGCATCTGGCCGCGCGGTCGGCGTGATCGGCTGAGCCCCGCACTTTCAACCGCGAGTCGACGCGTGTATATCGTGCGGCCATGAGCGGGATCGACGGCGAGATCGCGGCTCCAGGGGAGCCACCATCCGCCTGGCGCACCATCATGCTGGTCGTGATGGCGGTGCTGGGCGCGGCCGTATTGGTCGCGCTGATCGTGACGCTGGGCGGCGCCAACCGCCAGCGCGATCGCGCGCTGAACCTGCAATCGCACAGCTACGAAGTGATGATCCTGGCGCGCACGCTGTCCAGCACGATCGCGCGCGCCGAAGCCTCGCTCGGCCGCTACGTGATCAGCGGCGACAAGCAACTGGGCCGGCTGTACGTCGACGATTGGAAGCTGGCCGGGCAGCAGATCCGCCGGCTCGATCAAGTCACCGACGATAATTACGCTCAAAACCGCCACATTGCGGCACTGCGCGGCGCCTATGACGAGCGCGGCAAAGAGCTGGCCTTGGTCGCGCTCAGCACCAATTACGGCAAGAACAACCAGGCGCTGTCGCGTTATTATGCCGCGCGACAATCGGCCGCCTTATACCGCATCGACCGACTGCTCGACGGCGTGATCGGGCAGGAACGCGTGTTGCTGGCCAAGCGCACCGCGGTGGTGATGCGCTCGCTCGAGCGCGCCAACCGGCTTGCCGCGGTGCTGGCAGTGTTCGGCGTCAGCATCGTGCTCGGCGCGATCCTGCTCGGCTGGCTCACGCTGCGCGCGCTCGGCGATAAGGCGGTGGCGCGCGCCGAGGCGGAGACGGCGCGGGAGCGCGCGCACGAATTGCAGGTCGCGGTGGAGCATGCGACGACCGAATTGCGCCGGCAGGAAAGCAAGCTGCGCCAGGTCCAGAAGATGGAGGCTGTCGGCCAGCTGACCGGTGGCATCGCGCACGATTTCAATAACATGCTGGCAGTCGTGGTCGGCGGTTTAGAGCTGGCGCGGCGTACTCTTAGCAAGGACGTCGCGTCAGCCGGGCGGCATATCGACAATGCCATGGAAGGCGCCAACCGCGCCGCGGCGCTGACCCGCCGCCTGCTTGCTTTCTCGCGCGAGGAAGCGCTCAGGGTCGAGCCATTGGCCGCGGGCGACCTTGTCGCCGGCATGTCCGACCTGCTCGATCGCACGCTGGGCGACGCGATCACCGTCGTTGCGCGCGACATGGGCCCGGCCGAGCGGGACAGCAATTGGCTGACCTGCGCCGATCGCCATCAGTTGGAAAACGTCATCCTCAATCTTGCGGTGAACGCCCGCGATGCGATGCACGGGCGCGGCAAACTGACCATCGTCACAGCCGGCACGCAACTCGCCGAACACGCGATCGGGCGCTGCGCGGCCGGCCAATATGTGACGATTGCCGTAACCGATACCGGGCACGGCATGACGCCCGACGTGATGGAGCGCGTGTTCGAGCCATTCTTCACCACCAAGCCGATCGGCCAGGGCACGGGCCTTGGCCTCAGCCAGATTTTCGCCTTTGTCAGCCAGGCCAAGGGCGAGATCGGCCTTGCCTCGACCCCGGGCAAGGGCACGACCGTGACGTTATACCTGCCGCGCCATATCCCCGAAGCGACGCCGATCGTCGAACAAGCATCCGAACTGGTCCCCGCCGAGGCCGGTGGTTCGCTGCATATCCTGGTGGTGGAAGATGACCCACGCGTGCTTTCCGCCACGATGGGAGCGCTGGAGGATCTCGGTCATCGCCCGATCGCCTGCGCCGATCCGCTCGCCGCGCCGGCCATGCTGGAACAGGCGCCGCAGATCGAATTGATTGTCTCCGACGTGCTGATGCCAGGCCAGACCGGCCCGGAAATGATCGCCGCGCTGAGCCCGGCCTATCCCCACCTTGCGGTGCTGTTCGTTACCGGTTTTGCCGGCGAGACTAGCGAGGCACAGTTTGGCGGGCATCATGTGCTGCGCAAGCCGTTCACGATCGTGCAGCTGGAACGCGCGCTGGAGGCGGCAATGGCGGTGGAGCGGCCGGCGCCGCAGAGCATCGCGGCGGAGTGATCGTAATCGGCGGTTTCACGTCGCCCCAGCCAAGACTCGCCATGACATTTAGCGGCTGACGGACGCGCCCGGCGCCGGTATAGCATCCCCTCCCCGCGCTCCCGCGCCCGTTCGCGAAAGATCCTCCCCCGCACCATGAAGTCGATCGATCGCTACATGGTCCGGCTGATCCTGCTGCCGCTAGTGTCCACGCTCGTCATTTCGGCGATGCTGCTGGTGCTCGATCGCATGCTTCGGCTGTTCGATTTCGTCGCCACCGAAGGCGGGCCGATTGCCGTAGTGTGGAAAATGCTCGCCAATCTACTGCCGGAATATTTGGGGCTCGGCATTCCGATCGGTCTGCTGCTCGGCGTGCTGCTCGCGTTCCGCAAGCTCGCCACCAGTTCCGAACTCGACGTGATGCGCGGCGTGGGCATGAGCTATTGGCGGCTGTTGCGCGTGCCGTTCATGTTCGCCTTCGTGCTGGCTGCCGCCAACCTGGCGATCGTCGGCTTCGTCCAGCCCAAGGCGCGCTATGCCTATGAAGGCCTGCGCTTCGAGCTGCGCACTGGCGCACTTGGCGCGTCGATCAAGGTCGGCGAATTCACCCATTTCGGTGAGCAGATGACGATCCGCATCGAGCAAAGCCGCGAGCAGGGGCGCAAGCTTTCCGGCATCTTCGTCAAAGCCGTGACCAAGAATGGCGCCTCCTATGCGGTGACAGCGGAAACCGGCAAATTCCTCGCCACCGACAATCCGGAAGAGATCGTTTTCCAGCTCACCAACGGCGTGCTGGTCAACGATGCGCCTAATCTCCCCTCACCCCGCGTGCTGACGTTCAGCACGCACAATCTGCCCATCCCGCTGCCCAAGATCGGTAACTTCCGGGAGCGCGGCGACAGCAGCGTCGATCAAGCGTTGCGCAACGTCGAACTGACCCTGCCCGAACTGGCCAAGATGGGCCACGATCCCAAGGCCGACGCGCATTTGCGCGATAAGAGCCGCGCGGAATTCCACTTCCGGGTGGTCGAAGTGGCGACGATGTTCTTGCTGCCATTGCTCGCGCTGGCGCTGGGGATCCCGCCGAAGCGCTCGAGCTCGGCGCTCGGCGTGTTCCTGGCGATCGTGATGGTTGTCACCTATCACAAGGTGAACCAATATGCCGCGTCGATCGGCAGCTTGGGCAAGATCGACCCGCTGATCGCCTTGTGGACCCCGTTCGTGATCTTCGCGGCGCTGGTCGGCTGGATGTTCTACACCATCGCCTATGTGCCCGATGGCCAGCCGATAGGCGGGCTGGAGCGCGCCGCCGGCAAGGCGGGCAAATGGATTTTGCGCCGGATGCCCGGCCGCCGTCGGGAAGCATTGGCATGAAGAACTTCCTGCAATTCTTCCCGTCGCGTGTTGTCGCGATCTACATGGCGCGGCTGTTCGTGGTGCGCACCTTCGCGATCATGGCGGCCTTGGTATTGGTACTGCAGGCGCTTGACCTGCTCGGCCAGACCGGCAGCATCCTGGCCCAGCCGGGCAATGGCGACGCCGAAGTGTGGCGCTATGTCGGCCTCCGCGCGCCGCAGATCATCGCCTTCATCCTGCCCTTCTCGGTGCTGCTCGGCACGATCCTGACGCTATCCACGATGAATCAGAATAGCGAAATCATCGCGCTGAAGGCGTCCGGCCTTTCGGCGCACCAGGTGCTCGCGCCGCTGATCGCGGCCAGCCTGGTGGTGGCGATGATCTCGTTCGCGTTCAACGATCGCATCGTCGCGCGCGCCTCGGCGACGCTCGCACAATGGCAGAAGGTCGATTACGGCAAGCTGCCGATCGACCGCGGCGACCGCTCCAACGTGTGGGTCCGCGATGGCGACGATCTGATCGAGGTCGGCCAGATCAAGGGGCGCCGGGCCGGCGCACGGCTGGGCAACATCACGCTGTACGACCGCGCCAAGGGTAATTTGGTGTCGATCGTCCAGGCGCCGCGCGGCAGCTATACCGGTTCGGCCTGGCGAATCGAAGATGCCACGCGCTTCGACGTGGCGAGCGGCCGCGCGACCAAGCTCGGCACGGTGGTCGTCGCGCAAGGCGTGCGGCCCGATCAGTTTACCCTGGCGACGGTCGATGCCGAAGGTCTGTCGTTCGGCGCGTTGCGCGAGGCCATTGGCGATCTGTCCGATGCCGGGCGGCCGACCAAGGCGCTGGAAGGCGCGGCGTGGCATAAATTGTCCGCACCGTTGTCGGCAATACTGATGCCGCTGCTCGGCGCTGTCGCCGCATTCGGCGTGGCGCGATCGGGCAAATTGTTCCTGCGCGCGGCGATCGGCATGGGACTCGGCTTCGCCTATTTCGTGGCGGATAATTTCGCGCTCGCGATGGGCAATTTGGGGGCGTACCCGCCATTCCTGGCGGCTTGGGCGCCGTTCCTGCTGTTCTTTTTGATCGGTGAGGCAGTGCTGGTGCGAACCGAGGAATAGGCTCACCTGCTGCCGTTACCCGGACTTGTTCGCCAATGATCGCGTGCTAACACGCAGCCTCTTGGTCCCCGCGAAAGCGGGGGCCCAGGGACGCAAGCGATGACGTTTGGTCCCCTAGGCTCCCGCTTTCGCGGGAGAACAGGAAAGGACCTGTTCGCAAAGGCATAATTGCCAACCTGTTCGGGCCCACTGCGCTTTGCAGGCAAAGCGCGGGTGGAGGAGTGGACCCCGGAACCAGTCGGAGTGACGAATGGAGGCTAGCGCGCCACCATCGTCGAGCGGGCGATCTTCGCGACCAGGCCGGGCAGGCCCGGATAGCTCGCCTTGTGATACGGCGACGCCGCATCCAACGCTGCCGAGATGCGCCGGTGCGCCTCGCCCAGCGCGTGATACGGCACGCCCGGCAGCAGGTGGTGCAGCGCATGGTAACGCAGGCCGACCGGCGCCCACAGCATCGGCAGCAAGGCCGGCGGCGGCACATTGACCGTATCAAGATATTGCGCGGTGACGGTCATCGCCTCGCCTTCGTTTTCCCACAGATGCGCGACCAATGTGCGGATCTGGTTCAGCACCATCGATGTCGAGAGAATGGCGAGCCCGATCGCGAAGGCGCGCGACGGAATGACGCCGGTGGCAACCATAGTCAGCAAAGCGATCGCCCAGACACTGGCCGCCGCTTCCTGCCACAACCATTCGCTACGCGCCTGACCCTCGGGCAGACGGCGGCGGAACTGCGGGTTGATCGACAGTGACGAATAGCGCTCGACGGTCAGCTTGCGCACCGCTGGGATCAGCAGCGACAGAGGCGACAAGATGGCATAACGGATCAACAGCGCGATCGGCGCGAGGATCGAGACCACGATGAACAAGGGCAGCGTCCACGGCTTCATCAGCGCCAGCGGCAGATATTCGGGATCTTCCGCCGTGCCATACCGCGTGCGCGCGTGGTGCAGATTGTGCACGCCTTCGTACATAAAGGACGGCACCAGCAAAGGAATGCCTGCGATCAGGTTCCAGCCGAGATGGAAGCCGGGCACGGCCGACGGCTTGAAATGCGTCAGTTCGTGAATGAAGCTGCCGGCGCGATACAGTGCGAGCACAGAAATTACCCCGGCCAGGATCGCCAGCCCGGTGGACGGCAACATGATCGCCGCGACCAGGCCGCCATAGCCGACCACCGCGGAGGCGATCAGATCGGCCCAATACACCACCGGCTTGTGCGGCAGCAGGTCGCGGGTCAATTCGGCGGCGGTGCGCAGCATCGCGCGATCGTCGGCGATGCGTTCGCGCGCCACCCGCGTGGCTGGCGTAACGGCGTCGGCGGGCTGCCGGGCGAAGGTGAGCGAGCTATCCATGGTGCGTTGCATTACAGGTAGATAGTGGCGCTACGGTGGCAATCAACGCCTGCTTGACAGGAACCCGCGGACGCTCGACGGGGCACCCAGTCCATAAGAGGCACCGATCTTGGCCACGCAACAGCTCTCCATCCGCCCCGTCGATACCAAAGCCGATCGCAAGGCCTTTGTCGAACTGCCCTATCGCCTGAATGCCGACGACCCGAACTGGGTGCCGCCACTCAGACAGGAGGAGTGGGACAAGCTCGATCCGAAGAAGAACGGCTGGTACAGCCATGCCGAGGGCGCGCTGTTCATCGCCGCACGCGGCGGCGGCGACGGCGGCAGCGACCGGGTCGTCGGGCGCATCGCCGCGCATATCGACACGCTCGCGCTGACGCTGCCGCCCGAACAGGGTTTCGGCCCCGGGGTAGGCAGTTGGGGGATGCTGGATTGCGAGGATCGCAACATCGCGCACGCGCTGATCGCCGCTGCGGAAGGCTGGCTCAGGGGACGCGGCATGACCAAGGCGCTGGGCCCGATCAGCCAGTCGGTATGGGACGAACCCGGCTTGCTTGTGCAGGGCCACGATCATCCTCCCACGGTGATGATGGGGCATCACGCGCCCCACTATCAGGAATGGATCGAAAGCGCCGGGTATCGGCCCGCCAAGACCTTGCTGACCTATGAGTTGGACATCACGAAGACCTTCCCGCCGATCTGCGGGCGGATCATCGCCGCGGGCGAGAAGAATGCGCGCATCCGCATCCGCAAGGTCGTCAAGGCGAACTTCGATGCCGAAGCGGCGATCATCCTCGATATCCTCAACGATGCGTGGTCGGACAATTGGGGCTTCGTGCCCTTCACGCCGGAAGAGATCATCGACGTTGGCAAGAAATTGAAGCCGATCGTGTTCGAGGATCTGATTCGCATCGCCGAAGTGGATGGCGAGCCGGTGGCGTTCATGATTACCCTGCCCGATCTCAACGAGGCGATCGCGCCCTTGAAGGGCAACCTACTGCCGTTCGGCTGGGCGAAGCTGCTGTGGTGGCTGCGCGCGCCGCAAGTGAAGACGATGCGCGTGCCGCTGATGGGCGTGGTCAAGCGGCTGCAATCGTCGCGCATGGCGAGCCAGTTGGCGCTGATGATGATCGAATATATCCGCCGGGCGGCCGTGGCCAATTACGGCGCGTCGCGCGGCGAGATCGGCTGGATCCTCGACGACAATCAGGGCATGCGCTCGATCGCCGACATTCTCGAATGCGATGTCAACAAGACCTACGAGATCTACGCCAAGGAACTGTGACGGACTGGCCCGCGGCGGCGTCGTCGCCGCGGGCGCATCCGACGCTCATTTGGCGAGCGGATCGAAGCCCTGATCGAGCCATTGTTCGCGCGTCTGGCAGGTCTTCTGCGGTAGGCGCGATCCGGTCACTGTATCGATGACGCAATAGCGTTTGGCGGTCACCGGCTTGGCGCTTGTTGTCTGAGCCGGCGCGGTATTGCTGGTCACATTGGCGGTAGGTTCAGCGGAAGCGCGGCCGGTGTCGGCGAATGCGGGCGACGTGGCAGCAATGAGCGCGCCCGAGACTGCGAAGATGACGGTCTTGATCATGATATCCTCCATCCGACCGGCATTCTGACCGGTCGTGACTGTGTTAGTGCATTATGCATGCCAAACACTTGGATTGCCGAATATCAATGACTTAGCGGTTTTTCGAGCGCCTTTCGGGCCGGAAAGTCGCGAGGATTTGGTATATTGCGCCAATCATCGGCAGATCAGAAACGGCGTGAAATGCCCAAATACATTTCCGTGTCCGGCGATTGGCGGTTGAGCCCAGCGTTGATGCCGCAATCGAGCTGCAGATCGTCGCCCACCATATAGCCCAGCGACACGCCGGCGAGCGCCTGACTGGTTTTTTCTGCGGGATCGCGGTCGCGCAGCAACTGCACCTCGAGGGTCGTGGTCAGCTGTTCGCTAAGCTTGATGCCGAGCCCGGCGACGCCGCTATAGGCGAGATGGCGGCCATTGCCGTCCTCGTCGACCGCGGCGTCGAGCTCCGGGGTAAATTGCAGATTGAGCGTGTCGTTAAGGTCGTAGCTGATCGGCGCCAATAGCCCCGCGCCCCAATCCCCTGCCCCGGTCGGCATGCGGCCGACCGGCAGCGTTGCGAACGAAGAAACGGCCGCGGAGAAGCCGCTGCCGTCGGGACTGACAAGGTTAGCCTTGAAGCCGAGATAGGCATCGCCGACGCGATTTGCGCTGTCCACGCCGCCGGCAACCTTGTCGCGCGTGCGGACATGGCCGAACGGGGTCCAGCCGGCCTGCAGCTCGACCGTGTCGGTAACGCCGAAGCGGATTTGCGTATCGCCGACGAGGATCGTGTCTTCGCGTGCGTCGCTATTGTCGTCGCGCGTCCAGTCGACAAGCGCGGTCTCGACCGAAATCTTGCCAGGCGAGATCGTGCACGGCGTGGTGCCGAGACCGGGACGCGACGGACAATAATCACGCTCCTCGGCCAACGCCGGCGCGGCAATTGCCGCCGACAGAAACAGGCCGGCGATCATGGGGCGCAACGTCATTTTGAATTCCTAGCGGAGACGGATCCAGGTCGGGGCATGGTCGCTGGCCTTTTCGCGCCCGCGATACTCCTTGTCGACGCCGGCGTCAGTGAGGCGATCCGCGGCCACTGGCGAGAGCAGCAGGTGATCGATGCGGAAGCCCGCATCGCGTTGCCATGCGCCGGCCTGATAGTCCCAGAAGGTCCATACGCCACCCTTGGGGAAGCGCGTGCGCAGCGCATCGGTCCAGCCCTGCGCGACGAGCCGGCGAAAGCCCTCGCGACTTTCCGGCTGCATCAGCGCATCGCTGGCCATCGCACGGACCGAGAAGGTGTCGTCGTCATTGGCGATGACGTTATAATCACCCGCCAGCACGACCGGCTTTTCTTCTGTCAGGAGTGCAAGGGCACGCGCTGACAGCCGCTCGATCCAGCGCAATTTGTACTCGAATTTTGGGCCGGGCTGCGGATTGCCGTTGGGGAGATAGAGTGAGGCGACGACCACGCCGTTCACCTCAGCCTCGAGATAGCGGCTATGCTCGTCCTCGGGCTCGCCTTCCAGCCCGCGCTGGCGCTCGATCGGGTCCTGGCCCTTGGCAAGGATGGCGACGCCGTTCCAAGCCTTCTGGCCATGCCACAGCGCGCCATAGCCGGCGGCGCGGATCTCCTCGATCGGGAAAGTCTCGTCGCTGGTCTTGAGCTCCTGCAGGCAGACGATATCCGGCTGCTGCTCGGTGAGATATTCGATCAGGCGCGGCAGGCGCGCTTTGATGCCGTTGATATTGAACGTGACGATCTTCATGCGCGCAGATCAGACCGAAAAGCTGGAGCCGCAGCCGCAACCCGAGGCGGCATTGGGGTTCTCGACCTTGAAAGCGGCGCCACCCAGCGATTCGACATAGTCGACCGCGCAACCGCGGACCAAATCGAGGCTGATCGAATCGACCACCAAACGGGCGGCATCCGTCTCCGCCACAACGTCGTCGTCGGCGATACTGTCGGCGAGTTCGAATTTGTACTGGAAGCCGGAACAGCCGCCGCCATCGACCGCGAGGCGCAAGATGGCGGGCTTGCCTTGCCTGGCCGCGATCGCCGCGACGCGCGCGGCAGCAGACGGGGTCAGGGTGACTTCAGCGGGTGCGAGTGTGGCCATGGAGCTGAGATAGGCGGTCGTGGGGGGCACGGCAACGGCTAGTACCATTTCCAAGCACAGACCGTCACCCCGGACTTGTTCCGGGGTCCGCTCATCGGCTTCCGCTAAGCGCAATAACCGTGCGCCAGGCTGGCGGCACGGTGGACCCCGGAACAAGTCCGGAGTGACGAGTAGGATCAATCCGTCGCGGGTGCCGGGCCGCCGACGGCGACCGGGATCGTGTGCGCGGAGCGGCTCTGCAGGCCAGCCAGATAATCGGCGGTCTGCAGGAACGGCACCGGGCTGACGGCGTGGCCGTCGATACGGACTTCATAGTGCAGGTGCGGACCGGTCGAACGACCGGTCGAGCCCATCAGGGCGATCAACTGGCCACGCTTCACGCGGGCGAGCGGCGCGACCAGGATCTTGGAGAGGTGGCCGTAGCGCGTCTGGATGCCCTTGCCATGGTTGATCTCTACCAGATTGCCATAGCCGCCAGCGCGTTCGGCGCGGCCGATAACGCCGTCCGCCGTGGCGTAGATCGGCGTGCCGACCGGGCCGGGAATGTCGACGCCGGCATGCATCGCCGCGGTGCCGCGGAACGGATCCGAGCGCACGCCGAAATTGCTGGTAAAGGTCATGTGATCGACCGGCTGGACCGAAGGAATGGCGATCGCGCCCTGTTCGACCGTGTCGAGCTTCTTCCAGGTCATGAACAAAGAACGGAATTGCAGGTCAGTCTGCGCCTCGGCGTTGGTCGTGCTGGCATCGGCCGCTTCGAACAGACCACCCTGGGCGGCGACACGGGCCGGCGTGGTCGCCGCATCGGCTGGCTCGGCTGCCTGGGCGATGCCGCAGGCCGAAAAACAGATCGCCATCGCAGCAACATTCCGGCTGATCATCCCGGTGCGGACCCGAGCAATCTTTTCCGCGACAATAGCGACTGAAATATTGGTCATTAGTCCCCGGCGATCTTGCTGTGGACATCGGCACTTGCCGACGCCCGCCCTTGAACTCGTCACGATCGCAGCCCCTCCGCGTTCCGACCCATTCCTTCTGACCGACGGCATCCGCCCAGAGCAAGGTTAATCGGGCGTTCGCGCGGTCAAATGCCGGAGTTGCACGGCGAGCCGTTAAATCGGCGATCAATCGCAGCGCATTTTTCCGGGAACCGAATGGAAGAATCAGCGTTGCGCGCGAATTGCTTGAGACAATTGAGCTTTTTTCAAAGCGCGCGAACGGCATCCAGCACTTGGCCGACGTGACCGGGCACGCGGACCTTGCGCCAACTGCGCACGAGCGTTCCGGCGGCATCGAACAGGAAGGTCGAACGGTCGATCCCCATATAGGTTTTGCCGTAGAGCTGCTTTTCGATCCAGGTGCCGAACGCGGCAAGCACGGAACCGTCTTCGTCCGAGGCGAGCGGCACGGCGAGGTCGTATTTGGCGATGAATTTCTGGTGCTTGGCCGGCTTGTCCTGCGAGATGCCGAGCAGCGTGCAGTGCAGCGCCTGGAAGTCGGCAAGCGCTGCACTGAATTCCTGTGCTTCACGCGTGCATCCCGGCGTATCGTCCTTGGGATAAAAATAAACGACGAGCGGACGGCCAACGAAATCGCGCAACTGGAAAGGCGTGCCGTCGGGCGCGGTCAGTGCAACCTCGGGCAGCGTGCCCCCTTGTTCAATCGCCATTGTCACCCCCGATATCGCGCCAGAATTGCATCACCTCCTGCCGCGTACGCGTGAACGCGGCAAGCGTCTCGGGCCAATCGAGCAAGCCGACCGCGCGGGCGATCAGCGCCTGCGTGGTCGGCTCTGGAATCTGCGCATCGGGCGCTACGAGCCGCAGCGTGACGATCAGCCGGGTGAGCAGATCGTGCGCCGCGCGCAGCGTCGGCGGCGCAAGGCCGGCGGCGATCAGCGCATCGATCGCGCGACCGAGATTGGGATCGAAGCCGGTGCGGTGGACGAGTTGCGCGACGTGCACAGCGAATTCGAGATCAACCAGCCCGCCGGGCGACATTTTGGCGTCGAGCGGTCCTGCGGGCGGCTTATGCGCCGCCATCTCCGCGCGCATCTTGATCGCATCGGCGACGATGTCGCGCGCCGGGCGGCCGCCGGCCAGCACCGCATCGATCACCGCGACGGTCGCGGCACGCGCGCCAAACACCACGCGGGCGCGGGTCAGCGCCATATGCTCCCAGGTCCAGGCGCTTTCGCGTTGATAGCGTTCGAAGCCGTCGAGCGAGACGCTTAAGGGCCCTTGCGTACCGGAGGGACGCAACCGCGTATCGACTTCGTATAGCGGCCCCGCGGCGGTGGCCACGGAGAGCGCAGCGGTCAGCCGTTGCGCCAGGCGGTTGTAGTACAGCACCGCGCCGAGCGGCTTGCCGCCGTCCGATTCCGCGGCGAAATCACCGGTGAACAGATAGATCAGATCGAGATCCGAAGCGTGGGTCAGCGCCGCACCGCCCATCCGGCCAAGCGCCAGCACGATCAGTTCGCTATCCGGGACGCGGCCGTGCTTGGCGGCGAAGTCCCGCACGGTGGCGTCGGCGAGCACCTGGATCGCCGCTTCGGCGACGCGGGCATAGCCGGCGGACACATCGAGCGGATCCGCGGCGCCAGCGACGATCTGCGCGCCCAAGGCGAAGCGCTTCTCGCCGACGATCTTGCGGACATGATCGAGCTGCGCCTGATAATCGCGCGTATCGGCCATTTCCGCCGCCAGTTCGTCAACCGAACCGACCGCGTCCAAGGCCGTGGCGTCGATCAGCCCATCGAGCAGCGCGGCGCGTTGCCCGAGCGCGTCGGCGAGCGGCGCGGCGTGGCTGAGGATCGCGCCGAGCAGCCGCGCCAGCGCCGGGCGTGCTTCGAGCAGGCGCAGAAAATTGATTGCGCTTGGCAAGCGCGATAGCATCGCATCGAGCCGGAGGATCGCGGCATGGGGATCGGGGGCCGTCCCAAGCGCATCGATCAGGCCGGGCAGCACCGCCTCCAGTGCGGCGAGCGCCGCGGGACTGCGCAACGCGGCATAGCTACCGGCGCGCCATTGCTCGACGCGCTGCACGGCGCCGGCCGTGTCGGCAAACCCGGCGGCAGCAAGCTGTTCGGCCAGCCGCGTGCGATCGTGCGACAATGCGTCGCCTTCATCCGGCTCGATCGCGTCGTAGATCCGCGCCGTGCTGGCGACGTGCGGGCGGAGCAGATCGAGCAGATCGGCCCCCTGCCCCAGGCCATGCAGCCGCGCGACATGGTCGAGCGCATCGCCGGTCGGCAGGTGATGCGTCTGGCGGTCGTCGATCATCTGCACGCGGTGCTCTATCGTGCGTAGCAGGGCGTAGCTGTCGGATAACGCCTGCGCCTCTTGGGGGGCGACCCACCCGCCTGCCGCCAAGGCGGCCAGCGCATCGCGCGTCGCCGGGGCGCGCAGCACAGGCTCGCGGCCACCATGGATCAGCTGATGGATTTGCGCGAAAAACTCGACCTCGCGAATGCCGCCGCGGCCGCGCTTGAGATCGAACCCCGGGCCGAACGCCTGGCCCTGCGCATGATGATCGCGAATGCGGCGCGAAATCCCGCGGATCTCGCCGATCGCGCCGAAATCGAGCGCGCGACGCCACACGAACGGCCGGATCGTCTCGAGGAACCGCTCGCCGAGCGCGACATCGCCGGCGGCGGCGCGCGCACGGATGAACGCGGCGCGCTCCCAAGGCAGCGCCTGCGATTCGTAATAACCGATCGCCGCTTCCACTGGCAGCGCCGCCGGCGTCGCCTCGGGCGACGGCCTCAGGCGGAGATCGACGCGCACCACATAACCGTCGCCATCGCGCGCCTGCAGCAGTTCGACAACGCGCTTGGCGATGCGCACCGCCGCTTGTTGCGGTTCTTCCTTGCCGCGGCACGGCAAGGTCGCCGGATCGAACAACAGGATGGGATCGATGTCGGACGAGTAATTGAGTTCGTGGCTGCCCTGCTTACCCAGCGCAATAGCGACAAAACCGCGCGGCTCGGCGTCGGGCGTGCGCTCGAGCATCGCGGCGCGGATCGCGCTGTCGAGCGCGCGATCGGCAAAGGCGCTAAGCGCGCCGGTGACTGCGGTCAGATCCAGCACGCCGCTGAGGTCGCCGATCGCCACGAGCAGCGCCAACCGCCGCCGCTCCAGCCGGAGCCGCCGCGCGACGGGCATGGCGGGATCGTCGATCGCCACGGCATCAAGCGAGGGCAAGATGCCGCTGTCCAGCATGCCAGCAAGCTCGGGCTCGCGCGCCAAGATCATCTGCAGGAACGGCGCATGAGCTCGCGCCCGAGCGACGGCAGAAAGGATGCGAGCGTCAGCCATGGTGTCCGTCATGCAACAGCACTCGACCATTTGACCTTGTCAAGCATCGGCAAGAAACAAAAGCGATTGATGATCGTTAGGCCGATATGTCCAAAGTATTCGATACCCACCGTCGCAAAGCAAGCTGTGGTGGCACGTTCGTCGCTGCGCCGCGCCCGTGCGACCGATTGAGCGGCGCGTTGCATCGTGCTTATGACAATGGACGCGGCATGCCGGACGACTTTCTGCGCCTCCTGGCACAGCTCGACGAAATCTAATCTCCGCTGCGATCGCGACTGAGACTTTCCACTTCGCCCATGATCGTATCAAGCGCGGTCATGCCCGGCTCATTGCTGTGCGTGCGCCGTGACGGCAGCGAGCCGTCGCCGAGGATCGTTTCCAGCGCGACGCGTCCGCGCGCGACACGGCTCTTGATCGTGCCGACTGCAACACCGCAAATCTCCGCTGCTTCTTCATAGGCAAAACCGCCGGCGCCGACGAGGATCAACGCCTCGCGCTGTGGCTGCGGCAGGTGCAGCAGTGCACGCTGCATATCACCAAGCTCGACATGGCGATCCTGGCTGGCCGGTGCAGCCAAGATCTTGTCGGCGACGAGATCGTCCCACTCGCCCTTGAAGCGCGCGCGGCGCATCTGGCTGAGATACAGGTTGCGCAGGATGATGAAGGTCCAAGCGCGCATGTTGGTGCCGGCCTGGAAGCGCAAACGCGCGGCCCAGGCCTTCATCAGCGTTTCCTGCACTAGGTCATCGGCCAGGTCGCGATTACCAGACAGGGAGCGACCAAAAGCGCGCAGATGCGGAATGACCTGCGCGAGCTCTTTCTTGAACTCCGGATCGGACAGCGCAACGTGTTCCACGACCACATCCTGGCCGGTCTCGTCATCACTCGTGTCGGAATCGATCATTGCCACCCGCTTTTGCCTCGCTGGACTTCAACATAGGTATACGGCCAGCCGGATGCCAGCGCGTCCCCGCTCAATCGCTCGCGCGTCAGCCCGCGTAGAATAAGAAGGCAAAGATCACGATGACGAGCACCAGTGAGATGCCCAGGATGTAACGCGTCATGTGCGGCGTAGCGCCAGCGCGTGCTTCATCCCCGGACACACGGATTTTTTCGTTCGGATCAGTCATGGCTTACCAAACCCGCGAAAAACGTTTTGGGTCCGTATCGTTGGGAACTTTTGTCGATACGGACCCGCTTTTTTAGAGCTCCGGCACCGTCGCGGAGTCGAAGAACAGCGCCTGGCTGATCGCCGCCTTAACGGTCGAGCGCTGGAACGGCTTGGTAATCAGGAACGTTGGCTCAGGCCGCTCGCCAGTCAACAGTCGCTCCGGGAATGCGGTGATGAAGATCACCGGCACGTTGAACTCCGCCAGGATATCCTTGACCGCGTCGATGCCCGACGAATCGTCGGCGAGCTGGATGTCGGCGAGCACCAGTCCGGGGCGATCCTCCATCGCCAGCGCAACCGCTTCGTCACGCGTCACGGCGACGCCGGTGACATCATGACCGAGATCGCGAACGATCGTTTCGATATCCATGGCGATGATCGGTTCGTCTTCGATGATCAGCACGCGGGCGCGGGTCTGCTTCTCGATTTCGGCAAGCGCTTCGGCCACCAGGCTGTCGACTTCGGCTGCATCGACGTCGATCAGATACGCCGTATCCTCAGGCGTGAAGCCTTCCATCGCGGTCAGCAGCAACGCCTGGCGCGACAGCGGCGTCATCCGGGCCAGCCGGGCGCGCGCGATCGATTCCTGATCGTCATCGTCACCGGCGCCGGCATTTTCCGGCGTCTCGTCATAATTGGTCGAGGTCCAGATTGCCTGGAACATGCGATACAAACCGAGCCGGGGATCGACGTCGCGCGGAAATTCGTCCGGTGCGGCAACGATCGCCTCCAGCGTGGCACGGACGTAACGGTCGCCATGCGTCTGGCTGCCGGTTAGGGCCCGGCCGTAGCGGCGCAGGAAAGGAAGATGAGGGGCAAGCTGCTGTCCAAGCGACATGGCTGTCGGGGTCTCCTGACATGAAAATAGCGCCGCCCTTGTGAAAGCCGGCCGACGTCAATGCAATGCGTTTCGAAACGCCCGGTAGATGCCGGACTTTTTCGCATCGCAGGTGGAACAATCGGGTCGCAATTTGGTTTCATTCACTCGCCACGCAATTTGTGCGAGGCATATCGGCGTGGTTGCGTTTCCGGTCGTTACGCTTATGCGCCTGCATGTGTTGGCGTTGATTGTTTAAAGGCCCGGCGTGCGCCGGATGCTTCAAGGGACACGGCATTGCATTCGGGCGATAATTCGGCAGGCGCTGCGACGACCAAGACCCAGGGCGGCAAAAGCCAGATTGCCAAGCCGGCGACGGCAAAGGTCCAGAACAAGGATCGTGACATGGGCGCCGCCTTGCGCACCGTGTACCAGAAGACGGTCGAAGAACATATTCCGGCGGAGATGCTGGACCTTTTGGGTAAGCTCGACTGAAGATGAAGTGACCGCTACATCGTGACCAATCCCGACGACGACGGCCACACCGTCCCGCTCCGGTCCGCCAACCGCCCCCTGGCGATGCTCAAACAAATACCGACCGGCGCCAAAATATTCCTGATCCTCAGCGCCGCATTGCTGCCGCTGGCCGTGATCGGATTCTTCGCCACGTTGAAAAGCACGCAGAGCGCCGACGAGGATGCCCGCGCCAGGCTCAGCGTCGCGACTGCCGAAAGCGGGCGCCGGCTGGCGATCGAGTTGGTCGGCGATATGACCGCGCTGCGCGTTGCCCTCAATGCACTGGAAGCCGATCCCGGCGACGCACCAAGTTGCGCACGCGCCCAGGGCGTGTTCGCGCAGCAGGCTGCCAACGGCACGCGCTTCGCCATCGTCGATCGTCAGCGTCGCGTATTGTGTGGCGCCGCATTGCCGGCCGCGATCATGCCAACCCGCGCGGCCATGGCTGCGCCGATTGCTGTACGCTTGCTGCCGGGCAAGGGGCTGGTCCTGGCGATCCGTGGTGATAGCGACCGGGTTAGCGCCAGCGCATTTTTCCCGGATAGGTTTCTGGCCACGATCGGCCAGCCCAGCGGCTTCGGCCCGCAGTTCGAAGCTGCGCTCGATTCGGCCGAAGATGCGCTGACCCTGGTGGCGCTGCCGCCGCGCGCGGCGCTGGAACGGCGTGAGACCCAGCGCGTCGCATTGGGCATCGGCGATCTGACGCTGCGCATGACGGTGCGCAGCCTGCCAATCTCCTCCCCATTGCTGATCGCCATGCTGCTGCCGATCTTGATGTGGGCCGCAGCCGCCGGGATTAGCTGGTTCATTGTCGATCGCCTGCTGATCCGCCCCTTGCGCCAGCTGCGCAGTGCCGTCGCCGCCTATGTGCCGGGCGAAGTGATCGATCCCGCCGAGGTCCGCGCGCTGCCGGCGCAGGAGATCCGCGAACTCGGCGACACCTTCCGCACGATTACCCGCACTGTGGCAGATCATGAAGCCGGCCTGGCCGAAGGATTGGTGCGTCAGACCAAGCTGACGCGCGAAGTGCACCACCGGGTGAAGAACAATCTGCAGGTCATTTCCAGCCTGATCAATTTCCATGCGCGCGGCGCGAAATCGGTCGAAGCCACGGCGGCTTATGCCGGCATCCAACGCCGCGTGGACGCCCTCGCCGTCGTTCATCGCCATCATTTCGCGGAAATGGAGGAGCATCGCGGCTTGTCCATTCGCTCGGTAATCGGCGAACTCGCGTCCAATATTCGGGCCACCGCGCCCGAAGGATCGGGCAGCCTGGGCATCACGCTCGATGTCGAACCGTTCCTGGTCAACCAGGATATCGCTGTCGCGGTCGCCTTTCTGCTGACCGAGATCGTCGAGCTGGCGATGACCTGTAATGCGGCGGCCCAGATCCGCATCTCGGTGAAGGCCAGCGATACCACCGACCGTGCGGTGGTGCGGATCAGCTCGCCGGCGTTGATCGAAAGCGACGAACTGCGCCAAGTGGTCACGACACGCTACGGGCGCGTGATGGAAGGTCTGTCGCGCCAGTTGCGCTCCAAATTGCATCACGATCCGCTGATCGGCGCCTACGAAATCTCGGTTGCGGTGACCGGTCGCGACTGATTTTCCGCAGTGCAGTCAGATAAAGATCAATAAAATGGATTTGGCAGTTTTTCCTGGGAACCGATCTCGCCAATGTCCGTTTTACTCTTCGGATAGCGACTTTATGCCCCCCCGCTCTCGCTATCCACACCATGGGCCCGGAAGCGCCACCCTCCCCCCCGGAGGCGCTTCCGGGCCCAATTACCTTAAACTGATATTGGTCGCGTCGCAGCCGGAACGATAGTTCGGGTTCGCGCATTTGCCTGTCAGGCAGATACGCCTTTCATCTGGGAGATTTAGAATGCGCAAGATCATGGGAATGGCCGTCGTTGCCGCAGCACTGTTGGTCAGCGCTTGCAACACCATCGAAGGCGCCGGCAAAGACGTCTCCTCGGCTGGTGACACGGTCGCCAAGACGGCTGACGGTTCCAAGTAAGTTGTCTCCGGCACGCCGGATACGCCAGAGGCCCTTTCCACGCTGGAGGGGGCCTTTTTCGTGTCCGGGCCTCTATGATCGAACGGGCGAGTTGAGTGCCATCTCGATGGAGCGCGAGATTGCGCCACCGCGCGCGGGCGCTGTTGATCGTCGCAAGATGAAGTGGCGGTGCTGTCAGTCTAACGCAAACCGCTCTCCACACGATGCATGTCGGTCTTTGAGTGCGATCGTCTAGCTCGCGACCATACTCCACTCAGCCAGGGCGGCTGAGCGGCGTTCCTTGTAGGTCTGCGGTCGACGAGATGGCGTTCAAGATTGAAGTGGTTGTGGACGTTGGCATGGACGCTGGCGAATTTCTGCAGCGTCTTCATTCGTCTGGATCTTAGCATTGCTCGCTCACGCCGTCGGAACGGAAGGTGGCTGTTCTCCACCCGGTTGTTAGCCCAGCGTCCGACCTCCTGCTTCTCGGTATTGCCGAGCTCTTTCATCGCTGCACGGTAGGTACGCAGACCGTCGGTTGTGATCGCCTCAGGGCTACCATGCCGCTTCAGCGCCTTCTTCATGAAGCGCAGCGCTGCCTCCTTGTCACGGGTCGGGGTGATATAGCTCTCCAAGATCTCGCCCTCGTGATCAACCGCCCGCCAGAGGTAGACCATCTCGCCATTCAACTTCACGTACATCTCGTCCAGGTGCCAGCGCCAGTGACGGAAGCCGCGCATTCGCGAGATACGCTGCCGGCGGATGTCGCCTGCGAACATCGGACCGAACCTGTTCCACCACATCCGTACCGTCTCGTGGCAGATGTCGATGCCGCGCTCGAACAGCAGGTCCTCCACGTTGCGCAGCGACAGAGGGAAGCGCACGTACATCATCACCACGAGGCGGATCACCTCGGGTGATGAGTTGAAGTAGCGAAAGGGCTGGCGGGTTTGCGTGGTCGGGGCATGCCGGTGGCCGTACTCGGCCTCGCCTAATGAACGGTGCATTTGCTCTGACAGAGCCCCGCTGAGCCCTCCACACGAGGGGATCGACATGATCCAGAGCCGGACATTAGAGCAGCGCTACCAGCTTCCCAACTTCGGCCATTCGTTCTTATTTTTTGTGGATGGCGTTCGCCGACCTAGGGTAATTGGAAGCTTCTCGGCGGGCCGGGAAGGAAAGCGCCGCGATGACCTCGACCCGTCAATGAACGTTTTGAGCCGCCGTTCCCGCTTTCCAGAACCGGTTATCGGTTCAGCTTCAGAATTCGGTTTTGACATAACCGCCGGCTAGGACGGCCGGCGATTGGCCATGATCTAAAATGCGAACGGGCAAACCGGCGTGATGGGGAGTGCGTTGAAGGCTAGGTCTTCACCCTTCGATCAAGATCCAGATTCGTGTCGCCAGTACGTCCATGCCAAACGGCTTGGTAAGCACGTGCATGCCAGGGTCGAGGTTCCCGTGACTGAGGGCGGCGTTCTCGCGTAGCCAGTAATGAACAGCACGTTTAGGCCCGGACGGACGCTACGCGCAGCATCGGCCACCTGCCTTCCGTTAAGCCCGCCGGGCAGTCGCCGCGGCGCTCGCGATAGTGGTGAAGGCCGAAGCTTTACTAACGCAAGCTAAAGTATCGCGCAGCCGGAAGCGGACGGTTGCCTAACACCACATTTCAGACATTCGCATCTTCGTTCAATGTTTACTGGACTGACTTGGCCTCGACGGATCAATTAGATTGCGGCTTGCGGTTCGATCGGTATGATTCGGCAACGGACGGCGGGAGAGTCGCGTGGCCTTTACGCTTATCGACATTCCACGCGCGATGCGGCGGGAGGGCTGGCAGATTGGAGCGCGGGTGATGGAGCGCTGGTTCGCCGGCGCCGCGCGGATCATGTCGGATGATGAGAAGACCGGGTTGACGCTGCCGCGCGACATTGAAAGCCGCATCGTCACCACCGCATGGTGCCGCAAGTTCGCCCGCTTCGTTGATGCTGAGAACCAGCTGATCGCTACGTGGGCCTTGCCTGCCAGGATGGGGCGGGCCCGGCGCAATCTGACCGACAAGGTTCGTGCGTGGCGCCGCCGCGCCAACGCCGGTACAGCACCGTTTCGCTTCGGTGACCTGTCTGTCGCCGCGGCAACGATTGATCAGACCTGCCAGTTGAACCTGCAGGTCATCGAGTCCTCGCTCCTAGGCGACGCAGACGATTTCTACGCGGCGGTCGGGCGCGGAACGGTCAAGATCGCGGTGGCGGGAAACGCCGTTCCGATTTCTAGGGGGAGGGTGCGGCTGACCATCGATGAGATCGGGACCTATCTGCGCGACACCTACGAGTTCAACGGTGACCAGATGCTGGGAAGCTGGGGACCGGACGGCCTGCGCCGCGCCGCAATCCTAGCACTGTCGATACAGTGGGTGCGAGAATCCGCGAAGGAAGACCAGGCGCAGGCATATTGGTCCGTCAGCAACGGCTCTTTCCAAGGATGGCGAAGGCATTACGGCCGCGGCGGCGACTATGTTATCTTCAGTGACGTCCGGCGGCGGCGGCTTTTGCGGCCGTTCGCCGTGGAGCTTGATGCATGACGCACCGTGTACGCCCAGTCTTGCCGATCGCTATCATTGCTATCCTTTTCGGCGCAATTCCCTATCTCTCCGGCGGCTCGACCGTCTATGCGCGACATGCGGCACCCGATGGACAAGGCGTCGTTGAACTGCTTACCACGGCACGGTGGCGCGCTTGGCAGGTGCGTGATTACGAGATCCCCGTCGTTGCGCGCTTTGTTGAGCCCGACGGCACCGTCGTCGGCCCCACAGCACCGTTCGAACTGGTCGGCAACGCCCAGTTGCGGTGGGACCACGACGGAGTGAGCATCGGGACGGCCGCAACCTACGAGAGGCACAGCCGCCGTTGGTCGGTCGAAGAGTGAGCCGCCGGCAGCTGGGTCCTGTCAGTCCTGAACGGTTAATGCTGTAGCGTGGGCAAGGACCCGCCTTTGGCAGTTAGCGGCCCAATTGCAGACGTTCCCGGGTGGCGTCAGTGTGTCGCGATGGCTAGCGCAACTTCGACGCCCGCTGCGGCGTTTACACCACCATCCATTCGCTCATCTTTGGGTCTTGCGTCATATCAGCCGGCATCGTGCTGCATATATCTGCTGGCGTCGCGCCGTGGATTACCCTGCAGTGTTGACTATGGCCGCCGCTCGTATCGCCCCTACCTGGCCTGTCCGGGAGCAGCGCGCCGCCGGCGATGTGCAAGCGCAGCGTTTCGAATGGCCAGAACGCCAGTTGTCCCGTGTTTATGCCGATGTGAATGATCCCGATTCGAGCGGGCGCAAAGCTGACCGTTGTGCCGCCTGCCGCTGTCTTGGCGTGCAACGTCGCACCGAGCGCCTTAGCCGGCACGTCGCCGGAAACGAGGGCGAAGCCATTCCTGTCGGTAACCAGCTGTTTCTCCGTGCCATCAGCAAACTGCATCGCCACGGTGATGCCGCGCGCCGGCCTCTCATCATCCGGGTCGAAGATCTGGATACCAAGTCCGGCAGTCCGCGAGGCGGGACTGTTCCCGATGGTTTCGTCTGGCGGGACGGTGCACACCGCGGGCAGTGTCGGATCGGCAAGCGCAGGTTATTTGAAGAAGTTTGGCGCCGGGCGGCAGATGTTCGTTTAGCAACTGCTGCACAGAGGCTACGTCGTTCCAGGAATTAAGCCCGCCGTCGCCAACAGAACCACCCAGCCGCACTTCGGTCGCATGTCTCATGCATCACTTCCCATCTGTGGTGCTGCATCATGGCACAGCCGCTCGGCGCGAGCGCCCTCACCTGTGCCGACTGGCACTGTCGGAGTTGCCTCATCTGCGGTAAGCGCGGTTGCGGCGGCAGTGCCAAGCGCGCATACCATCAACGATGGCAGCCGGCGCCCGGTCAATCGATCGGTTTCATCGTGTGGCAGACCATTGACGCCGTCACGCCCTTAGCCGCGGCGATGAAACGGCATTGCGCCCATTGCGGCTTGAGCGGGATCAATAACATTGCTTCGCCTGATAGCGGCAACACGCTCTTGCCATAACGGCACACCAGCGACACCGCCTCGAGGCTCGGCGCGTAGCTGAAGCTGGCCGTGGAAACATTCGGATCACCGTCGATCTCGTCGGCCTCTGACTCATTAAGATTGCCAATCGCGGGATCATAATCTTCCGGGACAATCGTGGCGATCGACGCATCGGTAAGCGGCAACTCGGTCGCGGCAATATTCCCCAACCGCCGCACACCGGCCGGCTTGGCGCTATCTGATCCAACGGTTGGCGGACATTGCCCCACTACGCCCCCACTAGCAGCCCTCATCGATGTGGACGATATCGGCGTGTTCGCGGCGGCCGGACCGGGGCTGGCAAGCGCCAGATTAGCCGATGTCATGTCGGCATCGGTCGCGTGCACCCCCGGCTGAGTATTACCACAAGCAGAGAGCATCACGATGCCGAGCAGAGCCGTGATCGACGAGATCGTGCTCATTTGGTCATCACCACGAAATACTCCTCACCGTCTTTGGTCCAGGACAATCGGTTCTTCACCATTGTGCCGTTAATGTTCCACGCTTTCCTGGATGCGCCACCATAGGCATCAGCCTCGACTGCATAGGCCTTTGTGCTGTCTTGCACGACCTGGCCGTTCCACTGGTTACTCATGCGCACGCCGGCTGTCTTGCTGCGGCTGGCTATGAACGCGCCGTAATCGTCATGCCCGAGATAGATGCCGACATGGGAGCGGCCGGAATAGTCGCTATGGTAGACGTTATCGCGAAGCGTGGCGATCACTGTGCCGACCGGCAGTTCGCCGGGCTTGAAATGGCAGACCTGCGGCCCCCGCCGCCAAGTGCCCGTATAAGGCACACCGAAATATTTCACGAGATGAACGCACTCGCTGATCCCGAAACGGGGTGCGCCGACCGGATTGACTGCAAACGTCCCATTGCGGAATTCGCGGATCTGCTTGCCTTTGAGATCAGTGAAATTCTTGATCACCCAGGCGCGCCCGTCATAGCCGTCAAAGCCGATACGCTGGAAACGCCCGCCGTCCGTGCCCGTCACCACCGTCGGCGCAGCACTGCCCCCCGTTGCGGGACGTGGGGCGCGCGGCGCAGCGAGGCGGGGACGGGGCGCAGGCAACGACGAGCCATTGCCGCCAAACGGATTATGCTCCTCGATCCACGCGCCGGTATCTCGCAACATCTGCTCGAACGACCAATCGCGATAAATCGGCCGCTCCGGCGCTTGGCGCGGTGGCCGCGCCACGCCGTGCAAGGCATTCCAGGTTCGTGGCCCGACGACGCCGTCCGGCGGCAGATGCGCACCAGTCTGAAAGTTGCGCACCGCTTTCTCAGTTTCCGGGCCGAACAGACTGTCAGGTTTCAAGTGCGCGCCACGCCGGCGAAGGTTTTGCTGCAGTTCGCGGACAACTGGCCCGCTTTTCCCACGCGAGATGGTTTGTGGCATAACAAGGTTTCCCAGTGCTTAACGTATCGACGAGCTACGACAGCAATAGTCGTCATGACCAGAGTACCAACCTGCTTCAATAGTGGCTACGAACGAGACGCGCTGTTGATCCCCGTTTTACCCGCGGTGCCGAATTGTTTCGATGCTCGTCACCGATCCTCGATCTCATCGACCGACTTGAACCACACCATATCGGCCTGCCACCCGCGCTCGGCGGCAAGCGAGACGAGCTTGTCGCGCCACGCCGCGTCGCGCGCGCCGAGTGGCGGGGCGACGACGGCGGCGTCGAACGGCCCGGCGCCGCTCAGCAGCAACAGCCCCGACCAGCCTTCATGATCGAGGTCGATCTGCAGACGATAGCGATCGCCGCCGAGATCGGTGATCGGCAGGCCATTGCGCGATTGCTTGACCTGCGCGGCGAACGCGGCGCGGCTGGGAATGAGCATGTCGATTTTGCCCGATGGCTCCAACCCAACCAAGGTGAAATCGCGCGTCGGATCGGCGACGGCGATTCCGATCACCGCGTTGGCGGCTATCGTGCCAGGATAGGCCGAGCCCGGCTGTTGGCGACGCATCTCGAAGCGGCGCTGCGCGACGTTGAGGCGATTGCCGTCGCGCGCGCTGATCTGGCGATAGGCGTCGAGCGCGGCACAGCCGGCCTGGGTGATCGGTGACACTTCGGAGAAGTCCAGATCCGCCTCGGCAATGCCTTGCGAGGCGAGCGCGTGGCTGATCTCGCCCTGCGCCATCGACGGATTGCCCGCGACGCCGGTCAGCGCAATCTTTGGCCGCTTGGCACCGGGCTCGATCCCAGCGATGCGCAGCCAGGTGCAGTTGACCGAGGGCAAAGCTGAGTTGATCGCGTTGCGCGCCACCTCGACCGGGTCGCGCGTCGCCACATTTGCCGTCGGTGCGGCCACGCGCGGCTCCTTGCCCCGCCCCAGCAGGAACACCGCCAGCGCGGCGACGAACGCCAGCACGACGCCACCACCGATCACGATCGGCAACCATCGCGGTGCCGCCTTTACCGGCATAACCGGCGGCGGCGCGTCGATCGCCGCCAGCTCGGCCAATACTGCATCCATCGACGCCAGACGTTGCTCCGGATCGGCGCGCGTCATCTTCTCCAGCAGCGGCCGCAGCGTGTCCGGCGCGGCGGACAGGTCCGGCCCGGCGCGGCGCTTGTCGACCGCATCGACCAGCGACCCGCCCAGCCCGACATCGCGCCCCTTGGCCACGGCCAGGATCACCAGCGCCAGGCTGTAGACATCGGTCCACGGCCCAAGCCGCCGGTTGAAATCGCCCAATTGCTCGGGCGCGACATAGCCGAGCTTGCCGGCGAAGCCGTCGCCGACGATCGTCGCGGTGCCGGGGTCAAGATCCTTGGCAATGCCGAAATCGATGATTTTCGCGCGCGCCAGCTCGCCACCGCCGAGCAGGACGTTGTCGGGCGAAATGTCGCGGTGGATCGCGCCCAGCGCGTGCGCCGCGCGCAGCCCGGAGGCCAGGCGTTGCAGCAATGCGGCAAGCTCGGCCGGCGTGGGCGACAAGGTGCCGAGCACGTCGGACAGGTTGGTGCCGTCGATATATTCGGTGACGATGTAGAGCACACCGAGCTGCGGCTCCTGCGCGAGCACGCGATACTGCACGACCGCCTCATGGTGCAGCCGCGTCAGTGTCTTGGCCTCGCGCCGGAACAACGAAATGACGTTGGGGTCTGCGGCCAGCGACGGCAGCATCACCTTGATCGCGACGCGTTCCTCGGTGATCGCATTGGCGCCCTCGAACACCTCGCCCATGCCGCCGCGCGCGATGAAGCGCTTCACCTCGAAGATGTGGTTGAGGATATCGCCGACCTTGATCCCCTTCGCCGCCGACACGGGCAGCGGCTGGACTGGTGCCGCGGGTTCGAACACGGTGCGATCGGGATTGGCCGCCGGCACGAACACAGTGCGACCATCGTCCTCCCCGCCGATAGCGTCGTCGCCGGTCACGAAAACGCGCCCGGCATGGCAAAGGACAGCAGGGTCGCTTCTTGCACGCCGACCACTAGAGCGGTGACATTGTCCGGCGCACCGCGATCAAGCGTCAGCGCGATCAACTGGTCGAGTGTCGCCTGCCGGTCGCCATTCGACAGCAGTTCCGCGAGCTCGGTATCGGGCACCTGGCCGGTCAGCCCGTCGCTGCATAGCAGGAAAACGTCACCCGGCTCGACCGCATCGACGACGACATCGACCTCGAGCACGCCCTGCACGCCGACCGCGCGCGCGAGCACATGGCCGCGCGGGTGCGATGCCGCCTCGTGCGGTTGGAGCAGCCCGCGATCGACCATCTCCTGCACTTGCGTATGGTCGCGCGTCAGCTGGTGGAGCCGGCCGTCGCGGAACAGATAGATCCGGCTGTCCCCGACCCACAACGCCCCGAAGCGCCGATCGCGGATTAACAATGCGGCGACGGTCGAGCCCATCTGCTGCCCGCGTGCCTGCGCCTCCTGCCAGATCCGCGCATTGCCGGCATGGATCGCGCCGGCGATCGCGTGGCATGCCTCGTCGAACCCGGCGGGCAGTTCGGCCCCGGCCAGCGCATCGGCCAGCGTGCGCGACGCCCAATCGCCGTGCGCGTGCCCGCCCATGCCGTCGGCCACCGCCCACAGCCCGTCGGTGGCGCGGGTGCAATAACTGTCCTCATTGGCCTTGCGCACCATGCCCACATGCGTCGCGACGACGGCTTCGATGCGCAAAGGTGCGTTCATGACACGGTCTCCGCGCGGTACAGCATCGTGGCGATCAGATTGTCGGGGCGGTCGCCCGCGAGCGTTGTGGCAGCAAAGCCTTCGCCGCCCAAAGTCCACCAGCGTGGTGTGCCCTGCCCGTCCGTAGCGTCAGCAAGCGTGGCGACATGATCGAGCAATATATCCGCGGTCCAGCCGCTGCCGATCGCCTCGTACAACAACGCTTCGCACGCGTCCGCCGCCGCCTCGCCGCCACCGCGCAACGCGAGTAATAGCGGAAAACGCCGCCCGGCGCCGTCCTGCGACGGCGTCAGCGACCCAGCCATCGTCGCCGTCACGAAGCGCCACGGCGGCGCGCGATCGTACCAATCGTCGAACGCCAAGCCCGCCGCTTCCCGCGCCGTGGCGAGCGATGCCGACAGCCAGGCATCCAGTGCATCGCGTTCGTCCGGCGCCAAGCCGCGCGACACGAAATCGCCGTGCGCCGGCAGTTTGCCGAACAGCAAGGCGCCGCTCACAACGCGCTCGGGCAACGGAACGACCATAGCCCCCCGCGGCTGAACGGGTTGCGCTCGCTTGGCAGCCCGATCAGCAAAGTTGCGCCACCGCTGCCGGTGCCGAAGCTCGCCTTCATCGCCTGCGGTCCGGCATTCTGCTTCACTGCCTTGTCCATCAGCCGAAACAACGCCCAGGGCCCTTCCGCATCGAAACGCGCAATCTCCGCGCCGGGCGCCGGCTCGCCGCCGGCCGCTGCCGCCGGACCGGGCCGATACAATACCACTGAGGCTTCCGGCAGCCCGCCGCTCGCGGACCACAGCAACGGCTTTGCGCCATTGGTGGCGGGCGTGAAGCGATAGCGCGTGCCGCCGCTCGCCACCTCGACCATGCCGACATCGTTACCGAACGTCGCGACCGAGACCTTGATCGGCAAGCCACCGGCAAGCAGGTCGCGCAGTTCGCCGGCCTTGGCGAACGCCTCGGGGCTCGACGGGTTGAGCGCTGCGGCGATCGGATCGTCGCTGCGCCAGCGCCACACCGGCCCGGTCGTCTCCAGCAGCGGCTTCAACCGCGTCTGCGCAAAGCTATCGATCACGCCGCCCATCCCAAAGACGCGCAGCACGTCAACCATCGCTGCGTCCGCCGGGGCGGCACCGAAGAAAGGGTAGTGCTCCTGGGCAACCTCCCGACATATCGGGAGGACGCTCTGCGCATAGGCATCGGAGACCGCACCAGTCGCCGCGCCGACCTGCGCCGAGGCGCCGCCGCCGGTGGTCGCCGCGACGAAATCGTGCAGTTGCGGCGGCGCGCCCGCCGCCGCTGCCCGCACCGAGGCCATGGCGGTAGCCATCTGCGCCTGCGTCGCGTCCGCCCCGCCGCCGCCGCCAACCGACTGCGCCGCCATCACAGCCTGGCCGGCGGATTTGAGCGCCGCGACGAATTCGTCGACCGGCGCCGAGCCGCGGCCATCGCCGGCATATTCCTGCAGCGGCTGGAAATAGGCGCTGATTTCCTCGCCCGCGTCGAGCCCGGCGGCACGATCGCGCCCCGCCTCCTGCGCGAAGCGGCCGATGCGCGAGCGGTTGAGCCCGTAGCGCGTCGCCCGCGCCACGCCGGCCTTGGCGCCGCCCTCGAACAAGGTGTTCTTGCGCAGTTCGAGCAGCACGCGCTTGAGCGGCGACGGGCTCTTGGTGAAGGCGCCGAACGCCACGGGATCGCGGAAATAGGGGCCGGGCTGGAGCGACTTCAACACGCCTTCCCACGCTGCAATATAATCCTTGGCATAAAGCCCGGCCACGCCTGGGCGGACATTGCTCATCTCGTCGCGCACGCCGCCGGTATCGGCATCGCCGCCCAGTACCCACAGATCACGCTTGAGATCCTGCTGCACCGTCGCCAACCCGACCATATAGGCGCGCTCATAGCCGTCGCGGGTGAAGAAATACGGTATCCGCGTGGACAACACTTGTTTGGGGTTGGCGAAAGCCAGAGCATCGCCCTGCGACAGGATATTGGCGACTTCCCATGGCGCGCCCGCGCTCGCCGCCTTCTGGCGCAGCACAGCATAAGCGCGATCGGCCAGCGACAGCGTCTGCACCGCGGCGCGCGCCTGCACCACCAACTGGCCGTCGAGCGGCGGTTTGCGGCCCGGCCAGACGCTTGCCATGTCGGTATCGCCGAGCAGCGCATCGAGATGTTGCGCGAGCTGTCTGCGCTCGGCCTGGCTGTCCGCGCCAGGGAAGACCTCGGTGGCCCAATCGTTGGTCACCCAGGCGCGCACCGTCTTGGCATCGAGCGGGCCTTGCTGGCCGAGCATGAGATAGACTTTGAGCGGCTCGTACAGGCGCATCGGGTCACCGCCATTGGCCTTCATCGCCGTCTCCAGCCGCAACAGCAATCGCGGCAGCAGCACACGGCGGAGCGCATCACGGTATGTTTCCTCCGCCTCGCGGCTGAGGCCCGACTGGTACAGGCCGAAGGTCATCGCGAGCGGCGGCCCGCCCGAGGTGCGCGCGGCGTACCCGCGTGGGAGCGCGCGCAACGCGTTTAGCCCGGGCAAAGCGGCGCGCAAGTCGGCATCGCCTTCACGCACCTGTCGTAGATCGACCCCGGCATCGCGGAACTGCTGCTCCGCCGCCGTCGTCTGTTTGGCAAGATCGTCCTGGAAACTGCGGTTGCGCGCATAGCTCACGCCCCAGGCGGTCAGCAGCAACGCCCCGACAATGCCGATCGCGCTGACCGCAGCGATCAGCCGCCCGCGCAGACGCGCCTTGGCGCCGGGATCGGTGGTGACCAGCCCGGCCTCGGGGAACATCACTTCGCCGAGCAGGCGATTTAGGAAATAGGCGCGGCCGCTGGAGCCACTGCCGGCGACATGCTGCGTCGGCTGGTCGTACACCTCGGCCATGCCGGCCATGATGCGGTCGAGCGGCGTGCCTTCCTGTACGCCGCTGGTGAGATAGAAGCCGCGCAGCACGCCGCCCGGCTCGTCCCCCGCGACGAACGCGCCATCGAGGAAGCGCATCAGCCGCGCGCGCAGCGAACGAAGCTGCGCCGGCAAGCCGAGCATCAGCGCGCGACGGCGCGGATCGACCTCGTCGAACAGGCGCTTGGCCTGGCGGTCGGCGATCGCCTGGGCCATTTCATCGAACGCGCGCGCCAGCGTTTCGGCATTGGCCTTGCCATCGGCGAAGGTCAGCGTGCTGCCCAGCACCGCGCGGCGCCCCTCGACATCGAGATCGTCGAAATATTCGCTCATGCCGGCGAGCAGATCGGCCTTGGTGAGCACGACATAGACCGGCGCCGCGACTTCCAGCGTGCGGCGCAGCTCGACCAGCCGGCGGCGCACCGCGCGGGCATGCGCATCAATCTTGGCGCAATCGCTGCGGATCAGTTCATCGACGCCGATCGCGACCATGATACCATTGATCGGCTGCAACGGCCGGTGCCGCTTGAGCAGGCCAAGGAACGCGTTCCAGCCGGCGGCATCGATCGTGTGATCCGAATCCTGCGTCGTGTAGCGGCCGGCGGTATCGACCAGCACGGCTTCGTCGGCAAACCAGAAATCCAGGCTGCGCGTGCCGCCAACGCCGCTCACTGCCTGCTCGACGAACGGGAAGCGCAGGCCCGAATTGAGCAAGGCCGTGGTCTTGCCCGCTCCCGGCGGGCCGATGATCATGTACCATGGCCGGGTATACAGATAATCGCGCTTCTTGCCCGCCGCGCCCTTCAGCTTGGCCAGCGCCTCGCCCATCCGCTGCCCCAGCGCGCGGCTCTCGGCATCGGCCGCGTTCGGCCCGGCCAGCTCGGCAGCGATCGCGTCCGCCGCACGTCGCCGCTTACGCAGCCGCAGATAGACCGCGAGCAACCACAGCGCAAAGACGCCAAGCGCGAATGCGACGCGCACCCATACCGGCCGCATCCAGCCGACGAACAACGGCAGCCCGAGCGCCAGCAGCGCCGCGAGCAGGATCGTGCAGGTGATCGTGACCACCCACCAATTGCCGAACAGGACCCGGAAAACCCTGCCGAAAAAGCGCTGTATCGCCCATCTCATGTCAATACCGCCGTGGCACGATGATTTCGACGCGTCGGTTCTGCGATTTGCCCGCTGCGTTGTCGTTTGAGGCGATCGGCACGGTTTCACCCAGCCCCTTGGTCGTGACGCGCGCGGGATCGCTGAGATCGGTGCGCACCAATTTGCCGACCGTCTCCGCACGGGCCTGCGACAACGCCATATTGTCGGGGAATTGCAGCGATCCGACGCGGTCGCTATCGGCATGGCCCTCGATCGTCACGCTGCCCTGTTCCTCCTCGATCGCGCGGCCGATGCGGTGGAACAGCGGCTCGCGCCCGGCCTCCAGCACGTCCGAGCCGGAGCGAAACAATTGCCCCACGGTGGTGCGCACGCGCACGGTCTGCGCATCCTCCTCGACCGTCACCAGCCCTTCGCGGATTTCCGGTTCCAGGAAGCGCTTCAGCTTGCTCGCCTGCGCGCTATCCGCCTGCGCGATCCCGCCGCCGGGGCGTGACAGCGTCAGCCGCTCGGATGGCCGGATCGCGGCCAGCCGTTCGGACGGCGTATCGGCGTTCGACATCAGCAGCAGCTTGAACACGATGAAGGCGAGCAGCAGGATGCCGGCGGCGATCGCCGCGACCAACGCGATGATGCCCCAGAAGCTCAAGCGCCCGAGCGGCGCGTTCTCGCCCTTCCAGCGCGGCGACAGCTTGGTCGCCGAGAGCGAGCGGACGTGCGGCAACGCGCCCTGCAGCCGCGCCATGATCTCGTGCAGCCGCCGCCGCCCGTCGGGCATGATGCGGAATCGCCCCTCGAACCCGGCGGCCAGACTGGCGTGGAACAGCTCGATCAGATCGGCATTGTCGTTCGGCGTGCGCAGCATATCATCGACCAGCTGCCAGAAGCGGTCGCCGCCGATATTCTCCTGGAAGAATTGCACCACCATCGAGCGCCGCGCCCATTCCGCGCCGTCGGTGCCGATGCCGGGCAGGTTCTGCGCCACGTCGTCGGTCGTCGCGCAGACGGCATATTTAGCGCGCTGGCGCTTTTCCTCGGAATAATGCGGCGCGATCGCCTGTTCGAAGCGCGCGATCGCCTGGCTCGCCTGGCGGTGGAATTCGGGCATGGCCAGCCGCACCCGCCCGCTGCGCACCCCGGCGACCAGCGCCAGCACCGGCTCGGCCTCGGCGAGCATGACATTGCGCACGGTGCGCGGCGTGGCCGGCAGCGGCACGTCGTCCTCGGCCAGCCGCGACGGGGCGAGGCCGCTGCCCTGCGGCCCGAGCCCCCCGCGCGACAATGGCGGCGGAGCGCCATAGCCGGGATCCGCGGCATAGCCCGCGGCGGGCGCGAACGGCGAGGTCGACGGGGGGGCCACGCCGCCATTCTGCCGCAAGCCCTGCAACGGCGACGGGCGGAACACGGTCTTGCCGGGGCCGTCACCGTTGCCCTGGCCGTCGCCGCCGCTCATCGCCCGGCCTTCTTCACGCACCACAGCTCCATCTTAAGCTGGGGCCAGTCACCGGCAACATGCAGCCCGAGCGCCGGCGCACTGGCAAAGTCGCGCCAATCGGGCACACCGCGATCGAGCTCGAAATAGACGTAGCCGGGCAGCACGCGGAGCTGTGGTGGCGGGGTCGGGGTGTGCCGCAGCGGCACGCCGGGCAGCGCCGAATCGACGATCTGCCGCATCTTCTGCACCGTCCCGATCTTGGCCACCGAGGGGAACAGCCCGCGGATTTCCTCGATCGGCGAGGCCGCGGCAACCGCGAGGTAGAAATAGCCGGTGACGAACAAATTGGGGTCGGTGATCTTGGAGACGTACGCGCCTGGTCCTGCCTGTTCGAGCGGCAGTTGCACTGCTGAGCGATCGAACATCGCCGACAGCATCGATTGCAGCAGATCGATCACCGGCTCGAAGCAGGTTTGCGGGTTTTCGTGATCGTACCGTGGCAATGGCGGCGGGCGGCGATCGGGGCGAATCAGGGTGGCGAGTTCACCAGCCATTGCAATGAAGTTTTCGTAGAGCCGCTCGGGGTGCACCATCGGCAGATGCTGCAGATGCTGCAGCACCGCCAGCCAGCGGTTGAGCGCCTGGAGCAGCAGGAAGCTGACGAACGTGTCCGAGCCGCCGTCGGTCGCCTCGACCGCGCGCAGCGCCAGTTCCTCGGCGCGCTGTTCGGCACGGCCCGATATGTCGGCCAGCGCGCCGCGCAGCCGCACCGCCGCGGCGACATCCAGCGTCGGCGGGATATAGCGATCGTCGAACATCAGCCGCCGGTTCTGCATCTCGCGCACCCGCGCCAGCCCGAGCGTTACCCGGCCATAAACCTGGTCGCGGGTCACGCCGAAGCGCAGATTGGGCAGGCCGAACTCGATCGGTTCCGAGGTGCGATCGTCAGAGAAGGCGTCGGCGACCTCGAATTCGGAAACCAAATAGCGCGCCTCCAGCGCCCCGCCCTCGGCCTCGCGAAACTGCACCGCGCCGGCCTGCTGCGCCGGCAACGTCAGCGAGACCACCGCATCACGCGCATCGCCGGGCACGTCGAGCGGCGGTGGCGGCGGCAGATCGCCAGGGATCGCAAACGGCGTGCCATCGGGCATCACGCCGGCGGCCCGGACGATGCCGAATTTGCCGAGCGTCGCCAGATCCTCGTCGATCACCAACTCGGTCAGCCCCCACGGCCAGGGCCGCACGGCATCGACCCGGGCGCGAATCTGCTCTTCGAGGAATCGGTCCTGCGCCTGGAAATGCTGCGGGCGGAGAAACATGCCTTCGTGCCAGCCGACACGATTCTTGCCAGCCACTGTCTTGCCCCTGTCACCGTGCGGTCGAGGGCAATCGGTGCCCCGTCATGCTTGGCGCCGGTTATTGCCGCGGGCCGCGAAACAGGCAATAGCTTTCTCCCGGAAATAGCAGGCAATTCGGCGATCAGGGGGCAGTGTTGGATCAGCGCGACGGCCCCTCCTTCGACCCCCGCCATTGGAACGCGCCTCCGTCCGGTGCGGCATCGCCAACCGACTCGGCGTCGTTCGACCCGCACAGCTGGATCGCGCCACCCGCACCGCCTCCGCCCCCACCGGCGCCGCCCGCGCCCAAGCCGCCGCGCGACCGCCGCCCCCTGCTGGCCGCCGCATCGTCGCTCGCCATTCTCGTGACAGGGGGTATCGCCGCGTTCGTGTCGCGGCCGACGACGCCCCCCGTCGCCACTGCCGCTGCCGCCCCCGCCGCCATGCCTTCTGGTGCCACCGATGCCTCGACCAGCCAGCGCACGCTGATCCTGTCCGGCGCAGCGGATATCGCCCCCAGCCTGGGCGCCTCCGGCATCGCCGCCGACGAGGCGATTCGCGCGGGGCGCCAGGCGGCGGCTGCGCTCGGCGCGGGAACCGGCGATATCCGCCTGATCTTCGACATGGTCGGCAAGCCCGGGGCAGCGACACTCGCCCGGCTGGAAGCGACGCACGACGATGGCAGCGGCCTCACGCTCATTCGCGCCGCCGATGGCCGCTTCACCGAGCAGCGCCAGGCGGCGCATTTGGTGACCAAGCTAGAAGTTGTCCGCGGCGAGCTCGACGCGGAAAGCTTCTACAGTTCGGCGGTCGCGGCGGGGATCAATGACAATCTGGTCGGCGATTTCGCCAATGCCTTCGTGTTCGATTTCGACATGCAGCGCGAGGTCGCGCCGGGCGACATTTTCGAGGCCGGCTTCCAGCAGCGCTATAACGCGGCGGGTGATCCGGTCGGCCTGCCCGTGCTGGTCTATGCCGCGCTCAACACTGCGACGAAATCGCGCGCTTTGTACCGCTTCAGCCAGGCCGGCGACAAGAAGCCGGGCTGGTACGACAGCAACGGCCGCAGCACGGTGCGCACGCTGATGCGCACCCCGATCGACGGCGCGCGCATCTCTTCCCAATTCGGCTTCCGCGAGCATCCGGTGCTCGGCTTCGTCAAGATGCACAAAGGCACCGATTTCGCCGCGCCGACCGGCACGCCGATCTTCGCGTCAGGGGACGCAATAGTCGATTTCGCCGGCCCCAAGGGCGCCAACGGCAATTTCGTGCGGCTGCGCCACGATAATGGCTGGCAGACGTTGTACTTGCACATGAATCGCATCTGGCCCGGCATCGCGCCGGGCGTACGCGTCACGCAGGGCGAGCAGATTGGCGAAGTGGGCACGACAGGCCGCTCGACCGGCCCGCATCTGCATTACGAAGTTCATATCGACGGCCAGCCGGTCAACCCGCTGAGCATCGAGACCGGCAGCGGCGGCCGGACGCTGACCGGCACCGCGCTGGAGGATTTCCGTCGCCTGCGTGACAAGATAGATGCGCGGCGGGCGGATAGTTATTAACTCCCCCTCGCCCGGCGAAGGCCGGGGCCGCTGGGTTTAGGCGACCGGCTTGCCCCGAACCCGGCGGCCCCGGCCTTCGCCAGGGTGACGGATAGTTAGACCGGCCGCCGCGCGTAGATCAGCAGCGGCGCGAGGATCGCGAGCAGCGCGACCGTCATCCCAATGCTGGCGTTCATTCCCTCGGCCGACCCGCCCCACCAGGGCGATCCGACCAGATCGAGATCGAGCATCGCGCCAAACCCGCCGACCCCGGGATTGGGATCCAGCCCGAGCAACAATTGCTCCGTGCCGTTCCACGCCAGATGCATGCCGATTGCGGGCGCAATGCCGCCGGCGCGCGCGGCAAGCAGGCCGAACGCCAGTCCCCCCAGGAACAGATTGGCAAGTGCCACGAGATTGGCTGCCCCGCCCAGCACGTGCAAGCCGGCGAACGCCGCCGCGACCAACGGCACGGCCACGCGCACGCCCCAGACCCGCGCCAGTAACGGCTGCAGCCCGCCACGAAAATAGCTCTCCTCGGCAACCACCTGCAGCACGATCGCGACCAGCCCGAGCAGCAGCGCCGCGCCTGGTGTCCCTGCGGCACCGATCGCTAGGCCGCGCGCGATCCACGACAACGCCGTGCCCGCCAGTATTCCGGCCAGCCCCAACGCAGCCCCCAGCGCCAGCATCGTCCCTGGCCGCGCACCGAGCGCGAACGGCCGTACCCCGGTCAGCGCCCCGCCGATCAGCGCCGCAAGCAGCATCGCGCCGAAGATCGCCGCCGTGAACACGCTTTCGTCCCACAGCGCGCCATGCGTGCCGCCGATCAGCCCGGTGGCCGCGACCAGCATGGGGCCAAACGCAATCAGCAGCGCGGCGACCGCGACACCGGCGATCGCGCCGATCACGGCCAGCGGTGCGTCGGGAGGCGCTCCCGGCTTGGCTACCGTCGCCACGAGGGGCTCAGCGCAGCGCGGCGACGACCGGGGCGGCGGCGCGCGGCGTCAGCATCGATTTGCTGCTGTCCCCGACGAGGAAATACGGCGCCCAATAGAAGGGATGCGAATATTCCGGCTGCGCGATCAGGTCACGCTGCGCATCCTGCAATGCTTCGCCGATCGTCTTGGTCCGCCCCGATCCGTAGAACACGCGCATGAACTCCTCGCTCTCGCGCTCGGCCGAGACCTGCCAATAGGTCGCCAGCACGGCGCGCGCATTGGCGGTGAGGAACGCGCGCACCAGCCCCTCAAGCGTTGAGCCCGCTTCCTCCTGGCCCGACTGCCGCGCCAGCGCCTCGTCGCGCACGCCACTTGCCGTATCGCAGGCGGACAACACCACGAGATTGGCGTCGAGCTTCATCGCAGCGATCTCGGAAAAGCTCAGCAACCCGTCGGACGCGGCATCGCCGAACGACGTGACCAAGGCGGGCGGTGACATCGCGCAGCCCCATTGGCCCTCTTCCAGGCCATGCGTCGCGAAATGCAGCACTTCGTAATCGGCAAGATCGCTGCGCGCATCGAGCGCGGTATCGTTGAACGCGGCGCCGATGATCACCGGTGACCCGGTCACGCCCAACGCCGTAGCGGCGATGTTCAGCTCACGCTCGCTAATCGGCTTGAACGCCTGCGACAGGTTGCTCAGCCGCCCGAAATCGACCGAGCAGGAATAGCCGACCTTGACCATCCGCCCGGTCGTGTCGCTAACCGCGACCGGCGGCACATGCTGGCCGAAGCCCATGAACGGGCGCGTCGCCAGCGAGCGCGGCCGCGCGCGGGCCGCCAAGAACGAGCGTGGCGAGAGGGCGGTGGAAATCGTCGCCTGGCCGGCCAGGAACGCGGTCTTCGAGAAATCGAACGGCGACGGCCGCACCGCCTCCCGATCATAGCGCGTCACCAGCACGCCGATCGGCAGATGCTCGAGCGGTCCGGAAGGGTCGACGACCAGCCCCGGAGCGGCGCTGAGCAGCGGCTCGGCCGGTCCGGCGATCAGCCGGAACAGTGCATAAGCCGCGGCATCGTCGAACGGCACCAACTTGCCGTCGCCGAGCCGCCCGTCGATCGAGCGGCGCACGTTTTCGGCCAGCGCCCCGACCGCCGCCTTGGAGGCGGCATTCGGCGCGATGGCATAGGCAAACATGCGGTCGCTGCTCACCACCATGCCGTAGAGGCGGCGGTTGAGCGTGGCGATCTTCAGGAACACTTCCCCCGGCTTCAGCGCCGCGCGCACTTCGTCGAGCGTTGCCGGGCGATCATCGACCGTCTGGAAGCGCGGATTCTGCGCCAGCTGCGCCTCGACCACGAACAGACGTTGCTCGGCCGCGGTGCGCGCGCGCTGCAATTCGTCGTCGGGCACTTTGACCACATCCGCATCGGATCCCGCAGCGATGGCATAGCGCAAGCGCGTGACTTCGCGTTCGAGGTCGGATCGTTCGCGTACCAGCGCGCCGAGTGCGGGATCCTCAGTTACCACCGATTGCAACTGGTTGACCTGGCGCGCGACGGACGGCTCACCTGTTGCCTGCACGGCGCGGAAGAAGCGCGCGAACGTATCGGCGCGCGGCGTGCTGGCGGCTTCCTCGGCGAGCAGGTCGAGATACGCTTCCATGCCGTTGGAACTGGCTAGCGCATCGCCGCCCGAATCGATCATCGCATCGATCGCGCGAGCATATTCATCGCGAATCGCGGCGTGCGACGCGCCACTGCCGGCGAAGATCGCTGCCCGCTCCAGCTGCGCCTGCGCGATCGACGGCTCGGCGCCGGTGCCCGCCGTCGCCACGGCGCCGCGGCGCATGTCGCCCAGCGCGCCGTCGAACGCCGTCAGCGCCTGCCCGGTCTGCCCGGCACGCGCGAGCAACCGCGCACGCTGGCGGTCGATCTTGGCACCCAACCACAGAATCTGCGACCGATCGATCCGCTCGTTTTGCAACGGGCGATAGCGCTGCGCGGCGAGCTCGATCGCCGCGCGCGCGCCGGGTTCGTCGCCCAGCGACAATAAGGCGATGCTGCGCGCCCAATTGGCCTGTGCATCGAGCACGAGTTGCGCAAGCTCGCCGGTATCCGGCACGGCGATCGCGCTGACCGCATCGCCAGCGCGGGTGCGGGGCTGATTGAGTTGGCGCAGCGCGGCGGGGTCCATCAGCGGGCGATCCGCCGCGACGTCAGCGCGTCCCTGCCGATTAAGCAGGACGATCGCTTCGCGAAACTGATGCCGGTTGATCAGATCGAGCGCGCGATAGGCATCGCGCTTGCGCGTCAGGAACGGCGTTTGCGCGGTTGGCGACGCGGTGAACACCGCATCGGCCTGCGCAAAATGCTCCTGCGCCGCATCGGGGAAGCGAATGTTTGAATCGGCCAGTCCGGCCTCGATCAGCAGCTCGGCACGAATCGCCGGATTGGCGCCGGCCGGCAGCCGGCTCAGCGCATCGTTCAGCACGCGCGACGCATCGACGTTCAGCCCCTTGTGGTTGAGGTTGATGCCCTCGGCCAACGCCGCCGCCGGGCTGAACCCGACGACCTCTTGCGCCGGCGTGGCGGCGACGGCTTCTGGCCCGGTCGTGCCGAGATCAATTGTGCCGATCACCGTGCGCATAACGTCCGCGCTCGGCCGCTTGATGCCGCTGAGGATCGCCAGCGCCTCTTCCAGCTGGGCGACCGTCGCCGGCGTCGCATCGCCGATCAGGATCGTGTCGCCGACACGCAGGTCGACACGTACTGTAGCGGTGGATAAAAAACGATCGAAGCAGCGCCGCACCTGCACCGCGCCGGCGCCGATCGTTGCGGCCCGTGCCGTGCCACAATCGAGCAGCGCATCGATTGGCTTGATCGCTACCGCGGTCGCCGGCACGATGCGGATGCTACCGATCGGGCGGCTCGCGCTGACGCCGCGACAGGTGATAGTATAGGCACGCGCGAACGGATCGGGCACCGCCGGATCACGCCATTCGCGCGCCGCAACGCATGGCTCGCCGCCGGCGGTACGTCCGAGGCTGATCGTATCGGGCCGATCCGGCAGACGCGCCAGCGCCGCTTCGGGCAGCGCGAGCGCGGCGATCCCGGCGAGCAGGATGCCTCTGGCGGGGTTACCAACGATCACTTGGGCGTCTCCTCGGCATTGGCGCACTCAGTGTCGCCTTCCTCACACGACGCGCGTGGGCCCATCGTCGCGAGCCCGGTGAGCAATTCCTCATTGCTGCCGCTGACCACGGGGTCGAACGGCACGTCGAGCGATTCGACCGACCCGAACACGTCCTGCTGCGTCGTCTCGAACACCTGCAGGGTCGGCTGGATGACGATCGCCGCGAGGCAGCCGGCACCCGATCCAACCAGGCAACCGTTGATCCGCGTCGTACCGAGATTGGCTTGACCCAATGACACCACGCCGCTGCCCAACAGCGCCGCCGCCGTGCCGCCGATACCGTTGATCGTGCCGAACGCGGCAAAGGCATTGGTCGCCGCCGAGGGTGGCAGCAAGGTCAGCGCCGGGTTTGCCGGCGACCCTACCGAACCGAGCACAATACCGCTGCTCTGCCCGCCGCCTCCGGTATTCTGGAACAGTGCATAGTCGCCGTAGCGGACCGTCAGGCTGTTGGCCGAGACAGTCGTCTGAGCCGCGACATCATAGAAGCCGCCGCCGATATTGGCGTTGTAGAGCGACGAATTGGCATTGCCGACAAAACCGGAAACGACCTGTTCGAACGATGCGCCGGTCAGCGCATCGATGAAGCCGGGTGCCACGCCGACCGCGATGCGATTGCCGCGCAGTTCCAGATCCGCGCCGTCGAACAGCAGCCGCCCGCCGGCGTCGCTGGTCGCCACGACGTTGATCTCGCTGGCCATGCCGCCATCCGTCGTGTCGCCGCCGAGCCGGAAGCGCCGGCCGGCGCCAGCGCCGCTGACCACGCCACGCACCGCGATCGCGCCGGTGCCCATGATATCGACGCTGCGGCGCCCGGCATCGGCATCGAACGCCACTGTGCCGATCTCGACCGCGCCATTGCCCTGGCGGAACGTGAGGTTATCGGCCTCGACGAACTTGATCTCGGCATCGGACAGGCGGAACCCATCATTAGCGGTGCCATCGCCAAGCCGGAGCGCGGTCGTGTCGGCGGTGCGGTTGTCGAACGTCACGCTGGCCGCGCGTTGCACGCCGGTCAATGCCGCATCGCTCGCCCGGATGGTCAGCGTCGGTCCGGCAACCACCTGACCGAGCGTTGCCAGCCCGACTGCGTCGACCGAGGCCGCGCCGGTCGCGCGCCCGCTGCCCAACGTCACGTTGTTGCCCTTGATGGTCAGCGCGCCGCCACTATCGATGCTCGCCACGGTGGCGTTACCGACAGCGGTGACCAGCGCGTCGCCGCTCGCGCGCAGCGCCTGCGCCGATAGCGCGCCACCGGCGTCCAGCGTCAGCGTGCCGCCGGCGCTCGCATCGCCGATGGTGAGCGCGGCGCGCGCCTTGATCAGCGCCGCGCGCGCGGCACTCAGCGTGCCGGCAATGTCGATATCGGTGCCGCTGATCGATGCCGCGCCCGCCACCCCGACATCGCCCAGCCGAACCAGCGCGCCGCCATCGACCATCAGGTCGCCGCCGGTCGTCGTCAGCAGCGTCCGCGCCGTACCGCGCCCGGTGATGTCGCCAGTCGCGCTGATGGTCAGCGTCGCGCCGGTCACGCTATCGATCGCCAGGCTGCCCCGGCTCGCGATCGAGCCGGCAGCGCCGGCCGCGAGCCGGTCGAGCGCCACACTGGCGCCGGAGATCTGCGCTGTGCCACTGGCATTGTACGCCCCGCCGGCCAGCGCCGCACCAGCCGCGACGTCGATCGTCGCCGCGCGCACATCGCCGGTGGCGATCGCATCGCGCGTCGCCAGACGGGTCACGCCGCTGGCGGTGATGTCACCTGTGCTCAGCGTGCCGGCCGACAGGACGATGGCGATATCGCGCGCCGTGATGTCGCCCGCGGTGAACGCTGCATCATGCTGGAACGTGTCGGTCGCGCTCGTGCTGCCATCGGCCGCGGTGGCGATCCCGCCAATCGCGCCTGCCGTGATCGCGCCGACCGTGACGCTGGCGCCATTCCCGGCGCGCAGGCCCAGCGCACCGCTGCCATTGTCGATCGTCGTGCCAGCCAAAGCGATTGCCCCGGCGGAGTCGATCAGCATCGCGCTCGTCGCGCCGGCGGCGTTGCCGACCAAGCTCAGCCCGCTGCCGCCGCTGATCCCGCCCGCGGTCGAGGTAAACGCGATCTGGCCGCCGGCGCGTTGCACGATCCCGGCCCCGCCCAGCAGGATGCTGCTCCCGCGCACCGTATAGGAGCCGCCGGTGGAGACCGCGTCGAGCAGCGTCGCGCTGCCCTTGGCCCGAACCGCAAGATTGCCCGACACGACCGCCGCGCCCAGTTCCGTGTCGCCGCCGCTCGATACGATGCTCGCCGATCCCGCCGCCACGCCAAGCGACACGATCGACACGTCGCCCGTGGCCAGCGCGTCGATCCCGCCATTGGCGATCAAGGACCCGATGCCGAGCGACCCGCCGGTCGCCTTGAACGTGGCCAACCCGCCCGCCGTGACGCCGCGCAGATCGACCTGCGCGCCCGATACGCTCAGCGCGCCGTTGGCCTGGATCGCGCCGCCGATACGGGTCAGGCCGGTCGATGCCAAGGTCACCACGCCGCCGCGGACGCCGCCATCGATCGTCAGATCGCCGCGATCGGCGAACAGATCGACCAGGCTGTTGCCGACATCGATCGATTCGATCTCGATTGAATCCGCACGCAGTGAAATGGCGCCGCCCGTCAAAGCACCGAGCCGCACCGCCTGCCCGACGTCCAGCGTCAGGCCGGCGCCAGCGGTCAGCGCGATCGTGCTGCCCGGCGCATAGCCGGTCAGGCTGCCATTGGGGGCGAGGATGATCAATGCGCCGTTGGTGCTGGTCACGAATGGCGCAAGCACGTCGCGCGTCGAGGTCAGCCGTACGGTACCAGCAGCGGTGAGCCCGCCGCTGATCACGATATCCGCTGGGTTGGTCGACGTGGTGATCGTCGCCGAGCCGCTCGCATCGACACCGCCGAGCCGGATCGTGCCGACCGAATTGATCGCCACTGCGCCGGTTGCGCCGGTCGTCGTGATGACGCCGGTGGTGATCCCGCCGCCGCCCTCGACGGCGTTGAGCGTTACCGGGCCCGATGCCGTGATGTCGCCGCCCCTGATACCGGTGGCACCAGCGCCGATCGACTGCACGTTCACCGATGCGCCGGTAAGGTCGCCAAAATCGACGCGCCGGCCCGACAGAGTCAGCGCGCCGCGCGCGACGATGGCGCCGGCAATGCTGGTCGTGCCGCTCGATTTAAGCGTCACCGTTCCACCGCGCACGCCGCCGTTGATCTCAAGATCGCCGCTATCGGCGAACAAATCGACAAGATTGCTGCCGACATCGATCGAGTCGATCTCGATCGTATCCGCGCGCAGCGAGATCGCCCCCCCGGTGAGCGCGCCGAGCCGCACCGCCTGCCCGACATCCAGCGTCAGCCCCGATCCGGTGCTCAGCGCGATCGTACTGCCCGGTGCATAGCCGGTCAGGCTGCCGTTCGGGGCGAGCAGGACCAGGCTGCCATTGGTGCTGGTGACGAACGGCGCGCGGATATCGCGCGTCGAGGTCAGCCGCACGGTGCTGGCGGCGGTCAGCCCGTTGGCGATCAGGATATCGCCCGGATTGGTCAGTGTGGTGATCGTCGCCGTCCCGCCGGCGGTGACGCGATCCAGTTGCACCGTATCGCTGGACGTGATCGTTACTGCGCCGGCCGTGCCGGTGGTGGTAATCGTTCCTGCGGTGACGCCCCCGGCGCCGGCCACCGCGGTGAGCGCCACCGGTCCGCTCGCCGTGATGTCATCGCCGGTAATGCCAGTCGCCGCTGCGCCGATCGATTGCAGCGTTACCGCCGTGCCCGTGATATCGGAAAAAGCGATGCTCGCGCCAGACAGGCTGACCGTACCGCCGACGTCGATCGTGCTGGTTTTGACCACACCGTCGATCGCATCGATCGATAGACTGCCCGCGCCGATCGTAATCGTGCCGGTGTGGATTCCGCCGCTGCCGCCAAGCAGGGTGAGCCCCCGCGCCAGCGACAGGTTGCCGGTGGTGAGCGGGCCGGCAAGACGCGCGCCGTCGTTGATCGTCAGCGAACGCGCATCGACCGAGCCCAAGGTCAACCCGCCACCCGAACGCAGCACGACGTTGGACTGCTGTGCCGGGCCGCCGTTGAGCACGCTGTTGCCCGCCAGCACGAGATCGCCGCCGACCGTCTCCAGCGTCATCGCCTCGCTGCCGGCGCCGTCGCCATTGGCGGTCAGCACCAGGCCGGATTGGCCGGTCAGCCCGCCGGCGGTTGCGATGATTGCGACCGCGCCATTGGCCGTCTGCGTGCCGCCCAGGATCACCGATTGCCCGGTGACGCGGTAATCGCCCCGCGCGGACACGCCGCCGGTGAGCCGCGCGGAGCCGCCGGTGGCGGTGATCACGACGTTGCCATTGCCACCGTCGACCAGCCCGCCGATCGCCAGATTGCCCGCTGCCGTCGCGCGCACGCCACCGCCGCCGCGCACCGACGTCGCGGTCAGGGCGCCGGCACTGGTCAGCGTCGTCGCGCCGCCGCCGTCGATCGCGCCCGCGCTTAGCACGCCGCTATTTGCGGTCAGCGTCACCGCACCGGCAGTCGATCGCACCGCGCCCAGTTCCAGCGTCGGCCCGGTCAGCACCACCCCGCCGGTGCCGCCGTCGATCGTCCCCGCGATCGTGACCGCACCGGTTGCAGTTCCACGCACGCCGGCACCGCCGCGCACCGATGTTGCGCCCAACGTCCCCGCGCTGGTCAATGTCGTCAGCCCCGCGCCGTCGATCACGCCGGCGCTAAGCCCGCCGATCATGCTGGTCAGCGAGATCGCGCCGCCGGTGGAACGGACATCGCGCGTCGATAGCGAGTCGCCGGACAGGGTCACCGCGCCGCCGGCGGTGATCGCGCCGCGCCAGAGCTGCGCGCCGATCGTCGTCGCGGTGAACGCGCCGCCGCTCGATGCGGCCCCGATATCCAGCGACGCCGGCGCCACCGAGGTGCCGATCGCCACCGCACCGCCGGCCTGCAGACTGCCGATCCGCAAGGCGCCGTCGCGATTGATCAGGACGTTGCGACCCGTACCACGCGTCTGCAGCAGCCCGCTGATCGTCGTCGCACCGCTGCCGCCCAGCGTCGCATTGCCCCCGGCATCGATTGACCGCGCCACGAGCGCGCCGTTCGATATCAGCGTGACCGCGCCATCGGAGACCAGATTTCCGCCGGTCACGCCGGCGCCGTTCAACACCAAGGCGCGAGTCACATCGACATTGCCGACGCGCAGCGCGGTATTGCGCACCAGTCCATCGCTGAACGCCGCCGTGCCAACCGCGCCAAGCAAGCCACGCGCCTCGACATTGCCCAGCAGCACGCTGCCATCGGCACTGCCAGAACGGATCAGCACGTCGGATTGCCGCGCGGTACCGCCGAGCAGCGTGGAATTGCCCGAAAAGGCGATTGCGCCGCTCGGCGCCGTATCGACGATCGCCAGCGTCAGCGACTCGCTGCCGGCGCCGTCCTTGTTCGATTGCAGCGTCAGCGTGCCCAGTCCGGTAATGCCACCAACGCCGGCATTGATCGCCACCAACCCACTGGCCGCCTGCGTCACCGTGCCGCTATTGCCCAGGGTAACCGTCCCGCCGGTCACGCGGTATGCGCCACCCGCGCTCACCGCGCCGCTGACCGCGACGATCGATTGCCCGCCATTGACGAGCACGTCGCCGCCCGCGGTCAGCGTCGCGGCAGTGATTCCGGTGCCGGTCAGGTTTACCGTGCCGCGTTCGGACACCGCCTGGGCGATGGTCAGAGCGCCACCACCGGTGGCAGTCAACGAGTTGAACGCGCCTAGCCGGACGCCGCCCGACGAGGTGCCGATAATGGCCCCTGCCCCCGCTTGTGCGTTCAGCGCGCCGCCGGTGCTGACGACGTCGGTCAGCCGCATGCCCTCGGCGCGCAGCGCGATATCGCCGGCAGCGCGCGTTTGTCCGCTGATGATCAAGGTCGTGCCGGCGGCAACGTCAAGCGCCCCGCGCGCGCTGATGTCCCCACGCAGCGTCTGGGCGCCGCTCGCGATGAGTGAGATATTGCGGGCCGAGACAGTGCCCTCGATGGCAATCGACGTGGCGGGGGTGGCGCCCGTGCCGATGGTCAGGTCACGGCCGGCACTGACATTGCCGCCGATCGAGACCGCGCCAGCGCGCTGAATCAGGATATTGTCGCCATTGCCGCGCGCGGTCACCGCACGGCGGATGACAGTCGCGCCAGTGCCAGTCAGCGACACACCGCCGTCAGCGTCGATCGAGTCGACCCGCATCGTGCCATTGGCGACCAAGGTGATCGCATCGTCCGATCGCAGCGCCCCGGTGGTCATCGTGGCGGAGCGCAACGTGATAGCCGAATTGACGTCCACGTCACCAAGCGTCAGTACGCCGGAGATCGACAGGCCGTTGGTATAGGCCGCGCTGCCGATCGAGCCGAGCAAGGCGGAGCCGGTCACGTCGCCAAGCGCAATCGAGTTCGCCGCAGTGCGCACCCGCACACGTACATCCGATTCGCCGTCCTCACCGCCGCGCAACTGGGTGGCGGACCCGAACGCGATATTACCGCCGCTGGTGCCCGTCGTGGCCAGCGTGAGTGCGCCGTTGCCGTTATTGTTGGAATCGCCGATCAACGTCAGTGCGCCGAGCCCAGTCAGCGTACCGTTATTGGAAGTAGCGGTGACGTTGCGCAGCGCCTGCTGCGTTACCGTCTCGGCCGCGCTGCCCAGCGATACGCCGGTTCCGGTGACAAGATAATCCTGCCCCGCCGTCACCGCCCCAGAGACGGTGGCCAACCCGCCAGCCGTGACACGCACATCGCGCCCGGCGTTGAGCGCGCGCGCCAGCGTAACGGCACCACTGCCGGCGGCAATGATGTCAGCCTCATTCCCGGCGGCCGTCAGCGTGCCAGACGCGGCCAAGCTTACGACACCACCCGTTTGCGCCGTCGTCCCGCCGACAGTGATACCGTCGATGGTGCCCGATGGCCGGCCGGCGAGCAGCACGATGCCGCGCTCCGAGCTGGTCGCGGTGGTCACCGACGCGCCGATGCTGAGCAAGGCGTCGGTCACCGAAGCGCGCGAGGCCAAAGCGAACGTAACGTTGCTTCCGCTCACTGTGCCGCGCACGATCTGGCTTGAGCCGCCGACCGATGTGCCCTTGTTCAAGGTGACCGACAGCGGGCTGCCGGTACTGTAATTGAGCGTGACATCGGTGGCCGTGACGAAGGCGACGTCCTGGTTGCCGGCGGTGAAGGTGCCGTTCGCATTGATCTGCGGCGCGACAAGAATGAGGCCGCGATTGCCGCCCTCCACCGAAATGCGCGCGCCGGTCTGCACGGTGATACCGGCGGTCAGATCGTCCGCACCGGACAGGCGATAGCCGTTGCCCGACAGGAAGTTGGTCGGCTCCAATGTAGTCAGCACCAGCGATCCCGTATTGATCGACGCGCCGCCACCGATCAGGATGCCGTGCGAATTGTAGATCCACACCGCGACGTTCTTCTCGGACGAGAGATTACCGCTGATGGTAGAGCTGGTGCCGGATACATCGCGGTTAAGCACGGCGATGTTCCCGATTCCCTGCACGACGGGGCGGCTGTCGTTGAATTGCACCGTCGATCCGCCGGGAATGTTGAACCCGTCCCAGTCGATCACGGTGCCTGTCGCGCGCAGATTGACCGTCAGCGTACTGCCCGATTTGCTGATCTGGGGATTGATCCCGCCCGTGACCGCCACGGGGTTCGCATCGCTCGTCGCCGGCAGCGATTGCGCGCCCGCTGCTGTGACGATCAGGCAGCTGGTCGCCAATGCGGTGGTGATCGCCAGCGAGCGGCGGATCTGGCGGCGATGCTTGGACTTGAGCATGGACGAACTCCCGATAATCTACCGTATCACGCGATTAGCGCGAACGATCGAAAATTTGTGCGGTCAACGAAACCAACAGGCGATTGGGTGGTCGGCGATCGTCGAGGCGAGATGCCTTGTCGCGCGGGCGGGCATAGGTCACGTCGAGCACCGCCAGCCCTGGCAGCGAAACACGCAAGCCGCCGCCGAAGCTGCGGAATGTGCGCGACCGCTCGATCGCGCTGCTGTCGAGATTGCGCAGATAGACATAGTCGTAAAAGCCAAACAGCTGCGTGCCGATCCGCGTCGAGACCGGGACGTCAACGCGCAGTTCGCCGCGCCCGGCGGCGGCCTGATCGCCAGTGCTGACGCCCGGATCGTAACCGCGCCCGATCGTCAGATTGCCGACCGAATATTGCTCGTAATTGAGCAGCGGATCATTCGCCCACTGCCCCTGCGCCTGCCCGGCAATGCTGAAGATCGGCCCGAGCGCGATCATCCCGTCCAATGCGCCCCGCACCACCAGCGCGCTGGCATTGCCGTTGATCCGCGAGGTCAGCGTACCACCGCGATAGCCCTGCTTGCTCGCATCGAGGATGTCGAAGCCCTTGCGCACCTGCAGCGATCCACCGAGCGACAGTGCGGTCTTGCCGTCCAGTCGCAGCGTGCGATGATCGGCATCGAGCCCGAGAAAGGCGATGCGCAACTTGTCCTGCGTCAACGGTATCGACAGATCGCCCGATTTGATCACCGAGCGCTGATCGACATAATCGACCCCGCCGCTCGCGCGGAGATTGGTGCGCAGCGACCGGATCAGCGGCCGCGCGATATCGAACCCGGCGATCAGCGTGTTGGTGCGGAAATCCAGTGCGCCAAGATCGGGGCGCGACCAGGCATAGGTGAAGCGCGCGCCGACCGTCGTGCCACTGTTGTCGATGCCCATGATATGGCCGACCTGCGCGACGATCTGTTCCTGGAAATCCACCGTGGAGGACAAGCCGACATAGGTTACGTCGGCTTGCCCGGTCAGCCCATAGAACTCGCCTCGGAGATAGGCAGTTTCGCGACCGGTAAGTCGTGAATTTTGATTTTGCACGTTGCCAAGGATCGCATAGCGACGAGACGCGACGGTAAGTTCGCCGATCACCTCTCCTTGCTCGGTGCCGGCCGGGCGCAGCGATAATTGAACTTCCAGGCCGGGAATATCGCCTGCCAACAGCAACAGCCGTTCGGCCTCGTGCTCGTTCAGCGGATCGAGCGCCTGGATCTGTGCGATACGGCGGTGCAGGATGCCTTCATAGGCGCCGGCGGAGCCGCGCACGCGGATCTCGACGATTTTTGCCGTCACGACCTGTAGTTCCAAGGTCCCGCCAGCAATCTCCTGTGGTGGGATCTTGACCGAGGCAACCCAGCCGGCGCTGCGCAGCGCGGCATTGGCGCGATCGCGGATGGCGCACACTTCGCTGAGCGGGCGTTCGCCGACCGGCGGCGTGACCCGCGCTAGCGTGGCGGCGATCTTGGGCTCTACGGCGCTCCCGTCCGGGCGGGTAAAATTGAGCTTGCTGATCGTCAGCTTGAGCGGCGATCCGTCAAACGGGCACGGCGCCAAATCCACCGCCTTGCTGGCGTCGACGCTGACCGCGCCTGACTGGCGCGTATCGGGCGTGGGTGGCGTCACTTCCTGCCGTGACGGCAGCGCGCCCTGCGGCACCATCGGCTGCGGCGGCGGCACCGGCTGCTGCTGCGCCAATACTGCTGCCGGCGATATGGCGAACAGCGTCACGCTGGATCCGCGCAGCATTTTCTTTAACGCCGTTTTCGCCACCAATCGCTCCCCAAACCTATTGTCGTGCCAAGTTGCGGAGTATTCTCCGTGTTCGACCCGTTCGTCGCCTCAGCCCGCCCGTCGCCGCACCGTGACCGCAATGCTGCACGTAACGCCGCACGTGCCAAGATCGATCTTGCAAGACGTCGAGTGGGCCATGCGAACTCCCCTTGTCCAGCCGGCAAACCCCGCCCGATCGGTTCAGCGTCAATAACGATGTTCGTGCGTGTTGAACAGCTTGGACGGTTAATCTCTACGATACTATTTTATTTCAGCGGCATGCTGCGAAATGGGCTTCCACCACGATGAGCTGTCACAATATCCCCGTATCAATGCTTGCCGCACGCGCCGGCACCCGGCATCCTTGCCCGGTCTTAACGGAGGTGGATCATGCAGATGCTACGGGTCGGCAGCAGGGGTGACGAGGTTCGGACGCTGCAGAACTTATTGCGCCGTTACGACCCGCAACTGGCCAGCGACGGCGTGTTCGGTCCGCAGACCGAACGCGCCGTGCGCCTCAGCCAGCGCCGCAACGGGCTTTACCCGCCGGATGGCATTGCCGGCCCGATGACAATGGGGGCGCTCAACGGCGCCGGGATCGGTGCCCCCACCCGCAGCGTGCCGATCCCCACGGCGCGGTCGGCGGCGGTGCGCTCGGCCAACGCCGCGGCAACCGCCACCGCCCGCCCGGTCGCGCCAGGGCGGGGCGACGCCGGCCCGCTCAAGGCCGCGGTCGATCCGGCGCGCGAACGCGCCCGCACCGCACCGATGCCGGCCGGCGTCGTCGCGCCGGTCGCCGGCATGCACATGTCGCGGCTCGGACGGCGCTTCATCTACGATCACGAAGCGCAGCATGGTGTCAGCAATCGGCTGCATCATCCTTCGAGCGGGAGTGGCGTCACGATCGGCCCCGGCTATGACATGAAGGACCGCAGCGCCGCCTCGGTTCAGGCCGATCTCCAGGCGGTCCAGGTGCCCCCCGCCGCCGCCGCACAAGCGGCCAAGGGCGCCGGCCTGTCCGGCACCGCCGCGCACAATTTCGTGCGCGACAACAAGACGGTGCTCAACCTGACCCGCGAACAGCAGGAGGCGCTGCTGGTGCATATCCTGCCCAGCTACGAAGCCCGGGTGAAACGCGCCATCACCATCCAGCTGCACCAGAACGAATTCGATGCGCTGGTGTCCTACGCCTACAATCCCGGCGGCGGCTGGAAGAAGACGACCAAGCTGGTCAATGAATCCAAGCCGCACGATGCGATGGTCGAGATCAAGCGCCACGTTTATTCGAAGGGCGAGCGGATCAACAGCCTGGTCGTCAGGCGCGCGGCCGAGAGCAAGATGTTCCTGTACGGAGAGTATAAATGACCGTTGCCCGCCCCCTGCTTGGCCTAGCCGGCATCCTGATGATCGTCGCCTGCGGCCCGAAGACCGCCGATGCGGCCGGCAACGGCCAGGTGGCATTGGACCAAAACACCATCGGCGCGGCCGACAGCGCGCCTGCCCCGATTCCGACCGCGCTTGCGGCGGCACCGGCGGCGCCCGCCGCCATGGGGCAGGACGAACCGACGATCGATCGCAGCAACCAGACCGGCGCCGCCGTGTTGCGCACGATCTTCCTCAAGGCCGGGCAGATCGACGGCCAGCGCATCACCGACTTCCAGCTGATCGGTCGCTGCCAGACGGCCTTCACGGCCGCGGGCAAAAAGACCACGATCGATTGGTCGAAGGTCGGCAACTTCGCCGGGCGTGACGAGGCCGGGCGGACCGTCCTCGATATCGACGATGGTGCCGGATCGCATGCCATCTCGGTTCCCAGCGGGGATCAGCCCGAACCGCTCGGCAACGCCGCCGCGCGCGTCGATGGCGGCTTATCCGTGATCGCCGACTCCTGCGCCAAGTAACCGTTGCGGCTCGCTGAAAGGTCGATCGACACATGAATACGCGCGGAAGGGCGTGGATTGCCGTATCGTCCGTTATGCTCGGGACGGCGATATTGCTGTCAGCGTCCGAAATTGGCCTGGCGCAGGCCGAGACCAACAGTCTGGACGTCGGGGCGGTTGAGCAAGCCAAGGCGCAGGACAGCAGCGATGCCAGCCACGCCACGATCGTAGGCGCGTTGCGGCGCGCCCTGGTCGGCACCGCCACGCTGGACGGCACGCCGATTACCGACGTTCAACTGCGCTCGCAGTGCACGACCGCCTTCGTGACCGCCAAGGGCGCAACGGTCATCGACTGGAGCAAGGTCGGCAATTTCGCGGGGCGGATCGACGGGAAGCAGGCCATCCTGCCGATCAGCGACGGCAACGCGAACCACGTGTTCGCCATGCCGGAAGGCGATGGCTTCCGCGGCGTCGATGGCAGCATGGGCCTATTGGCGAACGAATGCGGCGGCCCGATGTGAGCGACCTTAGGCGGTATCAAGCGCCATAGCGACCCTGGCGGTCGGCAATCCGATCGCCCCAAGCGCAAGCGTATTGCAATCGGACCCGTCGAGACTGCACCACTGCAATAGGACAACCCGATGCCGCACCAATTTATCATATCCCTAGGCGCGATCATTCTGGTTGGCTGCGGATCTCAAGCTGGCAGTACGAACGCGGCCGAACCAGCGCCGACGCCGATCCCGACCGCGCTCTCCATGGCGTCCGCGCGCGCGGACCAAGCGGCATCAACGATCGATCGCACCAACGCGAGCGGCACCAGCGCCATTGCCCCGGTGCTGATCGCCCATGGCACACTGGATGGCGATAGCATCACCGACTTCAAGCTGCGCTCGCGCTGCGAAACCGATCTCGTCACCGCCAAGGGCACGACGACGATCGACTGGAGCAAGGTCGGCAATTTGGCCGAGCATGACGAAGGCAATCAGGTCGTCACGCCGATCGACGACGGCAGCGGCCCGCACCAGCTCGCCATGCCCAAGGCCAAGCAGACACCGACGGTCGGCGACGTTGCCTCCGTCGTCAATATGGGCCTGTCGGGGATCGTGGATATTTGCGCCAAATAACCCCGTCGCCTCGGCAGAGGTTGGATCCTCTGGGTTTGGGGCAAGTGTCGCGACGCAGTAATCCCGTCGCCCCGGCCTTCGCCGGGGCGACGATGCCTTACGAAAACGTGTAGGCCAGCCCCGCCTCTTCCGCCCGCACGGCAACCGCGGTGACTTCCTCCCCCGCCACCTGCCGCTCGAGCAGCGCCACCGACATGTCCGGCAGCATCGTGTTGGTCAGGATCGCGTCGATCATCCGCCCGCCCGACGCGACCTCGGTGCAGCGTGCGACGATATGGTCGACCACGTTCTCGTCATAGGACAGCACGATGCCGTGATTGTCGCGCACGCGCCGCACGATGCGGCCCAGTTGCAGCCGCACGATCCCACCAAGCATCGCCGGGCTGAGCGGATAATAAGGCAGCACCAGCAACCGCCCAAGCAGGGCCGGCGGAAACACCTTCAGCAATTCCGGGCGCAGCGCGGTGGCCAACCCGTCTGAGTCGGGCGCCATTTCCTCGTCCTCCGTCAGGCTCATAACCAGATCGGTGCCGACATTGGAGGTGAGCAGGATCACCGTGTTGCGGAAATCGATATGCCGCCCCTCGCTGTCGTTCATGAAGCCTTTGTCGAACACCTGGAAGAACATCTCGTGCACGTCCGGATGCGCTTTCTCGATCTCGTCGAGCAACACCACCGAATAGGGCCGGCGCCGCACTGCCTCGGTCAGCACGCCGCCCTGGCCGTAGCCGACATAGCCGGCCGGCGCGCCTTTCAGCGTCGAGACGGTATGCGCTTCCTGGAACTCGCTCATGTTGATGACTATCATCGATTCGTCGCCGGAGAAGAGCAGTTCGGACAGCGCATGCGCGGTCTCGGTCTTGCCCACGCCCGATGGCCCGCACAGCATGAACACGCCGACCGGTTTGGAGGGATTGTCGAGCTTGGCGCGGCTGGTCTGGATGCGCTTGGCGATCGCGTCCATGGCATGATCCTGCCCGATCACGCGCGCTTTCAGCTTGTCTGCGATGGTCAGCACGGCACGGATCTCGTCCTTGACCATCCGCCCGACCGGGATGCCGGTCCAGTCGCCGACGACCGAGGCGATGGCATCCTCGTCGACCACGCCGAACACCATCGGCGTATCGGCCTGCACCTCGCGAAGCGCGGCCAGCGCAACGTCGAGACCGTCGGGTGCGCTATTCTCGGCCAGCGCATCGCGCGCCGCGCGCACCGCCTCGAGTGCCTCGGCTTCCGCCGCCCATTTCGCTTCGATCGCCTCGACCTCGGCACGGGCGGTGGCGATCTCTTCCTCCAGCTTGGGCAGACGATCGTCGGCGCGGTAGCGCCCGGCCGCCTCGCGCTCGACCACTTCACGCTCGACCTCAAGCAGCTCGAGCCGGCGCCGGCGATCCTCGACCGGTGCCGGCGTGGCATGCTGCGACACCGCGACCCGCGCGCAGGCGGTATCCAACAGGCTCACGGCCTTGTCGGGCAATTGCCGCGCCGGCACGTAGCGCTGCGACAGCGTCACCGCCGCCGCCGCCGCCGCGTCGAGCACGACGACCTGGTGATGCGCCTCCATCATCGGCACGACCGAGCGCAGCATGGCAATCGCGTTTGCCGTCTCCGGCTCGCCGACATCGACCGTTTGGAACCGGCGGGTGAGCGCCGGATCCTTCTCGAAATATTGCCGATATTCGGCATAAGTGGTCGCCGCGATGGTGCGCAGCCGACCGCGCGCCAATGCCGGTTTCAGCAGATTGGCGGCATCGCCCGTTCCGGCCTGCCCGCCGGCGCCGACCAGGGTATGTGCCTCGTCGATGAACAGGATCACCGGCGTCTCCGCATTCTCGACCTCGTCGATCACCGCGCGCAGCCGTTTCTCGAATTCGCCCTTCACGCTTGCGCCAGCCTGCATCAACGCGATGTCGAGCGCGCGCAACGTCACGTTGCGCAGCGCCGGAGGCACGTCGCCATCGGCGATGCGCCGCGCAAAGCCCTCGACCACCGCGGTCTTGCCCACGCCTGCCTCGCCGACCAGGATCGGATTGTTCTGCCGCCGCCGCAGGAGCACGTCGATCACCTGGCGGATCTCCGCATCGCGCCCGACGATCGCATCGATCTCGCCGGCGCGGGCGCGCGCGGTGAGGTCGATCGAATAGGCCGCCAGCGCGCCGCCCCCCGCTGCAGCCGGCGCGCTGCCAGGCGCGCTGAGCGGCAAATCGACCGCTTCGGTCGTCTCGGCCGAGCCGCCAACCAAAGCGTCGAATTCGTCACCCAGCCGATCGACCGCGATCTTGCGCCATTCGCCACTGATCTCAAACAGCGCGTTGCGCACCGTCGGCGTACGCAACATGCCGTACAACAGATGCCCGCTGCGCACGCGGCCGGCACCGAACTGCAGCGAGGCGTACAGCCAGCCCTTCTCGATCGCTTCCTCGATCTGCGGGGCGAAATCGGAGATTGCGGTGGCGCCGCGCGGCAGGGCATCGAGCGCCGCGACCACATCGCCGGCCAGCCGCGCATCGTCGACCGCGAAGGCGCTGCGGATCACCGCCCAGTCGCCGCGCGGATCCTGGATCAACACGTGCACCCAGTGCACCAGTTCGACATAGGGATTGCCGCGCATCTTGCAGAAATTGGTCGCGGTCTCGATCGCCTTGCGCGGCGCCGTGTCCAGGCGGCCGAACAACGCGGTACGGCTGATCTCGGTCATGTCTTGTCCCCCGATATGCTGCGCGATTTGGCGCGTTTGGTAAGATGCGCGTCCGCCCGGATGCGGTCGCTCTGCGGCGGCGCGAGCCAGCCGGTCCAGCCGAGCCGGGCACGCCCGTCGAGCTTGGCCGGGCGCGCGTGCCGCTCCGCCATCTCGATCGTGATGTCCCATTCGAGATGGCTCGGGGCGAACGAATCGAGCGCTTCCGAGGCGATCTTGAACCGCGCCCCACCCGGCAACAGCGCCTCGAACGCGCGCATCGACTCGGCACGCACCACGACGCGGAACGCATCCGACGCCACGCGCACGCGCCTGCCCGCCATCATGTCGGTTCCGAGACCGCAAAAGCTGCGCCCGAGCCGGGTCTGATCCTCAGCATCGATGTCGCGCCAGCGCGGCTGATATTCCAGCACCTTGGCCGATTGTCCGAGCAGATGGCTCAGCGCATCCTCGATCCCGCCCGCGCTGCGCCGCGAGGCATACAAAGCGGCATAATGCAGCCGCGCCAGCGCCGGGAACGCCGCATCCTTGGCCACGCCCTCGGTCGCGCCGGTCAGCCGCCCGACATAGGTCGCGAAGCGGTCGTCATCGGGCCGATCGGCCTGCGCCGCCGGCTGCGAATCGCCCCAAGCGCGGTAGAAGAATTGCAGCATGCGATTGGCGAGCAGATCGAGCCAGCGTCCGAACGGCCGTGTCTTGGCGTAGCGCCGTTCAAAATCGGCGAATTCGGTAAGGTGCGAGGGCAGTGGCCCCATCGGCCCGGTCAGCCCGAGCCAGAAACCTGTCACGCGCGCCCGATCCCCGACGACTTCGACCGTATCCAACGTCGAATCAGGGAATGCCAATGTCGGCACTTGGGCGAGATCGGCAATGCTCTGCGCCGGTCGCCGCGCGCGGCCTACCCTTGGCAGATGCGGCGCGCGCGCCTCCGCCCCGCGTACGATCGGAAACAGCCCGAAGCGTCGCGCATCACCTGCCGCTTCCCGAAGGAAGCTCAGATGGTGTGCTGGCGGCCTATCCTCGGCGGCCATTGGGCAAATTCTCCTTCGGAAGGGCTCTCGAAATAGGTCTCGGTGAACGAATTGATGCTCGCGAATTCGGCGAGGAAACGCTCCAGCACCGCCCCGAACAGAAACATGCGGCCGCGTTCGAAGGCGGCATCGTCGAGCTTGACGCGGATGCGATGCCCGCGCGCGATCGCCATGCGGTCGAGCCCCGGCACGCGACGGGCGACCTTGGTCGAGCTGATCGCCAGCACGCCGTCAATCTGCCGGCGCAGCGCTGCGTCGTCCTGCCAGCCATATAGCGCGAGGTGATCGCGCAGCACCTGCGGGTCGCTGCCGTCTTCCGGCGCCAGCGTCGCATAATTGGGCGTGAGGTGCCCGATCACGCGCCATGCCGCATCGCCCAGCCCGAGCGGCGGGCGCGGCCGGGTCGGCGCACGCAGCACGGTCACCGCGCGCGCCGGCACGCCCGAGACGACGAAATGCGCATCGCCGCGAAAGGTGAGCAATTCGGGCAGTTCGCGATTGGTGACCAAGGCGCGCACGCCGAGCTCGTGCACATCGTCGAGCCGCGCGGCATCGCCCGGCGCAGTCAGGCTGATCCAGCTTTCCGTGCCGACATATTCCTGCCGCCGCCGCAGTCGCTGCTCGCGCGTCGACAGCCGCCGCGCGCGCAGCTGCGTGGTATAGAATAACGCTTCCTGCCAGTCGTACAGCAGCGCACCGAACGCATAGAGCGGCGCCACCGCCCGCGCCTCGACCGACCCCCGCGCGTACGCCTTCACGTCGAGGATGCGGTACACCTCGAAATCCAGCGGCCGGGTGCGGTCCGGAATGACGTGATGTTCGTGCTCGAAGCGCGACACTTGCACGCGACCGAGCTGTTTCTCGAACAGATTGATCGCCGGCGTGGCGAAGAGCCGGAAGTTGCTCGGCTCCAGCGCATTGTGCAGCGCCGGTGCGGAACGCCCGAACAACAAGACGACATCGCAGGCGCGTGGCGATTGCTTGAAGGCGCGCGCGAGGTCCTTGAGGTCGATAAACAGGAAGCGCTCGGGGCAGGCGAAATATTCCGCCAACAGTCGATAGCCGCGGAACGAGCGCTGCTCGGTTGGCAGCAGCGCCTGATCGTCCTCGAACCCCACCTGCCCTGGCTGCGGCAGCCGCATCCAGCCCTCCGGCCCCGCCGCGGCATCGGCCGAACGCGCGATCACCGCCAGCGTCTCGCCGGCGATCTGGCGATACATTTCGCCCGGCACCGCTTCCGATCCGGCGAGATAGATCGGCAACGACGCCGGTAGCACCTTGGGCAGATCGACGCCTGCGGTTGCTTCGAAGCGCAGCCTGAGCCCCGCCTCGGCACGCACATTGGCCGAAGTGGCGAACGGCGCCACCGCCGCGCGGCTAGAGAGATATTCGACCTGCGTGATCTTGAGCGGCCACAAGGTCACGTCATGCCCGGTGCGGAACTGCACCGGCGTGCCGCCCTGCTCGCTCGCCGTCGCGGTCAGTTCGGTGCCCTTCGGCACCTGATGACCCTTGATCAGGATCGGGTCGCCTTCCTTGGGCTCGAACCCGGCGATGCAGATCGACGGCATCGGGGCCAGATAGTGCGGCTGGATCGCGTGCAGCAGATGCTGGGTGAATTCGGGATATTGGTCGGCGAGCTTGAGCTGCACGCGCGCGCCAAGGAACGCGACGCCCTCCAGCAGCCGTTCGACATAGGGATCCGGGTCGGTCGGCGTCTTCAGCCCGAGCCGCCCGGCGACCGTCTCATGCTCCTCGCCGAACGCACGCGCTTCCTCGCGCAGATAGGCGAGTTCGTCATTGTAGAAGCGGAGCAGCCGCGGATCCATGCCCGTGCTCACGCCAGCCACGTCCCCGGCCTATTCACGGACGTTCACCGCGGTCGTCTCGGCTTCCACCTCGGTACGAAACTTCACCGGCATGGTCTGCGCCGCCGACGTGATATCGCCCTGGATCAGGAAGGTCAGCGTATGGGGCTGGTTCTCGTCCTCGACCGGATCGACCGTCAGGCTGTCGCCGCGCATCCTGGGTTCGAACAGCCGGATCGCCTTGCGGATCTCGCGCGCCCGCGCCAGCACCGCACGGCGATTGAGCGTGCGCCCGGCAAGATCGGTCAACCCGTAATTGAGCACCGACCCCTGCACCTGTGGAAAGGGTTCGAGATCAATCAGCGACTCGAGATTGGTGGTGTTGAGCAGCCAGGCCAGATCGCGCCGGATCGTCGCGCGGAGCGCCGCCTCGTTGAACCGTTCCAGCTTAGGCACCGAATAATGGCGGAATTTCTCCTGCGCCACGTCCGGTGTCTCGTTCGCCGAATCGCGCAGGCCGGAAATTTCCAGATCGGCGACCAATTTGTCGAACAAGGTCGGGGTCAGCCGCTGGGTAACTGCCATGGCTTAGGCGAATTTCAACAGGCGCAACGACAGCAACCCTCGCTCCTCGCCGGTCGATAGTGACCACAGATGCTGACCCGATCCAGCGCTGCCCCATGGCGCATCGCGCCACCCGGTGGCGCGCGTCAGCCGCTCGGCCGGATCGGCATCGGCATCGAGCCCGGGATAGCGCGCCGGCAGCAATGCGGCGACCGATTGCCCGCTCTTGAAGGCGATCTGCACCGGATACCAGACTAGGTCGCGCAGGTCCTGCGGCCCCTCGCTCTTGAGATGATCGATCGCGTCGAAGCCGAGCAGGCCATAACGGCCGCCAATGATCGCCTCAAGGCACGGCCCGAAGCGGCCATCGCCGTCGGCGATCCAGTCGAACGCGACATCGTCGAGCAAGCCCGGCGTATCCGGCGCGGCATCGAACGCGGCGTCGCGTGCGGCTTCGCCCTCGGCGACACGATCGTTGGAAAAATGGTGGATGGCGTCGGCGACGCCCGGCAGCCAGTCCGAGCCACCATGGATCCTGGCCACGGTGCGCCCCGCAAACACTTCGGCCCGCTCGCGCTCAGCCTCGATTGCCTGGCCATAGACGACCGACAGCATCTGCGATTCCGGCGACAATTGCGCCAGCGTGTTCATCTGCAGCTTGGCCTTGTCCCATTCCCCGGCCAGCGCCAGCAACTGGAACAGAAACATCCGGGCAGTGGCATCGCCCGGTTTTGACCGAACCACCTCGACGAGCGCTTTGCGCGCACCGTCGAGGTCGCCCGATTTCAACAGTTCATCCGCGTCGTGCATCGTTGCTCCTCGCGGACGAAACCGATCAGCCCGCTTCGTTCTGACGGATATCGTAATATGCCGTCACGACGCCGCCGTCCTTGCCGCCAGCCGCATTCTGCGCCTGATAGTCGAAGGTCACCTTGGCGCAGTTGAACGTCACCGATTCCATGATCGAATCGCCCCCCGACGAACCCGAATTGTGGATGTCGGAGATGATGATGTCTTCCAGCTTGATCTTATAATAGGTCAGCGGGTTGGCGCCATCGCCGGCCTTTTGCGAATAGATCACCGCTTCCTTGATGTGCTTGCCCGAGGCGCATGCCTTGAACAGCAGCGGCGACGCTTTATCGACTTCCTTCTGGATGCGGATGTCGGAAATTTCCGCCTTGCCAGCACCACCGCCGGCGCCGCCGGTGTGGAACGAGCCGTGCTGCACCGCACCAAAGTCGAACGAAATGATATCGATTTCGTCCTGATGATTCTTCTTACGTGACTCACCGTTCACGCCATCAATTTTCAAGAACAGATCAACAGCCATGACTATCTCCTCTATCTTACTGCGGCGTGTTATTGTTACGCCTATGTTACGTAATGTTACCCGCTTGATTTGGGTAGTCTAGAAACCATGCTGAGGGCGATGTCCATACCTTCCAGCTGATAATGCGGCACAAACATAAACTTACCAAGATAGAAACCAGGATTGGACTCGTCTGCGACGACCTCAATCGCGGCGTTCTTCAGCGGCAGTCGTGCCTTGGTTTCTTCGCTCGACGTCGATGGGGAGCCATCGACATATTGCAGGACCCAATTGTTCAGGTCGCGCTGCAACTGGTCCGCCTCGCGCGTGCCGCCGACCCAGTCGCGCACCATGCACTTGAGGTAATGCGCGAATCGGCAACTGGCGAAGATGTACGGCAAACGCGCCGACAGATTGGCGTTGGCCGTGGCATCCGCCCGGTCATAGGTCTTGGGCCGGTGCAGCGTTTGCGCACCGATGAACGTCGCTTGGTCGGTATTCTTGCGATGGATCAGCGCCATCAGCCCAGCGCTGGACAGCTCTGCCTCACGGCGATCCGAGATGGCGATTTCGGTCGGGCACTTAAGATCGATTCCGCCATCGTCGGTCGGGAACATCGCGGTCGGCAGGTCTTCGACCGTACCGCCGGATTCGACGCCGCGGATACGCGTGCACCAGCCATAGGTGTTGAATGCCTCGGTGATGCGCGTGCCCATGGCATAGGCGGCGTTGACCCATAGGTGGTGGTCATGATCGCCGTCGGTCTCTTCTTCGAAATCGAACCCTTCGACCGGCTCCGTCTTCGCACCATATAGCGGGCGACCCAGGAAACGCGGCATGGCCAGCGCCATGTAGCGGCTGTCTTCCGAGGCGCGGAACGAGCGCCAGGCGAGATAATCGGTGGCGTCGAACAATTTGCTGATGTCGCGCGGGTTGGACAATTCGGTCCAGCTTTCCATACCGAGCAAGGACGGCGCCGCGGCGGCGATGAACGGCGCGTGGCTTGCTGCGCCGATTCGCGCCAGGCCCTTCATCACTTCAAGGTCGGGCCCGGAATGATCGAACGTGTAGTCGCACACGAACGCGCCATATGGCTGGCCGCCGAGCTGGCCGAATTCGGATTCGTACACCTTTTTGAACAGCGGGCTCTGGTCCCATGCCGCATCGCGATACTGGCGGAACATCCGCCGGCATTCCTCCTTCGACATGTTCATGACCCGGATCTTCAGGTCCTTACCGGTCGAAGTGTTCATCACGAGATAGTGCAGGCCGCGCCAGCCCGATTCCAGCTTCTGAAATTCCTCGTGATGGATGATCTTGTTGACCTGCTCGCTGAGCTTGCGATCGAGCGCGGCGCGCATCGCATCTACCGTGGCGAACACGTCGCCGCCGATCATTGCCGCGTTGGACAAGGCCTGCTCGGCCAGGGTCTGCACCGCCTGTTCGATACGCGACTTGCGCACATCGTCGGCCGGCTTGAATTCCTTCTGCAACAGCGCCGAGAAATCGTCGAGGACGACGTCCTGCTCCTGGGCCTGGGATCCTGTCGGGGAGAGCGCTTCTTGCGCCATAGCGTCGTTCCAATCCGGTGCTGAAAGTTGATTCGCTTAGGTCGTGGGCTGTTCGGCTCCGTCGCCCGCCGCGCTATCGGTTTTCGCCGCCGACAGCGCCGCGAGCAGCGCCGGATCCTTCAACACCTTGTCGAGCAACTCCTGCGCGCCGTTCTTACCATCCATATATGACAGTAGATCTTCGAGCTGCGTGCGCGCTTCGAGTAATTTCGCCAGCGGCTCGACGTTGCGGGCGATCGCGCCGGGCGTGAAATCTTCCATCGTGTTGAACGTCAGGTCGACCGCCAGCTTGCCGTCGCCCGATAGGGTATTGTCGACGTTGAAGGCGGCGCGCGGCGCGATCGCCTCCATGCGCTGGTCGAAATTGTCCATGTCGAAGTCAACAAACTCGCGCGCCTCGGCGGCTTTGCGCTCGACATGGCTCTTGCCCGATAGATCCGACATCACGCCCATCACGAACGGCAATTCGATCTTCTGGCGCGCGCCATAGGTTTCGACTTCATACGCGATATGCACGCGCGGCGCCCTATTTTCCCGGATGAACCGCTGTCCGCTCTTGATCGCCATCTATCGTCCCCTTCGATTTTTAAAGATCGGCACAGTTCTAAATACGCGAAACCGAATTTAGCTCCAACCGAAACGATTTTCGTCAGTCACATATCCGAATACCCTGAGTCGTCAACGCGCGCGAGCAATACCGCGCCTACGTCACTGACACTGTTGGGCGCGATGTCCTTGAGGATCGCCATGAAATCCATCGCAATCCATCCGCGGACGCGGCGCAACGCTATCGGGATCGGACTCGACGGCTCGCGCCGCTGGTAATAGTCGCCGATCGCATCCAGCGCGCGCATGACATCTTCGCGGCTGTCGATGCGACCTGCTGTACGCACGGCGCCGCTTGCTGAGTCACTGTCGCCAGCGTCGGTCGCATCGACCTGATCGATCTCCGCCGACGCGCTGGCGCCCATATATGGCAGGATCGCACGGCGGATCGCCGCCAGCGCGTCGAACGTCGGGGCGAAGTTGGTGCCGAGTTCGCCGGCGGCGACCGCGTGCGCGCCCAAAATGCCGTCGGCGCGGCGCAACGCTTGCTCGATCGCCTCAAGCCGCGAGACGACTTGTTGCAGCGATTCCAGCGACGTATCGGCCATCGCCGCGCGAAACATGCCAAAGCCGTCCGCGCTTTCGCCGTCACGGGCGAAACGCGCGAAATCGTCGCCTGAATAGCTGCCCAGCCGGGGATGCTCGATCAGCACGGTCTGCTGCAACGGGCGCAGGAACTCGGCGATGCGGGTCAGCGATTCACACGCGCCCTTGCGGCCCTGTAGGCCATATTCCTCCAGCGTCGGGTGCACGCTGTCCCAATAGTGCTCGAACAAACCGGCGAGCAGCGCGCAGCCGGTCTCGATCGTCTCGAGCGACCCAATCCGCGTGCCGGCGCGCGCCATATAGACCGCCAGCCACACATCCTTGGTGCGCAGGCTCTGCGCCTCGATCAGCTTGAGCGTTTCGCGCCAATCGACATCCTCGTCCACTTCGGACGAATAGCCTTGTGTTTCGAACGCCTGCTCAATCGCCTGGCGTTCGGCATCATAGGACAAATCCGGCCCCGCCGGCGTGTCGTCCGATACCGGCGCCAGCAAGCTGTCGAGGGTCATGTTCGTTGCCGTCCGACCAGCGTCATCGCGGTCACGTCAGGGCAGCAACGCGGCTTCGACCCGGCGATTGCGCGGGTCGGTCGCAGCATGACCGGCCAGCGGCACGTCTGGACCCACGCCGCGCGTCACCAGCCGAGACCGATCGACGCCGCGGGCGGCGAGGAAATCGGCGACGGCCTGCGCGCGTCGTGCCGATAGCGCCAGGTTGATCTGCCGCCCACCGCGCAGATCGGTATGACCTTCGATGACGAACTTCTTGCCCGACAGTTCCGGCCGCAGCAGCGACTGCGCGAACACGCTGGCCGAGGCCCTGCCCTCACCGCTGATCGTCGCCGAATTGAGATCGAAGCCGATCATCAGATCGGCGCGCCGCGCGGCGCCGCTTTGGCCGTTGCCGTACTGGCGCGCCTGCGCCGCGCTATAGGCCGGGACCGGCGGCGTCGGCGCCAGCCACGCCGCTTCGCGCCCGGCCTTGCGCCGCCCCGCCGCAGCGCGGTTGTCGCGCCGACCTGGGCGGGTCGAGGTGGCGACGGCATTGGCGCGCGGGCTGCTGACCGTGGTCGCGGACTTATCCGCCGTTGGCCGGGCCAGGCGGAAGCCTTTGGTTTCGGGCGCGTCGCGGGTCACCGTCGGATCGCTCGCCTGCGGCCCGCACTTGCCGGCAAAGGTGCACAGATAGCCCTCGACGCTGGGTCGGGGTTGCGGCTTGGGCTGATCGGCCAAGGCCGGCATGGCCAGCGCGACCGATCCGGCCAGCGCCCAGCGTAACGAAAGGAAGCCCATGTCGTAATCTCCGACTAACAGCACCGCGATCTGCTCCGCTAACCTAAGCTCAACCAACCGAACTCGCAAGTTGGCATCGTTAAGCATCCGGCAAGTACAATGATTTAGTCATAACACTGTAATGATCGTTCGCGGTTGTGCGGCCCCGGCGCGCTCTGTATTGACGATCGTTGTGCAGTGTCCGCGACGGCCACTAACGGTTGCGAAGGAGCCCGATCGTGTCAGGCGCGACATCCCGTTTGACCCAGATGTCGATCGATGTCGGCGAACAGGTCGTGCTGGAGCGAATCGAAAGCACCGAGGCGCTCAGCCGTCCGTTCGTGATCACGGCGGAGATCATCTCGCCGCTGGAGATCGATCTACAGCCGCATCTGGGCAAACCGACCGCGCTGACCGTGCTCGAAGACGATCAGATCCAGCGCCACTTCCACGGCCTGATCATCGCTGCCGACTATGGCAAGGAAAGCACTAGCGGCCATCATTATCGCCTGACGCTACAGCCATGGACCTATTTTCTGTCGCAGAATCGCGACATGGCGATCTTCCAGGATCTGACGGTCGTGCAGATCATCAAGCAGGTGTTCGAAACCGCCGGCGTCTCCGACGTGGACTATTCCCGCCTGACCAAGTCACGCGTGCCGCGCGCCTATACGGTACAGTATCGCGAGAGCGATTTCGCCTTCACCTCCCGCCTGATGGAGGAAGAAGGGATCTATTATTACTTCCGCCACGATGCCGATCGCCATGTCATGATATTGTGCGAAGGGCCGCAGGGGCATGTCCCGGGCACGCCCGCCAAGCTCGAATACAATCCCAATTCGGTCTCGGTATTCGCCGCGGAATCGACATCCCGCTTCGCCAAGCCGGCGTCACAACTGCAGAGTTGGACCGAACGCGTCTCGACCAGCGCGGAAAGCAAGATCACCTATCGCGATTTCGATTTCGAATCGCCGGACAAGCCGCTCAGCGCGGTCCACGCTGCCGAAGGCAGCCATCCGCGCGACGATCGCGAGATATTCCTCTATCCCGGCCGCTACACGCGCGAGAAGACCGGGCGGGAGGACCAGGAAAAGACCGGTCAAGAGCGCGGCCGCACGATCCTCGATGGCCTGCGCGCCAACCGCCGGGTGTTCGCCGGCACGTCACAGGCCAGCGGCCTTTCCTGCGGGTCGACCGTCGCGGTCAGCGGCCATCCCGCCGAGCGTATGAATGCGTCCTATCTGATCACCTCGACCTACCACAGCATCGCCGCGGAGACCTACCGCTCCGGGCAGCAGGAGGACGAAGACGAGTATAACACCCGCTTCGAAGCGATCCCGGCGGATACTGTGTTCCAGGCGCCGCACACCACACCGCGCCCGGTGGTCCAGGGCCTAGAATCCGCGATCGTCACCGGCCCCGCCGGCGAGACGATCTACACCGACGAATATGGCCGGGTGAAAGTGCGCTTTCACTGGGATCGCGGGCCCACGCCGGGCGAAAAATCGACCTGCTGGGTCCGCGTGTCGCAGACCGGTGGCCTCGGCAATCTCATCCTGCCGCGCGTCGGGCATGAGGTGCTGGTCGATTTCCTCCACGGCGATCCTGATCGCCCGCTGGTCGTGGGCCGCGTGTTCAACAAATCGCACATGCCGATCTACGATCTGCCCGCCAACAAGACGCGCGCGCTGTGGCGCACCCAGCGTTACGGCGACACCGGCCAATATCCGCAGGCCCGCGCGCTCGACACCGGCGCGCCCGGCGCCAACGAGATCCGTTTCGAGGACAAAGGCGGCGTCGAGGAGATGTTCGTCCACGCCGAACGCGATCAGAACGTGCGCGTCCGCTTCGATCAGACGCATCATGTCGGCCACAATCAGGACGAGGTCGTCGGCTTCGACCGGACGTTCGAGATCGGCAACGACGAAACCGGCAAGGTGGTCAATAACCGCGAGACCAAGGTCGGTGTCAACGACACGCTGCTGGTCGGCCAGACGTTGGTGGTCAAGGCCGGCACGAGCATCCTGCTCAAGGTCGGCCAGTCGAAAATCTTCATGACGACCGACGCGATCAGCATCAGCGCCAACAACGTCTACATCACCGGCCGGGTGGAAATGCTCGTCCGGGGCATGTCGACGATGGTCAAAGCGGGCGCGGATCTGGTGCTGAAGGGCGTCAAGACGTTGATCAATCCATGACCCCCTGGCCCACGATCAAGCTCACCCAGGCCCGGCAAGTGGCCTTGCTGATCGACGCCGATGTCGACGAATATGATCTGCCCGACGCGGCGCTCGACATCCAGGCCGGCTATGTCGCCATCAAGCGTGACGGCGACACTGCCGACGCACTCGATTATATCGGCCATGCGCTGCCCCGGCTCGAGGCGGTGGCCTGGGCGGCTCGGGTGCTCGACGCGGAGTCGCGCATTCGGGAATTGCCGGTACGCGACCGGCTCGCGCTCGATCATGCGCTGCGCTGGCTCGACGAGCCGACCGATGTCAATCGCCGCGCCACCCAGGCCGCCGCGGTGGCCGCCAGCCCCCGTAGCGCCGAAAACCGGCTCGGGCTCGCCGTCTATTATTCGGGCAGTTCGATCGCCGATCCCGGCATGCCCCCGCTGCTGGCGCCGCCCGAGGCCTGCCTGCGTTATGCCGTCGCTGCGGTGAAATCCGCCGCCTATCGTACCGATGCGCCCGACAGGGTGCTCGAGCGCGCCTTGCTGCTGGCCGAACGGATAGCGGAAGGCGGCTTGCCAGCGCTGACCGCGGCATGACGCTAACGCTCTCGATCCGCAACGTCGCCGGGCTAGACAACGGCATGCCGCTCGAATTCGTCATGCATCGCCGCGGCGCGGTGATCGGCCGCGCGCCGACCTGCGACTGGAGCCTGCCCGATCCACGCAGCCATATCTCGTCGCGGCACTGTGAAGTGACGTTCGACGGGCAGCATTATGTCCTCACCGATCTCAGCACCAACGGCACGTTCCTCAACGGCGCCGGCGCGCGGTTGCCCGCGCCGCATCGGATCGACGACGGCGATGTCCTGCAGATCGGCCAGTATGAAATCGGCGCCCGGCTCAGCGGTCAGGCCGGCCTACGTGACGACGAGACCCCGCCCGCCGTGCAGCCCTGGCGCGGCTGGGACGAGGGCGCCGCCGTTGCCGAGCGCCCCGCTGCGCCCGCCTCGGGCTGGGCATCCGCGACGCCGCCCGCCGCGAGCACCAGCGCGGGGTGGCAGCCGCAGCTCGGCCCGTCGCTGGCCCGCACGGATCAGCCGCGCGCGTTTGCGCCAGCGCCAACCTCGGGTGGCTGGGCCGCCCCGATTGCCGCGCCCGAAGCCCCCGTTTCCTCGGCCTGGGCGGCGGCCACCCCCACCCCCGAGCCCGCCTCGGGCTGGTCGAGCGCCGCCCCCGATCGCCCGGCGGCGCCCTCGCCCGATGACGTGTGGGGCCGGATCGCCGAGGGCAATGTGGTCGATTGGGCGCGCGGTGGCTTCGGCCAGCCGGTCGAGCCGCCACGCGACCCGCTCGGCCTCGCCCCCGCCGCGCCGCGCGCGGCGCTGCCGGTCGAAACACCGCAGATGGCGCGGTTCGGGGCCAGCGACGATGGCTGGGGAACACCCGCCCCGCCGCCGGCAGCGCCCGCCCCCATGGCCGCGCCCCCGGCCGCCCAGACGACGACGCCGGCAGCGCCCGGCGGGCCAGAGCAGTTCATCGCGGCCACCGGGCTGAGCACGGCGCTGGTCGCCGATCGTTCGGCCGACGTGCTTGGTCGCGGCGGTCGCCTGCTGCACCGCCTGGTGGCCGGGCTCGTGGTGATGGTCGAGGCGCGCGCCCGCGCCAAGGCGCAGCTTGGCGCCGAGACCACCGCGTTCAACCCCGAAGGCAACAACCCGATCAAGTTCGCGCGCACGCCGGACGAGGCGCTGGCGATGCTGCTCAATCCGCCGCAACGCGGTTTCATGGATGCGGAACGCGCGATCGAGGATGCGTTCGTCGATCTGCAATCGCACCAGATGGCCACGCTCCGCGCGATGCAGGGCGCGCTCAAAGCTACGCTTGATCGCTTTTCGCCGACCGCGATCCGCGGCCGCGCCGAATCCGGCGGACTGCTCGAACGGATTTTGCCCGCGGCACGCGACGCCGCGCTGTGGCAAGCGTATGAGAAGGAATTCGGCGGGGTCGCGCAAGGATCGGACGAAGCGTTCATGGATGTCTTCGCCAAGGAATTTCGTCGCGCCTATAACGATCAGGCACGACGCGACGGCTGAACGTGATCGCTTGAAGCAGGATGGGAATGATTGTGGCCACGACACCCGATATCGCCGTTAGCGGCACACGCCCGGAAGGGTGGGTCGACAAGACCATGGTGATCTATTCGGCGCCGCCGCAGCCTGGCCAGGCGATTGCCGCCAACATGCTGATCGCACGCGATGCGCTGGGCGCGGAAGAAACGTTCCGCGAATATTGCACGCGCCAGATCGACGGCTTCCGCACCACGCTGCCGCAATTCCATCGCGAGAGCGAGGGGCCGGGCCGGGTCGAGGAGCGCGATGCGTTCCAGATCCTGTTCACCTGGATGTCCGGCGCGGGCACGCTGCGCCAGCGCGTATTCTTCATTTCCGCCGGGTCGGGCGTGGTGGTGACGTTCACTGCCACCGCCGCGCTCGACGATTATGCCGCCCACGAAGCAGCGTTCGACCAGGGCCTGGCCGATCTGGTCATCGCGCCGGCGCGCGACCGGCAGCACTGATCGGCCGATGACGCACGGAGCGCTTCGATGACGATGATGCCCGCGGCACGCGTCGGCGACGATATCGCGCACAGCAATGCCGGCACCGGCATGCTGCTCGGTATCCTCGCCGGCGCCGCCGTGGGCGCGGTGCTGGTCGCGGCGACGGTGGCGACGGGCGGGCTGGCGCTGGTCGCGGCGGCCGGCGCGGCGGCAAGCCTGGTCTCCGCCGGTGGCCTGAGCGGCATGTATATCGGCGAGGCGTCGATGGGCCCGCCGTGCGGCAAGTTCGTCACCGGATCGCCCAACGTGTTCGTCAACGGTCGCCCGGCGACCTTCACCGCCGGCTCGTTCGCCGCCTGCAGCAAGGAAAGCGGCGCCCCGCTGCCGCTCGCCACCGGCTCGTCCACCGTGTTCATCAATTTCGGCATGGCCGGCCGCCAGACCGAGAAAATCGGCTGCAGCGCGCAATCCGTACCGCAGGTCTCCCCCAACGTGTTCATCGGCGGCGAGAGCGCGCAGGATCCGCGCGTGTCGATCCAGCCCGAAGTGCCGGCCTGGGCAGTGACCACGCTGCAGGTGCTGGGCATCGCCGGCGCGATCGCCGCCTTGCCGTTCGCCATCGCCACGGTCGGCGTGGCGGCGACGATCGGCGGCGCGGTATTAGGCTATGTCGGCGCGATCGGCGGCGCGGCAGGCGGCCGCGCGCTCGGCGAAGCGCTCGGCATGTCCGAAGCTGGGATCCGCTCACTGGAGGTGGCCGGCGGCTTCCTCGGCGGCATGGTCGGCGGCGCGGCGGGCACCAAGGGCACGCAGGCGTTCAACCGAAACTACCAGATCAAGGTCGATCCCAACAAACTCGGCATGAACGGCGGCAATGTCAGCATCGTGCGGCGGCCGCCGGCTTCCTCCCAGTCACCCTTTCAGACGCGCTACGATCCAGCCAATCCCGGTCGGCCCGATCCCAATTGGAGTGTCGATACGCGCAGCTTCAATCCGAACGCGCCGGGCGCCGGCAGGACCGCAACAGGCGAGATCCGGGATCAACGACAATTCTGGAGCCAATGGAAGGAAAATCACCCGGAAACCCTCAGCCCCGGCAATCGTTATCGTATTGACGAACTCGGAATGTCTCCCAAGGTCGACAAGACCTGGACAGACAGCTTTCCCGAGCATAGCGGCTATAAAAATCAGACGATCGAGCATCATCACTATAACCAAGGTAACATCGCGATACCGCTGCCCCAAGATGTTCACCGCGGCGCTGGAAACTACAACATATGGCACGGCCCATGATCGAAACGCTTCAAAAGCTGCCCACCCTTTCTGCAAGCTGGCTTGCGCCGCTCAAGGCAGCTGATCCGGAACTGTATGCCGAGCTCGCCGAATCGATCGTAATAGAATTGTCTGATGAACGCCTTTCGGAGCCGCTGCCCGCCGGCGCAGCAGCGGTGCTGTCGACCGTCGATCTGCGAGGGAAGGAGATTGGCGCGTTCCGTTTTGCGCCTGCCGCTGGCGCTACCTCGGCAGAACAGATTGCGCATTACGATCGCGGCATCCGCCAGCAGTTCGAAGCAAGTGGCGATCTGCTCTTCATCGGCGACTATGGTGCAGGAAGCATCTTCGTATCGCCGCAGGGCGTCGGCCTGCTCGACCTGACCGACGAACCCCCGAGCATTCGCGCCATGGCCGCCACCTTCCAGTCATTCATTCTGGCGCAGGCGAACGCATACGATGCGTATAAGAGGTTCATCGTCAAGAACGATGATATCGAGGCTTATCGGTCATCTGCCGCTGCCTGCTCTCAATTGCCGTCGTTAGGGGATGCCGATGTCGGCCTGATTTTTGAAGCCCAGCTCAAGGCCTGATAGCGCGATGTTCAGGTCCGGCAGGAAAGCAACACCGCCAGTGACCTGGCAGACCAGCATCGAGAATCACTGTCGGTATGTCTGGCACAGCACACCGGAGCAGTGCGAATTCACCGCCGGGCCGACACGTGATTTGCCGGAAGGGTTCGTGGTGCTGCGCTTTCCGCCGCATGGCGAGCGGACGATGTGGACCTATGCCACGCGGTGCATGTCCTCACATACGGATGCCAACCCCATTGAATTGCACCTGTTCAGTCCATGGCAGGCAGATGAACTGGTCGAGCTGCTTGTCGTCACCGCACATTTCCATCGCACTGCTGCAAAGCTCGATGTAGAGCATTCGGTCAATTTCGGGCGGGCGTGGATCGGGGAATCCAAATGCAGCTACGGACTGATCTCTCTGCCCTATCTCGATGGCCCGACGCTGGAGACGCTGACTGTCGAGCAGCGGGACATAAAATTCTACTGGCTTATTCCTGTCACGTTCTCCGAAGTGGAATACAAAAAGGCGGATGGCTTGGAAGCTTTGGAAGAAGCATTTGAGCAGGCCGCCTTCGACTATCTTGATCCGCAGCGGGGCAGCGTTGTTTGACCACGCCGGTAGGTCTGCATCGGTCTCAACGGCTCGCCAATCGCTTGAATAGGGGCCTCAGAACACGACCAATGCTGCTCCACGCATCCTTTCGCATCTTCCAATACGGCCCACCCGCCCGGGCGGAAGATGTGCAGCGCGCGATCGATAGCTACCCGGAGCTGCCCGCCGGATATCGATCCCTGGTCGAGGAAGCGACTGCGGTGACCTTGCTGTGGAACGATCGCGGCGAGTTGCGGCTGTGGGGCCCAGAGGAAGTTCTGGCGATGGACGCGGCGTACGGCGTTTCGGCGATGATCCCCGGCGCCATGCCGTTAGGCGACAATGGCGGCGGTGAAATCCTCGTCTATGGTGACGGCCTGCAGGGACCGGGCCTATATCTGCTGGAGACGGGATCCTTGTTTCTCGACGAGGATGCCGAGTGGTTGGCGGGTGATGTCGATACATTGCTAACATCTGCCGAAGGCGCCGAGAAAATCTTCAAATCGGATTCAATCATTCAGGAGGAACTTGGCCCCCCGACATACCGCGAGGGCGAGTTCCGCTGATCGGAACCAGCGGCTGCGGTTCGTTGCATGGCCATGGCCACAAGACGGCGCATAGTCGTGGAGGACCTTGATGGATTATCTCAGCCTACTCGATACGCGCGCCGCCCCCATTTCGGAGGCGGACGTCGCGAAACTCGAAGCGCTGATCGATGCGCCGCTGCCCGAAAGCTATCTCGACTATCTTCGTCAGAGCAATGGCGGGACGTTCCGGAACAGTACGGTCGATCTGCCGCAACTGGACGACGAGACGGTGCTCAACTACATGTTCACGACGATCGACCCGGGATACGATATCGTCGCGGAGTATCGCATGCTGCGCGGTATGGACCGTATCCCGGTCCAATCGCTGCCGATCGCGGACGATCCGGGCGGCAACAAGTTCCTGATCAGCCTCGAGCCCGCCACATATGGACACGTATTTTTCTGGGATCATGAGAATGAGCCCGAAGATGGCGGTGCGCGCCTTGCCGATTTCCCCCACATGATCGATCTGGCCGATGACTTCGCCACCTTCATCGCCAATTTGAAGGCGGACGAGGACGGATCGTGACGCTGCTCGGCCGGTTGAACACGATCCGCACCGGGATGAGCGCGGCGGCGTATCGTGCGGCGCTGGGCGACGCCCCGTTGCCGCCGATGCAATACGATGCAGCGGTGGCGGACGATCCGATTCCGTTCCAGGAATTCGCCGATCTGGGCATCGCCATCGTGTTCAACAGCGACGGCAGCACCGTGGATAGCGTGGAATACGGCCCCGGCTTCAAGGGCGAGATCAACGGTATCGCGATCGGGATGACGGGTGATGCGGTATAGCGCGTGCTCGGGCCGTGCGACCGGACCTGGTCGATGCCGCATCCGAACTATATCCTGATCTACGACCGCCCCGAATTCTTCCGCATCTATCTGTCGCGCGAAAACGAGCGCGCGATCGTCATGTATCAATGGGTCGGGCAAGGGTCGAGGCTGAAATGACACCGTTGGAATTGAACGAGGTGACACACGAGGAAACCCAGCACTATTGCGCCGAAGGATATCTGTTGCTGGAGCGCAACGATATTAAGGCGTCGATCGCGGCGTATAACAAGGCATGGGGATTGGTCCCCGAACCAAGAACGAGTGGGAAGCCTCGACATGGATATTGGCGGCAATAGCCGATGCTTCGTTCAAAGGCGGTTATCTGACATCGGCACGCGAGGCGCTCGACTATGCGATGACCTGCCCTGGGGCGATCGGCAATCCCTTCTTGCACCTGCGCCGCGGTGAGGTATTGTTGGACCAAGGTGAAGACGACGCCGCTGCCGACGAATTGATGCGCGCCTATATGGCCGAGGGCGACGATATTTTCGCCGACGAGGACCCAAAATACCTGCGCTTCCTACGCACGCGGGCAGATCTTTAGCGGCTCAGCCACCGATGGGCACATGGTGAATAGCGCTTAAGGGCCGCGGTTCGATGTCCGGCGATGGCCACAAGACGGCGAGAAGCGGTATTTAGTCACGGAGGCCAACGATGAATTATCTCCCCCTGCTGGAGGCGCGCGCCGAGCCAGCGCCGGACGAAGATCGCACCAGGCTTGAGGCAATGGTTCAAGCCATCGTACCGGGAAGCTATTGGGCGTTCCTTAGCCAAAGTAATGGCGGTCATTTTCGCGACCATATCGTGACCATTCCAGGTGACGATACGGTGCTCAATTACGTGTATTCGACGCGTGCCCCGAGCTACAATATCTTCGATGATTACGCCATGCTGCGCAGCATGGACCGTATCCCTATGCAATCGTTGCCGTTCGCCGACGATCCGGCGGGCAATATATTCATCGTCAGCGTCGAACCCGGAACGCATGGCCAGATATTCTTCTGGGGCCACGAACGCGAGCCCGAAGACGGCGGCACATGCATCGCCGATTTTCCCAATATGACGTTCGTCGCCGACGATTTCGCCGCCTTCATCGCCAACCTGAAACCAGACGAGGCCGGATCATGACGCTGTTGGTTGAACACGATCCGCACCGGGATGAGCGCCGCGGCCTATCGTGCGGCGCTGCGATACGCAGTTGCCACCCATACAATATGATCTCGCGGTGGCGGACAATCACAAGCGACTGAGATCGCTGAACCTATTTCGCGCGGGGCTTTCACGGAAATCCCTGAACTGTTAAATCGTCACCATCGGATAGGACGCTTTTTCCAATATTGCGCACTGCATCTTTCCGCAATAGCAAGATCTGGCGGTGCGGAGAGTTACGTGCGTTGCGCGGGTCCGTAAGTCTGACTAGGCTTATAATTTACTGTACGTAGGACTGTGATCGCCGAGTCTGCAAGAACGGCGTGGCAAAGGAGATAGGACGATGATCCCTGATCCACTAGAAGCCTTCCGCCGCACCGCGGCCTCCACGCTTGCCCGGATGGAACAAGCCTTTGTTGAGCGCGCGCTGACCCTCCCCGGTTTGCTCGTCGGCGAGGCCGTTAGTGGCGCACGCCGCGTGGTAACGAACAGTGCTCAGTTGGCGGTCGATGCTGTGCAGATGCTGGTTCGTCTGCCACATCATTTGGCGGACATGCTGGCTGACAGTTGGCGTGGTCCCGATGCTCGTGTGCTGACCGCGCGGGAACGCCTCGCGATCGCCGATGCGTACGGCTACCGTGCGCGACCTGACCTGTTGCGTGTCGTTAATGGACCCGGCCTATCGTCGATCCCGCGCGCGGCATTTGAAAACGGTAATCCTGCGATTACGATAGGCAATACAATATATCTCAGGCCCGCGTCCAATTGGCCGAAGAAGGATCTAATGAGCAAACCCGAGGGGGCAGCGCTGTTGATGCATGAGGTCATGCACACAATCCAATATCGTGAGATGGGTTATGCCCAGTTCGCCGTACGATATGGCGCCGACATGACGGCGGTGCGCGGCAAAGCGGGTGAGATGTATAAATATGGCAAGCGTCGCCGCCAGTTTAATGTCGAAATGATTGAGGGTCAGGCCGAAATGGTAAGCGACTACTACACCCTACTTCATTCAACTAATCCAAAGTTGGCGCTCCAACGAGCGGCGCTGCAGCGCCGATTGAAAGGCACCGGCATCTATGGACTTTAGGCCTATGCTTTTACTTTTAGCGCTCGCTCTTGCAGCGTGCAATATCGGTGTCGACCGCGTTGATGTCAGCGGTTCAGCGCAAGATCTGCGCTTTGCGGCAGTCTCTGGAGAGGGCGAAGAGCCGGCCTGCATCAAAACGGCCAGCGTTTCGCAAGTCGAGCCCGAGGAGGCTCAACCAGTGTGGCGGGTCACGGCCTTACACAGCGACAAATGCGTCTCGATAATCAGTTACGGTCGCGAGACTGCCGAACTCGCGCAAGAAGCTCCCGCTCTTAACCTGCGGCCGGACGTTTCCTACAGGGTCCGGATGTCTGGTGGTGGCTTCAGCTTGACGCGTGATTTTAGTATCTCACCGACAGGCGACCTGACTGTCCTCGACTGATCCATGCCTGGTTACGGAAACGAGCTTCCCCCGTGACGGGTACATGGCCCTGCGCTTTGCAGCCGGAAAGATGGCAAGTCTATACGACTAAAATGCAGAATAGCCCTAAGTGCAGGCATTCGCCTGCCGACCTGGCTTTCCCGATCGCGGCCGATGATCCGCCCGCATAGCACCAACCATAAAAGGGAACGGCTATCTGCCTTTTCCGCTCAACTCCGCAACGTCGACGCGAAACTGTGGAGATAAGCGATTGGACACTTGTCGTTAGATCCAGCCTTCGAAGAACTCCGCCCTTGGAACGAGGGCCGAATGCTAGGCGCGAAGTGCGCGCTGAAACCGCATCAAGTTTGGGCTATTCGCTTCTGGCTTGACCAGCACCAGCGCTTGCGGGATCGAGCGCTCTTCAACTTCGCGATCGACAGCAAACTGCGCGGTTACGATGTGGTCACGTGCACGAGCGCACTTCCGAATATCGCGAGGGTCAGACGAAGGGCAGCTCCCCCTATCCTCTGCTCTCACTCTGGGCGTCGACCTTCGGCGAGGGGCTAGGCGCCCGCTTCCTTTCCGAGTTCGCCAAGGAGGAACTGAGCCGATGCAACATGCGCTCTTGCTGGCGGGCGTCGACAGCGAGGACCTCCTATACTCGGGCGAGCGGTCGCACGGGGCATCGTTCGGCGCAGTGCCGATCACAGCGGACGGCGAGCGCGCGATGCGCATGCTGGAGGCTAGTGCGTATCGCCGACGGGGTTTGAAATCTGTCCGCTATCTCGCTAGGCCACTGGCCGGTACTCGCGATGGCGTGCAGGCATGCCGGGCTACCGCCTCCGCCAGATATCTGGCTAGGCCTGCTGCGAGAGGCGCGGTCGGCAAAGGCTGCTGACGGCGAAGATTGACGTGGCAGCCGTGCGGTTCGTTAGCCTCCGCCGTTTATTTTCCGGCCGTGCTTCTTCCGACGGGTGCCCGGCACTACGTCTAATTCGCCTTTTGGCGAGTCCGCTTGAGCAGAATGGCTGGAGTTCGGGCGCGTAGCCGCGGCCCAGGGTGCGCGCCAACGAGTGTCCGGCTATGTAGAGAGAATTTTCTGAAGCCGCCACTCCGCTTTCCACCGAGGCTGTGTGAGAACGGTGGTCGAGCAGCGCTGATAGCGGCGCGTGCTAGCGCGGGGCGCTCAGGCCTGCATCGCAGCGATTAGCCCCGGCACGCCGACCAGA